>DATNBL010000089.1:0-169060 GCA_035571935.1 Pseudolabrys sp.
GCGACCTTGTAGAAGCCGAGCTTCTCGTCGTCATAGGGGCCGACCCATTCGGCGGCGTCGATCGTGCCCTTCTCCAGCGCCGGATAGATGTCGCCGCCGGCGATCTGCTGCGCGACGACGCCGAGCTTGCCCATCGTCTTGCCGGCCCAGCCGCCGATGCGCATCTTCAGGCCCTTGAGGTCGTCGACGGTCTTGATCTCCTTGCGGAACCAGCCGCCCATCTGACAGCCGGTGTTGCCCGCGAGCAGACACTTGCTGTTGAACTTGGCGCCGAACTCGTCGATCAGCTTCTGGCCGTCGCCCTCGTAGAACCAGGCGTTCTGCTGGCGCGCGTTCAGCCCGAACGGCACGGCGCAGAACAGCGCCCAGGTCGGGTCCTTGCCGATGTAGTAATATTGAGCGCTGTGGCCGAGCTCGACGGTGCCGTTCTGCACAGCGTCGAGCACCTGAAGGCCCGGCACGATCTCGCCGGCGGCGAAAGTCTGGATCTGGAATTTGCCGTCGGTGGATTCCGAAACGTATTTGGCGATCGTCTCGCAGGCGCCGAACAGAGTATCGAGCGATTTCGGCCAGCTCGCGGTCATACGCCATTTGAGCGTGGGCGCGGATTGGGCGATCGCCGGCGCCGCCACCGCGGTCGCCGCCAGGCCAAGTCCGGCCGATTTCAGGAATTGACGCCGCTTCATCAGCCTCTCCTCCCCTTCGTGGGTTTTCGCATCGGCAGGCGCCATCCGGCACCGGCCGCAAGTGCGGTAACGATAGACCGCAAGAGGGCGAAATCCAATCGGGGGAGCAAAGAAATACCCCGCCCGGCGGAGCCGGACGGGGTGCCGATAGGCGGGAAACCGCGGCCGTCAGCCGCGCGCGCGCTGGCGCACCATGAACGCGTCGAAGCCGAGCTCGGCGACCTGCCACCAGAGATACTCATCGCCGCGGAACGCGACCATGCTGTCGAGCACCTTCTTAAACTCGGGGTTCTTGTCGCTGACTTCCTTGTAGGTGTCCTGCGTCGCCTTGTAGCTCGCCTCCATCACCGCCTGCGGGAACGGACGCAGCACCGCGCCGTTCGCGACGAGACGCTTCAAGGCCTGAGGGTTGCCGGCGTCGTACTTGGCCTGCATCCACACATGCGCCTTGTCGGACGCCGAGCGGACGATCTCCTGGTACGACTTCGGCAGAGCATTCCACTTATCGAGGTTGATGAAGTTGTGCAGCATCGCGCCGCCTTCCCACCAGCCCGGGTAGTAGTAGTACTTCGCGACCTTGTAGAAGCCGAGCTTCTCGTCGTCGTAGGGGCCGACCCACTCGACCGCGTCGATGGTGCCCTTCTCCAGCGCCGGATAGATGTCGCCGCCGGCGACCTGCTGCGGCACCGCGCCCATCTTCGAGAAGATCTGGCCGTTGAAGCCCGCCGTGCGGAATTTCAGGCCCTTGATGTCGTCGGGGGTCTTGATCTCCTTGCGGAACCAGCCGCCCATCTGCGTGCCGGTGTTGCCGGCCGGGAAGGCGATGAAATTGTATTTCTTGTAGAACGCGTTCGCGAGGTCGAGCGCGCCGCCGAAATACATCCACGAGGTCTGCATGCGCGAGTTCAGGCCGAACGGCTGCGCGGTGAACATCGCGAAGGTCGGGTCCTTGCCGACGTAATAGTAGGACGCGGTGTGCGCCATCTCGACGGTGCCGTTGCTCACGGCGTCGGCGGCCTGCAGGCCGGGCACGATCTCGCCGCCGGCGAAGCACTGGATCTGGAATTTGTTGTCGGTCGCATCCGCGACGGCCTTCGCGAAGACTTCGGCGGCGCCGTAGATGGTGTCGAGCGACTTCGGGAAGCTCGAGGTGAGGCGCCACTTCAACGCGGGCGCCGATTGCGCGATGGCGGGAGCGGCAACGGCCGCGGCGGCGACACCCGCGCCTGCGGCGCCCAGGAACTGTCGGCGTTTCATGAGAGAGATAGACTCCGGTTTTCTTATTGGGATTGCTCCGCCGGAAGCGGCGGATTGCGCGTGTCAAAGCAGGTCGATGCCGCGAGAGCAAGCGAAGGAACGTCACGCATAGACGCGATGCAAGGTGGTATGGCTGTGGGTCTATACGAAAGTCGGATTACAGGACCGCGCGCATGAGCGCCGCGGTCTCGACGGCCAGCTTGCGCACCGCCGCTGCATCGGCGCGCGGTTCTTTCGGTGCGGAAACCGACGCAAAGACGTCCTTCAAGCGCATCAGATTACCGCGCACGGTCTGCAATGCCGCGGCATTGCGCGCGGCGACGTCCTTCGCGACGCTCTCGACCATGCGGTCGGTTTCAAACACGATGCCGCGCGCGCTCTGGTAGCCGATCGCGTGCACGATGCGGCCGTTCGCGACCGCGTCGTCGTACTCGTCGGCGGCGTCACGCAGCAGCGCGGCGGCGACCTGGAGCGTGAAGCGCGGCCAGTCCTTCTGCCGCGCCTGCAAGGCGAAATCCGCGGCGACCAGCGAAACCTCGACCTTCTTCAGCGCGCGGTCGTAGAGCTTGATGTTGCGCGCCGCGACCGCGTGCGCGAGCTCGCGCAGCGCGCCGTCGAACGGCGGCGTCTTGTAGGCGCGCAACTCGTCGCGGATGACGCCGTAGATTTCCTCGCGCGGGAAATTGACGTGCGGGCGTGCGTCGACCCAGTCGCGATCCTTGACCAGAGCGTCGGCCATCAGGAGATCAGCGCGGACATGCGCGATGTTGCGCGCGAACTCGGCGTCGGCGGGCAGAGCCGGCTCGATGAGCGCGGGAGCCGGCGGCTGCGGCGGCGTTTGGGCCAGCGCTGCGAACGGGCCGAGCGCGAGAGTGGCGAGGACGAGACGGACGGCGTTTTTCGCGCGCATGTCCGTCCCCTGCCCGCGCTATGCTTCGACGACGATCTTCGGCGCGGCGCGGCCGCCGCCCTTGATGCCGGCGAGCACTTTCGCGGCGATGTCGCGATAGATTTTCGCGTGCGGTCCGTCCGGCTCGGTCGCCACAACGGGCAGGCCGGCGTCCGACTTCTCGCGGATCGTCATGTGCAGCGGCACCTCGCCGAGGAACGGCACGCCCTGCCGCTCGGCCTCGTGGCGCGCGCCGCCGTGGCCGAAGATGTCCGAGCGCGAGCCGCACTCCGGGCAGAGGAAATAGCTCATGTTCTCGACCACGCCGAGCACCGGCACGTTGACGCGGTTGAACATCGCGACGCCGCGGCGCGCGTCGATCAGCGCGAGGTCCTGCGGCGTCGAGACGATGACCGCGCCCTTCAGCGGCACCTGCTGCGCCATGGTCAGTTGCGCGTCGCCGGTGCCGGGCGGCATGTCGACGACGAGCACGTCGAGCTTGCCCCACTCCACCTCGCGCAGCATCTGCGTGATCGCCGACATCACCATCGGCCCGCGCCAGATCATCGGCGTGTCCTCGTCGATGAGGAAGCCGATCGACATGACGGTCAAGCCATAGCGCTCGATCGGCTTCAGTCGATTGCCGCCGATGGTCTGCGGCTTCTCGCGGATCGCCAGCAGCTTCGGCACCGACGGGCCGTAGATGTCGGCGTCGAGCAGGCCAACCTTGAGGCCCTGGTCGCGCAGGCCGAGCGCGAGGTTGACCGCGGTCGTCGACTTGCCGACGCCGCCTTTGCCGGAGGCAACCGCGATCACGGCATCGACACCGGGAATGCCGGGCTGCACCTTGTCCGCCGGATGGGCGGCGTGCGTGTGCGGCGCGGCGCGCTGCGGGGCGGCGGCCTGCGACCGTGGCGCGGCCGCGCCCCCCGCCCGCTCGGCCGTCAGCGCCACCAGCGCCGAGGCGACGCCCGGCACCGCCCTGACGGCGTCCTCGGCCTGCTTGCGCACCGGCTCCCAGGCCTTGACCTCGGCGGCATTGACGGTGATCGAGAAGAACACCTTGCCATCGCTGACCACGATATCGGACAGGACGCGCGCGTCGGTCAAAGTGCCGCCATTGGGGGCCGCGACCCGCGCCAGAGCCGCCAGAACCTGCTCCTTGGTCACCGCCATAGCCACGCACCTCGTTCCATTTGGCCGCCACCATAGGCATGACGGGCGGGGCGTCAATGCAGCCTTGAGCGAGGGGCGGCCCGCGTGTCAGGTTGCGGCCCCGAACCCCGCCTCCCCCGCAAAAGTACCGACATGACGCACGACGAGATCAAACAGCAGCTCATCTGGGCCGGCAAAGTCCTGGTCGCCGAGGGTCAGGACGACTTCACGCGCGGCCATATCTCGTTCCGGCTGCCGGACGATCCGACGTTGTTCTTCATGAAGCCGCACAGCGTCGGCCTCGACGAGATCACGCCGGAGAACATCCTGACCATCGATCTCGACGGCAATGTGGTGGCCGGCACCGCGCGCCGCCACAGCGAGGTCTATATTCACTCGGAGATTTTCAAGCTGCGCGCGGACGTCAATTGCGTGCTGCACACGCACCCGCCTTATGCCGTGGCGCTGTCGGCGACCGGTCGTCCGATGCGCGCCTACAGCCAGCCCGGCGCGCTTTTTTATGAAGCGCTCGGCGTTTATACCGACACGATCAATCTCATCCGCAGCAAGGAGATGGGCGCCGGCGTCGCGCGCGCGCTCGGCCCGCACCGCGCGGTGCTGCTCAAGAACCATGGCGCGGTGACCGCCGGCGCGACGATCGCCGAGGCCGTCATCGCCGCGATCATGCTCGAGAACGCCGCCATGGTTCAGCTCGTCGCGGAGACGGCCGGCGATCTCGCGCCGGAATTCCCGCGCGCCGACATCGAGAAGCTGAAAGGCGACATCGGCCGTCCAGAACAGTTCGCCATCAACTTCGATTATCTGGTACGACGGGTCAAACGGCGCGAAGCCGCCGGCTAAGAATCCGCCCAGGGAGGAAACGGCATGAGGACATTGTCACTCTTCGCCATGGTGCTGGCCGCCGGCCTTGCCGCCGCCACCGCGCCGGCCGCGGCCGAGGACGCCTACCCCAACCGGCCGATCCGGATTCTGGTGCCTATCCCGCCGGGCGGCGCCCCCGACGTGGTGGCGCGGCTAGTCGGGCAATACCTGTCGCAGGCGGTCGGCCAGCCGGTCGTCATCGAGAACCGCACCGGTGCCAACGGCAACATCGCCGGCGAAGCAGCGGCCAAGGCCGCGCCCGATGGCTACACTTTAATCCTTGCGGCCGACAGCGGCATCGTGATCAATCCGCACGTCTACGCGCACATGTCCTTCGACCCGATGAAGGACCTGGTGCCGATCACGTCGGTCGCGACCAATCAATTCGTGCTCGCGGTCAATCCGAAGGTGCCGGTCAAGACGCTGCCCGAATTCATCGAATATGCGAAGAAGGCCAACCCGCCGCTCGCCTTCGCCAGCGGCGGCGTCGGCAGCCAGCATTTCTTCGCCATGGCGCAGTTGAAGCAGCGCGGCGGGTTCAAGGTGCTCGACGTGACCTATCGCGGCGGCTCGCCGGCCATGCAGGCGACGATCGCCGGCCAGACGCAGGTGCTGTTCGCCGGCGGCGAGAGCGCCGGCCAATTCAAGGCGGGAACGCTGCGGCCGCTCGCGATGAGCGGCAAGGAGCGGTCCAAGGCCATGCCCGACGTGCCGACCATCGGCGAGTTCTATCCGGGCTACGCGGTCGACATCTGGCTCGGGCTGTTTGCGCCGGCGGGCACGCCGAAACCGATCATCGACAAGCTGCGCACGGTCGTTCAGGCGGAGCTCGCCAAGCCCGAAGTGGCGGCGAAGGTCAATGTGTCGGGCAGCCTGATGCCGCTCATCCTGTCCGAGGACGAATTCAACGCGCGCATCCGCAGCGATTACGACAAGTTCGGCAAGCTCTCCAAAGAGCTTAACGTCAAGATCCAGTAACAGTCAGACGCATTTCGAAGGAGAACGATGATGGCGAAAGTGGCTTTTCTCGGCCTGGGCGTGATGGGCTATCCGATGGCCGGGCATCTCAAGAACAAAGGCGGCCATGAGGTCACCGTCTACAACAGGACCGCGGCGAAGGCCGATCAGTGGGTCAAGCAATACGGCGGCAAGGCGGCGCCGACGCCGAAAGCCGCCGCGCAGGGCCAGGATTTCGTGATGTGCTGCGTCGGCAATGACAACGACCTGCGCGAGGTCACGCTCGGCAAGGACGGCGCCTTCCAGGCGATGGGCAAGGGCACGATCTTCGTTGATCACACGACGGCCTCGGCCGAGATCGCGCGCGATCTTTACGCGGCGGCGCAGAAGGCCGGCTTCGACTTCGTCGACGCGCCGGTGTCGGGCGGCCAGGCCGGCGCCGAGAACGGCGTGCTGACGGTGATGTGCGGCGGCGACGAGCCGATCTTCAACAAGGCCAAGCCGGTGATCGACGCCTATGCGCGCGCGTGCAACCTGATGGGTGCACCGGGTTCGGGCCAGCTCGCCAAGATGTGCAACCAGATCTGCATTGCCGGCCTGGTACAAGGGCTGTCGGAAGCCCTGCACTTCGCCAAGAAGGCGAACCTCGACATCGAAAAGCTCATCGCCACCATCTCCAAGGGCGCGGCGCAGAGCTGGCAGATGGAGAACCGCTACAAGACCATGGCCGCCGGCAAGTTCGATCACGGATTCGCCGTGGACTGGATGCGGAAGGATCTGGCGATCTGCATGGGCGAGGCGCGCAAGAACGGCGCCAGCCTGCCAGTCACAGCGCTGGTCGACCAGTTCTATGCCGAAGTGCAGAAGATGGGCGGCAAGCGCTGGGACACGTCGGCGCTGCTGGCGCGGCTGGAGCGGCAATAGACGACTGAAACGCGCCGGCCCTCGGCAGCCCGCGGGCCGGTGCTATGCTATTGAATCCTTGTCAGAATTCGAGCGAAAGCCCGTCCTCGGCCAGCAGCACGCCCCCTGCCCGCACCTCGTCGAGCCGCGCCAGCATTGTCGGGTTCATGTGCGTGACCATGGTGCGCCGCGCGCCGAGTTCGGCAAGCCGCGGCTTGAGGATTTCCCAGGTCAGGTGTCCGGTGACGGTGCCGGCGAAACCGTAGCATTCGCAGATGAAGAGATCGGCGCCGCGCGCGATCGGCACGAGCGCGCCGGTCCATTCGGTGTCGCCGGAATAGGCGAAGGTCTTTTCGCCGTCGGACAGGCGCAGCGCTGTCGATTGCGTGCCGGACTGGTGGATCACCTCGGCGGTCGTGATGTCATGGCCGAGCACGGTGTCCGGCGCACCGGGCGCGATCTCCTGCACGGACCACGCAAACTTCCACTTCGAGCCGGTCGATTTCGGGAAGAACGCCTCCATCAGGCCGTCGAGCCGCGCCTTCAGGCCGGGCGGGCCGGCGATGAGCAGCGGCCGGTCGCGCCGCGCCAGGAATTGATAGTCGAGCAGCAGGAACGGCAGGCCGCCGAAATGGTCGCCGTGCAGGTGCGAGAGCACGACCGCGTCGATTGCGTTCGGGTCGAGCCCGAGCATTTTCAGCGCCACCAGCGAGGACGCGCCGAAGTCGACCACGAGGTTCGCTTTCGCCGTCTCAAGCCAGAAGCAGGTGTTGAGCCGACCGCCGGATCCGAACGCGTCGCCTGAGCCGACGATCGTGAGCCTCATCGCGAGTCACGCCTTCGCGCTCGGCCGCGCCGAGACCTCGGCGTGCCAGCGCTTCACATGGGTGAGCTCGTCCGGAACGGCAATCCGCGCCGGCTTCATGAAATCGATGGCGCACAGCGCGGTGATATCCGCGACGGTGAAGTGATCGCCGGCGATGAAGGCGTGCGCGGCGAGTTGCTCGTTCAGGATGCGCAGGAATTCGACGACGCGCGGCCGGTTGGCCTCGGCCCAGGCGGGAACCTGCGGCACTTCGAGTTCCTTCATCGCCGGATGGGTGTGGCGAAAGACGTGAGCGACCGTGGACAGCAGGTTCAGCTCGCACCGCCTATTCCACATCTCGACGATGGCGATCTCTTTCGCCCCCGTCCCGAACAAAGGCGGCTGCGGCCGCAGCGCCTCGAAATAGCGGCAGATCGCGACCGACTCGGAAATGACGGTGCCGTCGTCGAGGACCAGCACGGGCATGCGCTGGAGCGGATTGATGGCGGTGTATTCGGGTGTCCAGTGCTGCTTGGCCATCATGTCGACCTGCTCAGCCGGCACCTCGATGCCCTTCTCGGCCAGGAAGATGCGGGCGCGGCGCGGATTGGGCGCCAGTTTGCTGTCGTAGAGCTTCATGTCAGGTCCCGGACGCGTTTCCCGTGCCGTTGAACCGACCATGCCTGCCGGCCCCCTGTCAAAGGCCCGGTTAAACATCGTTAACCAGAGACTTTAGCGCCCTCTTAAGCCTGGTCTTAAGGATTATCGGCGAGGTTGGGACTTACGGTTCCGTAGCGTCAGCGTCCTGACAATGCCCATCCCCGGCGAACAGCCAGACTTGAGCGCCCTGCCGCCGGAGACTTCTCCGGTGAAACGCAGGCTTGCCGCGCAATATGTGCGCGAGGCGCGCGACCGGCTGACCTCCTCGAGCGGCACCCGCCCGGCCTTCGATATCGAGTTGCTCAGGCTCTACGCGCAGAACCGGCTGTCCGCCTCGCTGGTGATCCTGCTGCTGGTCGGCACGATCGGCTTCCTGTCGAGCCTGTGGACCGGCGCGGTGACCGCCGGCGCCTGGACCGCGTCGGTGCTGGTGATCCACGCCGTCATCATCACCAAGTGCCGCCAGTTCCTCGACCTCGCTCCGGCCGACGTGTCGACGCGCGCCTGGCGCGTGCGCTTCATCATGCTCGATCTTTTCTACGGCGTGGCGTGGATGTTCATCCTCATCCACCCGGTCGGTGTCGACGAGAGCTCGGGCACGTTCATGCTCTTCGTCATGCTGCTCGTCGTGGCGGTATCGAGCATGCTTGCCTCGAGCCTGCCGATGGCGGTGTTCGCCGCCACCTTCCCGGTGACGTCGGCGGTCGCGCTCGATTTCGCCGTGCACGGCACCTTGCGCGACATGATCCTCGCCGGCATGGCGGTGGCGGCGCAGGGCTATTTCGCTGTGCTGGCCTACCGCCTCTATTCGACGTCGCTCGCAACGCTCGAGGCGCGCGCCGAAAAGGACGCGCTGATCGGCGAACTGGAGCAGGCGAAGGCCATCTCCGACGAGGCGCGCCGCCGCGCCGAAGCCGCCAACATCTCCAAGTCACGGTTCCTGGCGCAGATGAGCCACGAGCTGCGCACGCCGCTCAACGCCATCCTCGGCTTCTCGGAGGTGATGAAGACCGAGGTGTTCGGCGAGCACGCAATTCCCGCCTACAAGGAATATTCAGCCGACATCCATAATTCCGGCGTGCACCTGCTCGGCCTGATCAATGAAATCCTCGACCTGTCGCGCATCGAGGCCGGCCGCTACGAGCTCAACGAGGAGTCGGTGTCGCTCCCCGGCATCGTCGAGGACTGCCACCACCTCCTGAAGCTGCGCGCGACCAATCGCGGCATCGCCATCCACGAGATGTTCGAACAGGAACTGCCGCGCCTGTGGGCGGACGAGCGCGCGATCCGGCAGATCTGCCTCAATCTCTTGTCCAACGCCATCAAGTTCACGCCGCAGGGCGGCGAGATCTGGCTCAAGGTCGGTTGGACCGCCTCGGGCGGGCAATACATGAGCTGCAAGGACACCGGCCCCGGCATTCCGGAGGAGGAGATCCCGGTCGTGCTCGCCTCGTTCGGTCAGGGCTCGAACTCGATCAAATCGGCCGAACAGGGCGCCGGCCTCGGCCTTCCGATCGCCAAGAGCCTCGTCGACCTGCACGGCGGCACGTTCCAGCTCAAGTCGAAGCTGCGCATCGGAACCGAGGTGATCGTCACCTTCCCGCCCGAGCGCGTGGTCGCCGCGATGGCGCCGATCCAGGAGCAGGCGCCGCCGATTGCGCCGCACGCCCCGAACGAGCCGATCCTCAGCCCCGAGGAAAAGCGCCGGCTGAGCCGCCGCCCGTTGTTCCGCGTCGGCACGTGACGGGCCTTTGTGCTTGCGACAATCGCGCGATTGCCTTCCCGCCTCGGCGCATTATGGTGACCCCGGATTCGCCCGCAAACGCAGCGCCGATGCAAACCCCGTGTATCAAAGTCTGCGTGCTCGACGCCCGCACCGGCCTGTGCGCGGGCTGCGGCCGCACCATCGCCGAGATCGCGGCGTGGAGCGGCATGAGCGAGGCCGAGCGCGCGCGTATCATGGCGGAACTGCCGGCGCGGATCGCGGCTCGGCCTGCCGTCACGGCGACGGAGTAACCCGTTGAGCCGCCGCCTCATCTGGACCCTCATCCTCGGCGTCGCGCTGTCGCTCACGGCAATGATCGCCAGCGCCGACCAGGACGCCATCACCAACCTGTTGCGGCACGACATCGGCGCGCTGACGCTGAAGGTCGCGCTGATCGTCTGCGCCGGCGGCCTCTTGCTCGTGCTGTTCAAGGAGCGGCTGTCGAAGGTGTTCGAGGCGGCGCTGTTCTGGATCGTGATCGTGCTGCTGCTCGTCGTCGGCTACAGCTACCGGTTCGAGCTTGGCGACGCCGGCGACCGCGTCATCGCGCAGCTAATGCCGGGCCATGTCGCCGGCCACGGCCGCAACGCCGAGGTGGTGCGCGGCCGCCGCGGCGACTTCGCTGTTGCAGCCCACATCAACGGCGCCAAGGTGCCGATGGTGATCGACACCGGCGCAACCTCGGTCGTGCTGACGCAGGAAGCCGCGCGCGCCGCCGGCCTGCCGATCGAGGTGCTCGAGTACACGGTGAACGTCGATACCGCCAACGGCCGCACGCGCGCCGCGCCGGTTACGCTCGCCAAGCTCGCCGTCGGCAACCTGATGGAGCGCGACGTGCCGGCGCTGGTCGTGCAGCGCGGGCAGCTGCACAACAATCTGCTCGGCATGAGCTTCCTCAACCGTCTGGAAAGCTGGGAGGTGCGCGGCGACAAGCTGCGCATGCGCGGCACGCCTTAACGCGCGCCGCCGGCCGGACGGAGGCACGCTAGATCAGCGTTGCCAGGAAGCGCAGCGACACCACCATCAGAAAAAGGCCGAAGCCGATCTCGAGCTTGCGGCGCGGCAGCCAGTGCGCCAGCCGTACGCCGTAAGCGGTCGTATAGCTCGAGACAGGCGCCATCAACACGAAGCCGATGACCGAGACGAAGCCGAGCGACATTAGCGGCAATTCATGGATGTGCGGCCAGCCGGCGATCGCGTAACCGACCGCGCCGACGACGGTGATGGGAACGCCGACACCGGCCGACGTCGCGACCGCGCGCTGCATAGGCTGACCGTACATCGTGAGCACGGCGTTCGAGAACGCGCCGCCGCTGACGCCGACCAGCGACGAGAACAAGCCGGTGACGAAACCATAGACCGCCATCAATGCGCGGCCGGGCAGCTCGCTTCCGAGATTCCAGCGGTCGCCGCCAAACAGCATCTTGGTGCTGATGAAGGCCGTGAAACAGACAAAGGCGATCTTGAACACCGCGCCCGGAGCGAACGAGGCCGTCACCGAACCGATCAGCACGCCGACGATCGCCGGGACCGTCCAGATTCGCACCACCTGCGGGATCACCGCGCCTCGCTTCTTGTGGCCCATATAGGAGCGCACGGTGGTCGGCACGATGATGGCGAGCGAGGTGCCGATGCAAAGCTGCATGCGCAGCGCGTCCGGCACATGAATGACGCCGAAGACCTCGTACAGGACCGGCACGATGACGCCGCCGCCGCCGATGCCGAACAGGCCGGCGAGAATGCCGGTGACGACTCCGCCGGCCAGGATCAACAGCACGAGCCAGACGATCTCGCCGAGCGGGTATCCGAGCAGCATGGTGATCCGGGGGATGGTCGCCGAAAGGTCAGGCGGCGATGTGCGCCAAATCCGCGGGCCTGTCCAGCACCAGCGCCAGCGCATCAGCCATGACGGCGACCCCGGCGCCCGGCTTGACCGCTTCCGTCGCCAGATGGCGCCGGAAGGCGCGCGCGCCCGGCACCGCGCGGAACAGCCCAAGCACGTGCCGCGTGATGCTGCTCAGCCGAACGCCGGCCGCCGTCTCGCGCTCGATGTAAGGGATGAGCGCGAGCGCGGCTTCTTTCGGCGATGTGAAAGGCGCGTCCGCGCCGAAGAATTGTGGATCGACCGCAAGGAGCCGCCACGGCTCCTGATAGGCGGCACGGCCCACCATGACGCCGTCAAGCGCGCCACGTTCGGTCTGCGCCTGCTCGAGGCTGGCAATGCCGCCATTGAGGATGATCTCGAAATCGGGATGCGCGGCCTTGAGGCGATGCACCAGCGCGTAATCGAGCGGCGGCACCTCGCGGTTCTCCTTCGGCGACAAACCCTTCAGCCAGGCCTTGCGCGCGTGCACGATGAGCGCATCGGCGCCCGCCGCCTTCATGCGAGCGGCGAAGCCGAACAAGGTCTCGGCGGGGTCCTGATCGTCGATGCCGATGCGGCATTTGACGGTGACGGGAATTGAGACAGCCGCCTTCATCGCGGCGACGCCGTCGGCGACCAGCGCCGGCTCCGCCATCAGGCAGGCACCGAAGCGGCCTTCCTGCACGCGGTCAGAGGGACAGCCGCAATTGAGATTGATCTCGACATAACCGAAGTCGGCCCCGATGCGCGCCGATTGCGCCAGCGCCGCCGGATCGCTGCCGCCGAGTTGCAGCGCGACCGGGTGCTCGAACGGATCGAACCCTAAGAGTCGCGTGCGCTCGCCGTGCAGCACGGCGCCGGTCGTCAGCATCTCGGTATAGAGCAGCGCGCGGCGCGTCAGCAGCCGGTGGAAGAACCGACAGTGACGGTCAGTCCAGTCCATCATCGGGGCAATGCTGAACCGGCGGTCTACGGACGTACCGTTTTTATCGTTTAACTTCAATATCTTACCTCGGCGCCACCAGCCCATTCCGGGCCTGCCAAGCGAAGCACTTACACCAAAAGGCGGCGGATCGTATCGAGGAAAATCGAGGCCGCCGCCGCGCCGCGCAACCGCGACGCAATCACCTCTCGCGGAACACGCGCGCCATCTGGTCGCTCAGCGGCTTGATCATGTACTGCAACGGCGTGCGCGCATAAGTCTGCACGAAGACCTCGGCCTGCATGCCGGGAACCAGCGCCAGCCCGTTGAGACGTTCCAGTTCGCTGCGCGACAGCGATACCCGCACAGTATAGTAGCTGCGTTCGGGCGTGCCGGCGGCCGCCTTGTCGTGGCTCAGGTCGGCCGAGACCAGGATGACCTTGCCGGTGAGGTCGGGGTTGACGCGGCCCTCGCCCGCCAGGATGCGCACCACGGCGTCCTCCCCGAGCGTGACCTGATCGATGTCTCGCGGCTCGACCTTCGCCTCGACGATCAATTCGTCGTTGCGCGGGACGATCTGCATCAGCACTTCGCCGTTGCCGATGACGCCGCCGACCGTATGCACGGAGAGCTGATCGACGGTGCCGTCCTGGGGCGAGACGATGTTGACGCGCTTGAGCTGGTCCTGCGCCGCGACCAGACGCTCGGTCAGCTCGGCGATCTTGCCTTGCGCGTCGCGCAGGTCCTTGAGCACTTCGGTGCGGAAATCCTTGTCGAGCTGGATGATCTGAAGCCCGGTCTCGTTGATCTTGCCTTTGGCGCGCGCCATTTCGGCGACGTATTGCCCGCGCTCGCCCGAGAGCCGCGCCCGGTCACGCCGCAACTGCATGACGCGGTTGATGGCGACCAGGTTCTTCTCCCACAGCTCGTTGACGCCCTTCAGCTCGGTATCGATCAGCGATATCTCCTGCTCTTTCGCCGCCTGCTGCGCCTCGAGACCGAGAATTTCCTGGTTCGACTGGACGATCCGTTCCTCGAGCTGTGCCCGCTGGCCGGTCTTGGCCAGCCGGCGGGATTCGAACAGCTTGCGCTCACCGGCAAGCGTGCCGGCGATCTGCGGATCGCTCTCGCGCGCGAGCAGAGCCGGCGGGAAGGCCACATGATCGTCGTCGTCGCGCTCGGCCACGAGCCGCGCGAGACGCGCCTGCAATTCATCGAGCTGAACCTGGACGACGCCGACGGTGGCGCGCGCCACCGTGTCGTCGAGACGGATCACGACTTGCCCTGCTTTCACCCGGTCGCCGTCGTGCACGTCGATCTCGGCGACGACGCCGCCGGTCGGGTGCTGCACCTTCTTGACGCTGGACCGCACGACGAGGCTGCCGGGCGCGATGACCGCGCCGGCGATATGCGCGGTCGAGGCCCATACGCCGGCGCCGCCGAACAGCAGCGCAAGCACGCCGTAGCCCGCCATCTCGAGGCGGCGCACGGCCCGCATAGGATTCCGCCCGGCCGGCGCCATCATTGGCCCGTCTCCGTCCCGCGCACGACCCGGACCGGCGCGCCGATCGCGGCCGGGCGCGCCGGCGCGGTGAAGGCGCGGATGACCTCGTCGCGCGCGCCGAAAGCCTGCTGCGTACCGTTCGCCAGCACCAGCACCTTGTCGCAGGCGACCAAAGCCGACGGCCGGTGCGCGATCATGACGACGATCGCGCCGCGCGCCTTGGCGCCCTCGATCGCCGCCTGAAGCGCGGCGTCGCCTTCGGAATCGAGATTGGAATTCGGCTCGTCGAGCACGATCAGGAAGGGATCGCGGTAGAGCGCGCGCGCCAGCGCGATGCGCTGCCGCTGGCCGGCCGACAGCCTGGCGCCGGCGTCGCCGATCTGGGTGTCGTAACCGTTCGGAAAACGCAGGATCATGTCGTGCGCGCCCGCGGCTTTCGCCGCCGCCAGCACCGCCGCCGAGTCGACCTCGGCCGCCATCCTCGCGATGTTGGCGGCGACCGTGCCGTCGAACAACTCGACGCTCTGACCGAGAAAGCCGATCCGGTCCGCGAGCGACGCCCTGCTCCACTGATGCAGGGCCGCGCCATCGAGCAGCACCTCGCCGGCGACGGGCTTCCAGATGCCGATCAGCCCGCGGACGAGCGAGCTCTTGCCGGCGCCGCTCGGGCCGATGATGCCGAGCGCCTCGCCGGCGGACAGGCCGAATGACACCTCGCGCACGGTGAGGCCGGGTGAGCCGAACGGCGCGACTCCGAGGCGGCGGACCTCCAGGCTGGCGCGCGGCGGCGGCAGGTCGGTCGCCGCGCCGCGAGTCTTGATCTGGCCAAGGGTGGCGGACAGGCGGCGGAAGCTGTCACGCGCCGAAACGAAGCCGCGCCAGTTGGCGATCACCGTTTCGACAGGCGCGAGCGCGCGCCCCATCATGATGGACGCGGCGATCATGGCGCCGGCCGACAATTCCTGGCGGATCACGAAATAGGCGCCGACGCCGAGCATCGCCGATTGCAGCGTCAGCCGCAGCACGCGCGACAGGCCGCCGAAGGAGCCGATGACGTCGGAAGCCTTGCGCAAGCCGCCGAGATAGTCCGCATTGCTCCGCGACCAGCGCGCCGCCAGCGCCTCGCCCATGTCCATGGCGACGATCGTTTCGGCATTGCGCCGGTCGGCCTCGATCAGCGCGGCACGCTGGCCCGCGAGCTTGGCCATCAGGCGCGTCGGCTCGCGGCTTGACCGCTCGGTCAGGAGCGCCAGCGCGAACAGGATCGTAGCGCCCGCGAGCGCGGTGACGCCGAGCCAGAAATGGATGGCAAAACAAAGCGCAAGGAACACCGGCGCCCAGGGCAGGTCGACGATGGCCGTGACGCCGCTGCCGGTCAGGAAGCCGCGGATCTGGTCGAGGTCGCGCAACGGCTGCTGCGGCTCCCCGGCAATGCGCGACTGCACGCCCAGCTCGACGACCGCGTTGTGGACCGTCGTATCGAGGTGATAGTCAAGCGCCATCGCGGCGCGGCCGACGATCCGGCCTCGAATGAAGTCCAGCACGCCCTGGAAGCCGTAGGCGACGACCAGCATCACCGACAGGGCGATGAGCGTCGGCACGCTGTGGCTAGCCAGCACGCGATCGTAGATTTGCAGCATGTAGAGTGGGCCGGCGAGCATCAGCAGGTTCACCGCCGCCGAAAAGACGGTCACGCTCGCGAAGGCCCGCCTGAAATCGGCAAGCGCGGCGCGCAGGGCCGGGTTGGTCGCGGCTGCGTTCAATGTCCGCTGCACGGGCATTCGTCGGTCACCGGGCGCGCGCCGGCCATTGTCCAGTTCTCCGGCAGGCTTCCATGATCCCCCCGACCACCTGGAAGCCGGTAGGCGGGGCGCGTCGACGCCATGCGGGGATCGCAGGCGATGTCACGTTCGCCCCGCTGCCGCCTTCACAACGCAAGACGGCCGCTGCGGGCGGGAATTTACGTAAGGATGGTGGGGTATAGCCCACGCGTCAACCTGCCGGCCGGGACCTTGGGCCGGATTTAGCCGACATCGTTAGCGGAGTGAAATCCGCAGATCTGCCTCGCATGCGCGGACAGGCCCGTTTTACACCCGCATGCGTCAAGAGCAACCGCCGATTGACGAGCACCGGCAGCGGCTTCCGCGAGCAACCGCCGGCCCTGTCGCGAACTCAGAACGATCCCGGCGGCAGGCGATAGACGTCCGGCGCCTTGGCGTCCTCGACGTAGAACAGCAGCAGGCTCGCCGGCGTCAGGATGCGCTGGTTATGTTCGCCCTGGGTGAAAGTGCCCTGCAGGATCAGCATCGTCGTGTGATCCTTGGCGTCGCTGCCACGGAAAATCAGCAGCCCGCCGCCGATCGGCATGTTGCTGGCGATCGTCTCGGGCCTGAAGCCTTCGCTCAGGAAATGCGCGCGCAGCACGCTCGAATTCGAGAACAACTGCTCGGGCGTCATCTTCTCGTCCGTCGCCTTGGACCACGACACCGACACCTGGATCAACTTCTTGGTGTGATATCCGAAGATATATGACACCTCGGCCGTGCCGCCACCCGGCAGGAGGTCCGGCACCTTGACCATCAGGGCCTTCGTGCGCTCGCCGGAATTCGGCTGCTCGCGAACGGCATTGCCCTTGATACCAAAGTCCGAAGCGATGGCGCTCTTCACCTCGGCTTCGCTCATGCCGAACCTCGCGGCGCGGAAGCCGTCGACCTTGGCGGTGGCATTGGACATCACGCCCTGCGCGCCGGCCGGAGGCGGCTGCTCCTTTTTGCCTCCCTGGCTCAAGGCGGGCCCCTGGCTCGCGGCGAAGGCCGCGGCGACTAGAGCGGCCGTGAACATGACGCGAGTGGACAGACGCGGTGCACTCATCTCAACCTCCGTTTGAGCCCTTCCGGTTTGGCGCCGGGGCCCCCTGTTCCGAGAATAACAGCAACGGCCGGAAAGTGACCCGGCCATAGAATTGATAACGCTCTTGATCGGCGACGACCGTCCGCCACGGAAAGCCGATGCTCGCCTCGAGCGTCAGCGGCAGGAAAGGCGTCCATGACAGGCCGAAGCCCGACGAGTCCAGTTGCGTCACCTTTGGCGATGTCGAGAACACCGCGCCGCTGTCCGTGAAGACATAGATGTCGAGGCCCTTGATCAGGTCCGACATGTTCCGGTGCATCTCGAGATTGAAATAGTAGCCGCTGTCGCCCGAGGCGGTGTTGGTCGGATAGCCGCGCACCGTCGTCGGCCCGCCGACGGTAAACAGCTGATCGCCCGGCAGCAGCTCTTCCCAGGTGTATTGCCATCCGCCCAGAACGACGAAGCTAAACTGCTCCGGCAATTGCAACGCGCCGTTGCCGGAGCCCGAGAAGGTGTTGAAGCTGCGCTCGCCGCCGAGGATCTTGTCGTGCCAGTTGATCGAATTGTACACCGGCAGGAGCGAGACGTTGTAGTTCGAGCCGACCGCCGATATCGAGAGGCCGCCGGTATCCTTCGAATAGCGGTCGTTGGTGACCGGCACGGCGGCGAAATCGCTCTCGGAATTGCCGTAGGCGTAGGCGCCGGTCGCCTGCAGCAGCCAGGTCTCGTCGACATAGAACGGCTGCGAAATGTTCGCGGCGGCCTGGTTCGACTTGCCGGTCACATCGAGCGAGGCGAACTGGCCCTGGACGATCTTGATGCGTCCCTGCGTATAGCTTGCGCCGATGCGCCCGCCCCAGGGATTGAACGGCATGTTGAAGGCAACGTTGCCGTTGAGGTTGCCTTGCGACTTGACGCCGTAAAAGGTCAGCCGGTCGTCGATGCCGAACATCCCATGCCGCTTGAAATAGACGCCACCCTCATTCTTGCCGGTGGTCTGGACGCCCTGATTATCGAAGAAGAGCTGCAGCGTGTTGACCGGCGGCTCTGTCACCGCGAGTTGCAGGTCGGTCAGGCCGAAATCCGTGCCCGGCTGCAGCAGCGCGCGCAGCTGAACGTCGTTGGTGCGGTTGAAGCGGACGACGTCGCGGTTGAGCTGCGGAACGTCGAGTACCTCGCCGACCGGCCGGTCGACGCTGCTGCGGATGTAGGTCTCCGAGGTCTGCTTGTTGCCGATGACGGACGATTTCTGCAGCCGGCCTTCGGTCAACTTGACCTTGATCACGCCCTTGTCGGCGGTCTGCGGCGGCAGCGTCGCGATCGCGGTGACGATGCCGCGCTGGGCATAGATCGCGTTGACGTCGGCGACCATGTTCTGGAGCGCCGCGATGTCGACCCGCTTGCCTACATATTTTGCCGCGATCGCCTTGAGTTCCTCGTCGCTGATGAACTTCGACTTGTCGAAGACGACCTTGCGCAGGAGGAAGGTCTGTCCGCCGCCGGGCAGCTTGATCGCGGGCGCGCGCTGCGGACCGATCACGGAGGGGCCCTGCTGCTTCGGGGGAGCTGCCTGCTGCTCGAATCGCTGCCGCTGCCGCTCGATGTCCTGGTTGATGACTCCCGGATTGACCTGCGGCGAGGTCTGGCCGTGCGCCTCCACAATAAACAAGGCCGCGACCGCCAGGCCGAGCGTCAGTGGCACAAACCGCATTGATGACCGGGCCCGATCGTTAGATAGCCACCGCTCCGCGGACCGCCTGGGTGGCATGATGCTACTTACCATACGCCAGCGATGCGAAGTCGGTGCCGTGCAGCTTTTCGGTCGAGGTTCTGTGGATATTCTTCAGCCGTTTGCGGCCATTCCCCGGGACCAGCAGGCCTTCGATGTTCACGGCCGGGCCATCGCCGATGACCTCGATCGGACCGCGTGATCGGTCTTCGCCGAACATTCCCTGGAAATACAGCGCCCGCAACACGCTCACGTCCAGCTTGGAAACGTCCTGGAGGTCGCCGTTGCGCATGTCCTGCAGGGAATCGCGGACGAAGCTCGATCCAGTGAAATTGCCGCCGCCATAGTTGATGATCGTCGACGAGATCGTCGCGTCGTAATAGACGACCTGGGTGTCGCTGAAATTGGCGTTGCCAATCTGCTGCATCGTGAAGACGCCGCCGGGCTCGTAGAGTTGCAGATTGACTCCGCCCACCGGCGCGGGGCTGCGGTTGTCGAGCAGGATCTGTCCCGCCGGCGTCGTTAGCATCATCTGGCCGGGCACGTAGCCGCTGCTGATCGTCAGCGACGGGGAGTCGACGACGATGGTCGAGTCCATGATGCTCAGCCGGTCAACGACGACCTGCGGCGGATCGATGGTGAGGTTGGCGCGGGTTGCGACGCCGCCCTGATAGCCGGTCACGGTCACGTGCAGCGGCACCGGCGGCACCGACGGCAACTGCCGCGCCGTCACGTCGATAATGTCGGCGCCGAGCGTCATGTTCCGGTACACGCTCAGGAGACCGAGCGTGAGGTTATGCGGCGTGCTCAGCGTCGCCGAGCCGGCGGTCAGCGCCGTGACGTTGATGGCGTTCCCGCCGTTGAACGAGGCGTCGCCGTTTGCGGTGACCGTGTTGCCGGTGATCGATCCGTGATCCGATGTCACAGTGATATTGCCGAGATCGCCCGGAATGCCCGTCGCCGTCAACTGACCGAAGGTGACGTTCTGGCCGGCGTGGATGGTCTGCGAGCCGCCGCTGGTGGCGGTGCCGAGATTGATGGCGGCTGCGGTCGAGTGAACGTCGATCGTCTTGCCGGCGACGATCGTCGTCCAGTCGATGAGGCCGCCCGCGATCAGCGTCGCCGAGCCGGTGGCCGCCGTTAGCGTCGTGCCCTTGTTGGTCGTCGCGGCGGCGAGCGAAGCCGAACCGTGCGCGGCAACCGTCGTGCCCTGGATCAGGCCGGTATCGGCCGTGACGCCGACGTCGCCCACGTCGCCGGCGATGCCGTTCGTCGTGATCTGGTTGAAGGTGACGTTGTTGGCCGCGCGGATCGTCTGCGTGCCGCCGCTGGTCGCGGTGTCGAAGTTCACGTTGTCGCCCGTCGAGCGCACGCTGACGGTCGTGCCGGCCACGATGGTCGTCCAGTCGATCAAGCCGGCGCCGGTTAGCGTCACCGAGCCGGTCGTGCCGGTGACCGAGGTGCCCTTGTTGGTGGTCGCGGCGGCGAGCGAAGCCGAGCCGTGCGCGGCCACCGTCGTGCCCTGGATCAGGCCGGTATCGGCGATGACGCTGACATCGCCCACGTCGCCGGCGATGCCGTTCGTCGTGATCTGGTTGAAGGTGACGTTGTTCACCGCGCGGACCGTCTGCGTGCCGCCGCTGGTCGCGGTGTCGAAATTCACGTTATCGCCCGTCGATCGCGCGCTGACGGTCGTGCCGGCGGCGATGGTCGTCCAATCGATCAGGCCGGCGCCGGTCAACGTCACCGATCCGGTCGTGCCCGTGACCGAAGTTCCCTTGTTGGTGGTCGCGGCGGCGAGCGAGGCCGAGCCGTGCACCGCCACCGTCGTGCCTTGGATGAGGCCGGTGTCGGCGGTGACACCAACGTCGCCCGCGTCACCGACGATGCCGTTCGTCGTGATTTGGTTGAAGGTGACGTTGTTCGCCGCGCGGACCGTCTGCGTCCCGCCGCTGGTCGCGGTGTTGAAGTTCACGTTATCGCCCGTCGAGCGCACGCTGACGGTCGTGCCGGCCACGATGGTCGTCCAGTCGATCAGGCCGGCGCCGGTCAGCGTCACCGAACCGGTCGTGCCGGTGACCGAGGTCCCCTTGTTGGTCGTCGCGGCGGCGAGCGAAGCCGAGCCCTGCGCGGCAACCGTCGCGCCCTGGATCAGGCCGGCGTCCGCCGTCACGCCGATGTCACCGACGTCGCCGGTGATCCCCGTGGCGGTCAGGGTCGTGAACGTAACGCTCTGGCCCGAATGGATCGTCTGCGTGCCGGTGCTCGTCGCCGTGCCGATGACGAGCGGACCGGCCGCGTCCGCGCCGAAGGTGCCGGCCGCGGTGGCGGCGGTGCCGGCGATCACGCTGTCGAGCGTCAGGGCGCCGCTGCCGAGGATGCCGACATTGCCGCCCACCGCCGACAACAGCGTCGCATGAAGGTCGGCAACCGCGTTGAGATAGATGCCGCCCGCCGCCGCGGTCGCGCTGAGGAAGGGCGCGGAGATGCCGATGCGGGCGGACGACGTGCCGATGCCGGCGCTGCCGCTCAGCGCGACGCGGGCGGCGGCGCCCGTCGTCACGATGTTGGTCTGTCCGTCGCCGTTGCTCAGGATGGCGCCCGCCGCCACACCGCCGGCGCCGATATCGATCGAGGGGCCGTTACCCGCGGCGGCAAAGGAGGCCGCCGACTTGAGCTGGCCGAGGGTGGCGTTGCCGGTCGTCACGACCGACAGGATGCCGGCGGCGTCCAGCACCGAGTAAGCCCCCATGGTCAGGGTCGCCGACGCGAGCGTGATCGCCCCGCCCGTGCTCTTGGCCACCACCGGGTCCGCGCTGGTGCCGTCGGCGAAGGTGATCGCGCCGTTGGCGAGGAGCTGCATGAGGCCGCTGCTGGTCACGTCGGCATTGATGGCGATTGCGCCCGCCACCGTGTCGAGCGTCATGGCGCCACCCGAGGTGAGGACGCCGTAGGTGCCCGACGCGCCCGCGACCATATTGCTCGCCGGGCTCAGGATCGTCATGTCGCCGGCCGCCGTGCCGGTGATCGCGCCCGTTATCTTGACCTGCAGCGGCTGCAAGGTGCCGCCATTGAACCCGACGGCGGCGCCGGCGCGGACGTCGAGCGCGGAGCCCGCAAGGTGGATGACGGTGCGGTCCGTGAACTGCGACTCCGCGTAGATGCTGCCGGAGGCCGCGAACTGGATCGGCGACGAGCCCTGCCCCGACGTGATGTTGCCGAGGATGAGATCGCCGGATGTCTGGCGCAGGTAGATGCCCTGCGCGGCCACGGCCTGATCGAGCGGGCCGACTGAGCCGCCGGGCAGCGTCAGCAGCGCCAGCAGGAGCGCATTCGGGTTCGTGGCGGGATCGGCGCCGGCCGCGGGCGCCGTGCCGATGCGGCCGGTTTCGGCGATCAGCGTCAGGTTGGCGATGTTGCCGGAGATGGCGACCTGTCCGGAGACGCCGCCGAGGATGCTGCCGACCGCGTCGAGGCGGACGCTGCCGCCGTTGGCGGCCGTCGTCTGCAGGCCGAGGGACTGCGCCGAAGTGATGGGGCCGAACGTCGCGGTCGGAATGCCGCCGAGCAGCATGTCCGAGGCGCTGCCCAGATAGATCTGGTCGAGCGCCTTGGCCGAGACCGGGCCGAGCGGGCTGACGATGACCAGGCTCTGCTGCGACACCTCGACGACGTAAGTAATGATGCCGGTGTTCGGATCGGTGGTCGACACCACCGTCAACTGGCCCGGGCCTGCGGACGACAAGAGGCCCTTCTGCGCCGCCGTCAGGTTGGAGGCGCTGGCGCTGGTGAAGGAGAAAGTCTCCGGCGCGGCCAGGCTGCCGATCGATCCATTGGGCGCGTACAGCATCACCTGGCGGCCGCTGACGTTGAGCGGCAGGCTGGCGATCGACGGCGGCGGCACGCCGTTCGCCGGGTTGGCGCTGGCGCTGACGGTGTAGCGCAACTGGTCGAGCGACCACTGCGAGCCGGACGTCAGGCTCGTATAGAGAGCCGAATTCGTCGGCAGGACGTAGCTGAAGCCGGAGTCGAAGGTCGTCAGGGCCGAGTTCAAGGCCGACGTCATGACCGCCGCCTGGAACTGGCCGGTCTGCCCTGCCGCAGTGCCGAACAGCGTATCGAGCGGCACGCCGAGCTGGGCTGCGGTCTTCAGGCCGAGCAGGTACTGGTCCTTCATGAGGCGGTTGGTCGCCTCGGTCTGGATGGCGGACTGCGTCGCCGTCGATGGATTCGTAAGGTCAGTGCCAGCGGCGAGCGCGCCCGAGGCGATGAGTTGCGCGCCGATGGCTCTCGTGCCTAGCGCGCTGATGCCGTACGTGACGCCGTCGGCGAAGGCGAGATTGCGGAGCTGCCAGTAGTCTCTATATGCGGCGCTGATCATCGACTGGTAGCTGGCAATCGAGGCACCGCCCGAGCCGTTGACCAGTTCGAGGCTGGTCCACACGCTCTCGAGATACTGCTGCTGCTCGGCCGTCAGGCCGCCAGCCGTCTGGCCGTTGCGGATGCTGCCATTGAGCGCCTCGAGGAACACCGGGCCGTTCGACGCGATCGCGCCGATCCGCACGTCGGCGTTCGGCTGCAGGAAGTAAGCGCCGGTCGACGACGTGCTGTTGATGAGGCCGCCATCCGTCGTGCCGGTGTCCAGCGTCGTCGCCCACGCCTGCACGACCAGCGGGTTGATGTTGTTGAGGACCGCCAATCCATTGCTGTCGACGCCGGAGACCGCGCCGACCGCGCCGCCGGACGAGTCGATCTCGACCGACTTGCCGACGACGATCGGGGTGTTGGCGTTGAATGCCGTCGCCGAATTGATGTCGCCCGTCGCCGAGAGATAGACGCTGCCCAGCGGCTCCGGTTTGCCGGTCGTGGCGTTGCTATGGGTCGTGGCGACCTTGACGTGGTTGATGACCAGCGGGCCGGTCGCCGCGATCGCGATGTCGCTGTCGGTCGAATCGGCGGTCAGCGCGCCACCATAGACCTGGACCGGAACCGGCGTGGTCTTGACGCCGATGCCGCCCGGCGCCGTCAGCGTCACGGCCGTGCCGGAGACGAGTGCGTTATTGGCGCTCGCCGCCACGGTGATCGACGACGGATTGCCGAGCGAATTGACGCCGGACGCCGTGACCGTGGTCGTGCCCTGCAAGTTGTTGATCGGGCCGTTGAGGACGATGTTCGAGTTCGACGCGACGTTGACGGTCGATGCGCCGCCGCCGTTGAACGAGATGCCGATCGCGTAGGACGCCTTGACGGTGTTGGTCATCGTCAGCGTCAGAGTGTCATAGATTTCCTGATGCCATGTCCCGTTGAAGTCGGTGCCGCAGCACCGGGTGGGGTTCGACGTGTCGATATCGTGCTCATGAGAACTTCCGGTCGCCGTCAGGACTTCCTGGAAGTTCGCGGTCTGGAGCTGGCCAGTCGGCGCGTTGTTCGCGACCTGCTGGACGTTCGACACCAGGCTCGTCGTGCGCGTGTATGGATAGACCGGCGAGTTCGCCGACACGCCGCTGAACACCCAGCCATAGGCATTGCTATCGTTCGAGACAGGCCGTGTCAGCGTCGTGGTGTCGATCCATTGATAGTACTGGTTCGCAAGCGGATTGTAGGCCAGGCCCGACGGACCGCTGTGACCGGTCACCGCCGCAGTCTGGTAGCCACTATTGTTGACGCCGTTCGCTTCGTAGGTCGTGACCTGGTTTCCGGCCGAGGCGCCGGCGTTGTAGACGTACCACGTCGTCTTCTGCTTGAGCTGATCGACGATCTCGACGACGCTTGCGGCGGTCACGCCCGTATTGATCGTGTTGGTGACGAGATCGACACCGGTCGAGTTGTTGATGGTGACGGTGCCGGCGCCGCCGTTGACGTTGATCTGCCCCTGCGAACTGCCGCTCGTCGACGTGCTGATGATCTTGCCGTTGAGGTAGACGTAGCCGCCGGTGCCCTGCACGACGCTGCTGAGCAGTATCTGGTCTGTCAGCGCGTTGTATTGGGCGCCAACCCTGACGTCGCTGCCATTGGCGGTGATGTCGCCGGTGATATCGACATAGTGGCCCGCGGCGGCGGCCGTCTTGGCGTCGGCCAATGCGGTGGTATCGCCCTTGATCGCGTTGATGGCGTTCAGCGCGTTCGTGCCGATATTCGCCGAGAAGTTGCTGCTCTGGCCGACGGCCAGCGCCCCGTTGATGTTGATGACGCCGGCCGACAGGATCACCGCCTTGCCGATGGAGATCGTCGAGGCCTGAGCGCTACCGGTGGTCGCCGTCTTCGGCTGCACCGCGGCGTCTTGGATCGCGATTACCTGGAAGTAGTTGTTGCAACCCGAGCAGTTGAACGGGCCGCCGTGGCCGCCATCGCCGTAGGCCTGGTCTTCATAGTCGTGCCGCTGCCATCCGGCGAGCGTGACGTTCGACGTGCTCGTGCCCTCTTTCTGCGCCGTCGTCGTGGTCTCGGCCGACGTATTCGTGGAGAAGCCGTTCATCGGCAGGAAGATCGCCGAATACAGATTGCCGCCGTTGTAGGCGAGACTCAGCAGGCGCGCCGTGAAGATCGTATTGGGATTCGAGTAGCCGGTGACCGGCGCCGAGACGAACGTCGTGCCGCTGTTGCTGTAGTAGTAGGCGTACGGATGGTAATTGCCGTCACCGCCGAGATACGCGTTGCCGTAGGTGCCGAGCCAGGTCGCGGCCGCCTCGACGGCGGTCAGCGTGTCGGTCGGCCGGTACTCGACACCCGCCCACTGTGCGGCGACGTCGCTCGGGAAATTATATATCGTGCCGGCGCCGCCGTTGAAGGTGAACGCGCCGTTCGGCACGGACATCTCCATGGTCAGGACGCTCATGCTCTGGGTGGCGACCACGCTGCCGAGTTGATTGGTGATGCTGAGCAGGCCGCTGAGGTTCGTGACCTCGCCGTCGAAATAGATGTCGGGCGTGGTGACCAGCGGCTGGCCGTTGAGATCGACACCCTGCCCGGTGTTCGGATCCTTGCGGTTATAGCTGGCATTGAGCACGATCAGCGGCGCCGAGCCGGTCAGGTCGGAATGGAAGGTGACGCCGGTTGACGTCGAGCTCGCGGCGCTGCCGGTGAAGTTCATATGGCCGCCGGCGACGCTCGTCACGATCAGCTTGTGCAGATCGAGGAAGCTGAGACCCTGGTTCTCGACACCGATCTCAACTGAATCGCGCGCGTAGACCTGACCGTTCGTGCCACTGATCGACTTGGCGAGGATCGAGACGTTGCCGGCGGACACGAGGATATTGCCGAACGTGTAGACCTGGCCCGAGCCGTGCGAGGCGAACGGCGCCTGCTGCACGGCCGTGTTGATCTGCCGCTGCTTGGTGCCGTCGGCGTCGTCGTTGAGCGCCGTGATCTGCGTGTTGCTCGTGATCGCCGCGTCGACCTGCGTCGTGGTCAGGCCGCTGAGACCGGCGATCTGCGTCAGGACCTGCTGGTACGGGCTGAAGCCGCCGGTGATCGTGTACTGGATCTTCTGGTGATTGTAGCTCATCACCGGGTTGAATTGGCTCGGATCGGAGACGAACTCGAGGCCGAGCGCGTAAGGCGAGCCGCCCGAGGCGAGCTGCACCGCGCCGTTGAGCCCGATGGTGATGATTTCCTGATTGTGGATGCCGGCCATCACCGTGCCGTTGATCACGACGCCGCCGGAGCCGTTGGAGTCGCTGTGATCGTCGTGGTTCTCGGTGCTGAACAGCTCGAGATAGGGATTGTAATTCGTGCCCTTGCCGGCGGCCGCGACCGACCCCTGCGTCGCGCCGATGAAGATGTTGTTGGCGCCGAGGATCAGCGAGCCGGCGCCGAGCGTCAGCGTCGTATTGTCGTAGGCTTCTGCCGCGCCGCGGTACTGCGCGGTGATCGGGATGAAGGCCTGGTTGTAGACGACGGTGGTGCCGTTGGCGTGCACCGTGCTGTAGCGGCTGCCGTCGCCGCTCTGGCCCGCGTAGATATTGATGAGGCCCCAGCCCTCGACGCGGGTCGAGCCGATATTGACGTTCTGCGTCGCCGTCAGACTGGAGTCGGTGCTTGCGCCGGCGCCCGTAACGAAGCCGTAGAGGTTGGCGTTCGCGTTATTGGCGGCGTTCAGCACGGCCGCCGAGCCGATGTCGATGTTGCCGGCGCTGAACAATTCGGTCGCGTCGACCTGCACGGTGATCGTCGCCGTCTCGTTCATCGTCGATCTGGCGCCGCCGCCGGCGAACAAGCCGCCGGCCGTCAGGCTGACCGTGTCCGTCGTGTTCAGCGTCGCGTAGCCCTCGATGTTGATCTTGGCGATCGAGGTCGAGGGGTCGTCGTTCAGGCTGAAGATGGTGCCGGAATCGACCTTGGTGTCGATGATCTGCGTGACCGTGGTGCTGCTCAAGGTCGCCGCGCCCGCTGCCACGCCGCCCGAGCCTGCGCGCGCCCCGCCGGCGGTCTGGTTGACCGTGTCGGACGCGATGACGTTCATGTCGTTCGCGGCCGAATTGATGATCAGGTTGGTGCCGACCTCGGCGGTGACGTGCGACCAGACGGTGTTGGTGGCGCTGCCGCCGCTCGCGCCGATGGCGGAGGCCTGGAAGGCGTCGCCGTCGGCTGAATAAGTGCCAACGTGAGTTGCGGTGACGCCGATGCCGGCGAAGTACAACGTGTTCTGCGAGCCGTTGCCCTTCAGCGTGGCCGACATCGTGCTCGTGGTTTCGGTCGTCGAGATCGCCGCCGCGCCGGCATAGACGCCGCCCGAACCCGCCGTCGACTTGGCGTTGTTGGTGTCGTTGCCCGTCGCCGTGATCGCCAGCGCGCCGGTGTTGGACGCCGAGGTCACCGCGCCGGTGTCGAGATAGGCCTGGGTCGTCGCGTTCGAACTGGCGTCGGTGACGGTCGCGCCGACTCCGACCCAGCCGACGGCGATGCCGAGCGCGTTGGCGGTCTGGCTCGAGTCGTTCTGCGCGGAGATCGTGACGTTGGCGTTCGGCAGCGTCACGTTCGTGCCGCCGTAGGCCATCACGGTCGAGGTGTTGTTGGCTCCGGCGTAGCTGCCTTGGGCGCCGAGCAAGGCGCCGCCGCCGCCGGCCAAGGCTTCGGCATCGGCGCTGCGGTTGTTGAGCGGGACAAGGGCCGCAGCGCTGACGGTCAGCGGGCCGCCGGTGAATTGCGTGCTGTTGCCGACGTCGGCGGTGACGGTGAGGCCAACGGTCGCGATCGCCACCGAAGCGCCAAGGCCGACCGCGCCGACCGAGACACCCGCGGAGCTGGCATCGACGTTCGGCGTCGCCGCCGCGTAGACCAGCACGCCGTTCGACGCCGAAATGTGGGCGCTGCTGCCGACTTCGGCCGTCACCGTGTCCGAATCCTTGGACGTGGCGGACGCGCCAGCGCCGGAGACGATGCCGGCGCCGCCGGCAACGGACTCG
Source organism: Pseudolabrys sp. (assembly GCA_035571935.1). Classification (GTDB taxonomy): domain Bacteria; phylum Pseudomonadota; class Alphaproteobacteria; order Rhizobiales; family Xanthobacteraceae; genus Pseudolabrys. Next base: position 28,233 of record DATNBL010000089.1, read on the forward strand.
GTCGTGATGCCGAGCCCGCCAACGCTGGCCGTCACCATGACGCCGAGCACGTTGGTCACCTGCGTGCTGCTGGCGATGTCGGCGGCGACCGTGCTCGTCTTCTCGGCATTCGCGATCGAGATGCCGACCGCGGCGATGCCCCCGCCGAAGCCGATGGAGTGCGAGGCGATGCTCGAATTGTCCTGCGCCAGAACCGCGACGGTCGCGGTCGCGCTGTTCGTACCGCCATCGGTGGTCGAGCCGAGGGTGGCGTGGACGTCGTTGTTGATGAAGGATTCCGCCACCGCCGCGCCCAGGCCGACGTAGAGGCCGCCGCCGCCCGCCCCCGACCACGTATTCGCGGCCGCGCGGCTGCCGTCGTCGCCTGCCGAAGCGCCGACCGAGATCAGGCCGGCCGTGAGCGAACCGCCGCTCGTCGTCGCGTGGACCTTCTGATCGATTTCGGTGAAGCCGACCGCCGCGCCGAACCCGCCGCTGAGGCCGACGCCGAGCGCGCCGACGATGTTAAGCACGCCGACCTTCGAGTCGGCATTGACGGTGATCGTCCGCGCCGTGACGCTGGCGCCGACGATCTGCGCGGAAATGCCGTCAGTGCCGGTGCCGGTCGCCTGCCCGGTCACATTCGTGCCGGATGCGGAGCCGGCATTGTCGAGCGTGCCGCTGCCGGAATTCAGCACGCCCATCTCGTCGCTGTTCGCGGCCGAGCCGATCAGTACGACGCCGACGGTGCCGGCAAGGCCCGCCGATCCGCCGAGGCCGGCCGAGACGGTGATCGGGCTGACGTCGCGGACGCTGTTCGATTTCACCAGGACGTCGCCTGTCGTGGTGATCGTGCCGCCCGAAATCAGCGCCGCGGTGCTGCTCTTGAGGATGACGAGGTTGACCGCCGCGCCGACACCGGCGCTGCCGCCGATGGCCAGGCCGCCGACGGTCGGGTTGATGGAGTCGGTCTCCTGCGCCTGAACCGTTACGTTGCCGTTCAGGGAGTTGCCGGAATTGTTGGTCAGGCTCGCGTGATCGAGCTCGGCGTCGACATTATTGGTGAGGATAATGCCGGAGAACTGCGCGCCGATACCGGCGCTGCCGCCCGCCGCGCCGACGATCACGTAGCTCGTCGCGCGCGTCTGGTTGCTGGCCTCGACCGTGAGAGGGCCAGTCAGGTGCAGCGTGACAGCGGTCGCCGTATCCGTGGCGCCGACCTGCGCGTCGACCGTGTTGCTGCTGGTCGCGACCAGCACGGTCGCGCCGATGCCGGCCGTGCCGCCGACCGAAGCGCCGCCGACCGCGGCGAAAAAGCCGTTGAGCCCGTCGGCCTGCACCGACAGGCCGCTCGCGTAGACGGTGCCGTGCTGGTAGGTGGCGGTCGTCGTCGACTGGAACAGGTTGGTCAGCGCGGAGCCTGTGATCGCGCCGCTGCCGCCCGCGCCGGCGGCGCCGATCGCCTCGCCCGCCGTACCCTGGAACGCATTGGCATAGACGCCGACCTGACCGGCGGGGACCGCGCTCGAACCGATATTGGTGTTGTCGATGGCCGCCGTGGTCGTCCGGTTCATCGTGTTGATGATGAGGACAATGGTGCCGGAATTGCCCGAGCCGGAATCGGCGATGCCGAGATCGAGGTTGTTGGCGAAGGACGCGCTCGACGCGGTGACCTGCACGGCGGAGGTCTGCCCGCTGGTCAGGTTGGTGTTGAGGCTCGCCGACTTCGCCTCGGCGTTCGTCGTGCCGCCCATGATATTGGTGACGGCATCCGCCGAGATGGCAAGACCGCTGCTGCTGGCGCTCAGCACGGCGCTGACGGTGTTGGCGCTCTGCTCCGACCGCGCGACGACGGCGATGCCGTTGATCGATTGCGTGCCCTGCGTCAGGCTCGGATCGCTCGCCGGCGTCACCGACGAGGACGGGTCGACCGAATTCGCGAGCTTGCCATTACCGATCGTCGCGGCATTGCCGAGGGCGTGCGCGTCGATGGTGCTGTTGTCGGCGGCGGCGCTGGTCGTGCCGTTGATCGTATTCACGACGACCGAGGCGCCGAGGCCCTTGCCGGCGTTGATCGCGGCGCTGAGCGCGCCGGAATACGCCGAAATGGAGTCGACGTTGGTGGCGAGCACCAGCACGTTGTCGTTCGCGGCGATCGAGCCGTTATAGCCGTTGGCGCCCTTGTCGATCGACGAGTAGACGCTCGTCGATTCCGTGCTGAGCACCAGCGAACCGGCGCCGGACATGCCGGTCGACGGCGGCGACGGCGAGGCCGGCGGCGCCGGAGGCGGCGTCGGCGGCCGCACGCCCCCGAACCCGCCGCCGGTCAGCGACGACGGATTGGCGGGCTTCAGGGCCGAGACGAGCGAGGCGAAATTCTGGCTCGGCGTCGGCGGATTGGGCTGGCTGTTGCCGACGGAGACCGCCACGCCGACGGCCACGCCAATAATGTCGGCGGTGGAACTGCCGGACACCAGCACGGAGCCGGTCTGCAGATTGCCGGTGATCAGCGTGCTGTTATCGGTGAGCGTATTGTCGGCCGTGACGTGGCCGCCCGCGATCGCGGCGGAGACATAAGTCGAGATCTGGTTGACCGCGCCGGACAGACCGACGGCATTGCCGCCGCTGAGGTTGAGCGAAATCGCGCCGGCGGCGCCGCGGATCTTGGCGCTATCCGTCGCGACCACGGATACGGCAGCGGCATCGACGGTGGCGGCGGCGACGCCCGCCGTGTCGGAGGCGTTGGTGCCGTGCCCGATCTGCGCGATGACGTCATTGTTGATGGCGTTGTAGGCGACCGAGCCGTTGCCCGCGACGCCGCTGCTCGAGTTGCTGGCGCCGACGCCGATGGCAATGCCGATGATCTCGGAGTCGTCGCGCGCCAGCACGCTGACCACGCCGCCGGTCGACGTCACCGACCCGCCGTCGACCAGCGCCTCGTGCCGCGTTCCGATCTGGTTGGCGACCACCGAAATGCCGATATTGGTCTTGCCGAAGCCGACCGCGCCGGCGACCGCGATGATGGCAGCGCCCGTCGCGCTGCTCGGCGACACCGCCGCGCCGCTGAAGTCGACGCCGGAGTCGCTGGTCGGCGCCGACAGGCCGTTCGCGGCGATCGCCGCGTTCGAGATGATCGTGTCCAGCGTCGAATTGGTGCCGCCGGTCGCCGAGACGATGACATCGCCGTTCACCGTGATGCCGCCGGCGACGGCACTTCCCGTGCCGGGCGTGGTGGTGATTTCCGCGACGATCGTCGGATTGATCGTGTTGACGACCACCGACCCCGAGAAGCCGTTGGAATTGGCGCCGCCGCCCGCGACCGCGGCGCCCGAGGCGATCCGGGCGCTGTCGAGCGCCTCGACGGTGAGGCTGGCGACGCTGGAAACCTTCGAGCCGGACAGGATGGCGGACACAGCGGAGCCGCTCGAGGGATCGCCGATCACCGCGTAAGTGAGCGACACGCCGAGACCGTTGCTGTCGCCCGACCCGAAACCGCCGTAGAGCGACCCGGCGCCGATACCGATATTGGTCTTCTGATCGGCGATGATCGAGACGGCGCCGGCCGACCAGCCGGTCGTCTGCCCGATCGTGGACGTGTCGATCCCGGCCTGGACGCCGTTGTTGACCATGGCAATCGACACCGAGGCCGAGGCCTGGTCGGAATTGCCCGAACTGGTGGTCAGGGAGATTGCCAGGCCCAGGGTCGTGCTCTCGCCGCCGGCCAGCGCCTGCACGGCGACGTTCTGCGCCGTCACGCTCGACTGCACGATGTTCGCGACGGTCATGTCGCTGCTGATCGTGACCGCAACCGCGCCGGCGATGCCGACAGTATTGGACGTGCCGGGGGCGCCCTTCGCGAGCGCGGCGGCGCCGCTCGCCGTATCGATGATCGTGTTGTTGAGCGCCTGGACGGAAACCGAATTATTGCCGCCCGTGCCATCCTTCAGCGTCGCGCTGGTGACCGTTGCCGACGTGTCGATGTTGGTCAGGTCGACGGCCGCGCTTCCGGCGCCCGCGGTCGAGTTACCGCCGGCCACCGGACCCGAGACGCTCTGGGTGAGCCCGTTGTAAGCGCCCTTGATATTATTGAGGATGCTGGTGCCCTTCGTCTTGAAGAACCCGGTCACCTTGTCCATGAAGCTGGCGTCATCCGGCTTCGTCTGCGGATTGTCGGGCGCGGCCGGGTCCGGCGTGTTGTTGCTGCCTTCGGCGGCGACCGCGACGGTCGTCAACCGGCCGACTGACAGCGCCGCGACGCTGGTGTTGAGCGCGCTGACGAATCCGCCCGTGCCGGTCTGGCCGGAATCGTCCGCGGTCAGGCCCGTTCCAACCAGCGCCGACGTATTGTCGCCGATGAAGGCCGACGTGCTGGCAGTCATCGAGGCGAGCGCGACGACGATGCCGAAGCCGCTTGCCTTGCTGTAGCCGACTGCGCCGCCGACATCGAACGACGAGATGTCCTGCTCGGCGTCCACGCTGACGGAGCCGGCGGTGACGCGCGCGTCCTTGCTGATCGACGCGGACGTATTGTTCTCGAGTTGAAGGACCGAGGCGATGCCGTTCAGCCCGAGGCCGGAACCTTTGCCGGAGGTCGGGGACACCGCGTAGATCAGGTCGCTGGTCTTCGCCGAGACGTCGAGGGTGCCGCCGGTCGTGACGACCGCGCCGGCGCCGATGCCGGCGACGGTATTGGTCTCGAAGATATTGACGTTCGCCGAGCCGCCGATCGATTTCCCCGGGGCGTTGTTCGGGTTCGACTGCGAGTTCGTTCCGAAGAAGGTGAGCCAGCTGAAATTGCCGCCCATGTCGATCGACTGGGTCGTCGTGCTGGCCGTGATTTCGACGTCGTGGCCCCAGTTGTAGGACGAGTTCGCGCCGATCGAGGTGAGATCGATATTCGGCGCCGTCAAAGTGAGCGCGGAGCTCCAGCACGCCGTCGTGGTCGCGCAGCCGGTAGCGGCCGTCGTCGTCAGGTTTGCGCCGCTGCCGACCCAGGCGACCGTGTTGTTCTTGACGTCGAAATAGTTGACCGAGCCGGAGAACCCGAACGACTGGCTGTCCGCGGTCGCGTTGGCGTAGGTCGTCAGGATGTTGTTGACGATGCCGAGATCGCCGTTGGCGTGCGACAGCAGGTCAGAGAGCTCCTGCGTCACGTCCTTGAAGTGCGTGAAATTGAGCCAGGTGTTGGTGATCGGCAGCGTCGTCTGCGCGGTCAGCCCGATGCGCGCCGCGCTGAGCGTCACGCCCGAGCCGATATACGCGTTGGAGGACTCGGTGATCTCGGTGACGGCGACCGCCATCGAGATGCCCTTGGTCGTCGACGGATCCGACGAGGTCCCGGCCTGCGTCGACTGGATCGAGGTCGCGGCGTCGCCGCGCACGCCGGTGTCGGAGAGCAGGCTGATGATGCCGACATTACCGGACGCGGTAATATTCGGGCCGGAGCCGGAGGCCACCATCGCGCCGGAGCCGTCCGGCGCCACCGCGGCGATCGAGGCGCTCGAGGAGAACACGGGACGGCTCAGCGACAGCGTGAAGCCGCCGCGGGAGACCTGGGTCGTACCTTGCGCGTCGGTCGAATCCTTGAGCGACGTCGAGTCGAACAATCCGGACGGGGCGAACAGCGACAGGACACCGCCGCTGCCGACGATGTCGGACATACCCTGCAGCAGATAGGGGCTGCCGACCGTGCTCGACGCCTGAACTGCGTTGTTGGTGATGCTGTTGCCGGAATAGACGCTGATCGCGCCCGCCCCGGCGGCTTGCGCGATGCCGGCGCCGAGGTTCGCGACGGCGTTGTTCTTGACGTCGCTGTATGCGACCGAGGCCGCCGCCGTGCCGGTGCCGCCCGCGAGCGTCGTGGCCGACGTGGAATAGAAGGCCTGGTTCTGAGCGGCGACCGTGATGTCGCCGACCTTGGAGATGCTGGCGCCGGGGTCGATGAGCGCCTTGGTGTTCACGGTGCCGGTCGAGTAGGCGAAGGTCCCGCCGGTCGACGTGCTGGTCGAGAACACGACGGCGCTCACCTTCAGCGTCGAGTCGTTGCCCGCCAGCACGGACAGATTGCCGCTCGCGACCTTCGCGCCCGATTTGATCTCGGTCTGGACGTCGGCGTTGACGATGCCGACGACGACGCCCGCGCTCACCGAGTTCTGCAGAACGCCGTCGACGGCGATGACCGGGTCTTCGGCGGTTTCCGAGCCCATCGATGCAAGCTTGACGGCGCCGGCTGCGTGCAGGTCCGCCGTGGTTTCCAGGGTGACCTTGGACGTGGCTTCCGATTTGACGTACCCGCCGTTCACTCCGGCGAGAGCGCCGACCAACAAGCCGGCCACGAAAGTCGCCATGGCGCCAGCGGAGCTGCTGTAGGACGTCACCGCGGTCGCGTTCGACGTCGCCGTGATGGAGTCGCCGGAAATCTCGCCGGCGATCGAGATCGTCGCGACGGCATTGGTGGGCGTGATGCCGATCGGGCTCGTGTCGTTCCTGCTCGAGGCCAGGACCACCGCGCCGCCGGTATAGGTGGTCGCGCCCACTCCCGTCGTGTTGTTGGCTTCGGCGAAGATCTTGCCGGTACTCGAGATGGTGATGCTGCCGCCCGTCGAATTCAGCGTGACGGCGCCGGAGTTGGCCGTCGAGTGGGTCGTTGTCGCGGCGTCGACAAGGAGCGAAGCAATCCGGGCGCCGGCATAGGAGCGCGCGTCGATCACCCCGTCGATGGTGATCGAGCCGGTCGCGTTGATGACGAGGTTGATCGCGGTCGAGCCCTTGCGGGTGTCGATCACGCCGTCGCTGTTGAGCGTGAACTGGCCGGCATCCAGCACCAGCGTTCCGCTGCTCTCCGCGCTCACAAGCGCCGCAACGGCGGCGTTGTTCATCGTGACGCTGCCGCTGTCGCCGATCACGTAATCGGGCGGATCGACCAGCAGGGTGCCGGCGCGGCCGTTCGGCGCGTCGACATTGACCTTGAAGCCTTGCGCGAGTTGGAACGTGCCGAACGAGCTCAGTTCGACGAGGCCGGCATTGCCTTGCGCCGAGCTGGCGTCGAACAGCGCGCCGGCTTCCACCGTCAGCGAGCGCCCGGCGATGACCCGGACCGTGCCCGCGTCGCCGTTGAGGCTCTTGGCCGAGAGGACGCCATAACCTGAGACGACGATATCGCGGTCGGCGGTGACGTTGACCGCCCCGCCCGGCCCGTTCCTGTTGTCGGCCGAAACGCGTGCCTTCGATCCGATCGAAACGTCGCGGCCGGCGGCGACGCTGATCTTTCCGCCATGGCGCGCCCGGAGCCGGCCGTTCACCTTGGCGTCGTTCGCGGCGACGATCTGGATCGAGCCGTTGCGGACGACGATGCCGTTGGCGCTGCGCAGGCCGCGCGAATTGACCGTCGACGCAAACTTGACGGCGTGCTCGCGATTGGCGGCGTCGCGCGCGTTGCCGCCGACGAAGACGTTCTGGCCGGTGAGCCGCACGGCGTCGACGGCATTGACGCGGCCGCGGATGCGGATGTTGCCGTCGGGCGAGATCGGCACCGTGCCGGCCAACAGGTTGTTGACGGCGCCCTGGTTGATCTGCCCGCTCGGGCTGATCACGCCGTCGACGAATTCGCGCGTCGGAGTCGACACGTTGAGGCTGCCGACGTTCACGACGCCCGACCGTCCCACGACGAAGCCGTACGGATCGGCGAAGTAGACGTTGCCGCCGATGCGGCCGTCCTTGTAGGCGTTGAGCGTGCCGTTCACATAGGCCGGCGCGTCGCGCACGAGATTGATCAGGTTCTGGGTGCCGCTCGGCAGTTGCAGGTTAACGGTATTGCCGGAGCCGACCCCGAATTTTGAAAACGAATTGAAGCCGTTCGGCCCCGAGACGGTCGAAGTGGTGATGTTGGTGACGGCGCCGGATGTCTGGAGTTGGGTCTGCGTGCGCCCGTCCGGAACGATCACGTTGGGCTGGGCCATCAGCGGCCAGACGCCGATCAGGTAGGACAGCACACACGCGATCGTCCGCGTCGCGAGACGATCGGCGCGCTTCACCCATTTCCGGTCGGCGGCGACCCGGATCATGCAGGCACCGCCCGCGCCGGCATCACTGAGAGCGCGGATATGCGGACCGGGGGGCAGCGCATAAGCGCCACGCTAGGTCGGCGATCATACACAGCTATGGAAATGGACTCGCGCGAATCCGCCAACGTTCCCAATGCACTACCTGCATTACGGAAACGCCCTCTGCCGCAACCCGCGCTTGCGCGCAGTGGCAATGGACTCTCCCCCAGCGGCTGACCGCTCTTTCTTAATACTTTATCAAGGATTTCACGGTCGCCGCGCGTGCGTCTTGAAAATTCCACGGAGACTTTCTGAAATTTTTCTGATACCCCCATAACGAGCAGCAGCAGTAGCAGTGGCCCTGATTGGCCCATAAGGCCGAGGTGGCGGGTCGTGCTTCGCTTTGCCGGCTTCGAGGTTGATCTGTCGCGTGCCGAGCTTAGCCGGCCCGACGGCGAAGTGATTCACCTCCGCCCCAAATCATTGGCGTTGCTACAATATCTGGCCCAAAACGTCGGCCGGATCGTGAGCAAGCAGGAGCTCATGGAGGCGGTCTGGCCGAACGTGCATGTCGGCGAAGACAGCCTGTTTCAATGCATTCGCGACATCCGGACCGCCACCGGCGACGACCGGCGGCAGTTGATCAAAGTCGTCTCCGGCCGCGGCTACATGTTCGATGCCGTGGCGACGGAAGCTGCGAGCTTCGACCGCCCGCACGCCGGCGCCGGCAGCCCCGAGCGGGAGAAGCTGCCCCCGGCAGCCGCGCCTGAGGATGCCCCGAGGGGCACGGATCACGCGGTGCGTCGCTTCCGCCTGAACATACGCGCGCCGTCCGCGATCGCCGGCGCGGGCCTGACCGCCTGCGCGATCGGGCTGGCGGCGGCGACGCCATTCATTGGTCCGCGGGTCTTTGCGCCACGGCCGCCGGTCCTCGCGGTCACACCGGTCACGACGACGAGCGCCGATCCCGCTGCCGCGGCCATGGCCCTCGGTGTCACGGCCATCCTCACGGACGGCCTGTCGCGCATTCCGACTATTCGCGTCCTGGCGCCGCAATCACCGTCCGGCGTCAAGGCGGTATCGGCCTCGGGCGTCCGTCCGGATATCGTGCTGCGCAGCGATCTGGACACATCGGAAGGATCCTGGCGCCTGCGCACGCGCGTCGTCGATGCGTCGAGCGATGAGGTGCGATGGACGACGACCTATGCGGTCAGCACCGCCGGCGACGCGGCCCTCCAGCAGTCGCGCCTTGCCGCCGGCATCGGCTATCCGCTGGCGTCCCGCCTCAGCGCCATGATCCATTCGGGTCTGCGCGAGGGCAATGCGAACATCGTCGTCGATCAGGCCGCCGCCTTCCTCAACAGCACGACGCGCGAGCGCTTCGACGCGGCGCAGGCGATGCTGGAGAACGCGCTTGCCGCCGATCCCAAGAATGTCGATCTGCAAGCCGCCCTTGCCTCGCAACTGCTGCGCGGCATCCAGACCAGCTGGTATCGCGGCGACCAGGCGCGTGAGGCAGAAGAGAAAGCGAAGGTGCTGCTCGATCGCGCCGCGCGCACGGAGCCCGACTACATCCCGGTGCTCGAGGCGAGTTGCCGCTTCCTGACCGCGACCAATCGCTTCGTCGACAGCCTCGTCACGTGTTCAAAAGCCCTGAAGCTCGACCCCTGGGACGGCCTCGTGCTGTTCCAGATCGGCATGTCGCAGCTTCAGCTCGGGCGCTTCGAGGATGCACTCGGCGCGTTCCAGGAAGCGGACCGGCTCGATACCCCGCGGGTCTCGCGCTGGACGTGGTTGCTCGGCGCCGGGCTGACTTACGTGATGATGGACCGCAACGAAGACGCGGTGCCCTGGTTGCAGCGCTCGCTTGCGATCACGCCCGGAACGGGACGGACGCACTTCGTGCTTGCCGCGGCTTACCAGCGCCTCGGCCGCCACAATGAGGCGCGGGCGGCGATCGAGGCGGGGATGACACTCCGGCCCGGCTCGCACGCGGGCAATGTCGCGTTGCCGACGCGCAATGCGAGCCCCGCATTCCTGGCGCGGTCCGCTCAGGTCAATGCGCTGATGGTCGCCGCAGGCTTGCCGCCTCAGTAGATCGGGCCGGAATTAAAAGGCGCCGCGAGGATCAGCGCTTCGGCGCCGCCGGGATCGTGCCGGTGACGTCGCCCGGGTCGCAATCCTTCGGCGCGTCCGGCGTCTTGCACCGGCCGGCCACGGCCGGCGGCTGGTCAGGCGTATTCAGCAAGGCGTAGCCGTCGATCCGCGTCGCGGTGGCGGCGGTCAAGCGCCGCTGGCGGCGGTCGAGGCGATCGCGGCAGCGCGCCAGGCTCGACGCGCCGTTCGCCTGCGCCGAGTAATCGCAGAGCGCCGCATCGTCCCCGACGATCGACACCGGCTGCGACGAGCAACCAGCCAGCACAACAGCGATGAAAATTACCGATGCGGCCGCAACGGCCGCGGCTCTCGAATTCACGCGCCCTGCCCCATTTATCGTCGCGCAGTATCACGTGCTTGCGAACCCGCGGCAACCGCCGAATTCGATGGCCCACCGATAAGCTGCAAACCGGCACCACGTTGCGCCTGCGTGTGCTGCATCCAGCACACGTCCCGCGCGCATGACGCGCCGCGGTCCGGTCCGAATTCGACGCTGCGAAAGGCCACGCGCAATCCGCGCGCGTCGCGCGGGTATCCGCCCGGCCGATTGACCCCTACGATGAGAGCGATTTCGCCGTCACGGCCGGGAGGATTATCGATGAAGACGCGCGTATTCGGGCGCACCGGAATGCAACTGTCCCTGCTCGGCTTCGGCTGCGGCGCCGTGGGCGGGCTCATGGTGCGCGGCGCGCCGGCCGACCAGGAGCGCACGGTCGCGCGGGCGCTCGCCGCCGGCATCAACTACTTCGACACGGCCGTGCAGTACGGCAACGGCGAATCCGAAAAGAACCTCGGCCGCGTCCTGCAAACGCTCAAGCCGGCCAATGTCGTGGTTGGCACCAAGGTCCGGCTGCCGCCAGGCGATGCCGGACGCATTGGCGAGGCGATCGCGCAATCGCTCGAGGACAGCCTCAAACGCCTGCGCCGGGACCACGTCGATATCTTTCACTTGCACAATTCGGTCACTGACGCCGGCGGCGGTCCCGCGCTCAGCGTCGCGCAGGTGCTCGGCGAGGTGGTGCCCGCTTTCGAGAAACTGCGCCAGCAGGGCAAGACGCGGTTTCTCGGCCTCACCGCGGTCGGCGACACGGGGCCGCTGCAACAGGTCATCGATTCCGGCGCCTTCGACAGCGCGCAGGTCGTCTACAACATGCTCAATCCATCCGCGGCGGAAGCGCTGCCGGCGAACGATCCCGGGCAGGACTACGGCCGCCTTTTCGAGCACACGGCGAAAGCCGGCACCGGCGTCATCGCAATTCGCGTTTTGGCGGGCGGCGCGCTCAGCGGCTCGGCCGAGCGGCACCCGATCGCGAGCCCGCCGCCGGAGCCGATCGGCTCGGCGAAAACCTATGAAGGCGACATCGGGCACGCGCGCCGTCTCATGCCGCTGGTCACTGAAGGCTTCGCCGCCAGCCTGACGGAAGCTGCGACGCGCTTTGCCGTGTCGCAGCCGGCAATCGGCACGATTCTGGTCGGCATGGCGACGCCGCAGCAGTTCGAGGATGCGCTGGCCGCCGTCGAGAAGGGGCCGCTGCCGCAGGCGGCGCTCGACCGCCTGGCGGCGCTGCGCGCCTGAGGCGAAGTCCGCTCAGGCGCCGAGCTTGAGCGGCACCTTCAGATAGCGCACGCCGTTCGCTTCGGCCGGCGGGAAATGCCCGGCGCGCATGTTGACCTGGATCGACGGCAGCAAAAGCAGCGGCGTCGACAGCGTCTTGTCGCGCGCGTTGCGCTTGGCGACGAACTCGTCCTCGCCGACACCGTCGTGCACCTGCACGTTGCGCGCCTTCTCATCGGCCACGGTCGTTTCCCAGGCGTAGCGGTCGCGGCCCGGCGCCTTGTAGTCGTGGCACATGAAGAGGCGCGTTTCGGGCGGCAGCGACAGGATGCGGCGGATCGAGCGGTAGAGCTCGCGGGCGTCGCCGCCGGGGAAGTCGGCGCGCGCCGTGCCGTAGTCCGGCATGAACATCGTATCGCCGACGAACACCGCGTCGCCGATCCGATACGACACGCAGGCCGGCGTGTGGCCGGGCGTGTACATCACCTCGCCCTCGACCGTGCCGATCGAGAAGCGCTCGCCATCCTTGAACAGATGGTCGAACTCCGAGCCGTCGCCGGAGACGTCGGCGGCGTTGAACACCGGCCGGAAGATCTGCTGCACCTTGCGGATATGCTCGCCGATGCAGACCGGCGCGCCGGTCTTCTGCTTGATGTAGGGCGCGGCCGAGAGATGGTCGGCGTGCACATGGGTCTCGAGCACGCGGCCGATCTTCAGCCGGAGCCGCGCCGCCTCGGCCAACAACTCGTCCGCCGCGTTGACATTGGCCTCGCCGCTGCGGTGGTCGAAGTCGAGCACCGGGTCGACCACCGCCGCGTCCTTCGTGGCCGGATCCCAGACCAGGTAGCTGACCGTATTCGTCGGCTCGTCGAAAAAGGCCTTGATCTCGGGCTGTGCGGTCGCCGCCATGGCGCACCCTCCTCGACTCGTTCGTCCATCATATCGCACTTGACGAATACATTAGCCACCCCTAAATTAGCAACACCTAATCTATGGAGGCGCAATGAGCCGCCGTGACCAGTCTGCCAAAGCACCGGCCGCCGGCATGGCCGAATTCGAGGCCAAGGCGGCCGAGGCCGCCGCGCTGCTCAAGCTGATGGCCAACGAGAACCGGCTGCTGATCCTGTGCCGGCTGGCGCTCAAAGGCGAGATGGCGGTGAACGATCTCGCCGCCGCCGTGGGCCTGAGCCAATCGGCGCTGTCGCAGCACCTCGCGAAGATGCGCGCGGAAGGCCTGCTCGCCACCCGGCGCGAGGCGCAGACCGTGTTCTACCGCATCGCCGACGCGAACGCGCAGCGGCTCCTGATGCTGCTGAAGGACATCTACTGCCCGTGAGGGCGGCAACAACAAGCAACAAGAGGCTGACCATGACCGAGTTGAAGACCATCTCCCCCGCCCGCGCCGCCGAACTGGTGCGGCAGGGTGCCGTGCTGATCGACATCCGCGAGGCGGACGAGCATGCGCGCGAGCACATTCCCGGTGCGCGTCATCACGCGCTGAGCCGCATCGAGCGTGACACGCCGGTGCGCGCCGGCGACGCCGTGCTCGTGTTCCACTGCCGCTCCGGCGCTCGCACGCGCGGCAATGCCGCGCGCCTTGCCGCCGTGTCGGCCGGCTGCGAGACCTATATTCTCGACGGCGGTCTCGACGCCTGGAAGAAGGCGGGCCTGCCGGTCGCGATCGACCACCGCCAGCCGATCGAGATCATGCGCCAGGTGCAGATCGGCGCCGGGTCGTTGATCCTGATCGGCGTCATCCTCGGCGCGCTGGTCGCGCCCGGCTTCCATGCGCTCGCGGCCTTCGTCGGCGCCGGCCTGCTCATCGCCGGCGCGACCGGCTTCTGCGGCATGGCGCGCATTCTCGCGGTGATGCCGTGGAACCGCGGCGGCGCCGCCGCCGTGAAATAACCACGCGCCCAAGAATCGGCGCGTCACCTGCGGCCGCGTTCGCCCGACTGACGGAACAGGCTGGCGAATATAGTGCGGATCCATTTGCTGCCGGGATCGCGATGGAAGCGGTCGTGCCAGTATTGGTAGATGTCGATCTTCGGCAATTTGATCGGCGGCTTGATAATCTCGAGGTCGAGATCGCCGGCCAGCACGGCGGCGATGGAGAGCGGCAGCGTCGCCACCGTATCGGTATGCTTGGCGATGACCGCCGCGGCGATGAAGATCGGCACGCGACACAGAATATTGTCGGCCGGGATGGCCGCCTCCATCGCCCGCTCGGCGAGCCGATGCGCGTGGCCCGTGCCCATGGTCGAGGCGATCACGTGGTTCTCGGCCGCGAACTGCCTCGCCGTCGGCGCAGCCCTCAGGCGCGGGTGCCCGCGATTGACGACGCTGACATATTCCTCCGTCCACAAAAACTGACGGCGAATGCTCTTGCCGAGCGCCGGGAAGGCGCCCATCGCAAAATCGACGGTGCCGGTCTCGAGCCACGATTCCAGATGCGCGCCTTCGAGTTGGACGACGCGCAACCGCACATGCGGCGCCTCGGTCGCAACCCGCTTGAGCAGCGGCGGCAGCAGCTTGATCACGCCGGCATCGACGACGCAGAACTGGAAGGTGCGGTTCGAGGTTTTGGGGTCGAACACGACATGGTCGCCGCGCAGTGCCCGCATCTGCTCGAGGATGCCGGCCACCGGCTTCGCCAATTCGAGCGCCTTCGGCGTCGGCTCCATGCGATGCGACACGCGCACGAACAGCGGGTCGTCGAAATAGCGGCGCAGCCGCGCCAAAGTCTTGCTCAGGGCCGGCTGGGTGACGTCGAGCGCCTTGGCGGCGCGCGTGAGGCTGCGCTCGCGCAGCAACACGTCGAGCACGCGTAGATGCTGCAAGCCGACGTCAGTCGCATAACTTTGCGGAATGTAATTTATATCCATGGATTGATAGTATATCGGCCGCGGCGCCCGTAGGCTACCGGGCCTGGAGGATCGGCCTTGCCGGCCGGCCTCGCGGGTCGGGAATGCGCTACATGCCGCTCGTCTCGGAACCACAACAACGTCCCGGCGCCCGCCCCGCGCCCGCCGGCGGCGTGCCGGCCGCCGAATTCCGCGCCGCGTTTTCCAGCTTCGCCACCGCGGTTTCCGTCATCGCCACCGACGGCCCGGCCGGCATGGCCGGCGTCACCTGTTCCGCCGTCTGCGCCGCCAGCGACGAGCCGCCGATGCTCGCCGCCTGCGTGCACGGCAAGAGCGCCGCCAACGCCGCCATCAGAGCCAACGGGGTCATGTCGGTGAACTGCCTCGAGGCCGGCCAGATCGAACTGTCCCAGGCCTTCGCCGGCGTCGGCCGTCTCGCCACCGAACAGCGCTTCGCGCTTGCGGCCTGGCAGGTGCTCGTGACCGGCGCACCATGCTGCCAGGACGCGCTCGCCACGTTCGACTGCGAGGTGGTCGAGGTGCGCGACATCGGCACGCACAGCCTGTTCATCGCGAAAGTCGTCGCGACCGGTAGCCGCGACACCGGCATCCCGCTCGTCTACCAGCGCCGCGCCTACGCGACGACGCGCCAGCTCTAGCTCTAGTCGGAGGAGACCAGACGATGCTGCGAACCGGCGAGCACTACCTCAAGGCGCTGGACGACGGACGCGTGGTCTGGGTCGGCAATACCCAGATCGACAACGTCGCCACTCACCCCCTCACCCGCGACTATGCGCGCGTCACCGCCGAATTCTTCGACCTGCACCGCCGGGAGGACCTTCAGGACGAGCTCACGTTCACCGACGAGACCGGCACGCGGCGCTCGATGATGTGGTTCAAGCACCGCAGCAAGGACGAGCTCGTGCGCAAGCGGCGCTACCACGAGTTCATCATGCGGCAGTTCGTGGCGGCCTCGTGCCCGCGAACGCCGGATTCGCAGAACTACATGCTCGTGACCTACATCGACGATCCGGAGCCCTGGGAGAAGGCCTCGATCGGCGCCGAAGGGCGCGGGCTCGCCGACAATATCCGCAACTTCTGGCAGTTCGCGATGGACCGCGATCTGGTCGTCGCGCCACACTTCGTCGATCCGCAGGCCGACCGCTCCGATCCAAACGCGCACGCCAATTCGCCGGCGCTGCGCATCGTCGAGACCAACGACGAGGGCATCGTCGTCAACGGCGTCAAGGCGATCGGCACGGCAAGCGCGTTTGCCGACTATCTCCATCTCGGCGTGTTCTTCCGTCCCGGCGCCAAAGGCGACCAGATCATCTACGGCGTCTGTCCCGCCAACAGCAAAGGCATCACCATCGTCTGCCGCGAGAGCGTGGTCGCGGCTGATGCGGTCGAGCACCCGCTGGCATCGCAGGGCGACGAGCTCGACGCCACCGTGCTGTTCGACCACGTCCTGATCCCGTGGAAATACGTGTTCCACATCGGCAACCCCGATCACGCGCGGCTCTATCCGCAGCGCGTATTCGACTGGGGTCATTACTACGCGCTGGTGCGGCAGGCGGTGCGCGCCGAGTTGCTCGCCGGCCTCGCCATCCTTATGTGCGAGCATCTCGGCACCGCCAAGATCGACGCGGTGCAGGCGCGGCTGGCGCGCATCATCGGCTTCCAGCAATCGACTTATGCGCACGTCCTCGCCGCCGAGGATCAGGGCTTCTTCACGCCCGGCGGCCTCTACAAGCCGGACATCCAGCTGTTCAACTGGGGCCGCGTCTATTTCCTCCAGAACTTCGGCGCCATGGTCGATGAATTGATCGACCTCTGCGGCCGCAGCGCCGTCATGTTTCCGACCGAGGCGCAGTGGCAGAACCCCCAGATGCGTCCCTGGCTGGAGAAGCTCAACAAAGGCGCGACCGGCGAAGCCTACGACCGCATCCGCATTGCCCGCGTCATCCGCGACCTCTATCTGACGGACTGGGGCAGCCGCCTGTTCATGTTCGAGAACTTCAACGGCACGCCGTTGCAGACGCTGCTGTCGCTGACCATGAAGCGGGCGGAATTCACCGGCACGGGACCGTTCGCCGCTTTCGCCCGCAAGGTCGTCGGCCTTGCCGAACCGTGCGAACAGATGACCGAGTACAAAGGCGTCGCCGACTACGCCAAGGCGCAGGATTCGGCGCGCCGCGATTTCCGGCCCGGCACCATCGCCGCGGCCGAATAGAACATCATCGATCAACCAAGGAACGGAAACGATCACATGCCCAAGCAACGCATCAGCTACGTACCGCTCGACAAGATGGACGCCAGAATGCGCGCCGAAATGGAGCGCTGCCAGCGCGAGGGCACGCCGCGGCCGGAAAGCTCCGCCGTGCGCGCGCACGTGCCGGCCTGCTTCTGGTTCTTCGCCGAATCGTGGAACAACATCTTCCGCAACGGTGTCCTCGATCACGCGGTCAAGGAGCTGTGCCGGCTCTACGTGTCGCGCTCGGTGCAGTGCGAGTACTGCGGCAACCAGCGCTCGGTGAAATCGACGACCAGCGGCGCGCTGATCGAGGACCACGTCATGGACCTCCTGAACTTCGAGAAGTCCACCAAATACACCGAGCGGCAGAAGGCGGCGCTCGCCTACGCCGAGGCGATCACCTGGCACCTCAACACCGACGACGCGTTCTGGGACCGCATGCACCGCAACTTCACCGAGCCGGAGCTGGTCGAGCTCGGCTGCATGATCGGCCTCACCCTCGGCCAACAGAGCTGGCTCAGGCTCCTGAACATCGACCACCACCAGGTGCTGGCCGGCACGTCGGCGTCGATGGCGCCCGGCTACGAGGACGAGCAGAAACTCAAGACGACAAAAGCGGCGCCCGAATATTGGGCGAAGGGAAAGGCCGGCACCGCCGCCTGAGGCGGCACACACCGAACCGAGCGAGGACACAATGCACGGGCTCTATCCGAACGACGCCTCCTGGATCGATACCGCCGGGCGGCTCCTGATCGTTGCGTTCTTCGTGATCGTGTGGTTGCGCAACCTGTCGGGCCATCACGTCGAGGACCACATCAAGCGCCTGACCTTCTTCAAGGCGCCGGTGCCGCGCGCAACCTTCTGGGCCGGCATGGCGCTCGATGCGGTCGGCTGCGCGCTCGTTCTCGTCAACTGGCACGCCGCGATCGGCGCGCTGTGCCTGATCGCCTTCACTGTGCTCGCCTCGCTGTTGTTGCTGCGCTTCTGGGAGATGGAAGACCCGATGAAGCGCACGGGCATGCAGAACGGCTTCCTCGCCAATATCGGCGTGGTCGGCGGACTGCTGCTGCTGTTGCAGAACGTCATGTAGCCGGGCCGGCCCCCTCGCGCCGCACAGCGCGAGGGGCTTCGCCGTCGCTCAGCCGTCGAACTCCATGATCGACAGGCCGCCATTGTAGTCGGTCGCGTAGATGATCCCCGCAGCGTCGACGAAGACGTCGGCCGACTGGATCACGCGTGGCCGGTTCGGGCGTTTGTCCATCATCCGCTCGGGCGCGGGCGGAACGAGCGCCCCCACCTCCTTCGGCGCGAAGGCATCCGAGATGTCGAACACGCGGATGCCGGCGTTCTGGTAGGTCGCGAAGATGATATTCGAACTGACGAAACTGCCGGGCCGGTTCTCGTGGATATTGTGCGGGCCGAAGTGGCCGCCTTTGGCGCGGTAGTCGGCCTCCGCCGGCGTCGGACAGGTCGCGATGCTCACGGGATTGCCGCGCACGCGATTGTCGAACACCCAGATGAGTTTCAGCCCGTCCTCCTGATGATCGAGCACGGCCTCGTCGAGCACGACCAGCAGATCGCGGTCGGGCAGCGGCAGGCAATTATGCGTGCCGCCGCCGAAGGGCGGTGACCAGTTCCGGTGCACGACGAGCTTCGGCCGCGCGCCGTCGGCGACGTCGAGCACGACCATGCCGGCATCGCGCCAGGCGGCGTAGGCCGTGTCGCCGTGCACGATCGGGTGATGCAGGCCGTTGCGCCGCGACGCCGGCCATGACGGCGTCTCGCCGGCGGCGAGGTTCATGCCCGGGATCCACCAGCGCCCGGCCTCGCGCGGATGCGCGGGGTCGCTCATATCCACGGTCATGAAGATGTAATCGGTGAAGCCGTCGAGCAGCACCGAGGCATAGGCCCAGCGCCCGCCGGTGTACCAGAGGCGATGGATGCCGCCGCCCTCGACCGGCATGAAGCCGATCTGCCGCGGCGCGGCCGGCTGCGAGATGTCGTAGACGGCAAGCCCCGCGCTCCAGTCGCGCGTGCGCTTGGCCTCCGCGGTGCCGACCGTCTTGCCGAGCGCGCCGCTGTAATAGGCGCGCTCGTCGGCGAATTCCTCAGCGCCGAACATGTCCTTGGCGTGGATCATCAGCAGCAGGTCGTCATGCGTCTGGAGATGGATCGTCCACGTGTTCGGCGGCGCCTGCACGTAAACCAGCGTGCGCGGGTTTCGCGCGTCGCGCACGTCGAGCACCGAGAAGCCGCCGGAGAACATGTGCGCCACGTAAGCGTGGCCACGATGCACCATCAGCTGCATGCCGTCCGGCCGGCCGCCCTGGTCGGAGTGGCCGATGAGGCGCATGCGGTGCGCGTAATCGGGGCGCGGCAGTTCGCTCATTTGTAGGCGTCAAGGAAATGCGGCACGGCGATCCAGTCGAGCATCGCGCCGTCGGTCTGCAAGAGTTCGTGCATGCGGCGGTCCTCCTCGGTCTTCAGGTTGACGCCGAGATGCGTGCCGAGCTTGCGTCCGTGCAGCACGATGGTGTTGCCGAGCGGCTGGCGCTCGGCGTTGTAGGCCTCGAGCGCGGTGTCGACATCCTCGTTCTCTGCGAGATGCTTCGCCAGCGCCTGCGCATCGGTGCCGGCCTTGGCCATGCCGAAGCCCATATGCGGCCGGGCGTTCGCCGCCGCGTCGCCGACCATCGCCACGCGGCCGTAGACGATCGACGGCGCAGTGAAGTCGTAGATCGGCGTGATGAACGGCTGCGGAATCTGCATCACCGCGTCGATGAGCGTGTCCGGCAGCGTCTCGCGCGCGTCCCTGTGCATCGCCGCGATCAGGTCCTTGCGCACCAAAGGCGGCGGCACCGAGAACTCGTGCTGCGCGCCGGTCTCGTCCACCAGCATGTCGCGCAGCTCGGCCGCGTCGGCAGTGCGGTACCAGATGAAATTGAACCGCCGCCGGCCCGGCGTCAGGTCGTCGTTGAAGCCGGCAATCGGATAGGTGATCACCTCCTGCCGTGGCGGCAGGAAGAAGGTGAAATACGGATAGATCTCGCGCAGCGTCTTTTCGGACAGGTCGCTCTCGTTCGGCGCGCCGCGCCAGATGTAATAGCCGGCGTAGATCGGCTGCACCTCCGGCGCCACCTGCCCGCGCACGCTGGAGCGGATGCCGTCGCCGCCGACGAGGATGTCGGCCTCCTCGACGTGGCCGCCGGAGAAGGTGACGCGCACGCCCCGCTCGTCCTGATCGACGCGTTCGAAATTCCAGCCAAGATGATAGTGGCTCTCGTCAATGGTCGTGCGCAGTATCCGCTGCAGCCGGTCCCACGAGGTGAGGATCTGGCGCAGCGGCCGCTCCTCGGTGACCTTGCCCGCCTTGTCGATGGCGATGCGCTTGGGCACCTCGACGCCGAGCCGGTCGAGCCCGGCGCCGCACGCGACCAAAGCCTGGAACAGCTCGGGATGGCCGGTGATGCCGGCGCCGCGCCCGACCAGTTCGACGCGCGAGCGCTCGTAGACGTCGACGTCCCAGCCTATCTTACGCAGGAACGCCGCCGAGAACAGGCCGGACATCGAGCCGCCGATGACGATGGCGCGGCGTTTGTGGCGTGGTGCTGAAGGCATTACGGTCGTGTCCCGGCGTCGCGTGAGAACTTTCGGCGGCGAGTGTAAGCGGCCCGCCCGCTCGCGCAACCGCCGCGAATGATTGTGCGGGTTGCGCATTCGCGCGGCGCGAATTTCGAGATGGTCGAAAATGCGGGCAGCGTCCCGCCCATTGCGTGCAGCGGCCGCGCCCATCATGCTTGCGCCGGGCAAACGCTGCGGGACGCAATCATGATCAGGATCGGCATCATCGGGCTCGGCTGGTGGGGCAAGCAGATCGTCACCTGCCTGAAGGACAGCCCGCGCTTTGCGGTCGTCGCCGGCTGCGACGTCGATCACAACATGGCGGCGCCGTTTGCCCGCGAGCATGGCTTCGACCTGGTCACCGACTATCGCGCACTCATCAAGCGCGCCGACATCGACGCCATCGCGGTGGTGACGCCGCATCTCCTGCACGAGGAGATGGCGGTCGCGGCGCTCAATGCCGGCAAGCAGGTGTTCTGCGAGAAGCCGCTGGCGCTGACCGCGTCCAGCGCCGCGCGCATCCTCGACGCCTCGGCGAAGCGCGGCGGCGTGCTTGGCATTGGCCACGAGCGGCGCTACGAGCCGGCGATCGAGGAGATGTGCCGCCTCCTGGAGAGCGGCGCTCTCGGCCGCGTCCTGCACATGGACGCCAATGTCAGCCACAACAATTTCCGCAACATGGACCCGACGAACTGGCGCCGCGATCCGCGCCAGGCGCCGGCCGGCGCCTGGACCGCGCTCGGCATTCATCTCGGCGACCTGATGGTGTCGTTCGCCGGCAATCCCACGCGCGTCGCCGCGCGCACCGCCTCGCAGATCTTCCCCGCCCCGGCCGAGGATTTCGTGTCAGCCGACATCGATTTCGAAAGCGGCGCGCGCGGCCGCATCACATGCCTCTCGACGCCACCGTTCTACGCGCGCTTCACGCTCATCGGCGATCAAGGCTGGGTCGAGGTGCAGGAGGGCGGCAATGTCGACAAGGGCCTGCCGTCGACCTTCGTCTATTGCAAGCCGGACGGCTCGCGCGAAAGCCGCGACTATGCGCCGGTCAACACCGTGCGCATGAATTTCGAGGCCTGGGCCGACGCCGTCGAGGGCCGCGCTCCCTACCGCTTCACGCCGGAGCACCTCATCGCCAATATCGGCATCCTCGATGCGGTGACGCGCTCCGCCGCGACCGGCGGAACGGCAGTTGCTCTTTAGTCGCAACTGCGACTATGCGAGTCGAAATCGCGGCGCGGGTGCGCTAGACAGCGCGTCATGCAGAACGAGAAGGAGCAGGTCGCGCTCAGTTCGATCGCGGCGTCGGCAGGGCTGACGATCGCCAAGGCGATCATCGGCATCGCCACCGGCTCGCTCGCGATCCTCTCCGAAGCCGGCCATTCGCTGATCGATTTCGGCGCCACCGTGATGACCTATATCGCCGTGCGCATCTCCGGCAGGCCGGCCGACGAGCAGCACCATTACGGCCACGGCAAGGTCGAGGCAGTCTCGGCACTGGCCGAGACGGCGCTCCTGTTCCTGCTCTCCGGCATCGTCATCTGGGAAGCGCTCAAGCGGCTGATGGAACACGAAGGCCACGCCGTCGCGGCCACCGCCTGGGCCTTCGGCGTCATCATCGTATCGATCGCCGTCGACTTTTTCCGCTCGCGCGCGCTGACGCGGGTCGCGCACGCGACGCAGAGCCACGCGCTCGAGGCCGACGCGCTGCACTTCTCGTCCGACCTGTGGTCGTCGCTGGCGGTACTGTGCGGCCTCGTCGGCGTCTATTTCGGTTACACGTGGGCCGACTCCGCCGCAGCTCTGGTCGTCGCGGTGCTGGTCTGCGTCGCCGGCTGGCGGCTCGGCAAGCGCACCGTCGATACCTTGACCGACACCGCCCCGCCCGGCGCCGCGGCGCTCATCACGGCGGCCGCGGCCAAGGTGCCGGGCGTCGTCCGCGTCGACAAGGTGCGGGCGCGCGCCGTCGGCGAGACCACCTTCATCGACCTTGCGGTGGCGGTCAGCCGCACGCTGCCGCTCGACCGCGTCAACGCGATCAAGGACGCGGTCGGCACGGCGTTGCGCGGCAAGATGCCCGGCGCCGAGCCGATCGTGACCACGCATCCCGTCGCGCTCGACAACGAAACCGTACTCGACCGCGTGATGGTGATCGCGCGCAACCGCGCCCTCGCCGTGCATCACGTGATGGTGCACGACTTGCACGACAGGCTCTCGGTCTCGCTCGACCTCGAGGTCGACGGCAGACTGTCGCTGCGCGCCGCACACGACATGGCTGACGCGCTGGAAAGCGCGGTCGAGGCCGAGCTCGGCCCGCATGTCGAGGTCGAGACGCATATCGAGCCGTTGCAGCCGCAGGATGTCACCGGACGCGAAGCGCCGCCGGAGCGCGTCGCGGCCGTCGAAATTGCGTTGAGCGAACTGGCGGCGGAGGGCCGCGTCATCCGCGACGTGCACGACGTGCGCGTGCGCGAGACCGAGGACGGCGAAATCGTGAATTTCCACTGCCGCGTCGAGCCGGAGCTCGCGGTCAGCGCCGTGCATGAGGCGGTCGACGCGCTGGAGCGCGCGCTGAAGCTGCGCTCGCCGCAGATCAAGCGCGTCATCGGTCACGCCGAGCCGGTTCGCTGACCAGGCGAGCGCGCCGCGCGGCAGCGAACCCTTAAACACACCGCCGAACACGGCGAGACCCGCGGCCGCCCGCGGCGCCAGCGCGTTGAGACGATCGCGCGCCGGACGCTCGACGAAGCAATAACTTGCCGCGGCGATCAGGATCACCGCCAGCACGAAGTCGATCATGAGCAGGTCGGGCGAGGCCACCGGGCGATAGGCGGCCCAGGCGGAGTCCGGCGGCAGGCCGCGCAGCCACACGCCGTAGGTGAGCAGGATCAGCAGCGGCTGGTGGATCATGTAGATCGAGAAGGAGTAGCGGCCGAGCGCCGCGAACGGCCGCGTCCGCAGGATCAGCGACAGGATGCCGCCCTCGCCGGCAAAGACGATGACCGCGAGGCCGAAGACGAGCGGCGCGGCGAGGCTGAGAAGAGAGACGTTGTCCGGGCCGTTGCCGGCGGCAATGACGAACAGGACGACGAAGACGATGGCTCCGAGCTCGTAATACGTCGCGCGCTTCAGATCGGCACGGCGGAGGCGCTCGTGGCCGTGATACGCGGCAACGCCGGCGAAGAAGCCCGCGGCGCAGCGGACCATCCCGTAGTCCCAGGTCGTGTTCATCAGGTCCGGCGCCAGCCAGTACACCAGCGCCAGCGCCGATAGCGACAGGCCGAGAGATACCGGCACGAGCCGGCGCGGCGCGGTCAGCAGCACGAGCGCGAACAGCAGATACACATAGAATTCCGCGCCGATGCTCCAGGCCGGGCCGTTCCAAACCTCGCCCTGGATACCGGCGGCATTCAAGAGCAGCAGGCTCGGCAGCACGGCGTCGAGCGCGTAATTGTTGCCGTCCCAGGTCAGCATCATGCCGTCCGGATGCGGATAGCGGCTCACCACCGCGATCGCGGCGACGAAGCACGCGAGCACCACCGCATGCAGCGGCCAGACCCGCGCGAAACGGCGCAGCGCGAAACGCCACGCGTCACGCGGCCCGGCGATCCTTCCGCGATAGCCGTGGCACAGCACGAAGCCGCTCAGCACGAAGAAGAAGTCGACGAAGAGGTATGAATTGCGGATGAACACCGAGCCGTCGAGCGCGCTCGGCAACACCGACGTGAAGTGGAACAGGACGACCAGTACCGCACATATCCCGCGCCACGAGTCGAGCGCGACGAAACGCGATCCTTCCATCATGCCGATTGTATCCCCGCGGCGAACCAGCCTCGGGGCGAACAGCGCCGGCGCGCGTTCGTTCCGAATCGGAATCGGGAAGGTTGGTGACGCGACCGCGGCGGAATTGCGGAGCCAGCACTACTGCACCGTCGAGGCGGCCGGCGAACGCCCCGCTCGCCGCCGTGGCAGACGCCCTGGGCCGGGCCGTCCGCCAGGCGCGGCTGGCGTCATTCTTTCTTCCAATCCCCCGCCCGGCGTCCTAGATCAGGAGCCATGCGCACCGACATCGCCCAGACGATCCGCCTCGAGGACTACCGCCAACCCGACTGGCTGGTGGACACGGTCCATCTCGACTTTTCGCTGCATCCGAGCGGCACGCGGGTAAAGGCGCGGCTCGCGCTGCGGCCCAATCCCAATACCCCCGCCGCGCCACTGGTGCTCGACGGCGACGACGTAGCGCTGACCTCGCTCAAGATCGACGGCGCCGAGGTGGCGCGCGATGCCTATGTGGCGACGCCGGAGCGGCTGACTATCGCGCAGCCGCCCGCCAAGCCGTTCACGCTGGAGATCGAGACCACGGTCGATCCTTCGGCCAACACGCAGCTCTCCGGGCTCTATCGCTCGAACGGCACCTATTGCACGCAGTGCGAGGCCGAGGGCTTCCGCCGCATCACCTATTTCCCGGACCGGCCGGACGTGATGGCCGTCTACACGACGCGCATCGAAGCCGACAAAGCGGAAGCGCCGGTGCTGCTCGCCAACGGCAACCTGGTCGAGAGCGGCGCCCTGCCCGGCGGCCGCCATTTCGCGGTCTGGCACGATCCGCATCCGAAGCCGTCTTATCTCTTCGCGCTGGTCGGCGGCGACCTCGCACACATCGAAGACAAGTTCCGCACCATGTCCGGCCGCGATGTGACACTGCGCATCTATCTCGAGCACGGCAAGGAAGACCGCTGCGGCTACGCCATGGACGCGCTCAAGCGCTCGATGCGCTGGGACGAGGAGGCCTTCGGCCGCGAATACGATCTCGACATCTTCATGATCGTCGCCGTCTCCGACTTCAACATGGGAGCGATGGAGAACAAGGGCCTCAACGTCTTCAACGACAAATACGTGCTGGCGACGCCTGCGACCGCGACCGACGCCGACTATGCGCACATCGAGGCGATCATCGCGCACGAGTACTTCCATAACTGGACCGGCAACCGCATCACCTGCCGCGACTGGTTCCAGCTCTGCCTCAAGGAAGGCCTCACAGTCTTCCGCGACCAGGAATTCTCCTCCGACATGCGTTCGCGGCCGGTGAAGCGCATCGCCGACGTGCGTGGGCTTCGCGGCGCGCAATTCGTCGAGGATGCCGGGCCGCTGGCGCATCCGGTGCGGCCGCAGGCCTACAAGGAGATCAACAACTTCTACACCTCGACCGTCTACGAGAAGGGCGCCGAAGTCGTGCGCATGGTCCAGACCTTGATCGGCAAGGAGAAATTCCGCGCCGGCATGGACCTCTATTTCGCCCGCCACGACGGCGAGGCGGCCACCGTCGAGCAGTTCATCGCGTGCTTCGCCGACGTCAGCCACCACGACATGACGCAGTTCATGCTGTGGTACGCGCAGGCCGGCACGCCGGAAGTCACGGTGGCGACGCGGCACGACGCCGCGGCCAAGACCTTTACGCTCGACGTCAAGCAGACCGTGCCGCCGACGCCCGGCCAGCCGGACAAGCAGCCGATGGTGATCCCGCTGCGCCTCGGCCTCGTCGGCAAGGATGGCGGCGACCTGCCGCTGACGCTTCAGAACGGCGCGACGAACGGCGACGTCATCGTGCTCGACAACGCGGCGAAGACGTTCGTCTTCACCGGCGTCGCCGAACGCCCGGTACTGTCGATCAATCGCGGCTTCTCGGCGCCGATCAAGCTCGTCACCGATCTCGGCAAAGACGATCTCGCCTTCCTCGCCGCCCACGACAGCGACCCGTTCAACCGCTGGCAGGCGCTGCAATCGATCGCGACGCGGCTCCTGATCGACAACGTCGCCGCGATCCGCGCGGGCGGAACGCCGAAATCCGACGACCGGCTGCTGGCCGCGCTCGCCGCGCTGATCGAGGACGCAAGCCTCGAGCCGGCCTTCGTGGCGCTGGCGCTGGTGCCGCCCGGCGAGGGCGACATCGCCCGCGAGCTCGGCCGCGACATCGACCCCGACGCCATCCACCGTGCCGGCCGCGCGCTTCGGGCCGAGATCGGGACAAGGCTCGGGGCCGCGCTGTCGACGCTCTCCGAGCGCCTCACCGTCCCCGGCGGCTACACGCCCGACGCCACCAGCGCCGGCCGCCGCGCGCTGCGCAATGTCGCGCTCGATCTGCTCGCCGCCAATGGCAATGCCGATGGCATCACCCGCGCCGCGCGCCAGTACGAGGCCGCCGACAACATGACCGACCGCATGGCGGCGCTCTCGACTCTCGCGCTGCACGAGGGCGCGGCGCGCGAGAAGGCGCTCGCCGACTTCTACGGCCGCTATGCGTCCGATGCGCTGGTCATCGACAAGTGGTTCTCGTTGCAGGCCATGAGCCCGCTCCCCGGGGCGCTCGAGCAGGTGCAGGCGCTCACCCGCCATGCCGGCTTCTCGCTCGCCAATCCGAACCGGGTCCGGGCGCTGATCGGCGCTTTCGCGCACAGCAACCTGACGCAATTCAACCGCGCCGACGGCGCCGGCTACGACTTCATCGCCGGCACCATCCTCGCGCTCGACCCGAAGAACCCGCAGGTCGCGGCCCGCATGGCCACCGCCTTCCGCACATGGCGCATGCTGGAGGCCGGCCGGCGCTCAAAAGCCGAGGCGGCGCTGCGCCGCATCAAGGCGGCGGCGAGCCTGTCGCGCGACCTTTCCGACATAGTCGAGCGGGCGCTCGGGTAAATCCTGACCGCCCGCACCCGCAAATTGAGTCTTGCGGGCCACAGGCGGCGGCCTGTGTGTAACGTTTTTTAAAGAATTGACTCTCCGACTCTCGACAAATCAGCAGCCATCGATTCCAATCCCCAGGTGATTCGGAGAGATGCGGCACATCCTTCCGGACCAGGGTGGTGGGGACATTCCGAACGGAGGCCGTCGATGGCGCGCGCCACAGTGGCGAGTGCGTCTGCACAATCGGATTCGATCAAAGGCCTCGCACAATCGATTGCCAAACCGGCATATCGGAGGCTTTTGACGGCCGAGCCGCTTCTGCGCCGCGCCGTTCCGGTGCTGATCCTGGCGTTCCTCATCACCATCTGCGTCGGCGCCGCGGTGCAGGTGCTCGACCAGCGCCGGCAGACCCTCGCCAACGACGCGATCCAGCTTGCCGCCGCCGCCGACCTGACGGCGGCGCATTTGCAAGGTGAACAACCCAACGGCCGTCCGCAGGACATCCTCACCCGCGCGCTGCCCGCCTGGGCCAACGCCGCCGGCCGCCAGGTCCTCCTCACCGACGCCGACGGCGCCGTCGTCGCCGCGACCTCCTTCGCCGCCGCCTCGATCGGCCGGCGGCTGATCGATCTCATCGGCCCCACCCAGCCGCTGACCACGTTCGGCGCCGACGCCGGCGTCATGGAAATCGTGCTGCCCGACGACAGCCGCGCGCTCGCCACCGTGCGGATGCTCAAAGCCCCCTACGGCCAGCTTGCCGTGTTGCAGCCGCGCACCGCGGCGTTGTCGGCCTGGCGCTCGCTCACCACGCTCACCATCACCCTCTCCGCCACCACCGGCTTCGTCGTGCTGATCCTCGGCTTCGCCTTCCACTGGCAGGCGACGCGCGCGCGCGAGGCCGACGTCATCTACGAGACCGTGCGCAGCCGCATCGACACCGCGCTCAATCGCGGCCGCTGCGGCCTGTGGGACTGGGATCTCGCGCGCGGCCGCATCTTCTGGTCGCAGTCGATGTTCGACATCCTCGGCATGGCCGGCCAGGACGATCTCCTCTCCTTCGGCGACGTCAGCGCGCTGGTGCATCCGGACGACGCGCAGCTCTACGAGCTTGCTTCCGAGCTCGCCGACGCCACCGTCACCTCGATCGACCACGACTTCCGCATGCGCCACGCCGACGGCCACTGGGTCTGGCTGCGCGCGCGCTGCGAACTGGTACGCCAGCCGCACGATCCCGGCCTGCATTTGATCGGCATCGCCGTCGACATCACCGAGCAGAAAACCTTGGTCGAGCGCACCGTCGCCGCCGACATGCGCCTGCGCGACGCCATCGAGACGATCCCCGAAGCTTTCGTCCTATGGGACGCCGACAACCGCCTCGTCCTGTGCAATTCGAACTTCCAGGAGCTGCACGACCTGCCGGACGAGGCGATCACCGTCGGCGCGTCATATGAGTCCGTCGTCGCCGCCGGCCGCCAGCCGGTGGTGCGCAACAAGGTCGTCTCGCACGGGCCGACGCTGCCCGGCGCCCGCACCTTCGAGGCGCAGCTCGAGGACGGCCGCTGGCTGCACATCAGCGAGCGCCGCACCAAGGACGGCGGCTACGTCTCGGTCGGCACCGACATCACCGCCCTCAAGACGCACGAGGAAAAGCTCGTCGACAGCGAGCAGCGGCAGGTTGCGACGATCGCCGACCTGCGCGCGTCGCAGCACCGCCTCGCCGAGCTCGCCGAGAAATACGCCGTCGAGAAGACCCGCGCCGAGGAAGCCAACCAGGCGAAGTCGAAATTCCTCGCCAATATGAGCCACGAGCTGCGCACGCCGCTCAACGCCATCATCGGCTTCTCGGAGATCATGGAGTCGGGCATGTTCGGCCCGCTCGGCGCCGACCGCTACCAGGAATACTGCAAGGACATCAGGAACAGCGGCGAATACCTGCTCGACGTCATCAACGACATCCTCGACATGGCCAAGATCGAGGCCGGCCGCATCCGCCTCGAATTCGAGGACCTGGCGCTCGATCCGCTGCTCGGCGAGGCCATGCGCGTCGTCTCCGCCCGCGCGCACGACAAGGAGCTGACCCTCACCGCCCGCC
Source organism: Pseudolabrys sp. (assembly GCA_035571935.1). GTDB lineage: Bacteria > Pseudomonadota > Alphaproteobacteria > Rhizobiales > Xanthobacteraceae > Pseudolabrys. Next base: position 57,478 of record DATNBL010000089.1, read on the forward strand.
TCTCCCCGGACCTGTCGCTGCGCGCCGACCGCCGCGCGCTGAAGCAGATCGTGCTCAACCTGCTGTCGAACGCGGTGAAGTTCACGCCGGCCGGCGGTCAGGTCACGGTGCGCGCGCGCACCGGCAACGATTGCATCGTGCTCGGCATCGCCGACAGCGGCATCGGCATCGCGCCCGACGCGCTGGCCCGCCTCGGCCGGCCGTTCGAGCAGGTCGAGAGCCAGCTCACCAAGAGTCATCAGGGCTCGGGACTGGGCCTCGCGATTTCGAAATCGCTGGTGGAATTGCACGGCGGCCGCATGAGCATCCGCTCCACTGTCGGCCGCGGCACCATGGTGCTGGTGCGCCTGCCGCTCGAGCCGCACTGCCCCATGCCGCGCGAAGAGGCGGCGTGAGCTTCCCCCGCTCATTCCCGCGCGCAGACATCGGGTACACCCGATGTCTGCAATCTAAAGTGCGCAAGTCGGCCAAGGCCGACTTGCGGCGGGAATCCAGCACTGACTGCGCTTGTGGCAAAGACTGGGTCCCCGCGTCCGCGGGGACGAGCGGTTTTCAAATTAAGGCGACTTGCCCAAAATCCGCACGAAGCTCGCGCGCACGCGCGCCTGCATGTCGATCAGCGTCGCGTCGAGCGTGGCGAAGTCCGGCACGTCGGCCGCCCGCGCCAGAAGCCGCAGCAATCCGCTCGCCGCCGTCTTCGGCTCGAACGTCCCGGGCAGGCACAGCCGCAAAATCTGCGTCAGGTTCTGGTAGAGCTGCGCCGCCGCGCGCAGCACCTCGGCATCCTCGCGCGCGATCAGCCGCAACGCCCACGCCTTCTCCAGCACGCGCGCGGTCGAGGTATCGAGAATGTCCGGCTTCTCGTGCGCATGCACGAGCTGGAGATACTGCGCGATGAACTCGAGGTCGATCAGGCCGCCCACCGCGTACTTGATGTCCCAGCGGTCCTGATCGCCCTTCTCCGCCGCGATCGCCGCGCGCATCTCGACGACGTCCCCGGCGGTGAGGTCACGGTCGCGCGGCCGCCGCAGCACGTCGCGGATGACGCCTTCGACGCGGGCGGCGAAGGCCGGCGGCGACGAGATGATGCGCGCCCGCGTCAGCGCCATGTGCTCCCAGGTCCAGGCCTCGTTCTCCTGGTATTGCGCGAAGGCGCCGAGCTGCGTCGCCAGCGGCCCGGCGCGGCCGGAGGGCCGCAGGCGCATATCGACGTCGTAGAGCGCGCCGTAATTGGTCTGCGCGGTGAGCGCGTTGATCAGCCGCTGCGTCAGCCGCGCGAAATACTGTCCGCCGTAGAGCGAGCGCCTTCCGTCCGACTCCGGATGCGCCTCGTCGAAATCGTAGGCGAGGATCAGGTCGAGATCGGAGGTCGCGGTCATCTCGTAGCCGCCGAGCTTGCCCATCGCCAGCACCGCCGTCTCCTCGCCGGCGAGATGGCCGTAGGTCGCGGCGAAGTTCTCCGCCACCGCCTTGTGCACGGCGCGGATCACCGCATCGGCAAGCCCCGCGAAAGCCGTGCCCGCCTGCCGCGCCGTCACCGTGCCGGAGAGGATGCGCACGCCGATCAGGAACATGTATTCCAGCCCGAACATGCGGATGCGCTCGAGCAGGTCCTCGTCGTAGCGCGCCTGCGCCAGAGCCGCCTCGAGGCGGCGGCCAAGCTCGGCCTCGTCCGGCAGCGCGCCGAAGAAGCTCGGGTCGATCAGCGCGTCCATCACCTGCGGATGGCGCGCAAGGATGTCGCCGAGCCGCGGCGCGATGCCGAGCACCAGGATCAGTAAGGAAATCAGGTTCGGGTTCTGCCGCAGCAGCGACAGGAGCCTCCCGGCGCCATGCAGATTGGCGAGGAAATCGTCGAACAGCGACAGCGTCGCGTTCGGATTGGCGCTGCGCGCGATCTGCTCGATCAGCACCGGCACCAGTTCCTGGAGGTGGCTTTGCGCCACCTCGCCCTTGAGCGAGCGGTGGTCGCCGGCCAGCCAGTGCCGCACGGTGGCGGAGGCTTCCAGCGCCGAGCGGAAGCCGAGCTCGGTCAGGCGGTCGAGCGTCCGGTGGTCGTCGGCCTCGGCCGGGAATTTCAGGTCCGGCTGGTCCTGCGACGGCATCTTCTCGAACAGCCGCGCGTAATAGCCCTGCACCTGCTCGAGATGGCCGACCAGCACGCTCGCGAAGGCATCGCGACTCTCGTAGCCGAGGAAGCGGGCGAAACGCTCCAGCCCAGCACGCTCGGCCGGCAGAACTTGCGTCTGCTCGTCGTCGATCATCTGCAGCCGATGCTCGACCGTGCGCAGGAAGCCGTAGGCGCTCTTCATCGCGTCGCGCGCGGCCTCGTCGATCCAGCGGTCTTCGGCGAGCTTGTCGAGAGTCACAAGCGTCTCGCGGTCGCGCAAGGCCGGGTTGCGGCCGCCGGCGATCAGTTGCTGCGTCTGCGCGAAGAACTCGACCTCGCGGATGCCGCCGCGGCCGAGCTTGATGTTGTGCCCCTCGACCGCGATCTCGCCGTGGCCGCGATAGGCATTGATCTGCTGCTTCATCGCGTGCACGTCGGCGAGCGCGGCGAAGTCGAGATATTTGCGCCAGACGAAGGGCGAGAGATCGTTGAGCAGCTTCTCACCCGCGGCGATGTCGCCGGCGCAGGCGCGCGCCTTGATCATCGCGGCGCGCTCCCAGTTCTGGCCGACGCTTTCGTAATAGGCCATCGCCGCCGCGGTCGAGATGGCGATCGGCGTCGAGGCCGGGTCGGGGCGCAGGCGTAAATCGGTGCGGAACACGTAGCCGTCGCCGGTGCGCGTGTTCAGGAGCTTCACCACGCGCTGCGTGACGCGCACGAAAGCCGGCGCCGGCTCGGCGCCTTCGGGGATCAGCGGCGAGGCCTCGTCGAAGAAGACGATAAGATCGATGTCGCTCGAATAATTGAGCTCGCCGGCGCCCATCTTGCCCATGGCGAGCACGATGAAGCCGCTGCCCCGCTGCGGGTCCTTCCCGTCGCGCAGCACGACGCGGCCGGCGCGCGCCGCTTCAAGGAGCGCGAAGTCGACCGACGCCCTCACCGCCGTGTCGGCGAGCGCGGTCAGTGCGCGCGCCGCCTGCATCACCGGCCAGACGCCGCCGATGTCGGCGAGCGCAATCAACAGCGCCGCCTCGGCCTTCATCCGGCGCAAGAGCCGCGCCGCCTCGTCCTCGTCGGCCGTGGCGGCGACGGCACGGGCGGTCTCGGTCAGGAGTTGCGGGAAGCGCGCGTCCGGATCGCTCGAGAAGAGGCGCAGCAGGCGGCCGGGCTCGCGGCTCGCCAATTCCCAGAGGAACGGCGAGGATTCCGACAGGCTCTGCAACAGCGTCGAAACGAGCGGGTGCGCGTCGAGCAGCGCCGCCACCGCTGTGGCCTCGCCCGGCGCAAGCTCGGACCGCCACGCCGCGACGGCCTTGGCGGCCGCCTCAGGCGCGATCAGCCGCGGCGCGGTGACAAGCCGCGCGGCGAGCGTCGCTCCAGGGGTGGACTTGGGTACGGCTTCGGGGCCCGGCAGGGTCATCACGCACTCTGTACCGGTCCTCCGCGCGGCAATGCAATGACAGCTTTCAGCCCCGGCTCATTGTCGGCGAGCGTCAGTTCGCCGCCGTGCAGGCGCGCGACCGCCGCTGCAAGGCTCAGGCCCAGCCCGGAACCCGGCTGCGAGCGGCTCTGCTCGAGGCGCACGAAACGCTCGACCACGCGCACGCGGTCCGCTTCCGGTATGCCGGGGCCGTTGTCCGCGACCGAAATGAGGATGCGGTCGCCCTCGCTCACCGCCCTGACCGCGATCTCCGGCGTGCGTTCGCCACTACCGCCTTCGGGCGGCTCGCAATATTTGATGGCGTTATCGACGAGGTTCGCAACCGCCTGGCTGACCAGTTCGCGGTTGCCGCGCACCGGCGCGGCGGTCCCGGCCTCGACTTTGAGTGCGATGCCCTTCTCCTCGGCGAGCGGCTCGTACAGCTCGCAGATATCGTGCGCGACTTCCGCCGCGTCGAACTCGGTCATGTCGTCGCGCGCCTGTCCCGACTCGGCGCGCGCGATCATCAGAAGCGCGTTGAACGTGCCGATGAGGCCGTCCGATTCCTCGATCGTCGCTTCAAGCGCGGCGCGGTATTCCGGCTCGGTTTTCGCGACGCGCAGCGCCTGCTCGGCGCGATTGCGCAGCCGGGTGAGCGGCGTCTTCAGGTCATGCGCGATGTTGTCGGAGACCTCCTTCAGGCCCACCATCAGCGCCTCGATGCGCTCGAGCATCATGTTGAGGTTTTCGGCGAGGCGGTCGAGCTCGTCGCCGGTGCCGGCGACCGGAAGGCGGCCGCTGAGATCGCCACCCATGATCGTGCGCGTCGTCTCGGTCATGGCATCGACGCGGCGCAGCACGCGTCGTGTGACGAACAGGCCGCCGGCGAGGCCAAGCACGACGACGATGATCACCGACCAGCGTCCCGCCGACAGCACGATGTGGTAGAGCCGCTCGCGCTCGTCGAGATCGCGGCCGACCAGCAGCCGGAAGCCGCCCGGCAACTGGAACACGCGCACCAGCGCGTCGTGCTCCGGCTTGCCGGAATTCTCCGGCTCGTCGAGGCGCCGGTAGACGATCTCGGTCCAGCCTTGCGTGTCGAGCGCGCCCGGCGGCAGCGCCGTGACGTTGCCGGCCAAGGCCTCGCCGTTAAACGTGGTGACCAGATAGAGGCTCGAGCCCGGCCGCCGCGCGCGGGCGTCGACGGCGATCACCAGGCGCCTTATGCCGCCGAGCCGGTACTGCTCGGAGAGACCTGTGATCTCGGCGTTGACCGTGTCGGTGATCTGCTCGGTGATGAGGCGGCGGGTGTTGAGCGCGAAATACCCGAGCAGAAAGGCCGCGAACAGCGCGAACACGGTCAGATAGACCAATGTCAGCTTGAATGTGGTCGTCCGGAAAAGTTTACCGAGCGCCGTCACGGATCATGTATCCCGCGCCGCGGATGGTATGCAAAAGCGGCTGGGAGAAACCTTTATCGATTTTCGAGCGCAAGCGCGAGATGTGAACGTCGATGACGTTGGTTTGCGGGTCGAAATGATAGTCCCACACGTTCTCGAGCAGCATGGTCCGGGTGACCACCTGCCCGGCGTGCTTCATCAGGTATTCGAGCAGGCGGAATTCGCGCGGTTGCAGCGAGACTTCCTCCTCGCCGCGGCGCACCTCGCGCGACATGCGGTCGAGGACCAGGTCGCCGACCCTGAGCACGGTCTCCTCGCCGCGGCCGCCGCGGCGGCGCGACAGCACCTCCACGCGGGCGAGCAGTTCGGAGAAGGAATAGGGCTTGGGCAGGTAGTCGTCGCCGCCGGCGCGCAGGCCTTTGACGCGGTCGTCGACCTGGCCGAGCGCGGAGAGGATCAGCACCGGCGTCTCGTTGCCCTTGGCCCGCAGGTTGCCGATCAGCGCCAGCCCGTCGAGCTTGGGCAGCATGCGGTCGATGATGAGCACGTCGTACTGGCCGTCGCTGGCCATGGCGAGGCCGTCCTCACCGTCGGTCGCGGCATCGGCGATGTGGCCGACCTCGCGGAAGGCCTTCACCAGATAGTCCGCGGCGTCGCGGTCGTCCTCGACAACGAGAAGGCGCATGGTGACCCGGTCCGGCTGCGCATCGGCCATGCGGCCGAAGGCTCGTTGCCCTTGAATATCCGCAGATGGGGGCATCGGTCACACCAATTTTCGTTCATTCGATGGCGCGGCCTTCAAAGCCGCCGCGCGCCGCCCCCGGTCCTCGCGCGCGCCTGGCCGGCCGCGCCGCCTTCTACCCCCTTCAGCCCCCGATATACGTGAGGGGGTGGCGGCAGAGCCGCCACCCCCTCAACGACCCCACCCCAGCGGGGGCGACGGATGCCAGGGTTGGAGTTCGGACCGGAAGCGGGAGTTGCCCCCCGCCCCCGGATTTAGCCGGGACGGGCCGAAGCCCGTCCCGTGAGGGCGACCACCGGCGGGGGCGACGGATGCCGGTAGAACGTCCCCAAGCTCTTCTCAGCCCTTCCTTCTCAGCCTTGGCCGATCGGCAGGGCCACGAAGCGCGTGTTGTCACCCGACTTCACGCGCATCAACACGTTCTTGCGGCCGTCCTTGCGCGCGACGCCGATCGCATGGCGCACGTCGCCGGGCGAGGCGACCAACTTGCCGCTGACCTCGAGGATGACGTCGCCGCTCGAGAAGCCGTGCTCGGCCGCAACGCCCGAGGAATCGACGCCGGTGACGACGACGCCCTGGTCGCCGGCGCCGTTGACGCGCGCGGCCGGCGCCAGCGTCAGGCCGAGCTTGCCGATGTCGGCGGCGGCGGCGCTGTTGTTGTCCTCGGAGTTGTTCTTCGCCTCTTTCTGGTTCGGAAGCTGCCCGAGCGTCAGCGAGATGCTCTTCTCCGAACCGCCCTGGATCACCGTCAGGTCGATCTTGGCGCCGGGCGCCATCGCGCCGATGCGCTTGGCGAGGTCGCGCGAGTCCTTGACCTCCTTGCCGTTGACCTGGGTGATCACGTCGCCGGCCTTGATGCCGGCCTTCGCGGCCGGGCTGTTGGCCTGCGGCTCGGCGACCAGCGCGCCTTCGGCTTTCTTCAGGCCGAGACTGTCGGCGATGTCGGGCGTGACGGTCTGGATCTGCACGCCGATCCAGCCGCGCGTGACGTGGCCGTGATCTTTCAGCTGCGCGACCACCGTCTTGACGGTGTCGGCGGGGATCGCAAAGGCGATGCCGACCGAGCCGCCCGACGGCGAGAAGATCGCCGTGTTGACGCCGATGACGTTGCCGTCGGTGTCGAAGGCCGGCCCGCCGGAATTGCCCTTGTTCACCGGCGCGTCGATCTGGATGAAGTCGTCATAAGCACTAGCACCTATGTCCCGGCCCCGCGCCGAAACAATGCCAGCGGTCACGGTGCCGCCGAGGCCGAACGGATTGCCGACCGCCAGTACCCAGTCGCCGATGCGCGGCGTATTGTCGGCGAGCTTGACATAGGGGAACGTGCCGCCGTCGACCTTGATCAGCGCGAGATCGGTGCGCGGATCGGTGCCGATGACCTTGGCGGTGTGCGTCTTGCCGTCGTCGGTGATGACCTTCACGTTGTCGGCGTTCTCGACGACGTGGTTGTTGGTGACGGCGTAGCCGTCGGCCGAGATGAAGAAGCCCGAGCCCTGGCCCATGATGACGCCGCCGCCGTGGCCTTCACCCTTGGGCATATTCGGCATGTCGGGCATGCCGAAACGGCGGAAGAAATCGCGCAGGCCCGGGGGAATCTCCTTGTTGTTGTTGGCGGTGGCGCCGTCGGTGCTCTTGTCGCCCTCGATGCGCACGCGCACCGAGATCACCGCGGGCTTCACCTTCGCGACGATGTCGGCGAAGCCGACCGGCGCGTTGAGCTTGTGCGCCTGCTCGGTCAGGTTCTGCGCGTGGGCGACCGGATAGCTGGCGGAGAGGTTGAGGTCGGGAGCCGCGACGAACGCGGCGGCGCCGAGCCCCGCGATGGTGGTCGCAAGCAGGGCAATACGGCGGGCGGACAGGACGCCGCGATGCTTGGGAGCGGGAGTATCGCTCGGGATCATTACACAGTCTCCATCTCGATTCGAGGAAGGGCGCGAGCAGCGCTCCGTGTCAGAATCGAAGATGGCGTTGTGTGCCTTACGATGTCCTGTCGCGGGGGTTAAACTTTCGTAAGATAGAAAAAATCCGCGGCGCGGAAACGCAATTTTCCCCGCAAAATCAAGGCCCGCTTGGGTCGGACCCCACCAAAGTCGCGACCTTCTCCCGCTCCTCGGAACTGAGCGGTTCCGGGCCTTGCGGAACGCCCGACCGGCGCCGCGCCATCGCGATCACCGCAGCCAACCCCGCGATCAGCGCCAGCGGCGGCAGACCCCACAACAGCAGCGTATCGAGCTTGAACGGCGGTTTGAGCAAAACGAAATCGCCGTAGCGCGAGACGAGGTAATCGATCACTTGAAGGTCGGTGTCGCCGGCCTCGAGCCGCTGCCGCACCAACACACGCAGGTCGTGCGCGAGCGGCGCTTCCGAATCGTCGATCGACTGGTTCTGGCAGACCATGCAGCGCAATTCTTCGGAGAGATGCCGCGCCCGCGCTTCCAGCGCCGGGTCCTTCAGCATCTCGTCCGGCCGCACGGCGAAAGCCGCGCCGGGCGCCAGCAGCGCGAACAGAGCGACGATGAGGGCGAGCCGCCGCATGTCCCTACTCCGCCGGCTGCATCGCCGGCCGCGCGCGCGCCGGCTTCGGCGCGCCGACGCGCAGGCGCCGGTCCGACAGAGACAGCGCGCCGCCGAGCATCATGACCACCGCGCCGATCCAGATCAGCAGCACCATCGGCTTGTAATAAAGCCGCACGGCGAGCGAACCGTCGGCCTCGCTGTCGCCGAGCGAAAGATAGAGTTGCCCAAAGCCGCGCGCCATCAGCGCCGCCTCATTGGTGCTCATGCTGCGCGTGGCGAAGCTGCGCTTCGACGGCCGCAGGACGCCGATCGTCTCGCCGCCCTCACGCACGGTGAAGGTGGCGACGACGGAGCTGTAGTTCGGCCCCGGTTGCTCCTTCAGTCCGTTGAAAATCAGATCGTAGCCGGAGAGCGACAGAGTCTGCCCCGGCTTGACCGCGACGATGCGCTCGGCGCCCCAGGTGCCCGCGGCAATGATGCCGAGCAGCGAGACGGCGATGCCGAAATGCGCGATCGCCGTGCCCCAAGCCGAGCGCGGCAGGCCGGCAGCACGCGAGGCCGCGACCTTCAGCGGCACGCGCATCAAGCCGGTGCGCTCGATCAGATCGGTCACCGCGCCGGCCATGATAAAGAAGGCAAGCCCGACGATGCAGACGGACACGATGGCCGTCCGCCCTTCGATCAGGAAGGTGAACACGACGACGGCAAGGCCGATGCCGAAGGCGGCCATCAGCCGTTGCGCCGCGCCGTAGAGGTCGCCGCGCTTCCAGGCCAGCAGCGGCCCGAAGGGCATCGCGAACAGGAGCGCGATCATCAGCGGCCCGAACGTGAGATTGAAGAACGGCGCGCCGACCGAAATCTTGGCGCCCGTCAACGCCTCCAGCGCCAGCGGATAGAGCGTGCCGACGAAGACGGTGAGGCAAGCCGTCGTCAGGAACAGGTTGTTGAAGACGAGCGCGCCCTCGCGCGACACCGGCGCGAACAGGCCGCCCTGCTTCAGCATCGGCGCGCGCCAGGCGAACAGGCTCAAGGCGCCGCCGATGAACAGCACGAGGATGCAGAGGATGAAGATGCCGCGCGTCGGATCGCTGGCGAAGGCGTGCACCGAGGTGAGCACGCCGGAGCGCACCAGGAACGTGCCGATCAGCGACAGCGAGAAGGTGAGGATCGCGAGCAGGATGGTCCACACCTTCAGCGCATTGCGCTTCTCCATCACCACCGCGGAATGCAGAAGCGCGGTGCCGGCGATCCACGGCATCAGCGAGGCGTTCTCGACCGGGTCCCAGAACCAGAAGCCGCCCCAGCCGAGCGTGTAATAGGCCCAGTACGAGCCCATCGCGATGCCGAGCGTGAGGAACATCCACGCCATCAATGTCCACGGCCGCACCCAGCGCGCCCAGGCGGCGTCAATCTTGCCGTCGATCAGCGCGGCAATGGCGAACGAGAACGCGATCGAGAAGCCGACATACCCGAGATAGAGAAGCGGCGGATGGATGGCGAGGCCGGGGTCCTGCAGGATCGGATTGAGATCGCGGCCCTCGAACGGCGCCTGCGCCAGGCGCAGGAACGGGTTCGAGGTGAGCAGGATGAAGATGTAGAAGGCGCAGGCGATCCACGACTGCACCGCCAGCACGTTCGCCTTCAGGGTCGACGGCAGGTTGCCGCCGAACACGGCGACCAGCGCGCCGAACAGCGACAGGATCAGCACCCACAGGAGCATCGAGCCCTCGTGGTTCCCCCACACGCTGCTGATCTTGTAGACCAGCGGCATCATCGAGTGCGAGTTCTCGTAGACCGTCGCCACCGAGAAGTCCGACGTGACGTAGCAGATCGTCAGCGCAAGGAACGACGCGGCGACGAAGACGAACTGCATCACGGCGGTCGAATTGGCGAGCCGCATCAGCGCGCCGTCGCGGGTGACGGCGCCGATCACCGGCACCACCGACTGCATCAGGCCGAGCGCCAGCGCCAGCACCAGCGCGTAATGACCGAGTTCGGGGATCATTTCGTCACACCTTTCGCCGACGCAGTCTCGCCCTCCTGCCAGCGCCCGCTCTTCTTGAGGGCGTCGACAACTTCCTTCGGCATGTAACGCTCGTCGTGCTTGGCCAGCACCGTGTCGGCATCGAGCAGATGACCCGGCTCAAGCTTGCCCTCGGCGACGACGCCCTGCCCTTCGCGGAACAGGTCCGGCACAATGCCCTGGTAGCGCACCGGGATGTCGTGCTCGCCGTCGGTGACCTCGAAGCGGATCTTCAGGTCGGTGCCGCGCTGGACGCTGCCGGGCTTGACCAGCCCGCCGATGCGGATGCGCGTGCCGGGTGCGATCTGCTTCGTCAGCACGTCGCTCGGCGAATTGAAGAACACGATCGAGCCGCTGAGCGCGTTCAGCACCAGGCCGACGGCGACGGCGAGAACGCCGATCGAGCCGCCGATCAGGACCAGCCGCCGCTGCTTGCGGGTCATTGCCATGGTTTCAGCCTTCGAGCCCCAGACTTTTTATCATATCATCGATCTGCCGCAGCTTGTCCGGGTCGCTCGCCAGCGCGCGCTTGGCATCGCCGGCGGCCGCCACGGCCTTGTCGCGGTCGCCGAGCACGACATAGGCGCGCAGGAGGCGCTGCCAACCCTCGACGTCGCCGCCGTCCTGCTTCAATTTGTCCGCCAGCCGCGCGACCATGCCGCGGATCATCGCGGTGCGGTCCTGCTCGCTCATCTGCTGCGCGGCCGCGATCTGGCCCGCATCGGGGCCGGGCGCGGCGGCAACGGCCGGCGGCGCGCCGGTCACGCGCGCGACCGCCGCCTTGACCGTGTCGGCCCAAGGCGCGCCGTTGGGCGCATTGGCCAGCATCGCGTTCCAGATCGAGGCTGCCTTGGCCTTGTCGCCGTCCTGCTCGGCGGCGAGTCCGAGGAAGAATTGCGATTTCGGCTCGTTCGGATCGAGCTTCGCCGCCTTGTCGAACGCGGCCTTCGCCTCGTCGGTGACGATGCCGTTCGCCGCCGCGGTCAGCGCCTCGCCGAGATCGGCCTCGCGGTCGGCATCGTCGCCCTTGAGCGCGATCAGCTTGCGCCGCGCCGCGACCGCGGCATCGAAGCGGCCGATCCGCATGTAGACCGGCGCCAGCACCTCGTAGCCGCGCGCGTCGTCCGGATTGCGCTCCAGATGCGCCTCGACCTGGGAGATCATGGCGGCGATCGAGCCCTTCGGATGCGCGTCTTCCAGCCGCGCGGCGAGCGGCTCGCCGGGCAATTGCGGCGAGCCGAGCACGGTATAGAGGGCGGTCGCGCCCAGCGGCAGCAGCACCAGCGCGGCGATCGCCGCCGCGCGCCGCCGCCACAGCGATCCGGCCGGGTCGGTCTGCGGCGAAGGCTCCGGCGTCTCGCTCGCGGCGATGAGCCGCCGCGACACCTCGGTGCGCGCGGCCTCCGCCTCCGCCTCGCCGATGAGGCCTGCGGCGCGGTCGCGCGCGATCTCATCGAGCTGGTCGCGGTAGACGGCAAGCTCCGAGCCGCCGCGGGCGCCACCTTTGCGCGACAACGGCCAGAGCACGGCGAAAATCGCCGCCGCCGTCATCAGGGCAAACGCCAGCCACAGGAGCATCAGAGGGTCTATCCATCGGCGCCGCCAGGACGTTCCCGCAGCGGTCGAGGTGGGGATACATCACGCCCAATCGTGGCGGCAATGAGCAAGATCAAGGATTTAAGCCCAATCCGAGGGCCGGCCGCCACTCTGCAGCCGAAAAGCGGCCTCGTCAGGCCGCAAGGGCGGTGCGCGCGACGGCGGTCGCCTCGGCGGCCAGCGCGCTCAGCCGGCGGCCGAGCGTGCTGCCGACCGGGATGGCGATCTCGGTCCGGACCCCCGCGATGGCCGCGTCGACCGCGCGGATCAGGCCGACGGCGATCGCGCCCTCGCCGGCCGTTACGGCCGCGGCCAGCGCGTCGATCTGCCGCTCGATCTCGGCGATGAGGATGTCGACGGCCATGCCGTAAGGCGTCGCGGCGACCCTGGCGGCGCCGTTGGAGCCGGCCGCATGCGCGGCAAGGCGCACGACCTGCCACGGCGCCGCGAGCCTCGCCATGAACACGACGAGCGCGCAGGCAAAGACGTCGCGCGGACGCGCCGCGCCCTCGATCAGGGCGATGCAGGCCGGGATGTGGCTTTGGGGGAGATGGTCGATGCGGGCGGGCAGCCGCTCGCCGAACGCCGCGAGCGTATCGCGGCCGCGCAGGGCCCAACGCAGCGTCGCGGCTTCCTCCTCGGCACGGGGCGTGCCGATGCGGGCAAGGAGCGCGCGGCGGGCGGGCACCTCGTCTGCGAATACGTCGCGCAGCGCGGCGGCGACGCTGTCCTGGAATTCGCGCGCAAGGCGTTGCGCGTGCGCGGCGGCGCCGACCTCGAGCGCCTCGTTCGCGGCCTGCGTGAAGGCCGCAACGGCGTGCGGGAGGAGATCATCGCCGATCCAGGCCCATAGCGCGGCAAGCGACGCGCGGGCGATGCGGCCGGGATGGCGGCGCGCGGGCTCGTCCTCGACGAGGAAGGGTTCGAGCGGCGCGAAGAACAGGCGCGCGGCGGCGCCCTCGGCGTCATCGGAAAGGCGGCGCAATTCAACCAGCGCCGCGGCCGGATCGAAGCCGGGCTGCGCGATCCCGCGTTCGAGCGCGCCGCGCAGCCGCCGCCGCGCCTGCGGCGCCAATCGCAGCAGATAGGCGCGCAACCGCAGCGCATGATCGTCGACGCCGGACATCCCCACCCCGCTACCAGACCCCAAGGGTCTGATAGCGCGGCGGCTCTAAAGAGAGCGTTAAGGATACCGGGCCGTTAACGGCCGCTAGCTGATCGGCGCCCAGCTGCCGTCGGGGTTGCGGCAGGCGGTGCCGCGCGCGGTCTCCGGCCGGCCGTCGATGTAGATGGTCTCGGTATAGGCGCGGCAGTTGCGGCCGCGATCCGAATAGGCCGGCCCCGGGACGACCGAGCCATAGCGGCCCGAGTCCGGATTGCGCCAGGCGACCGGCGCGCCGGATTGGCCGCGCTCGAGCGCCTCCATCTCGGCGGCGTAGGCGCGCTTCTTGTCTTCCTCGTCGAGCGCATTGCCGATGCGGTTGCCGATCAGCGCGCCGACGCCGGCGCCGATTAGCGCGCCGGCAACGTGGCCGCCGGCGCCGCCGCCGAACTGCGAGCCGATCGCCGCGCCGCCGAGCGCGCCGAGCAGCGTGCCGGTGTTCTCCTTCGCGCCAGGGCCGCCGTCGGGACTGGCGGCGCAGGCGGCGAGCATGCCGGCCACACCAAGGACTGCGATGGTTTTCGCAACGGACATGTCGACCCCCGAAATGCGGACAAGGACGGAATCCGCCGGACGGCGGACATGAGGAAGCCTATCGGAACGGGAGGAATCGGGCAAAAGTCCGGCGCAAACCGGACTTTACCCCGCCGGCAACACCAATTCCGCGCGCAGGCCCCCCGCCGCGGCCTCACCCAGCGAGAGGCTGCCGCCGTAGAGCCGCGCCAGTTCGACCACGATCGACAGGCCGAGACCGGAGCCGGGCTTGGTCTCATCGAGCCTCTGGCCGCGTTTCGCGACCTGCTCGCGCTCAACCGCCGACAGGCCGCGGCCGTCGTCGTCGACGACGATGCGGATCGCCGGCCCCGTCTCGCCCGCTTCGCGCGCGACCGAAATTGCCACGCGCGCGACCGCCCACTTGCAGGCGTTGTCGACGAGATTGCCGATCATCTCCTCGAGGTCGGGCCGCTCGCCGCGGAATGTCGCGTGCGGGTCGGCGTCGACCGCGACCGTAACGGCCTTGTCGCGGTGGATCTTCTCCATCGTGCGCGCCAGCGCCGTGACGACCGGCCCGACGTCGGTCACGGTGCCGACCACGGTCAGGCGCGCCGCCAGCCGCGCCCGCTCGAGATGCCGCGCCACCTGGTCGCGCATGATGGCGGCCTGTTCCTGCACCTTGAGCGCCAGCGGATCGCCGCCGCGCGCCGCGGCCTCGTTGACCATCACCGACAGCGGCGTCTTCAAGGCGTGCGCGAGATTGCCGACATGCATGCGCGCGCGTTCGACGATCTCGCGGTTCGCCTCGATCAGCGCGTTGGTCTCGCGCGCGAGCGGCGCGATCTCCTCGGGGAAATTGCCTTCGAGCCGTTCGGCGGTGCCGGCGCGGATGGCGGCGAGCCGCGCGGTGATACGCCGCAGCGGCGACAGGCCGAAGCGCACCTGGAACATGGTGGTCAGCAGAAGCACCGCGGCAAGCAGCATGAACGTGACGATCAGCGCCTGGTCGAACGAGCGCGTCTCGCCGCTGATCTCGGCGGCGTCGCCCGCGACCGCGACGAGGAAGTGTCCCTCGTCGCCGAGATCGATGTTGCGCTCGACCAGCCTGAGTCTCTGCTCCTCCGGCCCGTCGATATAGCCCTCGCGCGAGCCGTCCGGCCCGGGCGGCACGCCGAGGTCCTGAAGGTGCGGCAGGCCGGCGTCCCACAGCGAGCGCGACGCGCGCAGGTCCGCCTTGCCCGGATCGAGCCGCGTCACCTGCCAGTACCAGCCCGACAGCGGCAATTCGAACAGCGGTTCGCCGAGCGATTGCGGGAATTTCTCGCCTTCCTCCGGCGGCGCGGAGAGGTCGGCGACCAAAGTGCGCAGATAGACGTTGAGGCGGCGGTCGAACGAGCGCTCCACCGCCTGGCGGTAGAGCGACGACAGGATGACGCCGGTGATGGCGAGGATGATGACGGCCCAGGCCGTCGCCGTGAGGAACAGGCGCAGCGCGAGCGAGTTCGACCGCAGCACGCGCGGGAACCAGCGAGCCCAGCGCGGCGCCTTGCTCATGGCGTGGGCGGAGCGAGCAGGTATCCGAGGCCGCGCACGGTCTGGATGATGTCGACGCCGAGCTTCTTGCGGATGCGGCCGACGAACACTTCGATCGTGTTCGAATCGCGGTCGAAGTCCTGGTCGTAGAGATGCTCGACCAATTCCGTGCGCGAGACGACGCGGCCGGCATGGTGCATGAGATAAGCGAGCAGCCGGTATTCGTGGCTCGTCAGCTTGACCGGATTGCCGTCGACGGCGACCCGGCCGTTGCGCGTGTCGAGCCGCACCGGCCCGCAATTGAACTCGCTCTTGGCGTGGCCGGCCGAGCGGCGCAGCAGCGCCCGCACGCGCGCCAGCACTTCCTCGAGATGGAAGGGCTTCGCGACATAGTCGTCGGCGCCGGCGTCGAAGCCTTGCACCTTGTCGCTCCAGCGGTCGCGCGCGGTGAGCATCAAGACCGGCATCGAGCGCCCGGCGCGGCGCCAGGCCTCCAGCACCGAAATGCCGTCCATCTTCGGCAGGCCGATGTCGAGGATCACCGCATCGTAGGGTTCCGATTCGCCGAGATAATGCCCCTCCTCGCCGTCGAAGGCGCGATCGACGACGTAGCCGGCGTCGGACAGCGCGGCGGCAAGCTGGCGGTTCAGATCGGGGTCGTCCTCGACGACGAGCAGTCGCAACCTATTCGTCTCCGCTCAGCGCGTGTTGACCAGAAGGCTGCCATTGGCGGCGTCGACACTGGTGCGGAACACTTTGCCATTATGCGCGAGCAGAGTCAGCACGTAGACGAGCTTCTCGTCGCGGCGGCAGAGCCGGGCACGCACCATCTCGCCGTGCTTGCCGTGGGCGCGCAGGATCTTGATCGCCTCGGCGAGCGGGATGGCCTGGTGGGCCTCCACGGCGGCGCGCTGTTCGGCCTTGGTGAGGCAGGCGCCGTGATGCGCGGCCTGGTGCAGCGGCGCCTCGGCGGCGGCGGCGGGCAGGCCGAGTGCGGCAAGGATTGCGGAAACGAGGATCAGTCGGGAGACCGGCATGCGGCGGGATTTACGGGCGCGCCGGTGAACGCGGGCTGAACGGCAGGGAAAGGACGCGTAAAATCAGCCGTCGAAGCCTGAAAAGGATGCAAAAATGGCGGAAGGGAGTGGCGCGGCCCGCCTCACTTGCGGCCGAGGATGCGCGCCACCTTCTCCAGGCTGCGGCCACCGAAATAAGCGGTCAGCACGATCATCGCCCATTGCCCAACGTCGCCGGACAAAGCGGGCGTCGAGCCCAGGCCCAGCACCTTGTCGAAGACCACCACCTTCCACGTATATAATGAAGGCGGCGGCGAAGAGCGGGCGCGGCAGCGCCGTATACCAGCGCCCCTCCTCCGCGATGACGACCTCGCTCGCCAGTTCGCGCTCGCGCTGCTCGACGGCGAGTTCGCGCCCGGCAAGGTCGGCGGCGATTTTCTCGCTGGTGTTGTCGGACGAAAGCTTCGCCTTGTAGGCGTCGACCGCCGCCTTGGCGAACGGCCCGCCCAGCAGGTGGCCGAGCCAGCCGAGCACGGTTGCGAGCATGTCAGCCCGCCTTCGCGGTGCGGCGCCGCGCCAGTTCGCCCGACCGCACGTAAGCCTCGAACGCCGCCTTGTGCTCCGGCGCGCCGGACCGCACGCGCCCATTGGGCTCATGGCCCAGCGCCGGCCGTGCGGCCTTCAGCGTGATCTCGTCGAGGCGCCGCGCCTGCGCGTCGATCGCGCCGTTGATGCGCGCGAGCTTCTCCTCGAGCACGACGTCGCCGTCGCGCCGCGCGATGCGCTCGTCATTGACCTCCTTGAACGCCTCGAAGGCGCGCATCATCTCGCCGTGCGTGACGACGGCGTCGTGCGGAATGCCCGCCTTGGTCTCGAGCTCGCTATGGGTATCGATGTCCATTCCCGTTCTCCTTGTGAACCGATTTCCGGGGAGGCGACGGCGCCCGGCACGCCGATTGCAAATCACGACGGCCGCAACCTATAATCTCCCGGGCAATCGGCCTGCCCTTGGGGGGTGTTCATGCGCCGTTCGATCCTGAGTGTTGTGCTCGCCGTGTCGTCGGCTGCGCTTCTCGCATCGGCGCCGGCCATTGGCAGTGACAAGAAGCAGCGCGCCGAGCCGTCCGCCGGCCGGCCGAAAGAGGTCCGCCGCAGCGTGTTCAGCGGCAACGAAACGCGCCTGGCGCAATTCGGCTGGATGGAGCGCCCCTGCACCGGCCCGGTGCCCGACGTTCATGTCGTCAGGAAGCCGGACAAAGGCAGCGTCCGCTTCGAGACGATTACGACGGCGGTCACGGCGTCGCGTAGCGCGGTGCAAAAGAAGTGCTTCGGAAAGCCGGTCGACATGCTGGCGATGTACTACCGGGCCGGCGCCGACGTCGGCTCCGACAAGATCGTCGTCGATGTCGACAGCAAACTCGGCCAGGTTTTCCGCTACGTCCTCCTGGTCGATATCAAGCCCGGCGCGGCGGCCGAGCGGCCGCAGGGCGCACCGGCGCAGCAGCGCGTCGAGCGCGCCGTACTCAAGGGCAACGAGATGCGGCTTGCCGCGCCGAACTTCTTGAACGCCGATTGTTCGTCGGGCCCGCTGCCCGACCTGAGCGTTGTTTCCGCGCCCAGGAACGGCACCTATCGCACGGAAGAAGCCGAGATCCCGGCCGATCGCCCGGCCGGCAATGTCCGCGCCGCCTGCAACGGCAAGCCGGTCAAGGCGCTCGCCATCTATTACAAGCCGAAGGGCGACTTTACAGGCGGCGACGAGATGGTCGTCGATATCGACTATAAAAACGGCACCGTGCGCCGCTTCGACTACGCGATCACGGTGCGTTGAGGCGGCCGCGGCGCGGCGCTTCTCACACGCACGTCATTTGAGCGTGACTTGCGCCGCCGCTAGACGGGCGGCATGACGCGACTCGCCCCCGCCCCGTTTCCGGCATCAGGTCCCGCGTTCGCCGGCATCCGGGCGGCGGCGCGAGCCGTCATCGTCTGCATTCTGCTCCTCCAGGGCGCAGCGCTGCGCGGCATCGACGCGCCGGCGTTGCACGAGACGTCGGCCGCGCGAGCGGCCGTCGCGCGCACGATTCCCGCGCCGCATCCGCATCCGTGCACGGGCGGCGTTGCGCCGTCATGCACGATCTCAGGCGTCGCGCTCGGCCTGCCCGCGCATGACGGCGGCCGCGTCGCGCCGCCCGAAGCGCGCGTGCCGCCGGCCGTCGCATCCTTTGCCGCGGTCAAGCCGCAATGGCGCGGAGTGCCGCCCGATCGCCCGCCGCGCGTCTGACGCGCCAGGCTCGATCTTTCACATCCCATCCAGAGGTCCGCGCCCGCCGGCGGCGCGGCGGCCGCATCGCGCCGCCGCAGCGGCGACAGCGGGGCCGCTTGAAGAAAGCATCCTCATGTCCATTCGCGAATTCATCTCGAACCTCATGCTCCGGGCCGCCTCGCGCGCGGCCGTCACCTGGAGCCCGCTGCCGATCCGGCTCATCGTCGGCTACGGCTTCATGGCGCACGGCTTCGCCAAGCTCTCGCGCGGCCCCGAGGCCTTCGCCCTCATCCTCGACACGCTCGGCGTGCCGTTGCCGCTGTTGATGTCCTGGGCGACCACCGTGGTCGAGCTCGCCGGCGGCGCCGCCGTGCTGCTCGGCATCGGCATCCCGCTCGTCGCGCCGCCGATGGCGGTCGTGCTGCTGACCGCGTTGTTCACCGTGCACTACCGCTACGGCTTCTTCTCCGTGAAGCTCGCGCATGTCGGCGATGACGGCGTCAGGTTCGGCACGGTCGGCTACGAGATCATCCTTCTCTATCTTGCCGGCCTCGCCGCGCTGGTGATCGGCGGCCCCGGCCGCCTGTCGCTGGAAGCCTGGATCCGCCGCACCGGGCTTTCGCGCGGCGGGTGACCTGTCACATCACGAAACTTGGCCGGCCCGCGACTCTCGCCGCGGTCCGGCGCCGAAATTCCCCTCCCCAGGCACCGCGCAAACTGGCAAGCTTGCCGGCACAACAAGCAGACAAGGGGAGGATGCAATGCGAGTCTTGGGGGCGCTTGCCGCGCTTGCGTTAGTGACGGGCCTTGGCGCGACCGCTGCGCAGGCCGAGGATTTTCCGGCGCGCACTGTCACCGTGATCGTGCCGTTCGCCGCTGGCGGCCCGGCCGACATCACCGGCCGCATCGCCGCCGACATCTTCGCGCGCCATCTCGGGCAATCCTTCGTGGTCGAGAACGTCGGCGGCGCCGGCGGCACCGTCGGCTCGCTGCGCGCCGCGCGCGCCAGGGCCGACGGCTACACGCTGATCTCCGGCCACATGGGCACGCACGCCGCCGCGCCGATGTTCTATCCGAACCTCGGCTACGACCCGGAGAAGGACTTCGAGCCGGTCGGCCTCATCGCCACGCAGCCGGAGCTGCTGGTCGTGCGCAAGGACTTCCCGGCGAACAACCTCAAGGAATTCGCCGAGTACGCCAAGAAGAACGAAGGCAAATTGAACATGGGCCACGCCGGCGTCAGCTCGGTGTCCTATCTCGGCTGCCTGCTGCTCAACTCGGCGATCGGCATCCATCCGACTTTGGTGCCGTTCACCGGCACCGCGCCGGTGATGAACGCGATCCTCGCCGGTAATGTCGACTACGATTGCGATCCGGTGCTCGGGCCGCTGTCGCATGTGCGCGCCGGCACCGCGAAGGCGCTGGCGATCGCCACCAAGAAGCGCACGCCGCTGCTGCCCGACGTGCCGACGTCATATGAGCAAGGCTTCCCGCAGTTCGACTGCGCGCCGTTCTACGCGATCTTCGCACCGAAGGGCACGCCGAAAGCCGTGATCGACAAGCTCGCCGCCGCGCTCGCCAAGGGCCTCGACGAGCCGGCGGTGCAGAAGCGCTTCGCGGATCTGGGCGCCGTCATCGCCGAGCCGAGCGAGCGCGGGCCGGACGCGCTGGCCAAGCGCGTGCACGACGAGATCACGCGGTTGAAGCCGATCGTCGCCGCGGCCAGGGCGAAGCAGTAGACCGACGCTCGAAAACAACGCGCCGCCGCGCCGGTTCGTCCGCGGCCGCGGCGGCGCCCGTCACCTTCCCCCAGTCGCGCTCGGCGCGCGCCCGCGCGCGTGAGAAAGGCGGCGGGGAGGACGCCCCTTTCACCGCACTGACGCGCGCCCCCGCGAGCAGCGGGAAGGTGACGATCGAGATTTCCCAGAGATCCACGGCGAGAAGGCTGCGCACGCGCGTCCTGGGATCGATACGCGCCTTCGCCGCGCGGAAGCCGATCGACAGGCCGTCGACGGCGCCGGCGCGCAGCAGCGACAGGAGCTCGCGCGCGCGCGTCACGTCGGGGATCAGGCGGCCGCGCGCGTAGAGGCCGTGCGCGTCCTCGGTGAGCTCGAGCCAGATGCCGATGGGCTCGGCCGGGTCGTGCTGGAACAGCATCGGCACGCGGCGCGGCCCGCGCACCGAAAGCGAGTCGCGGAAGGCGCCGCGCAGCACCATGTCGCGCGCGGCGTCCAGTTCGCCGAACACGCTGGCGTAACCTTCGACCGTGCCGTCGGGCAGCACTTGCGTCTTCGGCGCGAACACCGAGGCGATGGTGGGGGTGGGAGATGATGCGAGCATGATGCACGTGTCCCGCGCGCGGTGCGGCACCATCAGCGCGTTTACGCGCGTCTTCGACGCGCTGTGGTGCTGCACCGCCGACCCGGGGCCCCGGTTGATCGGTGGTGAAAAGAAAGCGGGGTCCCGGATCAGCGACGCACCGCTTCGCTTGCGCTCGCGCTGCATCGCATCCGGGACACGGGCGGCTACTTCTTCCTTCCCCGCTCCTTCGCCCGGCCCTTGACCGCGCGCGGCGGCGAAGCGCGGCGGCGGGCGGCGCGGTCGAGGTGGTCGAGGAATTCGCGGAACACGTCGAGATGCGTGTCGCGGCGTGACTTGGTTTCGCCGCGCAGCGAGCGCAGCACGGTATGCAGTGTGTCCATCATTTCCCTCCGAAGTGCTCGTTGAAGCGCGCCAGCTCGCGCACGAAATCGTCGAACCGCCGGCTCGCCGCCGCGACCTCGCGCAGCGCGAACCAGGCGAGCGCCGACGCCGACAAGGCCCACATCAGCAGCGCCAGATGCGCGAGATCGCCGCGCTCGGCGAAGACGGCGACCACGTCGTTCATGCGGAGTGCCCAAACAAAAACGCCCGCCGGCGGGACCGGCGGGCGTCAGTGCGCAATCTCGGATCGTCTATTTGCGGCCGGCCTTGGCGCCGGTCATCGCGCCCTTGCTCTCGATCGCCTGCGCGGCCTGGAGATGCTTTTGCAGCGTCGGAATCGTCTCCTCGGCGAACTGCGCCAGCGGCCCTTTCGACTTCGCCTCCTTCTTGTATGCGGCGATGTCCTTCTTGTGGTCGGCGACCGCGTGCCGGGCGAACTGCTTGTCGAACTGCGCGTCCGAGAGCTTGCTCATCTTCTCGAAGGCCGATTTCTGCTTGGCGTTCGGCCCCTGCGGCGGCGTGACGCCCATCTGCTGCGCCTGCTGCTGCGCCTTTTGCAGGTGCTGGCCGTGATCGGCCTGCAGCATCTCGCCGAACTGCTTGACGTCCTGGCTCTGGCCTTTCTGCTGGGCGAGCTTGCCCATTTGCACCTCGGCCATGTCGCCTTGCATCGTCTCGGTCAGGAAATGTGTGTCGGCCTTGCCGGCCTTCTGGTTCATTCCTGAATTGCCGTTCATCGACGATCCCGGCGCCGGCCGCGACATCGTGCTCGAATTCGAATTCTGCGCCTGCGCGGCGGTCATGCCGAGCGTCAGCGCCGCGGCGACGCCGATCGCGAGCATCGGGCTCCTGTTCATGGTTGCTCCTCGTGTTGACGGGTGAGGCCCCGCTTCGCGCGAGACCCGCCAAGCCAACGGCAGGAACACTCACTCGTTCCGGTTCCCGTCAGGGCGCCGGAACCGTGTCGCCGCCGGCGACCGCGCCGTAGCCGGTCGCGGCGCGCTGCTCGTTGACGGTCAGGAAGGGCGCCTGGCTGACGCGCTGCCACAGCGCCGCGCGGTCGGCGCTCAGCGCCTCGATGCGGTCGGTATCCGCCGCCAGCACGAGATCCGCGCCGAACGACGGCGCCAGCCACTGCGTCAGCGCGGTGGCGATGCGGCCGGCCAGCGGCAACACGGTCTGCCGCCGGAACACGCGGTTCGCCTCTTGATAGTTCGAGTAGGTGTTGTCGCCCGGGATGGCGAGCAGCATCGGCGGCACGCCGAAGGCCAGCGCGATCTCGCGCGCGGCCGCGTGCTTGGCCTCGAGGAAATCCATGTCCTTCGGCGTGAGCGACATCTGCTTCCAGTCGAGCCCGCCCTCGAGCACCAGCGGCCGCCCGGCGTTCGCCGTGCCTTGGTATTGCCGCTCGAGCTCCGCTTTAAGCCGCTCGAACTGCGGCTCCGACAAAGTCGCGCCGCCCTCGCCCTCGTAAACGAGCGCGCCGGACGGCCGCGCCGCGTTGTCGAGCAGCGCCTTGTTCCAGCGCGCGGCGGCGTTGTGCAGGTCGACGGCGGAGGCCGCCGCCTCGAGCGGCGACAGGCCGTAATAATCGTCGAGCGGATTGAAGAGGCTGAGCTGCAGGATCGGCGGCTGCGGCGCCGCCTGGTCGAAGCGCACGGTGTTGCCGCCGACGGTGTACTCGTAAGCCAGCGGCCAGCCGTCCGGCCCCGGCACCACCTTCATGCGGTCTGGCCGCAGCGCGTAGAACTCGCGCACCGTGTCGCCCGGCAGCGCGACCGCCTCGATATAGGCGTTGCCGGCGAGCAGGAGATGCGAGGCGACGGCGTCGAGGAAGGCCGCGCCGTCCTGGCGCGGGTTCGGCCGGCGCACGAGATCAAGGAGCGGATGCGCGCTGCGCTCGGCGTCGCCCTCGTAGAGCACGAAGGTGAGCCCGCCGATCGACTCGGCAATGAGCCGCACCGCGCGATGCACGATCGCGTTCTTCGTGTAGCCCTCGCGCGTCAGCGCCGCGTAGTCGCGCGGCGTCCACCGCGCGCGCCCGCCGCCTTCGAGCGCGACGATCCGCGCCGTGCGCGACGCCTTGCGCTCGGGGGCGCGGAAGAGGGATTTGATGTTACCGATGAATTGCATATCCTCACCTGTGTCCCGGGGCGCGGCGCAGCGCGCGAGCGCACGCTCAAGCGCTGGCGGCGGGAATGGAAATTCGCTTTGATCGAAGCTGACAATCCGAACTGGCACGACCTGAGCCACATGCTCTGACTCGTGGCCCGGGCGCGGTGCGGCACGAAGTGACGCACCGCAGAACCGGGGCCCCGGTTTCTGTCGCTACGGCGTCGTCCAAACGAGCAACCGGGGTCCCGGGTCAGCAGCGCACCGCTTCGCGCTGCGCAGCACCCGGGACACAAGTAACCTCAAATCCCCCTCACCCTCGGCTCCCCCCTCGCCGCGTAACTGAGCGCCGCCAGCGCCCAGACCAGCGCGTCGAGGCGGTCGGGCGAGCGGCCCGACGACAGGCCGTCGAACCCGAAGTCGCACATCTCGTCTTCCAGCGCCGGGAACGCCCCGGCGTGGCGCACCTTGCCCTGCTCGTAGAGCTGCGCCACCGGCTCGGCGCGCGTGAATTTGCCGCGCGTCGCATGCACGATCGTCACCGGCACCGACGCGTCCGCCGCGCGGATCACCGCGCGCACCATGTCGCCGCCGAAATTCGCCTCCGCCACCAGCACGTCCCCCTTGAGCCTGCGCCACAGCGCGATCGCGCGGCTCGCCCAGGCCTGCGGCGTGAGCCCGCCCGCGCTCTCGTCCGCCAGCACATAAAGCGTGCCGTCATCCGCCCTGCCCGCCGCCACGAGGCCGCAGGCGTCCGAGCCCTCGCGAGCCGAGCCCGGCGGATCGACCGCGACCACGATGCGCGTCAGCGCCGGCGCGGCGGCGACGCGGGCCGCTGCGATCGTCGCCCGCGTCCACAGCGCGCCGGTGCGTTCCTCGATGAGCTCGCCGTCGATCTCCTGCCGCCCGAGCTCGGTGCCGCCGTAACGGGCGAGCACCGCCTCGAGAAAGTGCGGCGCCAGGTAATCCGCGTTGGCGCGCGTGCTGGCGTGCGTCACCGCCGTGCGCGGATCGGCGATCAATTTCTTCAGCAGCGGAATCGGCCGCGGCGTGGTCGTGATGACCTGCCGCGGCCGCCTGCCAAGGCGCAGCCCGAATTGCAGCATGTTGAAGGTTGCTTCTGCATGACGCCACTTGGCGAATTCATCGAGCCATGCGGCGGAGAACTGCGGCCCGCGCAGGGCCTCGTAATTTTCCGCCGAGAACAATTGCGCGACCGCGCCGTTGGGCCATTCGAGCCGCCGCCGCGACGACACCCATTCCGGCCCTTTGCGCGGATGATGCACGGCAAGAATGCCGGACACGCCCTCGATCATCACTTCGCGCGTTTCGTGCTCGGTCTCGCCGATCAGCGCGATGCGCGCCTTCGGATCGGCCGCGATACTGCGCACCCATTCCGCGCCGGCGCGCGTTTTGCCCGCGCCGCGCCCGCCGATGACGAGCCACGTCGTCCAGCTTTGTCCGGAATTGGCGCGCGCCGGCGGCCATTGATGCTCGTGGCCGAGCAGGTCGAACAGCGTGAGGCCCTCAATCTGCCGTAGCTCCAGGTCCGCCAGGACCCTCGCTCGAGCGTCGCCGCTCAGCGTCGACCAGTCCTTCAAGCTTTTCCGCAAGCGCGCGGCGAAACTCGTCGGCGTCAAGGGGTATGGAGTCGTCGTCGGGATCATCGTTTCGTTCGTCTCGGGGCGGCCTGAGGAGTGTATGGACTTCGCACAACGCGCGGCCCATGACGGCGAGCGTGCGGGCGTTACGCTCGGCTTCGACCGGGTTGCCCGGCTGGATCACGTCTTGCAGACGCTCGATTGCGGCGATGTGGCGCTTCACCACCGCGAGAAGCTGCGCGGCGAGCGCGAGGCGGTCCACCGGCTCCGGCGGCGCGCCGCCGGCAGGCGGCAAATCGGCCGGAGGCGCCGCCGCCATATCGGCGGCGGGCGGTGACGGCGCGCGGTTTGCGAAATCGGCTGCGGTCAGCGCGCCGTCGATGAGGACGCGGACGAACTCGCCGGTCGCGGAGCGCACGCGCCGCGGCGCCCAGCCGCCCTCTTGCACCCGCTTGTAGAAGGGCGTCTTCGACATGCCGAGCATCGCCGCGATATCGTCGACCGGCGTGAGCGTATGTTCGTAGAGATAGCGCGCTTTCGTCAGCATCTTCGGCGCGGTTTCGATCCTTGCGTTCATGCGTTCCCCCCACAAAAGCAAAACGCGCCGGCTGTGAACCGGCGCGCGCGGCAGTCCAGGCTTCCGCGCAGCCGCGTCAGCCGAAATAGACGAACCAGACGATGGCGAAAGCGACGATCAGCGCGATGACGCTGGCGCCGAGCACGTAGCGGACATTGTGGCCGGTCTCGCCCTGCCGCGCCTCGGTCGGCGTCTCGACGATGCGGTTGTTCTCGACGGTCGGCATGGCGCTGCCTTTCCTCACGTTGCCGGAACAGGAGCAACGCGAAGGCCGGCGGCGCGTTCCGTAGCCCGTAGGGCGGATTAGCGACAGCGTAATCCGCCGCGCGAGGTTGTCGTCATTCCGTCCGGCGATGCGGCGCGTTACGCCTGCGGCTAACGCGCCCTACGGCGCCCGACGATGGGCTCTAGACTCTTCTCTGACCGCCATCGTCCCGGCGCAGCACCGGAGCGTGGGGAGTTTGTAGCGGAGGAGCGTTACGCTGTCAATCGCGTCCTAGGACTTTTTTGTGATATTTTTCGGACCGCCGTCCTCGCCGAGGACCGTATCGCGAAAACCCGCGCCGGCGCCGCGACTTAGCGCGTGTCCTCGGTGTGGCAGGCGTGCGGGCCCTGCTGCCAGATCCAGCCGCATTTGGTGCAGCCGGACACGGCGAGCGCCGCCAAAATCATCACCGGAATCAGAAAAGCTTTCCGCATTTCATCAGCTTAGCGATATAGCGCGGCGAAGGCGAGCGCAAAGACGCGATTTGACGCCGCGCAACGCCGTTTTCGCCGCCGCCGCTAAAATTTTTTTCATGGACACCCCCGCCCTCGCGCCGGCGCTGCGCCGCAGGCTCGGCCTGCCGCTGCTCCTGCTCTACGGCGTCGGCATCACCGTCGGCGCCGGCATCTATGTGCTGATCGGCGCGGTGTCCGGCCATGCGGGCGTCTATGCGCCGTGGGCCTTCGCGCTCGCCGCCGCGGCGATGGCGCTGACCGTCGGCTCCTACGCCGAGCTGGCGACGCGGTTTCCGGTCAGCGCCGGCGAGGCCGCCTATGTGCGCGCGGCGATGCGCTCGCGCCTCGCCTCGACCGCGGTCGGCCTAACGACGCTGATGATCGGCGTCGTCGCCTCGGCAACCGTGTCGCTCGGGGCCGCCGGCTATATCGGCACCTTCGTGGCGCTGCCGCGCGGCGCGATCGCCGCCGCGGTGGTGGTCGCGCTCGGCGCCGTCGCCGCCTGGGGCATTCTGGAATCGGTGCTGATCGCCAGCCTGTTCACCTTGATTGAGGTCGGCGGCCTGCTCCTCGTCATTGCCGCCGGCGTGACCGCCGGCGTGCCGGCCGCGGCGGTGCTCGTGACGCCGCCGCCGCTCGAGGCCGCGGCGCTGTCCGGCATCGGCTATGCCGCGCTGCTCGCTTTCTTCGCCTTCATCGGTTTCGAGGACCTCGCCAATGTCGTCGAGGAGGCGAAGATGCCGCATCGCGACATCCCGCGCGCGATGGTGCTGACGCTCGTCATCTCGACGCTGCTCTATCTCGCGGTGGCGGCGATCGCCGTCGCCGCCGTGCCGCCGGCCGAACTCGCCGCGGCCCCGGCGCCGCTCGCGCTCGTCATGCAGCGGCTGACCGGCGCCAGCCCCCTCGTCATCAGCCTGATCGCCATCGTCGCGACGCTCAACACCATCCTGGCGCAGGTGAGCATGGCCGCGCGCGTGATTTATGGAATGGCCAGGCAGAACGACCTGCCGGGCGTGTTCGCGCATGTGCACGGCAGGACCGGCACGCCGCTGCTGGCGACGGCGCTGGTCGTCGCGGCAACGGTCGCGCTCGCGCTCACGGTGCCGTTCGAGCGGCTCGCCGAAGGCACCTCGCTCGCCACGCTCGCTGTGTTCGCGGCGGTCAACCTGTCGCTGCTGCGCCTGCGCGCGCGCGGCGAGCGCTCGCCGCATCCGCATGTGCGGGTCCCCGTCTGGGTTCCGGCGGCGGGGTTCGCGAGCTGCCTGGCGATGATCGCGGCGGCGCTGCTGGCGTGAGCGGCCTAGAACTCCTTCGCCGGCGCGCGCGGCGGGGCGGACGCGGCCGGCCCCTGCGCCACCTGCACCGGCCGCGGCTTCAAATCGAAACCGAGCACGAACACGATCGCGTCTTTGGCGTCGGTGACGCTCATGCTCCAGGCCGACAGGTCGCGGATCGCCGGCTCCGACATCGCCGCCTTGAGCTCGCGCACCTGCGCGGTCGCGTGCGCCCTGGCGGCGCGCAGGCCGGCAAGCTCCTGGCCCTTGTCGTCGCTGAACTGACGTTCGCCGTCGGAGAAGTGAAAGAAAAAACGCGGCACCGGTGTCGCCTTCAGGAGGTCGTGTCCCTTAGCCTTGCCGCGTGACAACACCGTGGCGGAAATCCGGGCATTGCGCGGCAGCCGCAGCCTACCCGGCGCGCGCGTGCAGTTTCACCAGCCTTTCGCAATGACGTTTAACAACGCCATAACGGCGCCCGCTCGCCGGACCCGCGCGAATACCGCCTTCTGGTGCCTGAGTAGGGTCCGGTTGCGAGCGCGCCGGAGCGCCACGCGGTATCACACCGCCGCGCCGCCGCCGCCGTCGAACTTGCGCCGCGCCGCCTCCATGGCGATGCGGTTGGCGCGCGCCCAGGCGCTCAAGCCGTTCACCGGCTCGAGCAGCGAGCGGCCGAGCCGCGTCAGCTCGTAGTCGACGCGCGGCGGGATGGTCGGGAACACCGTGCGCGTGACGAGGCCGTCGCGTTCCAGCGCGCGCAAGGTGAGCGTCAGCATCCGCTGCGAGATGGTGCCGAGCGCGCGGCGCAATTCGTTGAAGCGCTTCGGCCCGCCCCCGAGCGTCTCGACCACCAGCACCGTCCACTTGTCGCCGACGCGCGAGAGCACTTCGCTGATCGCCTGGCAGTCGCCGGTCTCAAGCGGTTTACCGGGTATACGCGGTGTGCCTTCTTGCGGTTTTCGTCTGGTCATCTATTTAGCCTCGGTATCGATAAGTTACTAAGGAAATAGAGGTTCCTATGGCAAAACTCAAGCTCGGCGTCATCGTCGGTTCCAACCGCCGCGAGAGCATCAACCGCAAGCTGGCGGAGGCGCTGGTCAAGCTGGGCGCGGACGCGTTCGACGCCAATTTCATCCAGATCGACGACCTGCCGATGTTCAACCAGGACAACGAGCAGCCGGCGCCGTCGGTGGTCGCGCGCTTCAAGAGCGAGGTCGCCGGTTCCGACGCGCTGCTCTTCGTCACGCCGGAGCACAGCCGCTCGATCCCCGCCGTGCTGAAGAACGCCATCGACTGGGGCGGGCGGCCCTACGGCACCAGCGTCTGGCCGGGCAAGCCGGCCGCCATCATCGGCGCCTCGCCCGGCGCGATCTCGACCGCGGTGGCGCAGAGCCATCTGCGGTCCGTGCTCGGCAGCTTCTCCGGCCTGCATGTCGTCGGCGGCGAGGCCTACATCCAGTTCAAGCCGGAGATGATCGACGGCGACGCGAACGTGCCGGACGAGACCGTGCGCGGCTTCCTGAAAGCCTTCGTCGGCCGCTTCGCCGATTTCGCCACCCGCCTCGCGCCGCGCGAAAAGCAGGCGGCGGCGTAAACCCGCAAAGGCAAAGACCAAAGGCAAAAGACAATGTCCATCCGCCCCGTCAAGCGCATCGTCACGTCGAAGCCGGCGATCGAGGGCGCCGGCGTCAAATTGCGCCGCGCCTTCGGTTTCGGCGAGACGAGCGAGACCGATCCGTTCCTGCTGTTCGACGACTTCCGCAACGAGCGCCCGGAGGACTACCTCGCCGGCTTCCCCTGGCATCCCCATCGCGGCATCGAGACGATCACCTACACCCTCGCCGGCACCGTCACCCACGGCGATTCGCTTGGAAACCGCGGCACGTTGCGCGCCGGCGACGTGCAGTGGATGACCGCCGGCCGCGGCATCATGCACCAGGAAATGCCGCAAGGTGACGCGCAAGGCCGCATGCACGGATTCCAATTGTGGGCGAACCTTCCGTCGTCACTGAAGATGACCGCGCCCCGCTATCAGGACGTCGAGTCGTCGGCAATCCCCGAGGTCGTCGACGACGACGGCACGCGCGTGCGCGTCGTCTGCGGCGAGTTCTGGGGCAAGAAAGGCCCGATCGACGGCGTCGCCGCCGATCCGCGCTACCTCGACGTGTTCGTGCCAGCGGGCGTGCGCAAGACGCTCCCCGTCGAGGTCGAGCGCCACGCCTTCGCTTACGTGTTCGAGGGCGACGGGAAATTCGCCTATGCCTCGAAACCGCTCGGCGTGCTCTCGGAAAAGCAGATCGGCGGCGAGGAGATCCTGTTTCGCGAGCCGGCGGGCGACCGCTCGCTCGTCGTGTTCGACCGCGGCGACGAGGTCACCGTGCAGGCCGGCGAGCGCGGCGTGCGCTTCCTGCTCGTCTCCGGCAAGCCGATCAAGGAGCCGGTCGCCTGGTACGGGCCGATCGTCATGAACTCGCAGGCCGAATTGCAACAGGCGGTCACAGAATTGCGCAACGGCACCTTCATCAAGCAGTAGCGCCGCCGAACATTCCAGCAATTTCGAGCAAGCGGCGCGCGAGCGGCAATCCCATCTTCCGATCACTGGCGACGGACACCGCCGCTCGGTGGCGCAACAACAAGCCGCCGAACCGATTGAAGGATGAGGATACCGAGTCATGAAGACTTTCATTTCACGCCCGGCCTTGGCCGCTTTTCTCGCCACCTCGCTGAGCGCCGGCGCTGCTGTGCTGAGCCCCGGAGCCGCGCACGCGCAGGTCTCGCCCGCGGACCCGAACTACAGCTACGACACGCGCGGCCACACGACGCCTTGGCACGGCGGCTATGCCGCCGCATCTCAGGCCTACGCGCAGGGCGCGCTGAACGCCCGCGCCTCGGCGGTCGCCGCGGAGCGCGGCCAGGATCCGGACCCGAATGTGCGGCTGCAACTGCTCCGCAGCCAGGGCCTGTCCGACCGCTGAACGACACGCAGCGTTTGTGCTCTCGAGCCCCGGCCGCAAGGCCGGGGCTCTTTCTTTGCTTCCCGGATCGGAAAAAACGGGATTCCCATGGAACCCGGATCAGCCTCTGCGCATTCTATGTCGAATGACCTGTCGGGGCTGTGGGGTATGCGCCAGGGGCGCGACGACTTCGTCGAAAAACCGATTATCGGCGGCGGCGTATCCGGCGCGATGCGCGGCCGCATCGAGTCCTTCGATTGGGCGGCGACACCGCTCGGCCCTCGCGCTGCATGGGCGCCCTGCCTCAAGCTTACCGTCGATTTGATCCTCCTCTCCGGCTTTCCCATGGCGGTGCGCTGGGGGCCGGACCTCATCATGATCTACAACGATGCCTATGCGCCCCTGCTCGGCGGCAAGCATCCTGCCGCCCTCGGGCGGCCGACGCGGGAGACATGGGCCGAAATCTGGGACGAGCTCGGCCCGCTGAGCGAGTCGATCCTGCGCGGCGAGCGCGACAGCTTCTTCGCAATCGATCATCCCTGGCTGATCCAGCGCTACGGCATTGCCGAGGAAGCGCGCTTCACCATCAGCTACAGCCCGATCCCGGACCCCCTCGCGCCCAACGGCATCGGCGGCCTGCTCACCACCGTGTTCGAGACCACCGAGCGCGTGCGCGGCGAAAAGCAGTTGCGCCGCCTCACCGACCAGCTCGAGAGCGAGGTCGCGCTGCGCACGCGAGAGCGCGATCGCGTATGGCAGGTGTCGGAGGATCTGCTCGGCGTCACCACCTTCGCCGGCCACTTCGTCAGCGTGAATCCGGCCTGGACCCGGCTGCTCGGCTGGGGCGAAGGCGAGATCAAGACGATGCATGTCGACGAGCTGCGCCATCCGGAGGATGCGCCCGCGGCCCGCGCCGCGCGCGCCGCGCTCGCGCGCGGAGCGCAGACCGTGCGCGTGGAGAACCGCTTCCGCCATCGCGACGGCTCCTGGCGTTGGCTGAACTGGACCATGACGACGGATGAGGGCCTCATCTATATTGCCGGGCGCCACGTCACCGCCGAGAAGGAAGCAGCCGAAGCGCTGCGCACGAGCGAGCAGCAGCTTCGCGCGCTGTTCTCCGGCGTCGTCGACTACGCGATCTTCATGCTCGACGCGAACGGCATTGTCTCGAGCTGGAACGCCGGCGCCGAACGCATCAAGGGCTACGCCGCCGACGAAGTCGTCGGCCGTCATTTTTCCATGTTCTACACGCCGGAGGACCGTGCCGCCGGCCGACCGGACTATGCGCTGGCGACCGCCGCCGCGGCCGGCAAGTTCGAATCGGAAGGCCGCCGCGTGCGCAAGGACGGCTCCGTGTTCTGGGCCAACGTCGTCCTCGATGCGCTGCGCGGCGACAATGGCGAAATCGTCGGCTTCGCCAAGGTCACGCGCGACATCACGGAGCGGCGCGAGGCGCAGGCCGCGCTCGAGCACGCGCAGCAACAGCTCGCGCAGGCGCAGAAGCTCGAGGCGCTCGGGCAATTGACGGGCGGCGTCGCCCATGACTTCAACAATCTCCTGATGATCGTCAGCGGCCAGACGCAGATGCTGCTGCGGCGCGTCCACGATCCGAAGGACGCGCGCGCGCTGGAAGCGATCCAGGCCGCCACCGCGCGCGGCGAGACCCTGACGCGGCAATTGCTCACCTTCGCCCGCCGCCAGCCGCTCAATCCAAAGACGGTCGATCCGGCCGCGACGATCACCGCCTTCCGCGACGTGCTGGCGAGCTCGGCGCGCGGCAATATCGAGTTGCGCATCGACATCCCGAAAGACATCTGGCCGATCTCGGTCGACGTGTCGGAATTCGAACTGGCGCTGGTCAATCTCGCGGTCAATGCGCGCGATGCCATGCCTGACGGCGGCACGCTCACCGTTGCCGGCGTCAACCGCACGCTCCGCGGCGAGGAGACGGCGGAGCATCTGTCCGGCGACTTCGTCGCCCTCAGCCTCGCCGATACCGGCAGCGGCATCCCGCCCGAGCTGATCGGCAAGGTGTTCGAGCCCTTCTTCACGACCAAAAGCGATGGCAAGGGCACAGGACTGGGGTTGTCGCAGGCTTACGGCTTCGCCCGGCAATCCGGCGGCACCATCACGCTCGACAGCACGGTCGGCCGCGGCACCACGATCACTCTCTATCTTCCCCGCGCCGCCGAGCCGGCCACGCCCGCCGCAACCGCCGTCGCCCGGGCGGTGGACGCCGCCGGTCACGGCGAGACGATCCTCGTCATCGAGGACAATCCCGAGGTGAGGACGGTCGCCGTATCCTTGCTCGAGCAACTCCACTACCGCGTCACCGCGGTCGACAGCGCGCGCGCCGCGCTCGATCTTGTTGCGCGCGGCGAGCACGTCGATCTCGTTTTCAGCGACGTCATGCTGCCCGGCGAGATGGACGGCCTCGCGCTCGCGCGCACGCTGCGGCGCGAGCGGCCCGAAATGCCGGTCCTGCTGACGAGCGGCTACGCGCGCGTGCTTACCGAGGCGCATCCCTTCCCGATTCTGCGTAAGCCGTACCAGATGGCGGCGCTCGCCGAGGCGCTGCGCAAGACGCTTCGCCCGGCGGCGGCCTGAACACGCCGCGCTCACGCTTTCTTTATCTCTGCGGGGCCGCATTCGCGCGCCGCCGCCCCCCGCAATCGGAATAAACAACGGCACCTCCCGATCATGTTCGACGACAGCCACGACGGCTGATCGACAACAACGATCATGGAGATGAAGAAATGAAGAAGCTGATCATCGCGCTCGCCGCGGCCGCTACCCTCGCCTCGCCGGCGCTGGCGCACTCGGGCCACATGAAGCGCGCGGGCAACGACCTGCGCGGCATCCAGGCGCAGGCCATGCCGGCGAACGACGGCAACGCCGTCTACGCCAACGGCCAGTACCTCGGCAGCGATCCGGATCCGCAGATGCGCCTGCAGCTCCTGCGCAGCGAAGGCCTCTGGGACCGCTAACCGCACCCGCAACGGGTCCCGGCCGCAAGCCGGGACCCCGCGCGTTTCGGTGTCCGTTCAATTGCGATCGCGGCGGAAATCGCTCGGAGACGCGCCGGTGACGCGGCGGAACGTCGCCGAGAACGAGCTGGTCTCGGCAAAGCCGAGCGAGCGCGCAATGCCGGTGACCGAGTTCGACGGATCGGCGAGCAGGCCCTTTGCACGCTCGATGCGGCGCGCGACGTGATAGCGGTGCGGCGGTACGCCGAAGCTCTGCTTGAAGGCGCGGGCAAAATGATAAGGGCTGAGCCGCACCAGTTGCGCCAGCTCGGTAAGCCGCAACGCCTCCGACAAATTGGCCTCGATGTGATCGGCCACCGTGCGCTGCTGCCAGCCGCTAAGACCGCCGCGCAGGATGCTCACGCGCGGCGCCTCGCTCGAGCGGACGATCTCGTGCGCCAGCAAGGCGCCGAGCGTCTCGCCGTCCTGCGCAGGGCCGGCGCAGCACGCGCCTTTGAGCCGCGCGGCCGCGCGCCAGATGTCGCTGTCCTTGAAGAACAATCGCGGCTTGAGCGCGGCGCGGCCGAGCGCCTCGCGCTCGAACAGCGGTCCGTCCGGGTCGATATAGAAGCACGTGACCTGCATCGGCACGCGCGGCATGGCCCAGCCGTGGAAGCGGCGCCCTGCCGGCACGAATGTCAGGCGTCCGGTGAACGTCCGCCTGCTGGATTTCGGCAGGCCTTCGATCAGGCTCTCGCCCGCGCTGCGCTCGGCGCGCTCCGCCGCCATCAGAAGATGCCACGACGCATGGAAGCGGCACTTGAACGGCGCCTGCCCGCTCGCGGCGACGGTTTCGACGTGAAGGCCGGGCCATGCGCAGCCGCGCCGCGCCACGATTGCGGCGGGTTCGATATCGACGTGAGGGGGATTGAACGAAAGTAGAGGCGACGCCGCGGGCGAAGCGGAAAGCTGCATGCGAAAAGTCCCTGTGGCTCCTCCCCCCTTCGCGCTTCCACCCTGGCCGGATTCCTGTCGATGCGTGACGGGCACCGCGCCGGCTTCGCCGCTATATCGGCCGACGCCGATGCACGCGCAAGTCACCCGCGCGTGAAAACGGAGTTACCGCATGACCGCAGCGCATGCGAGCCCCGCGCATGAATGGCGCGCCGAGAAGCCCAAGGCGAAATCGAATGCAGCAATTTCGAGCAAGCCGGGGCCGCGCCGCGACACCATGTCTCGCCTCGTGGCGGCAATGACCGCCGCAACGAATGAAACGGAGACATGACATGAAGAAGCTCGTTCTCGGCGCCGCGCTGGCGCTCATCGCCGCCTCGCCGGCTCTCGCGCAGGGCGGCCATCACCGCGCCACGCGCCTCGACAATGTCCGCGCGCAGGCGATGCCGGCGCTCGACAACGGCGCCGTCATCGTCGACGGCCGCTACGCTGGCACCGATCCGGATGCGAATGTGCGGCTGCAGCTGCAGAAGGACCTGCCGTCGATCCTCGACCGCTAGGTCACGGCGGCTTAAATCAAGACCCCGGCCGCACTGGCCGGGGTTTTTTTTAATGGACGACGGCGCCCTCCGGCGGCGGCGGCGGACCTTTCAGCGGACGCTCCTCCAGCACGATGAGGAAGACGAGACCGAGGCACAGCACCAGCGCGCAGGCGGCGAACACGTAGCGAAACGCCGTGACGAGCACGTCGGCGGAAGCCCCGCGCGCCAGAGTCTCGACCGCGCTGCCGGCTTCGCCGCCGAGATGGCCGAGCACGATGGCGCCGAGCACCGCGACGATCAGCGCCGAGAACAGCGCGCGGAAGAAATTGGCGGCGCCGGTGGCGATGCCCATCTGCGTGCGCACCACCGCGTTCTGCATGCACACGGTCGAGACCGGGAACACGCAGCCGAGCCCCGAGCCGACCACGAACAGCAGCGTCAGCACCGCCCACAGCGGCAGTCTGGCCGGAAACGCCGAGAGCACCACCAGCGACGCGATGGCGACGGCGATGCCGATGAGCGGCACGCGCTTGTAATGCTCGAGGAAGGTCATCAGCCGGCCGGTGATCGTCGACCACAAGACGGTCGCGGCCATCAGCGGGATCAGCGCGATGCCGGACTGGCTCGCCGAAAGATCCAGCACCACCTCGAAATAGAGCGGCACGTAGATGGTCATGCCGACCAGCGCGCCCATGTTGCAGGCGCCGGCCAGCGCCGCCGAGCGCACCACCGGATTACCGAGCACGGCGAGCGGCAAGAACGGCTCGGCCGCGCGCATGAGCCGCCAGGCGAACAGCAGCCACAGCGCAAGCGACGCCGCGATCAGCGCCAGGATCGGCGCCGAGAACCAGCCATAGTCGCGCCCGCCCCACGACAGCGTCAGCAACAGCGCCACCGACGCCGCCATCATCAACAGTGCGCCGGCGACGTCGAGCGAATGCTTGCGCGGGTGATAGGGCACGAGGCGCAGCGCGTTCCACGTCATCGCCAAAGCGGCGACGCCGAGCGGCAGGTTGATCCAGAAGATCAGCGACCAGTCGAGCTTCTCGGTCAGGAAGCCGCCGAGCACCGGCCCGCCGACCGAGGAGGTGGCGAACACCGCGCCGATATAGCCCTGATAGCGGCCGCGCTCGCGCGGGGAGACGACATCGGCGATGATGGTCTGCGCCAGCGCCATCAGCCCGCCGCCGCCGAGGCCCTGCAACGCGCGGCCGAGCACCAGCGCCGTCATCGACGGCGCCAGCGCGCAGGCGATCGAGCCGGCGACGAACAGCCCGATCGCGATCATCATCATGACGCGGCGGCCGTGGATGTCGGACAGCTTGCCGTAGAGCGGCGTCACCGTCGTGCCGGTCAGGAGATAGGCCGTCACCACCCAGGACAATTCGGCGAGGTTGCCGAAGTGCAGGCCGATGGTCGGCAGCGCGGTGGCGACGATGGTCTGGTCGAGCGCGCCGAGAAACATCGCCAGCATGATGCCGATGACGATGGTGCGAATCTCCGCATGGGCCAGCGCCGGATGCTCCTCGTGCGCGGGCGCGGCTGGCGCGGCATGCGGGCGAGATCGGGTGGGCGCGGACGTCGGCATAAATGCAAAATAACCGGGTTGAAGGCTCCGAGCCGGAGCAACGGCTCAATGCCGCAGCCGTTCCCGTTAGGCAAGGAGCGGCAGCGGGCAGCGGCCATGCGCGGATCGGGTCAGCCGGCGTTATTTCTTCTTGCCGCGCGCGCCTTTCGGCCACTTGCCCGGCCAGGCGACGATGTATTGCTCGAGCTTCTCGTCCGGCACGTCGTCTTCGCTGGCGGCGACGCGGCCGCGCACCGACACGCCGGCCTGATGCACGGTCTCGGGATCGCCGGAGACCAGCGGATGCCACCAGGCGAGGTCCTGCCCGTTGGCGACGAGCCGGTAGCCGCAGGTCGGCGGCAGCCAGGCGAGCCGCTTGACGTTGCGCCAGGTGAGCCGCACGCAGTCCGGCACTTTTTTCTGGCGGTGGGCGTAGTCCTTGCAGCGGCAGGTGTCGCCGTCGAGCAGCGTGCAGCCGACGTCGGTGAACACGGTCTCGTGGGTGTCGTCGTCGAGGAGCTTGTTCAGGCAGCAACGGCCGCAGCCGTCGCACAGGCTCTCCCATTCCGCCGAGGTCATCTCGGAGAGCTTCTTGCGCTTCCAGAAGGGGGCCGTCTCGTCCGCCATCCGCGCCTTGTGCCGGGAGACGGGGGGAGAAGCAACCCGGATGCGTCGACCCTGCCCCGCCGGGTCGGCGCCCGCCTTCCTTCACCCTCCCCCTTGCGGGGAGGGTCGGCGCCGTCAGGCGCCGGTGGGGGGGAGTTAAACGCCTCGCTACCGCCTGTCGGCATCGTAGAGATACGGCTGAAATCCGATAAAGCTGTCCTTCACGCGCTCGAGCGCGCCCAGCTCGGCCGCCGCATCGTCGAGCGTGTGGTACTTCAACTCCAACAGGCTGCCGAGCTTGTCCTGATCAAGTTCCTCGACGCCCTGGCTCACATATTGCGCCAGTACGAAGTCGAGAAACAACTTCAGCTTGCCGTCATACTTGGCGAAAATCTTGCTCCTGGCATCGAGCGTCCACGAATTGTGACTGTCCTTGAATTTCGCCTGCAGTGCGACGAAGTCCTTCAGGTCTTCGTCGTTGAGCGGGTTGGTCTTGCCGAGGTTACGGCCAACATCAGGCTTATAGAACCACACTTTGCGTGTCGGCGCGCCTTTCTCGAAGAACAACACGACTGTCTTGACACCCGATCCTTGGAACGAGCCGCTGGGGACATCGAGAACCGTGTGCAAGTTGCAGGACTCCAGCAACTCCTTGCGCAGCGTAACCGAGGCGTTGTCGGTGTTGGATAAGAAGGTGTTCTTGATCACCATTGCAGCGCGGCCACCGGCCTTCAGCGACTTGATAAAATGCTGGAGGAAGAGATACGCGGTTTCGCCTGTCCGGATCGGGAAGTTCTGCTGGATCTCCGGCCGCTCCTTGCCGCCGAAGGGCGGATTGGCCAGCACCACGTCGAAGCGGTCCTTCTCCTGAATGTCGACGATCTTCTCGCCGAGCGTATTGGTATGGACGATGTTCGGCGCCTCGATGCCGTGCAGGATCATGTTCATGATGCCGATGACGTAAGCGAGGCTCTTCTTCTCCTTGCCGTAGAAGGTCTTCTCCTGAAGCGTCCGGCGCGCCTTGGTCGAAGTCGCCTGCGGCAGCATGTAGTCGTAGGCTTCGCACAGGAAGCCGGCCGAGCCGCAGGCACCGTCATAGATGCGCTCGCCGATCTGCGGATCGACGACCTTGATCATGGCGCGGATCAGCGGGCGCGGCGTGTAATATTCGCCACCATTGCGGCCCGCATTGCCCATGTTGCGGAGCTTGCCCTCGTAGAGCTCGGACAATTCGTGCTTCTCCGCCTGCGTGTTGAAGCGGAGCTGGTCGATCAGCTCCAGCGCGTCGCGCAGCGAATAGCCGCCCTGAAATCGGTTTTTGATCTCGCCGAAAATCTCGCCGATCTTGTATTCGATCGTGTCCGGCCCCTCGGCGCGGGTGCGGAATCCCTTCAAATAAGGGAAGAGATCGTCGTCGACGTACTCGATCAGGTCCGGACCGCTCTTCGCCTTGTCGTGATCGAAGGAGCCGTCCTTCTTCTTCGGCGCGGCCCACACGGACCAGCGATGGCCCTTGTCGATGATCGCCTGATACGGCTTGCCGTCGAGGAGCGCCCGCTTCTCGTTCGCCCTTTCGAGGTCGTCGAGATACTTCAGGAACAGCATCCACGACGTCTGCTCGGTGTAGTCGAGCTCGGTGGCGCAGCCGGCCTCCTTCCAGAGGACGTCATCGATGTTTTTGAATGTCTGTTCGAACACGCGGCAATTCCCCCACAACCCTGAAGGGATTTTGTAGCAGCCGAGCCTCACAGACCAAAGACTTACGTGGCTACCGGGCTGCCCCCGCCGTTCTGGGGAAGGGTAAAGGAGCGCCCCCGCCCCTTTTCCCGCCCCATTTCCCATTCACCTTCCCCCAAGGTGCGCCGCCGCCGCCATTCCGGCCGCGGCCGGCTTGCGCTACATTGCGGCCTCGGGCCCGGCCTCACCCCGCCGGCCGAACCCTAACCCGTTGATAATACGAGCAAAGCCTTGCGCGACCTGTTTCCCGAGGACTGGCGGCCGAACCTGCGCAAGCTGTTCCTCGGCCTCGATTCCTGGGTCGACTTCTCGCTGTTCCGCTCGGCGCGTGAAATGCGCGAGCGCTACGAGCGCTTCTCCACCTTCATGGACCGCTTCCACGTCGCGGGCCTGCGGCGGGCGCTGACCGAGCTCACCTCGGAGGCCGCCACCCTCGGCACGCTCGGCGCCGTGCTGATGCTGGCGCTCGCCATGCCCGCCTTCCGCATGACCTCCGACGACGACTGGCTCAAGAAGTCCGAGCTCGCCGTCACCTTCCTCGACCGCTACGGCAACGAGGTCGGCCAGCGCGGCGTGCGCCACAACGATTCGATCCCGCTCGACGAGTTCCCCGACAACCTGATCAAGGCGGTGCTGGCCACCGAAGACCGCCGCTTCTACGACCATTTCGGCGTCGACCTGTCCGGCACCGTGCGCGCGCTGGTGACCAACGCGCGCGCCGGCGGCGTCGTGCAGGGCGGCTCGACGCTGACGCAGCAGCTCGCCAAGAACCTGTTTCTGTCGAACGAGCGCACCATCGACCGCAAGATCAAGGAAGCGTTCCTCGCCATGTGGCTCGAGGCGCGGCTGACCAAGAACGAGATCCTGAAACTTTATCTCGACCGCGCCTATATGGGCGGCGGCGCCTTCGGCGTCGACGCGGCGGCGCAGTATTACTTCAACAAGTCGGCGCGCGACGTCGACCTGTCGGAGGCGGCGATGCTGGCCGGCCTGTTCAAGGCGCCGACCAAGTTCTCGCCCAACGTCAACCTGCCGGCCGCGCGCGCCCGCGCCAACGTCGTGCTGGATAACCTCGTCGACACCGGATTCATGACCGAAGGCCAGGTGTTCGGCGCCCGCCGCCATCCTGCGACTCCGGTCGACCGCCGCGACGATCACGCACCGAACTATTATCTCGACTACGCCTTCGACGAGATGAAGAAGCTGGTCGAGACCTTTCCGAAGTCGATGACCGAGCGCGTCTTCGTCGTGCGCACCGCGCTCGACACCAATCTGCAGCGCGCCGCCGACGCGGCGGTGGAGAATTCGCTGCGGCAATATGGCGATGAATACAACGCGCATCAGGCCGACGCCGTGCTGATGGACGTCGACGGCTCAGTGCGCGCGATGGTCGGCGGCCGCGACTACGGCGCCAGCCAGTTCAACCGCGCCACCGACGCGATGCGCCAGCCGGGCTCCTCGTTCAAGCCCTACGTCTACGCCACCGCGCTCGAGCACGGGTTGAAGCCGACCTCGATCGTCGTCGACGCGCCGATCTGCCTCGGCAACTGGTGCCCGCACAATTACGGCGGCGGCTTCCGCGGCGCCATGCCGCTGATCACCGCGCTAACGCACTCGATCAACACCGTCGCGGTGCGCCTCTCGGTCATCGTCGGCGACGGCAACCCCAAGCTCGGCCGCTCGCGCATCATCAAGACCGCGCGCGACATGGGCATCACCACGCCGCTGCCCGACACGCCGTCGCTGCCGATCGGCGCCGACGCCGTCACCATGATCGAGCACGTCGGCGCCTACGGCACCTTCCCCAATCTCGGCATGAAGGTGACGCCGCACGCCATCCTCGAGGTGCGCACCGGCGACGGCAA
This sequence comes from Pseudolabrys sp., assembly GCA_035571935.1. Classification (GTDB taxonomy): domain Bacteria; phylum Pseudomonadota; class Alphaproteobacteria; order Rhizobiales; family Xanthobacteraceae; genus Pseudolabrys. Next base: position 97,936 of record DATNBL010000089.1, read on the forward strand.
GGTGGTCTGGCGCTACGATCGCGACGGGCCGAAGCCGAAGCGCGCGCTGCCGCAGGGCGTGGCGCAGGACATGATCAAGATGATGAACTCGGTCGTCGAGAACGGCACCGGCCGCCGCGCTCGCCTCGACGGCATCGCCGCCGCCGGCAAGACCGGCACCACCAACCAGTCGCGCGACGCCTGGTTCATGGGCTACACCGGCAACTTCGTCTGCGGCGTCTGGTTCGGCAATGACGACTACACGCCGACCAACCGCATGACCGGCGGCTCACTGCCGGCCATGACCTGGCACCAGATCATGGAATACGCCCACCAGGGCATCGAGCTGAAGCAGCTGCCGGGCGTGCCGGTGCCGCCGGCGCGCGCGCCGACCGTCGCCGACGCCAAATCCAAGGGCGGCGAAGCGCCGCCGCCGCGGCCGCGGCTCCTGACCAAGCGCGGCGCCGATATCCTGGTGCGGGTCGAGCACCTGATGGATGACGCCAGCCGCGCCCTGGGGCCAGTGCCGACGGTCGAGAGCGACGTCAAGAAACAGGCGGCCGCGACCGGCCGCGGCGCCGCCCTCACCGACGCGCTCGAGGGCCGCGCCTTTGTCCGGAACTGATTAGCCGCGCGCCGCGCTCCGGCGTAGTCTCCTCACTCGAATCAGGGCTTCTCCCCGCGGTCATCTCGTGCGGCTGCTCCTCGGAACGCTGTTCACACTCTTCGTCGCCGCCGCAGTCGGCCTCGGCGCGACCTATTTCGCGCTGACGCGCGGCGCGGCGTTCGGCGCTTTGCGCATCGGCGCCTGGACCGCCTGGCCGAAAACCGGGACGCTCGACGCCGACCCCTACGCGCGCGCGGCCATCGCCCGCAACGGCACCCTGCCGGTCGCGCTCGGCGACGGCGTCTCCTTCTCGGCGGCTACCGACGACGCCGGCCGGCTGCTCGACGGCCGCTGCGACGTCGAGGTCGAGGGCATCACGCCGGCGGCGCGGTTCTGGACGCTGACGCTCTACAGCGCCGGCGGCGAGCTTGTCGCCAACTCCGTGCACCGTCACGGCTTCACCAGCGAGGAGATCGTGCGCCGGTCCGACGGCAGCTTCGCCGTCACCGTCGGCCCGCGCGCCGCCTCCGGCAACTGGCTGCCGACCGGCGGCATCGAGCGCTACCAGCTCGCGCTGCGCTTCTACGACACCGCCGTCGGCGTCTCGACCAAGGCCGGCCGTGAAGTGCCGATGCCCTCCGTCATCACGCGGAGCTGCCCATGATCCGCTGGCTGCTGCTCCTGCTCGGCGGCGTGCTGCTCGGCGGCATCGTGCACATCGCGACGGTCATCATCCTGCCGCGCACGGCGACGCAGGACGCCTATTCGCGGCTCTCCGCCATCGCGCCGGTCAACAAGGTGACGCCGCTGCCCGAGCCCGCGCCCGGCACGGCGCTGATGCCGCTGATGGACCCGGCGATGGCGGTCGCGGTCTGCCGCTACGATCTCTCGCAGGGCGCGCTCAAATTGTCGGTGCCGGTCAGCCCCGCCTATACCTCGGTGTCGTTCTACACGCGCACCGACGTCGCCTACTACGCGATCAACGACCGCGCCGCCGGCCGCCGCGTCATCGAGCTCGACCTGATGACCCAGGCGCAGCACGAGCAGATCCCGGAAGAAGAGAACGTCACCGCCGCCGACCGGCTGATCGTCGAGTCGCCGACGGCAACGGGCCTCATCGCCATCCGCGCGCTCGCGCCCGAGCCGGGGCTGATGCCGAAGGCTGCGGCCGCCGTCGGCGCGGCGACCTGCACGCCGGCGCAGCAGGCAAGCGCCGATCGCTGATCAGCGCGCCGAAGCGAGGCTCTGTTCGCGGGTCCATCCGGGCGGCAGGTGCGTGCGATACCACGCGACCTTGCCGCGCAGCTCGTTCAACGCATGCTCGACCTGCACGGCTTCCGGATTCGGCGTCATGACGACGAGCCGCTCGAGCGCGAAACGATAGGCGGCCGCACGCTCATCGAGCGACCGGCGCACCATCGCGACGAGCGAGGCGTTCTCGTCGATGCGGCGCAGCGCGTTGGTGCGTTCCTTCTCGCTCAGCGAGGACACGTAGAACAGGCTCTTGCGCCGCTTGCTGTCGACGTCGAGCACGCGCGAGGCAGTCTCGAAGAACTGCGGCAGCCGCGTCGTGTCGTTGCGGATATCGTCGGTCAGCACCTCGTAGCGCGAGGAGGCGGTGCGCCGCTCGTCACCGAACAGATGCGTCGTATAGGCGGTGACGTCGAAGCCGGTGCGATGGTCGGCGCCGATGACGCCGTATTCGCCGGCGACCGAATAGAATTTCTGCCGGTTGTACGGCCATTCGATCAGCGGATAAGCGAGGTCGCGCAGCGCGCGCTCATCCTCGGTCAGCGGGAAATCGGAGGGGAATGTCGGCTTGCCGGCGATGGCGTCGAGCGAGAGCCAGTCGTGCATGTCGGCGCGGCTCGCCGACGGGCTGATCTCCTGGAAATCGCCCTGGGTGCCGCAGCCGCCGAGCGCGGCCAGCGCCGCGAGCACGAGAAGGCGCTGAGCCCATACGGGGCCGCACCGGTGCCGTTGCAGCGCAGTTCGCATCAAATCCTTCGATTCCGGAACTCAGCGCGCACGCCGGCGGCGGCGCCCGTGGTTGTTGCCGGAATGCGGTTCAAGTCCATTGCTGCCGTCCGGTGACCGCTCGATGCGGACGACCGGTAATATGATCACGGTCGCAGGCTCGGTGGTGGCATCGATGTATCTGCCGCCGCGCGTGCCCGCCGTCTCGTCTGGAAAGCGGATGACTTCGCCCATTGCAGCCCCTCTTCCGCGCCGGCGACGCATTTTACGCCCGCCGGATCGGCGCATGCGATCGATTAGAGGCGTCCAAGGTTAACGGCCTGTTAAAGGCATCGCTCTAATGTCCGGTCATTGACGGTGTCTGTGAAGCGTCGCGTCATGGCGAAATCATCGCAACTTCCCCCGATCGACGGTCTCCTCGACCTCGCATGCCGCGACGGCGTCGACATCCGTCCGACGCTACTGCGCGTCGTGACCGATCTCTACGTGCAGAAGGCATCGCATACCGCCGAGGAAGAACGGCAATACGTCGAACTTGCGACCGGGCTCGTCGATGCGGTCGATACGGCGACGCGTGAGATCGTCACCGCCACATTGCGCGCCTATGCAGCGGCGCCCGCGGCGGTTCTGCACAAGCTCACCGGCGAGGCCCCTGCCCCGGTGAAGCCACCGGCCGCGGCGGCGGCGCGCGACGAACTCACCGAGATGTTCATGACGGCGCGTCCGGACGAGCGCCGGCTGATCCTCGCCAATCTGGTGCCGGACGCCCGGCCGATGCGGCGCGCCTCGCCCGAAACCCTGGCCGATCTCGAGCGCGCAGCCCTGCAACGGGATCAAACCGCATTCAGCCGCACGCTTGCCGCGGCGCTCGGCGTCGCGCCGGCGCTGGCCGAACGCATCACGCGCGATACGTCCGGCGAGCCGCTGGTCGTCGCCGCGAAGGCCCTCGGCATGAGCGCCGCCGTCGTGCAGCGCGTGCTGCTCTTCCTCAATCCGGTGATCGGGCAGTCGATCGCGCGCGTCTACGACCTGGCGCAGCTTTTCGACGAGGTGACGCCGGAGGCGGCGGCGCAGATGGCCGCGATCTGGCGTGCGCCGCTGGCGCGCAAGAAGCCGGCGCACGAGGCGGTGCATTATGACGACGAGCGCCGGCCGGCGCGTTCGTTCGGCCATGCGGCGCGACCCGCGCGCACCGGCCGCATCACCGGCCCGACCCGCAAGGCCGACCGCGCCGGCTAGACCAGCGCCTCGTCGAGAAAGTGGCGCCCCTGGCGGTCCTCGACCTCGACGATCCACACGTCCGGATCGAACCGCAATTCCTTCGTCAGCCGCGCCTCGATGTCGGCATCGGCCACCGGCGCCTCACGGCCCGCCAGCACCGTGAACAGGCGCTCGGCCGGGCGCGCCTCGTCGAACATCGCCTGCGGCGCCGGTCCGTATAACGTGCCGGCACCGTCGAGACGGTTGACCTTGATGAAGATGGCGCCGGCCTCCTCGGCGCCGCGCCGGCGCACGACGGCGGGCGCGCCCTCGATGTCGCAGCGCCGCACATAGGCGGAAACCCAGATGCTCGATTTCAGGCGCATGATCGTGGTCCGCGGGTCCGCCGTCACGCGCTGATAGCACGCGCGAGGCGCCTCACTCCAGCGGACGGCCGACCACGCTCGAGAGTTCGCGCACGAGGCGGTCGGAGACCTGGCCGGTGACCGGCATGCCGCGCGCGCGCTCGAAGCGCTCGATGGCCGCGCGCGTGCCGGGATCGTAGGTGCCGGTCGGGCTCACCGGACCGTAGGCGAAATCGTTGAGCGCGCGCTGCACCGCCAGCACGCGCGGCGACGGCGCGATCAGCGCCGCGATCGGATCATTCCTGCGCACCGGCGCGGCAACCTTCTTCGCCGGCGCGCCGACGATGGCGTGCAGCAGCGGCTCGTTGGCGTCGGCGGTCACGTGCGCGCCGGTCACCTGGATGAAGTCACGGACCGCCGCGTCGGTACGCGCGCCCCAGACGCCGTCGACGGTGCCGTCATAATAGCCACGGCGATTGAGCTCGCGCTGGATATCGCTGGTCAAACGGGCGCGCGCCTCGTCGGTGATCGGCTGCGCCGCGGTTTGCGCGGCCGGCGAAGGCACGGGCAGCGGCGTTGCGGCGGGCGCAAGCGCCTGCGGCCGCGGCGGCGCCAGCGGCACCTGATGCGTGTGCGGCCGCGCAGCGAAGATCGGCGCCGGATGCGGGCCCTTCTGGAGGAACAGAGCGTTGGTGAAGATCCACCCCGTCGCCACCGAGCCCATCAGCAGCGTGACGAACTCGCGCGGATGGCGCGCGATCATGACGCCGGTGCGGGCCAGACGGCCCGCCGGAACGGCGCGCGCGCGGGCGGATGCGTTACGCACTTTTCTTGACCTGTTCGTCGTCCTGGCCGGGGCCTTGGTCGCAAGCTTGGGCATGAATGTCGGGATTGGCCGTGACGGCGAGTTCGTGGGCGCGCTCGCTGACGAGCTTGACGGGATCGGCGGCGCGGCCCTCGCAGTCGAGCGGCAGCCGCACCGTCACCCGCGTTCCCTTGCCGAGGCGGCTCGCGATGTCAACCTCACCATCATGCAGCCGCACCAGGCCCTTCACGATCGACAGGCCGAGGCCGGTGCCGTCGTGCCGCCGGTCGTAGGAAGCGCGCGCCTGGAAGAACGCCTCGCCGATGCGCGGCAGGTCGTCGGCGCCGATGCCGACGCCGGTATCCTCGACCGCGAGCGCGAGCTTCGCGCCCTCGCAATGAACGCTGACCGTGACGCGGCCGTCGCGCGGCGTGAACTTGATCGCGTTTGAGATGAGGTTGATCAGGATCTGGTTGAACGCGCGGCGGTCAGCGACGAGCTCCGGCAGCTCGGGCGCGACCCGCGTCCTGATCTCGACGCCGGCTTCGCGCGCCTTCAGCGCCAAAAGGTCGCAGCAGTTGACGATCGCGGCGCCGGGCGCGAACGGCTCCGGCGTGATCTCGAAATTGCCCGTCTCCATCTTCGACATGTCGAGGATGCCGTTGACCACCGACAGGAGATGTCGGCCGGAATCGTTGATCAGCTTGGCGTATTCGAGCTTGCGCGCCGGATCGAACACCAGCGAGTCGTTGGTGAGCATCTCGGAGAAACCGATTATGGCGTTGAGCGGCGTGCGCAACTCGTGGCTCATGGTCGCGAGGAACCGGCTCTTGGCGGCGCTGGCGCGCTCCTGCTCGGCGCGCGCGATCTCCAGCGCCCGCTCGTGCGTCTTGCGCTCGCTGACGTCGCGCAGCACGGCGACGACTTCGCGCTGCGTGACAGAATCCTCGGCCGTGCGGTCGACCGGCTGGCAGCGCATCTCGACCCAGACGAACTGGGCGGCGCGGTCGGCCTCGCGGCGAATGCGGAATTCGACGGAGCGCTGCTCGCCGCGCGTGGCGGCGTCGGCAAGCGCGGTGAGATAGGCCGGCCGGTCGGCGACGTGCACGCGGTCGAACAGGCCGTGGCCGGACAATTCACTCGGCCGCACGCCGAACAGCGTCTCGGCTGCCGGCGACACGAACAGCACCGCGCCGTTGTCGCCGTGGCGCGTGATGACGTCGGTCATGTTGCGCGCCAGCAGGCGGTAGCGGTCTTCCTCGGCGTAGAGCAGCCAGAAGCTGGTGCGCGCCAGCGACTCCGCGCCGAGCGCGATGCCGGTGGCGTAGAGCGCGGCCGAGATGATGCCCATGGCGGCGAGCGCGCCATTGCCGCCGTCCATCAACGCCGGCGGCGGCAGTACGCTGGCGATGCTCAGCGTCATCAACAGGCCGGCGGCGCCGAGCGCGAAGCTCGAGGCGAGCGCGACGACGCGGCGCGAGGCCGAGAGCGAAGCCTCGAGCGGGACGATGACGAGCCAGATCGCCGCGAACGAGGCGATGCCGCCGGTGCACCACGCGACCACGGCGACGAGGCCGGTCAGCGACAGCGAGGAGAGCACATGCGCGCTTTCGTAGCGTCCGGTGCGCGACAGGAAATAGGCGACGAGGATCGGCGCCACCAGCCAGGCGAAGACGAAGACCTCGAGCAGGCTCGGCACGCCGCGGAAGGCGATATAGACCGGAAGGCTCGCCAGCGCCGCCAGGCTGCCGATCAGCCGCGGAGCAATGAACGAGCGATGGCGCGCCGCGGTCAGCGCATCTGCCTGCGCCGCCGGATGCACCAAGGCATCGACATAGTTCCACACTGGCGTGAGGAAGCTCACGGTCCCTGTCCACGTCCTGAAGAGAAAAGACGCGCCCCTTATTGCTGCGAAAAGCTTAGGGGCCCCCGATTAAACGAACGCTAAAAGTCGAACGGTTTTGCCCGTTGTTCTCGCAATGACGGCGCAATCGCACCGCATTCGCGCGCGTATTCGCGTGCATGGTGAACGGTGTCTTGCCGCAGCGCCGCCCGGTTACCTCGCGCTAACCATGCGCCGCCGCGCCGCGGAGCAAAACGCGCCCGGAGGTATTTAAAATTGTCGGAAAATTCGCGTCGTATTCGCCGCGACTTTGAGCCAAATCGTCGCGCCGAACCGAACGACAGCTTCAAGCCTGTCTGCTAGGTTCATGCGCAAGGCGGGGGGTGAAACCGCCGGGGATAGATGGGTGGGGTCATGTTCTTCCTGTTGCGAATGGCCTTCTGGCTGGGCGTCGTCTGCCTGCTGTTGCCGGCAAGCGGCACGAAATCGCCGGACGGCAAGATCGATGCGACCGAGGCGATGACGGTGGCGAGCGCCGCCGTCTCCGACGCGCGCGGCTTCTGCGGCCGTCAGCCGGACGCCTGCGTCACCGGCGGCAAGGTCGCCGTCGCGCTCGGCCAGCGCGCCGAGGCCGGCGCGCGCACGCTCTACCAGTTCATCAGCGACAAGCTCGCGGACAAGGGCGGCGACAAGGCCGCGCCGGGCGACAAGCAGGCCGCCAAGCTGGTCACGGTCTCCGAGCAGACGCACGGTACGCTGACGCGCAACGACATGCAGCCGGCCTGGCACGCGCCGGTTCCGCTGCCGCCGAAACGGGCCCGTCCGGCCGTCTGATCGGGCGAAGATTTTGGCCATTTGGCGCTGACGGCCTATATATCGGCCGAGGCGGGGCTTTGCCCGCCGCAAGCGATGGCCGAATGACTGGAATCGACGAGATCCTCGACAATTTCGCCCTGCTGGACGAGTGGGACGACCGCTACCGCTATGTCATCGAGCTCGGGCGGACGCTGCCGCCGCTGGCCGAGGAGGCGCATTCCGAGGCCAACAAGGTGCGCGGCTGCACCAGCCAGGTGTGGCTCGTCACCCATGTGCAGCCGGACGGCGCCGGCGGCCCGGTGCTCAGCTTCGAGGGCGACAGCGACGCGCACATCGTGCGCGGCCTGGTGGCGATCCTGTTCGCCATCTACTCCGGTAAGACGGCGCGCGAGATCCGCGACATCGACGCCATCGCCATCTTCGACCAGCTCGGCCTGCGCGAGAACCTGACGCCGCAGCGCTCGAACGGGCTGCGCTCGATGGTCGAGCGCATCCGCGCCGACGCCGACGCGGCGCTCGCCACCGCCGCCTGAGGCCTATTCGACCCGAAACGCCACGTCCGGAGCGAGCCACGTGCGCACCGGCGCCCGGCCGCGCCCTTGCGCCTCCGCCGCGTAACCGTAATGGCGGGCGAGCCGCTCCAGCGCGAGGCGCAGGACGATCTTGCCCGAGCGCAGCGGCCACTGCCGTTCGCGCTCGACGTCCTCCAGGCCTTTCAGGAAACAACAGACGTCGAGCAGCAGGCCTGAGAATTCCGGGCCGACGGCGTCGAGCGCCTTGTGCACGCGGCTGCGCGCATCCGTCATCGTGTCGCTCGCGCCGCTGCCGCCGCCACTGCCGCTTCCCGACAGCGGCAGCGACCAGTTGGCGCCGGTGCGCGGCGTCAGGTCGGCGATGGTGAAGTCGCGCCGCAGCCGCTCGCCGGCCTGGAGCTGGTGCGGCTCGATCAGCGCGGCGCCGCGGGCGCGGCGGCGGGCGAGCCAGACCAGCGGACTTTCGAGCTCATCGACGGTGACACCCGAGGGCCCGAGCGCCGCATCGATCTGCCTACGGTCAAGCGCGAGGTGCCGGGCGCGGAAGCGGCCGATCTCCGGGTTCTGCCTGCGGGCCGGGCGCCGCCGCCTGCCGGATGAAATCGCAATCGATCCAGGACGTTGCGGCATGGCCTCACCCTCGTACGTTTCATCCCCGCACGAAGGTTATTTCTATCCTAGGATGGATGTCAACAAATTATCGATGCGGTCCTGGCAAAACCTCGCCTACCGCCCGCGGCGGCGGCGCTGCTGGCCGAGGCCCATCTGCTTGGCGAGCTCGGAGCGCGCTGCGGCGTAGCTCGGCGCCACCATCGGGTAGTCCGCCGGCAGATTCCATTTCTCGCGGTATTGCTCGGGCGTCATGTTGTACTGCGTGCGCAGGTGGCGCTTGAGCGACTTGAATTTCTTGCCGTCCTCGAGACAGACGATGTACTCCGGCGTCACCGAACGCCGCAGCGAGATCGCCGGCTTGAGCACGTCGGCCGCGGGGTCCGCCACGCCGTTCGACACCCGGCTCAGCGCCCCGTGCACCTGGCTGATGAGGCCGGGAATGTCCGCCGCCGCCACCGTGTTGTTGCTGACATAGGCCGACACGATCTCGGCCGTGAGAGCGATGTAGTCGGGCCTGCCCGAGCCGCCGCCATCGATCATCGCCACATCCCCCGATCCCCGGAGCCGGCGCCAGGACTTACGCCACGACTTACGCCAGGACGCCACCGCAAATCCCGCCAGCGAAGAACGCAATATTGAAAGAATACTGGCGCGCGGCCGCACCGGCAAGAAGAACCTCGCCGGGGCTCGCCGCTAGACTTGACGGTTGCTGGGGCAGGACTTGCGCGGTCAGCCGTTCTGCTCGAGATGCGCGCGCAATTCGTGAATCGAGGCGAAGTGCAGGGTGCCCTGCGGCAATTGGGCCTCGATCGAGCCGTCGACATAGAGCGTGTAGCTCATGCCGTCGACGACGCCCGACTTCAGGATCGCGACCGCGCGCGGCTTCGGCTTCTCGGCGGCCGGCGCGGGCTCGGCCGCGAGCGGCTGCTCGGGCGCCGCTTCGGCCGCGTCGGGCGCGGGCGGCTCCGGCGCCGCGCCGGCGCCGTCCTTGTCGCCGCCCTCGAACATCTTGCTCTCCGGCGGCCACATGGAATCGAAGATCGACGAGCGCCGCCGCTCGTCCGTCTTCCCGGTCACGGGCCGCGAGCGCATCCAGGCCGGAATGTCGCGCTCGTCCTTGGCCTCCGGCTCGGCGGCGGGCTGCGGCGACAGCGACACGTCCTCGGCGACGTCGACCGGCTCTTCCGGATTGCGCAGCATCGGCGCCGGCTGCTGCGGCATCGGGAATTCCGGCGCGGCCGACGGCCCGCGCGGGTCGAACGGATGCGGTTCCGGCGCCTCGTGCGCGTGCACGGCCATCGGCGCATGCAGGAGCGCCTCGGCCAGATGCTGCAACTGGCCGCTGACCACGCCGAGCGCGATGACGATGAGGCCGCCGGCCGCCAGCGTCGTGCCGGCGAGGATCAGGGTATTGCCGAAGCTGAATTCCTGGACCGGAATGCCGAAAGCGGCCATGGCGATGCCGAGGACCAGCACAACCGCACCCGCAATCATCAGAACCGTCGATCTCCGCACGGCCACCCTCCTCTTCCGGCGCCCGCCCCCGCGGCGCGCAATATCGACTAAGCCATTCTAATCGCGCGCAATTTCGCCGATCTCGAACCCGACTGCAACCGGCGATCGGGAAAATAGCACGCGGGACCTGCACACTTTCTTAAGCCTGCCCGGCCGCCGCGCCCGGCTCCATGCGGCGCCAAATGCAGCCCGGCGCGGGCCTCCGGCGCGCCCGGTTGCCGCCGGGCCGCGTAGCGCCTAATTAGGTTTCCACCAAGGGAACTCTGACCGGACGGCGGGGTTCACCGCGATAGGGGTATTTCAAACAGAGTTTGCCGTGAGGAGGAGCTGATGTCGTTCAAGCTGCCTGACCTGCCGTTTGCCTACGATGCACTGGCGCCGCACATGTCGCGCGAGACGCTCGAATATCACCACGACAAGCACCACAAGGCTTATGTCGACACCGGCAACAAGCTCCTGGAAGGCAGCGGGCTCGAGGGCAAGTCACTCGAAGAGGTCGTCAAGGGCGCCTACGGCAAGAACCAGGGCCTCTTCAACAACGCCGGCCAGCACTACAACCACCTGCACTTCTGGCAGTGGATGAAGCCGAACGGCGGCGGCGACAAGCTCCCGGGCAAGCTGCAGGCGGCGATCGACAAGGACCTCGGCGGTCTCGCCAAGGCCAAGGAAGACTTCGCCCAGGCCGGCGTCACCCAGTTCGGCTCCGGCTGGGCCTGGATCGCGGTCAAGGACGGCAAGCTCGCCATCATGAAGACGCCGAACGGCGAGAACCCGCTGGTGCACGGCGCCTCGCCCATCCTTGGCTGCGACGTGTGGGAGCACTCCTACTACATCGACTACCGCAACCGCCGCGCCGACTACCTCAAGGCGTTCCTGGATCACCTGGTGAACTGGGCGCACGTCGAGGAGATGTACGCGGCGGCGACCAAGTAGCCGTCACGCAAACGGCATCGGACGGCCGGCCGCATGACGCGCCGGCCGTTTTCTTTTTCAGGGACCGCGCGCATCGTGCGCGCCGTCTGGTGAGGACCGCACCCATGTCGATCTATGTCTTCGACGCCTATGGCACGCTGTTCGACGTCCACGCCGCCATCGCGCGCCACCGCGAGAAGGCCGGGCCCGACGCCGAGCGTATGTCGGAGATCTGGCGCACCAAACAGCTCGAATATTCCTGGACGCTGACGCTCGCCGGCCGTTACGAGGACTTCTGGACGCTCACGGAACGCGCGCTCGATTTCGCGCTGGCGCGCGTGCCGTCCGTCGACAAGACGCTCAAGCCGTTGTTGCTGGAGGCCTATTTCAAGCTCGGTGCCTTTCCCGACGCGCACGCCGCGCTGCGCAGCCTCAAATCCAAAAGCCACAAGACCGGCATCCTGTCGAACGGCTCGCCGAACATGCTCGACGGCGCCGTCGACGCGGCGAGCGTGCGCGGCGAGCTCGACGCGGTGCTGTCGGTCGACGCCGTGAAGATGTTCAAACCGCGCCCGGAGGTCTATGCGCTGGTGACGACGCATTTCGGCTGCAAGCCCGCCGACGTCACCTTCGTGTCGTCGAACCGCTGGGACGTCATGGGCGCGGTGGCGTTCGGCTTCCGCGGCCAGTGGATCAACCGCGCGAAAAACCCGGACGAGTATCCGGCCTTTGCGCCCGAACGGGTGCTGAGCGACCTCACCGCGCTGGCCGAGGCGGCGTAATCGCCGTGGCATTTCGGCAACGGTGAGGGCCGCAGCCTTACAACCGCTCTGGCGGGACAAGGGCGAAGCACCTACATCCCGGCCTTCCCGCCCACCGCGCCGCAGCCCTGCATGCAATCGATCATCTCCGTCTCCCGCCTGACCAAGACCTACGATTCGGGTTTCGAGGCGCTCAAGGAGATCAATCTCGACATCCGCCGCGGCGAGATTTTCGCTTTGCTCGGCCCCAACGGCGCCGGCAAGACGACGCTGATCGGCATCATCTGCGGCATCTTGCGCCCGAGCGGCGGCAGCGTCACCGTCGACGGCCACGACATCATCACCGACTATCGCGCCGCGCGCTCCATGATCGGCCTGGTGCCGCAGGAGATCATGATGGCGCCGTTCGAGTCGGTGTGGGCTTGCGTGACCATGTCGCGCGGCCTGTTCAACAAGCGCAAGAACCCGGCCTATCTCGAGAAGGTGCTCAAGGACCTCTCGCTCTGGGACAAGCGCGACGCCAAGGTCGTCGAATTGTCCGGCGGCATGAAGCGGCGCGTCCTGATCGCCAAGGCGCTCTCCCACGAGCCGGCGATCCTGTTCCTCGACGAGCCGACCGCGGGCGTCGACGTCGAATTGCGCAAGGACATGTGGCAGGTGGTCCGCGACCTGCGCGCCTCCGGCGTCACCATCATCCTCACCACGCATTACATCGAGGAAGCCGAGGACATGGCCGACCGCGTCGGCGTCATCAACAAGGGCGAGATGGTCCTGGTCGAGCAGAAGGCGGAGCTGATGCGCAAGCTCGGCCGCAAGCGCCTCGTGCTCCAGGTCGCCGACCGGCTTGAGGCCGTTCCGGCGGCGCTGGCCGCCTTCGATCTCACGATCGGCGGCAGCGGCCACGAGCTGATCTACGACTACGACACGCGGGCCGAGCGCACCGGCGTCGCGACGTTGCTCGGCGCCCTGAGCGAGGCCGGCGTGCGCATCCGCGACCTGCACACCGACCAGTCCTCGCTCGAGGAGATTTTCGTCGGCCTCGTCAACGAGCCGCGGGGGGCACCATGAACCTCCGCGCCGTCGCCGCGATCTACAAGACCGAGATGATGCGCACCGGCCGCACGCTGGCGCAGAGCATCGTCTCGCCGGTCATCTCGACCGCGCTTTATTTCGTCGTGTTCGGCGCGGCGATCGGCTCGCGCATCTCGGAGATCGACGGCGTCAACTACGGCTCGTTCATCGTACCCGGCCTGATCATGCTGACGCTGCTGACGCAGAGCACGATGAATGCCTCGTTCGGCATCTATTTCCCGCGCTTCGTCGGCTCGATCTACGAGCTCCTGTCGGCGCCGATCTCGTTCCTGGAGATCGCGCTCGGCTTCGTCGGCGCGGCCGCGTCGAAATCGGTCATCCTCGGCCTCATCATCCTGGCGACCTCGTGGCTGTTCGTGCCGCTGCACATCGCCCATCCGTTCTGGATGATGACCTTCATGGTGCTGACTTCGGTCACCTTCAGCCTGCTCGGCTTCATCATCGGCATCTGGGCGGACGGCTTCGAGAAGCTGCAGATCGTGCCGCTCCTGATCGTGCAGCCGCTGACCTTCCTCGGCGGCACCTTCTACTCGATCCACGTCCTGCCGCCGATCTGGCAGAAGATCACCCTCGCCAACCCGGTCGTCTACCTGATCAGCGGCTTCCGCTGGAGCTTCTTCGAAGTCGCCGACGTCAGCCCGGCGGTCAGCGTCGTCATGACGCTCGTCTTCCTCGTCATCTGCCTCGCCGTGGTCTGGTGGATCTTCCACACCGGCTACAAGCTCAAGAAATAGTCCCGCGCCTTTCCACATGGCGCCTCTTCGCTCCGCACGGCTTGCGAACAGGCCGCGCGCTGGATAGATACCGCACACCCAATTCGCCGCTCCGCGGCCCAGACCAACCCCACCGGAGATTAGATGAGCTTCCAGACTCCCGACTTGCGAGACCGTCAGACCAGTGCCTCCGCCGCCAAGAAGGCGCTGCTGGAGAAGTTCCGCGCCGCCGCCGAAGACCCGAACCGCGCCGACCGCGAGGCCGAGCGCCGCGCCATCGCCGAGGCGCGCGACAAGCGCAACGCCGAGCGCGAAGCCGCCCGCAAGGCGCGTGAGGCGGAACTCGCCGCCGAAGCCGCCCGCAAGGCGGAACTGGCCGCGAAGGCGCGCGCGGAGCAGGACGAGCTCGATCGCCTGATCGCGCTGGAGAAGGCCGAGGCCGAGGAAAAGCTCCTCGCCGAGCAGAAGGCGGCGCGCGACGCCCGCTATGCCGCGCGCAAGGCAGCCAAGAAGGTCCGCCGCCGCGGCTATTGAGCCGCGCCACAAGCCGAAAGCGACAAAGGCCGGGCACCCGCCCGGCCTTTTCATTACCCGGCCGTCCCCTCGGGCTCAGCCCTGCGCGAGAGCCGCGAGGATACGCGCCCAGGAGCGGATGCCCTTGTGGTAGCTGGTCATGTCGAACTTCTCGTTCGGCGAATGCACCCGGTCGTCGTCGAGCGCGAAACCCACGAGAAGCGAGTCCATGCCGAGCACGTTCTTGAAGTCGGCGACGATCGGGATCGAGCCGCCGGCGCCGACCGTGACCGCCTTCTGCCCCCACTCCTCGGCCAGCGCCTTGCGCGCCTTGCCGAGCGCCGGATTGTCGTAGGCGAGCTGGATCGCCGGGGCGTTGCTGAAATCGGTGAACTCGGCCTTGCAGTCGTCCGGCAGCCGCGCCCGCACGAAGGCGCGGAAGGCGGCCTGGATCTTCTTGGGGTCCTGCGCGCCGACGAGGCGGAAGGAGACCTTGGCGCTCGCTTCGCCGGGTATGACGGTCTTGGCGCCCTCCCCGGTGTAACCCCCGACCATGCCGTTGATCTCCGCGGTCGGCCGCGTCGTGATCTGCTCGATCAGCAGGCGCCCCTTCTCGCCGGCGGAGTGCTTCAGCCCGATCGGCCCCAGGAACTTGTCCTCGGTCAGGCCGAGCGAGGCGAGGTCGGTCTTGATGTCGGCCGGCAGGTCCGCCACGCCGTCATAGAAGCCGGGGATGGTGACGCGGCCATTGTCGTCCCACATCGCGCCGAGGATCTTCGACAGGAGCCGCAGCGGGTTCTGCGCCGCGCCGCCGAACACGCCGGAGTGCAGGTCGCGATCGGCGCAGGTGATCTTCACCTCCTCGTAGACGAGGCCGCGCAGCGACGTCGTCACCGCAGGCGTGGTCTGGTCCCACATCGCCGTGTCACAGACGAGCGCGAGGTCGAGCTTGAACTCGCCGGCGTTGTCGCGCACGAAACCGAACAGATTCTTCGAGCCGCACTCCTCCTCGCCCTCGATCATCATCGTGATCGGCAGCGGCAGCTTGCCGGTGACCTTGTAATAGGCGCGGCAGGCCTCGATGAAGGTCATGGCCTGGCCCTTGTCGTCGCAGGCGCCGCGCGCGACGATGATTTTCCGGCCGCCCGGCAGCGTCTCGATGCGCGGCTCGAACGGCGGCGTCTTCCAGAGGGTCAATGGGTCGACCGGCTGGACGTCATAATGGCCGTAAAAAAGTACACGCGGGCCGGAAACTCCGTTCGCCTTGCCGACCACGACGGGATGGCCGTCCGTGGGCCGTACTTCGGCGGTAAATCCGATGGAATCGAGGTCGGCGGCGACGTGCTCGGCGGCGGCGCGGCACTGATCCTTGTAGGCCGGATCGGTCGAAATCGACGCGATGCGCAACAACGCGAACAGACGCTCGACGCTTTGATCGAAATCCCGATCGATCTGGCTGAGGACGGCGTCGAGTGTGCTCATTTCATGTTCTCCGCATGTGATTGCGCCACGCTAGCAACGCATGACCGGGCTGAAAAGGGCGCAGGCGGTATGCAACCGGATGCGATCTCGCGCATTTCTGTGCCGCGCCGCGTCGATCATCGTACGATCCTGTCCTACCTCGCGACCGCCTCGACTTTTGACGCATTCATTGTGTGACCTATGTCAACGACGCGGCGGGCACGGTGCGCGACAGGGAGGTGCATTGTTGTTACGGCACCGCGCTTGTCAGAGCGGACAATGACGGCCAATATGTTGGCAACCCGCCGCCAGTGCGGGAGTGAGGGGACCCATGGACGAACTCATCTCACGGCTCGTCGCCAATGTCGGGATCGACAAGGGCGCCGCCGAGAAGGCCGTCGCCATCATGTTTGAATTTCTCCGCAAGGAGGGCCCGCCCGACAAGGTGCAGGCCCTGCTCGAGCGCCTGCCCGGCGCGGTGGAGTTGATGGAGGCGCAGGCCGGCGTCGATGCGAGCGGCGGCGGCATGTTCGCACTCGGCGGCATCATGGGCGCCGGCACCAAGATGATGGCCGCGGGGCTGTCGATGGGCCAGGTCCAGGGGGTCGCCCGCGAGACGCTTGCTTTCGCCCGCGAGAAGGCCGGAGAGGACACCGTCGGCGAGATCGTCGGCGCCATCCCTGGTCTTTCGCAGTTCGCCTGACGTCCCGGAGCGCGGTGCCCGCAACGGGCGCCTGGAATGCACATGCCCTATCCGATCACAGATATCGCGGAGATCGACGCTGGCGTCGCCGCCACGCTCAAGGCGCAGGGCATCCGCTCGACCGCGAGCCTGCTCGCGAAGGCCTGCACCCTGAAGCAGCGCCGGGCGCTGGCCGAAAAGACCGGGCTCGACGCCCGCAAGCTCCTGTGCTGGGCGAACGGCGCCGACCGCATGCGGGTCAAGGGCGTGAGCAAGGAATACGCCGAACTGCTCGCCGCGGCCGGCGTCGACACCGTCAAGGAGCTCAAGGTCCGTAATCCGGCCAAGCTCGCCGAGGCGATGGCCGAGGCCAACCGCAGGCGCAAGCTGGTGCGCCTCCTGCCATCCGAGCGCGTCGTCGCGCGCTGGATCGAGAACGCCCGCGGCCTGCCGCTCAAGATCAAGTACTGAGCTCCCCGCCGCCCTCGCCTTGACAGCCTACGGGACCCGGCGCAAAGGCAGCCGATGACCAGCGCCAGTCCCGTGACCGCTGCCCTCGCACGCGACCCGCTCGCGGCGCTGATGGGGCGCAGCCGGCCGCTGGTCATGGGCATCCTCAACGTCACACCGGACTCCTTCTCCGACGGCGGACAATTCATCGATCCGGCGCTCGCCATCGCGCATGCGCGCGCGATGAAGGACGAAGGCGCCGATATCCTCGACATCGGCGCGGAATCCACGCGCCCCTATGGCGGCAACAAGGGCGTCGGCGCGGCCGACGAGCTGGCGCGGCTGAAACCCGTGCTGCCCGCGGTGGTGAAGCTCGGCCTGCCGGTCTCGATCGACACCATCAAGGCCGATATTGCCGGCTGGGCGCTCGACCAGGGCGCGGCCATCGTCAACGACGTCTGGGGGCTGCAACGCGACCCGGCGATGGCGCCGCTGGTGGCCCGGCGCGGCGTTCCGGTCATCGTCATGCACAACCGCGACAGGGCCGATCCGGACATCGACATCGTCGCCGACGTCGTCGCCTTCTTCGCCCGCTCGCTGGAGATCGCGGCGCAGGCCGGCCTCGCCCGCGACAGAATCGTCCTCGACCCCGGCATCGGCTTCGGCAAGACGCCGGACCAGAGCGTCGCTTGTCTCGGCCGCCTGGCCGAATTCCGGCGCTTCGGCCTGCCGCTGCTGGTCGGCGCCTCGCGCAAGCGCTTCATCAATTCGATCTCGCCGTCCGAACCCTCGCAGCGCATCGGCGGCTCGCTCGCCACGCATCTCATCGCCGCCCGCGACGGCGCGGCCATCCTGCGCGTCCACGATGTGCGCGAGACGGTGCAGGCCTTGCGCGTCGCCGCGGCAATCGAGGCCGCCCGATGACCGACAGCATCTTCGTCAAAGGCCTGACCCTGCACGCCTATCACGGCGTGATGTCGCACGAGGCCAAGGTCGGGCAGACCTTCTCGATCGATCTCGAGCTCGACATCGACCTGTCGGAGGCCGCGCGCAGCGACAAGGTCGCCGACACCGTCTCCTACGACCAGGTGGTGACGCGGGCGACGGAAGCCTTCCTCGGCCACCGCTTCCGGCTGATCGAGGCGGCCGCCGGCAGCGTCGCCGACGCCGTCCTCGCCGGTTTCCCGCGCGTCCGCACGGTGACGGTGACGATCCACAAGCCGCATGCGCCGATCGCCGCGACCTTCACCGATGTCGGCGTGCGTCTGGTGCGCACGCGGCCCGCCCCGCGGCGATGAGCCGGGCTTTTCTCGCGCTCGGCGGCAATGTCGGCGACAGCCGCGCCATCCTCGATTGCGCCGTCGGCCTGTTGTGCGACGACACGGACATTCATCTGCTCGCACGCTCCGCCGACTACCGCACGCCGCCCTGGGGCGTCACCGACCAGGCGCCTTTCATCAATCTCTGCATCGCGGTGGAAACGGCGCTGGCGCCGCACGCCCTGCTCGCCCGCGCCCACGACGTCGAACGGGCGCTCGGCCGCGACCGCGCGCGCGAGCAGCGCTGGGGGCCGCGCACCGCCGACATCGACATCATCGCCTATGACAATGTGACGCTCGCCGGCGAAACGCTGACCTTGCCGCATCCGCGGCTGTTCGAGCGCGCCTTCGTGCTGGTGCCGCTCGCCGAGATCGCGCCGGACCTCGTCATCGCCGGAACGCGTGTCGCCGACGCCGCGGCACGCCTCGCGCACGAGACCATCGAGAAGCTGCCGCCGCGCTGAGCGGACGCTCACGTGGGCGGCTCCGGACCCGGGCAAAACCCAGCATTGGCGCTGCCCGTCTTCCGTGGCATTTTGCCGGAATGGCCGATACCGCAGTGCACCAAGACCTCCCCCTCGCCGCCGAATTCCCCGTTACCGACCGGGCCGAGTGGGTCCGCCTCGTCGAGAAGGCGCTCAAGGACCGCCCGTTCGAGAAACTCGTCTCGCGCACCTATGACGGCATCACGGTCGAGCCCTTGTACCCGCGCGCCGCGAACGCATCCGCCGTCGCCGGTCGCGCGCCGGGCGCGCCGTGGACGGTGATGCAGCGGATCGACCACCCCGATGCGGCGGCCGCCAACGCCGAGACGCTGCACGACCTCGCCAATGGCGCCGATGGCCTCACCCTCGTCCTGTCCGATGCGCCGTCGGCGCACGGCTTCGGCGTCAAGGCCGACAGCGCGACCGCGCTCGCCCGGACCTTCGACGAGGTGATGCTCGACCTGATCGCGCTGCGCATCGAGACGGCGCCCTTCGCCGGACGCCCTGTCGCCGACCTGGTCACCGGGCTCGTCGCCGCGCGCAAGCTCGATCCGGCGGCGCTGGCGATCGACTTCGGTCTCGATCCGGTCGGCGACATGGCCCGCACCGGCCGCGCGCTGCTGCCGTGGGCCGAGCTTTCGAAGCGCGCCGGCGAGACCGCGAAAAGTCTCGCCGGCAAGGGCTACGCCAAGGCGCGCTTCCTGCGCGCCGACGGCCGCGCCGTGCACGAGGCCGGCGGTTCGGAGGCGCAGGAGCTCGCCTTCGTCGTCGCGACCGGCGTCGCCTATTTGCGCCTGCTCGAAGCGGCGGGCTTCGCGCTCGATGAGGCGCGCCGGCGCATCACCTTCCTGCTCGCCGCCGATGCCGACGAATTCCTCACCATCGCCAAGTTCCGCGCGTTGCGGCAGATGTGGGCTCGCGTCGAACAGGCGTTGGGGCTCGCGCCGCAGCCGGCCTATGTCGCGGCCGAGACGGCGTGGCGCACGATGAGCACACGCGATCCTTACGTGAACATGCTGCGCGCGACCATCGCGGTGACCGCGGCAGGTGTCGGCGGTGCCGACAGCATCACCGTGCTGCCCTTCACCGCCGCGCTCGGCCTGCCCGACCGCTTTGCCCGCCGCGTCGCGCGCAATTTGCAGCTCGTCCTCCTCGAAGAGTCCAATCTTTATCGCGTCGCCGATCCGGCCGCCGGCGCGGGCGGCCTCGAGGCGCTGACATCGGAGCTGGCGGCGAGCGCCTGGGCGTTGCTGCAGGAGATCGAGCGCGGCGGCGGCGCCGCTGCCGCGGTCGAGCAAGGTCTCGTGCAGACGAAAGTCGCCGCAACGCGCACCGCGCGGCTCACGGCCATCGCCAGGCGCCGCGACGCGCTGACCGGCGTCAGCGACTATCCGAATTTGAGCGAAGCGCCGGTCAAGGTGCTCGACGTGCCGCGCGCCGTGCCCGCGCCGCCGGCCACGCAATTCGAACCACTGCCGTCGATCCGTCTCACCGAACCGTTCGAGCGCCTGCGCGACCGCTCCGACGCAATTGTGAAAAAGACCGGCGCGCGGCCGAAGGTGTTCCTCGCCAATCTCGGCAGAGTGTCGGACTTCACCGCGCGCGCGACCTTCGCCAAGAATTTCTACGAGGCCGGCGGCATCGAGGCGATCGGCAATGACGGGTTTGCAAACCGCGACGCCATGATCGCAGCCTACAAATCCTCCGGCGCGGCGCTGGCTTGCCTGTGCTCGTCCGACAAGGTCTACGCGGCGGAGGCCACCGGGGCCGCCAAGGCCCTCACCGCCGCCGGCGCGGTCGTGCATCTCGCCGGCCGCCCCGGCGAGCACGAGGCCGCCTGGAACCAGGCTGGCGTGAAAGCCTATATCTACGTGGGCTGCGACGTGCTTGCGACGCTGCAGGCCGCCCATGATATCGTGAGCAAGCCATGAGCCGAGTCCCGAACTTCGCCACCGTCGATTTCGCCGATGCGCGCGTCAAGAGTGCCGCCAGCGCCGAAAACTGGCTGACGCCCGAAGGCATCGCGGTGAAGCCGGTCTACGGCGAAAGCGACGTCGCCGGCCTCGACTTCCTCCACACTTTTCCCGGCAAGGCGCCCTACCTGCGCGGCCCCTACCCGGCGATGTACGCGGCGCAGCCCTGGACCATCCGGCAATATGCCGGCTTCTCGACCGCGGAAGATTCCAACGCTTTCTACCGGCGCAACCTCGCCGCCGGACAGAAGGGCCTCTCCATCGCCTTCGATCTCGCCACGCACCGCGGATACGACAGCGATCACCCGCGCGTCGCCGGCGACGTCGGCATGGCCGGCGTCGCGATCGACTCCATCTACGACATGCGCACCTTGTTTTCCGGCATCCCGCTCGACCAGATGAGCGTGTCGATGACCATGAACGGCGCGGTGCTGCCGGTGCTCGCGCTCTACATCGTCGCGGCGGAAGAACAGGGCGTGCCGCACGCGAAATTGTCGGGCACCATCCAGAACGACATCCTCAAAGAGTTCATGGTGCGGAACACCTACATCTATCCGCCCGCGCCGTCGCTGCGCATCATCTCCGACATTTTCGCCTACACCTCGGCCGAGATGCCGAAGTTTAATTCGATTTCGGTCAGCGGCTACCACATGCAGGAGGCCGGCGCGACGCAGGACCTCGAGCTAGCCTATACGCTCGCCGACGGCGTCGAATATGTCCGCGCCGGCATCAAGGCGGGGCTGACCGTCGACCAGTTTGCGCCGCGCGTCTCGTTCTTCTGGGCGATCGGCATGAACTATTTCATGGAGATCGCCAAATTGCGCGCCGCGCGCATGCTGTGGGCGAAGCTCATCAAGCCGTTCAAGCCGGACGACGCGCGCTCGCTGTCGCTGCGCACGCATTCGCAGACCTCGGGCTGGTCGCTCGCGGCGCAGGACGTGTTCAACAACGTCGCCCGCACCATGATCGAGGCGATGGCGGCCACCCAGGGCCACACGCAGTCGCTGCACACCAATTCGCTCGACGAGGCGCTGGCGCTGCCGACCGACTTCTCCGCGCGCATCGCACGCAACACGCAAATCCTGCTGCAGCAGGAAAGCGGCACGACGCGCATCGTCGATCCGTGGGGCGGCTCGTACTATGTCGAGCGCCTCACCTACGAATTGGCGAAGAAGGCCTGGGGCCATATCGAGGAGGTCGAGGGCCTCGGCGGCATGGCCAAGGCGATCGAAGCCGGCATCCCGAAGCTGCGCATCGAGGAGGCCGCCGCCAAGACGCAGGCGCGCATCGACTCAGGCCACCAGTCGGTGATCGGCGTCAACAAGTATCAGCCGACGGAGCACGAGCACATCGATGTGCTCAAGGTCGACAATTCCGCCGTGCGGCAGATGCAGCTCGACAAGCTGACGCGGCTGCGCGCCGAGCGCGATCCGTCGGCGCTCAAGCAGGCGCTCGACGCGCTGACACGCGCCGCCGACGGCGGCAACGGCAATCTACTCGAGCTCGCCATCGACGCGGCGCGCGCCAAGGCGACCGTCGGCGAGATTTCGATGGCGCTGGAGAAGGTGTTCGGGCGCCATCGCGCGGAGATCAAGGCGATCACCGGCGTCTACAAGCGGGAGGTCGGCATGACCGGCGCGGTCGAGCGCGTGAAGCAACTGGTCGAGGGCTTCGAGGCCGCCGAAGGCCGGCGTCCGCGCCTGCTGGTCGCCAAAATTGGCCAGGACGGCCACGACCGCGGCCAGAAAGTGATCGCGTCGGCCTTCGCCGATCTCGGCTTCGACGTCGACATCGGGCCTCTGTTCGCGACGCCGGCGGAAGCCGCGCGCCAGGCGGTGGAGAACGACGTGCACGTGCTCGGCGTCTCCTCGCTCGCCGCCGCGCATCTCACGCTGGTGCCGGAGCTGAAGAAGGAGCTCGCTGCGCAGGGCCGCGACGACATCATGATCGTGGTCGGCGGCGTCGTGCCGCCGCAGGACTACGACACGCTCCTGAAATCCGGCGCCGAGGCGATCTTCCCGCCCGGCACCGTGATCGCCGAGGCGGCCGAGAAGCTGTTGAAATCGCTGAATAAACGGCTTGGCCATTCGGCCGCAGCAGAGCAATTCTAGCTAGACTAGTCTAGCTAGAATTGCTATGGTGGCGGGATGAAACACGTCGGCATGTTCGAGGCCAAGACCCGGCTGTCCGCCCTCGTCGAAGAGGTCGAGAAAGGCGGTCAGGTCGTCATCACCCGGCACGGCAAGCCGGTCGTCGAATTGGTGCGCGCGGTCCCGAAGTTGACGGCGGAGCAGATCGCGGCCCGGCGCCAGGCTTTCCGGGCCATCCGCAAGCGCGCGAACGAATTGCGGGTTAATCTCACGCCGGAAGAGATCAAGGAATCGATCAACGAGGGACGCCGTTGATCGTCATCGACGCATCGGCAGCGGTCGCGCTGCTGCTCGACGAGGACGCGAAGTTTCCGAACATTGGGTCGCTGTCCGAACTGGCCGAGGATTCCCTTGCCGCTCCCAGCCATTGGCCGGCCGAACTCGGGAATGCGCTGGTCAGTAACGTGCGGCGACGGCGTTTGGCCCGCGACGAGATCGCACGCTTGATGGATCAGATCGAAAGGATGGGTGTCGAAATTCTGCCGCCGCCAAGTCCGGCGGAGACAGCGCTCATCGCCGAACAAGCGCTCGATCTCGGCCTGACATTTTACGATGCGGCTTACATTCGCCTGGCGCTGACCAGTGGAGCGTCCTTACTAACTCTCGACCGCCAGATGCGCGACGTCGCCGAACAACTCGAAATTCCGATGCTGCCATCGTGACGCGCTCTCCCTCATCCGTTTCGCCGTCCAATCTCGCCGCCGGCATCCGCGCCGGCGACCGCGCCACGCTCGCGCGCGCGATCACCTTGATCGAGAGCAAGCGCGCCGATCACCGCAATGAGGCGCACCGGCTGGTGCAGGAGCTGCTGCCGCTGACCGGCAAGGCGGTGCGGCTCGGCATGACCGGCGCGCCCGGCGCCGGCAAGTCGACCACCATCGATGCGCTCGGCACTTTTCTCACGGGCAAGGGCCACAAGGTCGCGGTGCTCGCGGTCGACCCGTCCTCGTCGCGCACCGGCGGCTCGATCCTCGGCGACAAGACGCGCATGGCGCGGCTTGCCGTCGACGCCAACGCCTTCATCCGTCCCTCGCCCGCCTCCGGCACGCTCGGCGGCGTCGCCGCCAAGACACGCGAGACGATGCTGTTGTGCGAAGCGGCCGGCTACGACGTCATCGTCGTCGAGACCGTCGGCGTCGGCCAGTCGGAGACGGCCGTATCCGACATGACCGACTTCTTCCTGCTGCTGATGGTGGCGGGGACCGGCGACGAATTGCAGGGCCTGAAGAAGGGCGTGGTCGAGCTCGCCGACATGATCGCCGTCAACAAGGCCGACGGCGACAACATCGAGCGCGCGCGGCTCGCCGCCGCCGACTTTCGCGGCGCGCTCAACATCCTGACGCCGGCGTCCGCCACCTGGCCGCCACCGGTCGTCACCTGCTCGGCGCTGACCGGTATCGGTATTCCGGAGTTGTGGGCGCAGGTGACGAAGCACAAGGAGAAGATGACCGCGACCGGCGAACTTGCGGCGCGGCGGCGCGCGCAGCAGGTCAAATGGATGTGGACCATGCTCGAGGAGCGGCTGACGCAGAAGCTGCGCGGCGATCCCGCCGTGCGCGCGAAGCTCAAGAGCGCCGAGGCCGCCGTTGCGGCCGGCACGCTCGCGCCGACGCTCGCGGTCGAAGAGATCGCGGCGCTCTTGGGGATATGACGACCATCCTCGTCACCGGGTTCGGGCCGTTTCCCGGCGCGCCGGTCAATCCGACCACGGCGCTCGCCCGGCGTCTCGCGCGGCTGCGCCGGCCGGCGTTGCGCGACGTGCGGCTTATCGGCCATGTCTTCGCCACCAGCTACGCCGCGGTCGACCGCGAATTGCCGCAGATCATCGCGCGCCACAGACCCGACGCGCTTTTGATGTTCGGCGTCGCGACGCGCGAGACCCGCATCCGCATCGAGACGCGCGCGCGCAACGCGCTCGCGCTGCTGCCCGACGAAACCGGCGCGTCGCTTGCGCGCCACGCCATCGCGCCCGGCGGACCCGCCTCGCGGCGCATGCCCGCGCCGGTCGTGCGGCTGCTCGCCGCCGCGCGCACGGCCCGCGTCCCGGCATACCTGTCGCGCGATGCCGGGCGCTACCTGTGCAATTACATCGCCTGGCGCGGCGCCGAGGCCGTTGCGCCGAACGGCCCGCGTCTTGCGGGCTTCGTCCACGTCCCGCCGCTCGCCCGCACGCCCCGGCGAAAAGACCCGCGCCGCCACCTCACCGCCGCCGATCTCGCCCGCGCCGGCGAGGCCATTTTGCTGGCCTTTGCCGCGGCAGCACGGCGTTAACCTCGCGGCGGCACAATGCCGCCGATGCCGACCTTCGACCGCCGCACCATGCTCCTCGGTTCCGCCGCCGCCGCGCTCGCGCCCGTCGCCGCGCACGCGCTCGACGCCGCGCATTACGGCGTCCGCCCCGGCCCTGACGAGCAGACCGCGAAGCTGCAGCGCGCCATCGACGAGGCAGCGAAGGCACGCACGCCATTGATGCTTCCAGCCGGCGTCTACCGCAGCGGCGCCCTGCGCCTGCCTGCCGGAGCGCAGCTCATCGGCGTGCGCGGCGCGACGCGGCTCGTGCTTACGCGCGGCCCTTCCCTGTTCGCAAGCGAGGGCGGCGACAGCATCACCCTCTCCGGCCTGACGCTCGACGGCGCCCGCGTCGCGCTGCCGAAGAACCGCGGCCTCGTGCATCTGACGCAGGCGAAAGCGTTGCGCATCGTCGACTGCGCGATCGGCGACGCCAACGGCAACGGCATCGCGCTCGATAACTGCGACGGCGTCGTCGAAGGCAACACGATCACTACCGTCGCCGACACGGCCTTGTTCTCGACCGACGCCCGCGGCCTCATCCTGCGCGGCAACACCATCCGTGGCACCGGCAACGGCGGCATCCGCGTCTGGCAGAGCCTGAAGCGCCACGACGGCAGCATCGTCACCGGCAACACCATCGAGGACGTCGCGTCGCAAGGCGGCGGCACCGGCGAAAACGGCAACGGCGTCAACGTCTTCCGCGCGGCGAACGTGATCGTCAGCAACAACGTCATCCGCCGTTGCGCCTTCTCCGCCGTGCGCGGCAACGCCGCGTCCGCCATGCAGGTGATCGGCAACCAGGCGAGCGCCATCGCCGAGGTCGCGCTCTACGCCGAATTCGATTTCGAGGGCGCCGTCATCTCCGGCAATACGGTCGACGGCGCGGCGCTCGGCGTCGTCACCACCAACTTCAACGACGGCGGCCGCCTCGCCGTCATCCAGGGCAACCTCATCCGCCGCCTGAGCGCGAAGCGGCCGCAGGGCGGCCCGGACGCCGCCGGTGTCGGCATCGCGGTCGAGGCCGACGCCGCCGTCACCGGCAACGTCGTCGAGGACGCGCCGTCGATGGGCATCAGCATCGGCGCCGGCAAATACCAGCGCGACGTGAGCGTGACCGGCAATGTCGTGCGCCGCGCCGGCCGCGGCATCGGCGTCTCGGTGGCGGCGGGCGCCGGCCATGTGGCGATCACCGGCAACCTCGTCGCCGAGAGCCGCCACGGCGCCATCGTCGGCATGAAATGGGACAAGGTGGCAAGCGACGACCTCGTCCGCGACGCCGCCCGCTATCCGCAGCTCGCCATCAGCGGCAATCAGGTGCGCTAGGGCCGCTCACGCCGAATTGTCCTGAACGGCGGCCGCGCGCATGGCACATTGGCCGCGCCGCCACGGGACTTTACGCAATGCGCGACACGCTGCCGCTGCTCGAGGCCATCCCCTTTCCCGCGCTCCGGCGCGGCCGCCTCGACACCCTCCAGGTCAATGTCGGCTACCGCTGCAACCAATCTTGCGTGCACTGCCACGTCAACGCCGGGCCGAACCGCACCGAGGAAATGACCGGCGACGTCGCCGACCTCGTGCTCGACGTGCTCGCGCGCCGCACCATCGCCACGCTCGACATCACCGGCGGCGCCCCCGAGCTCAACCTGCATTTCCGGCGGCTGGTGCGCGGCGCCCGCGCCCGCGGCGTCAAGGTCATGGACCGCTGCAATCTCACCATCCTCACCGAGCCCGGCCAGGAAGATCTCGCGGACTTCCTCGCCGCAGAGCACGTCGAGATCGTCGCCTCGATGCCGTGCTATCTCGCCGACAATGTCGAGCGCCAGCGCGGCAAGGGCGTGTTCGACCGCTCGATCGCCGGCCTCGAGCGGCTCAATGCGCTCGGCTACGGCCGCGGCGCGGGCCTCGTGCTCAATCTCGTCTACAATCCGCAAGGCCCGGCGCTGCCGCCGCCGCAGGCCGCGCTCGAGGCCGACTACCGGCGCATTCTCGGTGGAACGCACGGCATCGTGTTCGACAAACTCTTCGTGCTCGCGAACATGCCGATCCAGCGCTTCGGCTCGATGCTGGTGAGCAAGGGCGAGTTCGACGGCTACCTGCAACTGCTGCAAGACGCGCATCTCGACGCCAATCTCGGCGGCGTCATGTGCCGCGGCCTCGTCTCGGTCGACTGGCGCGGCTTCGTCTACGACTGCGACTTCAACCAGATGCTCGACCTGCCGCTGGCGCGCGGCGCCAAGGCGCGCGTGCACCTGTCCGACCTGCTCGACGACGGCCTCGACGGCAACCCGGTCCGCGTCGCCGGCCACTGCTTCGGCTGCACCGCAGGACAGGGTTCGAGCTGCGGCGGCGCGCTGAAGGAAGCGGCCGAGTGACCCTCTCGATCGTCATGCCGGTGCTGAACGAGGCCGCAGGCATCGCCGCCGCGCTCGAAGCGCTGGCGCCGCTGCGCGCGCGGGGCGCCGAGGTGATCGTGGCCGACGGCGGCTCGCGGGACGGCACGGCGGATCTGGCGCGTGCCCTCGCCGACCGCGTGCTGACGGCGCCGCGCGGCCGCGCCGCGCAGATGAACGCCGGCGCCGCCGTGGCGCATGGCGACGTTTTGCTGTTCCTGCACGCCGACACCCGCCTGCCTGATGGCGCGGATGCGCTGATCCGCGACGCCGTCGCCGGTGCGCGCGCCTGGGGCCGCTTCGACGTCGCGTTCGACGGCGGCGCGCTGCCGCTCGTTGCCGCTACGATGAACCTGCGCTCGCGGCTCACCGGCATCGCCACCGGCGACCAGGCGATGTTCATGACGCGCGACGCCTTCGCGCGCGCTGGCGGCTTCCCGCCGATCGCGCTGATGGAGGATGTTGCTTTGTCGGCCCGCCTCAAGCGCCTGTCGCGCCCCGTCTGCCTGCGCGAGCGCGTCGTCACCTCGCCGCGGCGCTGGCAGGCGCACGGCGCCGTCCGCACGGTGTTGACGATGTGGCGGCTCAGGCTCGCCTTCTTCCTCGGCGCCGATCCGAAACGGCTTGCCCGCGCCTACGGCCATGGCCGCAACTAGCGTCGCCATCCTCGCCCGCGCGCCGGTGCCGGGCTTCGCCAAGACGCGGCTCGTTCCGGCGATCGGCGCGCACGCCGCCGCCGTATTGCAGGAACGGCTGACCGCGCAAGCGGTGGCGGCCGCGCTGGCCGCCAAGGTCGGCCCGGTGACTTTATGGTGCACGCCCGACCTGACGCACCGCAGCTTCCGCGATCTCGGCGTCGCGCTGAAGCGGCAGCCCGAGGGCGATCTCGGCGCGCGGATGCTCGCCTGCTTCGAAGGCAAGCCCACGCTCGTCATCGGCGCCGACTGCCCTTGCCTCACGCCCGCGCATCTCCGCGACGCCGCGCAGGCGTTGGTGGCGCATGACGTCGTACTGATCCCGGCCGAGGACGGCGGCTATGTGCTGGTCGGCGCGAAGGCCGCGCATCCGGGCCTGTTCGAGGCCATGACCTGGAGCGTGCCGGCGGTGCTCGCCGAGACGCGCAAGCGCATCGCCGCGCTCGGCCTCTCCGCCGCCGAACTGCCGGCGCTGTGGGACGTCGACACCGAGGACGACCTCGCGCGCATGGAGCGCGAATTTCCGGAGCTCGCGCTCTAGCTCATCCTGATCGCGACCAGGCCGCATACGATCAGCAGCGCCGCCGCAATGCGCGCCGGCTTGAGCGGCTCCTTCAGCATCGCGACGGCAATCGCCGCGCCGAACAGCACGCTGGTCTCGCGCAAAGCCGCGACCACCGCGATCGGCGCCAAGGTCATCGCCCACAGCGCGATGCCGTAGGACATCACCTGCATCGCGCCGCCAAGAAGCGCGCGCCGCCACAGACGCGGCATTGGCGCCAGCACCGTCACGCCTTCGCGCGCCATCGCGTACAGCACGAGCGTGATGCCGTTGCCGACGAACAACGTCAGCGTGTAGCCGGGCGCGTTGCCGGAGGCGCGCACGCCGACACCGTCGACCACCGAATAGGCGCAGATCGTCACCGCCGTGAACAGCGCGAAGGCGACGGCGCGCCGGTCGAGATGGGTGAGCCCCCGCCCGCCGCGCGCCGAGAGCAGGAGCACACCGGCGGCGAGCGCGGCAATGCCGGCCCAGCCGGTGGCGGAGAGACGTTCGCCGACGAACACGGTCGCCGCCGTCGCGGTCATCAAGGGCGCCGCGCCGCGCGCCAGCGGATAGACCTGGCCGAGATCGCCGGCGCGATAGGCCTCGATCAGGCCGGCGAAATAGAAGACGTGGATCGCCATCGAGGCCGCGAGCCAGGGCCAGGCCGCGGCGCCCGGCAGGCCGGCGAAGGGCAGCAGCACCAGCGCGACGGCGACGGCGCCGAGCGCGATCAGCGCCGTCGCGCGCAGCGGGTCGAGCCCGGTCTTGATCAGCGCGTTCCAGCCGGCATGGCACAGCGCGGCAAACAGCACGGCAAGGAACACGAAGGTTTGCATCTTATCCCTCTCCCCGCCTGCGGAGAGAGGGTGGCGAGCCGCTCCGGCGGCGAGCCGGGTGAGGGGGAATGTCCCGGCGCTCGGAAGCGCGGCGACGCCCCCTCACCCGACCCGCCCGCGGGGAGAGGTGAAGACCTCTCACCCCTGCGCCGCCGGCGCCCACAGCTTCGGCCCCACGCGCAGATATTGCGGCGGCCGCGCCACCTCGGCGCCGAGCGCCTTGGCCGCGTGCCAGCCCCAGTGCGGATCGTCGAGCAGCGCACGGCCGAGCGCCACCATGTCGGCCTTGCCCTCGGCGACGGCGGCTTCGGCCTGATCGGGCGTGACGATGAGGCCGACCGCGCGTGTCGCGATCCCCGCCTCGCGCTTGACCCGCGCCGCCATCGGCAGGTTGTAGCCGGGCTCCGACGGGTTGCGGATGTCGAGCGCGACGCCGCCCGACGACACGCAGATGAAGTCGATGCCCTCCGCCTTCAGCGCCTTGGCGATGGCGACCGCGTCATCCGGCGTCAGCCCGCCGTCGCGCCAGTCGCTGCCGGTGATGCGCGCGCCGAGCGGCACCTCCTTCGGCACAATGGCGCGCACCGCGCGCGCGACCGACATGGGAAAGCGCATGCGGTTCTCGAAGCTGCCACCGTATTGGTCCGTCCGCTTGTTCGACAGCGGCGACATGAAGCCGTGCAGCAGGTAGCCGTGCGCCATGTGCAATTCGATGGCGTCGAAGCCGATGCGCAACGCGCGCTTCGCCGAGTTGACGAAGGCGTCGCGCACGCGGTTCATGTCGGCCTCGGTCGCCTCGCGCGGCGTATGCCAGTTATCGCCGAACGGGATCGCCGAGGCGGCGATCGTCTCCCACGGGTCCTCGCCGGCCTTGAGCGCGTTGCCGCCTTCCCACGGGCGCTGCGCCGAGCCCTTGCGGCCGGAATGCGCGAGCTGGATGCCGAACTTCGCCGTGCCGCGCCGCCGCGCCGACAGCACCGTGCGCGCCAGCGCCGTCTCGTTGTCGTCGGAATAGAGGCCGAGGCAGCCGTGAGTGATGCGGCCGTGCCGCTCGACATGCGTCGCCTCGACCACGACCAGCGCCGCGCCGGAATTGGCCAGCATGCCCTGGTGCATCAGGTGCCAGTCATTGGCGCAGCCGTCGTCACCGGAATACTGGCACATCGGCGAGACGACGATACGGCTTGCGAGCTCGAGGCCGGCAAGCCGGATCGGCGAAAACAGGGCACTGCTCATGAATGGACGATCCCGGAGAGAGCGCCGCCGAGGGGTCAGCGCTGCTGGATGGACTGGAGATAGGCGATGATGGCACCGACGTCGTCGGCGTCAAACCTGAATTCCGGCATGTCGGGATGGCCGGACAGGATGCCCTCGCCCAGTGCCTCCTCCAGCGAATCCACCGGGTAGCGCTGGCCCAGCGTGCGGAAGGCCGGGGCGGCCTTGTCGGGGCTGGCGCCGGTGCGGCCCACGGCGTGGCAGGAGGCGCAGCTCCTGGTGAGGAGTTGCTCGCCGCGCTTGAGGTCGCCGTCCTGGGCCAGCAGCGGCCCGGCGGACAGCACCAGCGCGAGCAGGGCCGCGGCCGGCCCCCTCACGCCGCCTGCCGCAGCCGCGACGCGCGCGGGCGCTCGGGACGATGCTGCGCGACCCGGCGCAAGGTCTTGACCACCTTGATCACGTCGAGCATGCGCACCGCGAACATCGCCTCGGTCGGGTAATAGTGCGTCCAGCGGCCGCTGCGGTAGAGATCCTCGTAGGAGGCGAGCCGGCGCTCGGCCAGTTCCAGCCATTGGCGCGTCACCTTGTCGAGGCGCGGGGCGTTCGGTCCTGCGGGCATTGTCGATCCGTCGCGAGCGCCGGCCGGCGATCGCAACGGGATCGGCGGCAACCGGCATGTTCACTCCAGACGCCACCACAGGATTTCAGACTGATTCTTCTGTGTAGATTGATTCGCGCGGCAAGCAAAGAGTACCGCGGGCGGCTCAGCGCTTGAGCGAGGCCTGCGCCGGCTTGTTGATCCGGTAGAGCTGGAAGTTGGTGCCGTCCTGCACCAGCGTCATGTGCTCGGGATCGGGGTTGTCCGCGTCGCTCTCGGTGAACAGCAGGTAGATGTAGTCGTAGTGCTCCGGCCACTCGTCCCAGTAACGCGGGCCGTTCGGGCCGGGGCCGTCGGCCGACAGCAGCAGCCGCGGCGTCGACGGCGGCGTGCCGTCCTCGGTGTCGACGATGCCGCGATAGGCCGGCCGCACGTGCAGGATCTGCTTGCCCTTGACCGTGAACGCCGTCGTCACCAGCGCCGAGCGCTCGATGATCGCCTGGCAGGCCAGATGCACCAGCGCGAAATCGGCGACGTCGTCGCCGGCGTCGGCCTTGGCGTAGGCGACGAGCACGCGCGAGCCGGGCTTGATGCGCTTGATCGAGGCGCGGAACTCGCTGGTCGAGGTCGACAGCGAGGCCCAGGCGGTGTCGATCTCGATCACCCGCACCAGCAGCACGACGACGAGCAGCGCCAGGAAGCCGCGGCGCACCAGCCGGTGACGCAGGTCGACGTCGAGGCAGGCGATCAGCATGAACACGAAGGCGATCGGCAAGCGCTGGTCGCCCATGTAGGTCGCGAACAGCACGCGCGGCATCGCCAGATAAACCGCGATGCTGATGACGAGCAGCACCCAGAACAGCGGATGGATGCGCAAGAGCCGGTGCCGCACCGTCCACACCGCGCCGGCGGTCAATAGCGCGATCAGCGCCAGCGCGACGATGTCGGAGTAGCACTGGATCACGTAGATGAGGCCGTCGATCTTGCCGAGGCGCTCCCAGTAGTACTCGCCGGCCAGCCCGAGCGTCGGGCTCTCGAGCAGGAGCGGGATCGCCGGCAGGAACGGGATGCCGGTGGCGCAGAAGTCGACGAGCCGCAGCGGCCACGATTCGCGCCGCTTCAGCCACAGCCGGTGCGCCTCGATCGCCAAAAGGCCGACGCCGTAGACGCCGAGCGAGGACAGGTGACAGAAGAACAGCGCCAGCGCGCACACGGCCGAGACCGCAAGGCGCAGCGCCCAGTGGCGCTCGCGCAGCGCCACCCAGGCGGCCAGCGCCCACAGCGCGATGCCGATGCCGAAGATGTAGTTGGTCAGGCCGACCAGGAAGACGTGGTTATAAAGAAGAGGCGTCGCGATCAGCGGGAACGCCGACCAGCGGCCGAACAGCGCGCGGTTGAGCGCCAGCGCGCCGGACAGCATCAGCGCGAACATCGTCAGCAGGAACAGCTGCCCGGCGAGATAGACGCTCATGAACCGCGCCAGCACCGGCACGATCAGGTCCATCATCAGGTTCGGGATCGGCTGCCAGTCGACCTCGTAGAAGCGCGAGAGGTTGGCGTCGTGGCCGAGCGCGGCGATGACGTGCATGCGCGCGAGGTGGTTGACGTAGTCGGACAGCGGCGGGACCGGGTTGGTCCAGATCGGGATCGAGACGACGAGCAGCAGCAGGCCGGTCAGGACCGCGATGTTGAAGCCGGAGAAGGCGAGCGGGCGCCGGCGCGCGAAGGCCCCCGGCAGGAAGAAAGTCTGACCAAGCTTGGCATCGTGGACGGTCATCGCGCACCGCGTCTCGTGAAGTCCCCGCCCCGGACGGCATGGGGCGCGGGATGCACCCTACCGATCGAACCTGACTCTGCGATGAACAAACCGGCCGCATCCGGCCACCGCGGCCGCTCCGCAGGCCGGAAATACGCGCTATTGCGCGGAATTCCGCAACCGCCGGGCGGCGGCATGCCGATTCATCATGAATGCCGCGCGGGCCCCCGGCGGCGCCTAGAGCTTGATTTTGAACCGGTGGGCGATCTCGCCGACGATGCCGCGGCGGAACAGCAGCACGCAGACCACGAAGATCACGCCCTGGATCACCAGCACCCACTGCCCCATCCAGGCGAGCTTGTACTGCATCGACAGGATGGCGAAGGCGCCGACGATCGGCCCGAACACGGTGCCGAGCCCGCCGACCAGCGTCATCAGCACCACCTCGCCCGACATCGGCCAGTAGACGTCGGTCAGGGAGGCGATCTGCACCACCAGCGCCTTGAGCGCGCCGGCAAGCCCGGCGAGCGTCGCCGAGAGGACGAAGGCCATCAGCTTGTAGCGGTCGGTCTTGTAGCCGAGCGAGATGGCGCGGGGCTCGTTCTCGCGGATCGCCTTCAGCACCTCGCCGAACGGCGAATGGATGATGCGGTGAATGAGCAGGAAGCCGGCGAGGAAGATCACCAGTACGAATACGTACATTCCGGTCTCGTTGCCGAGGTTGAACACCCCGAACAGGTGCCCGCGCGGAACCGACTGGATGCCGTCCTCGCCGCCGGTGAACTTGGCGCGCAGCGCGACGAAATACATCATCTGCGCCAGCGCCAAAGTGATCATCGCGAAATAGATGCCCTGGCGGCGGATCGCCAGCGCGCCGGCGATCAGCCCGCACAGCGCCGCCGTTGCAGTGCCGACGACGATCGCCAGCTCCGGCGGAAGACCCCAGTCCTTGGCCGCATGCGCGCTCAAGTAGCTCGCCCAGCCGAAATAGAGCGCGTGGCCGAACGACAGGAGGCCGACGTAACCGATCAGGAGGTTGAAGGCGAGCGCGAACAGCGCAAAGCACATGCACTCCATCAGGAACAATGGATAGGTGAAGAACGGCGCCGCGATCAGCACGGCGAGCAGCACCACGAAGGCGATGGTCTGGCTCTGCGTGCCGAACATCGAGGTCTTCTGCGTGAGCGGATCGGCCACGTGCTTCATCACGTCCTCCGCCCGAACAGCCCGGCCGGGCGGACCAGCAGCACGATCGCCATCACCACGAAGATCACCGTGTTCGAGGCTTCCGGATAGAACACTTTGGTCAGGCCCTCGACGATGCCGAGCCCGAAGCCGGAGAAGATGGCGCCGAGGATCGAGCCCATGCCGCCGATCACCACCACCGCGAACACGACGATGATGAGCTCCGAGCCCATGTTCGGCGAGACGTTGTAGATCGGCGCCGCCATCACGCCGGCAAACGCCGCCAGCGCGACGCCGAAGCCGTAGGTCAGCGTGATCATGCGCGGCACGTTGATGCCGAAGGCGCGCACGAGCGTCGGGTTTTCGGTCGCGGCGCGCAGGTAGGCGCCGAGCCGCGTGCGCTCGATGGCGAACCACGTGCCGAAGCAGACGACCAGCGACACGCCGATCACCCAGGCGCGGTAGTTCGGCAGGAACATGAAGCCGAGGTTATGGCCGCCGCGCAGCGAGTCCGGCAGCGTATAGGGCAGGCCCGCGGTGCCGAGATAGTTGCGGCCGACACCCTCAATGATGAGCGCGAGGCCGAAGGTGAGCAGCAGTCCGTAGAGGTGGTCGAGCTTGTACAGCCATTGCAGGAACAGCCGCTCGATGACGATGCCGATGGCGCCGACGACGATCGGCGCGATGATCAGGGCCGGCCAGTAGCCGATGCCGAGGTAATTGAGCAGCAGATAGGCGGCGACGGCGCCGAGCATGTACTGCGCGCCGTGCGCGAAATTGATGATGTTGAGCATGCCGAAGATCACGGCGAGGCCGAGGCTCAATAGCGCGTAGAACGAACCGTTGATCAGCCCGATGAGGAGCTGACCGAACAGGGCCATCGAGGGAACGCCGAAGATCGTGGTCATGGCAACGCGCTCTCCATTGTCGTCGCCGGGCCGTCCCGGCGACCCCGATCAGGAAGGCAATGTGCCTCCCTGAGCGGGATCACCGGGTCACGCCGCGCTCACGCGCGGCAGCCCGGTGATGACAGCGTTCGTCAGCTCTTCACGAACGGGCAGTGGCCGTCCTTGAGCGGGCGGAACGCCTCGTTCGCCGGGATCGTGGCGCGCAGCTTGTAGAGGTCGCCGGGATACTTCGACTCTTCCGGCTTCTTGACCTCGAACAGGTAGGCCGGGTGCAGGACGCGGCCGTCCTCGCGCACCGAACCCTTGCCGAACAGCGGGTCGTCGGTCGGCAGCTTCTTCATCTCCGCGACCACGGCCTTGCCGTCGGCGGCGCTGCCGAGCGCGGCAACCGCCTTCAGGTAGTGCAGCGTGCCGGCATAGACGCCGGCATGGTTCATGCTCGGCAGCTTGCCCGCGGCGTTACGCACCTTGTCCCAGCGCTTGGTCCAGGCGCGCGTGCTGTCGTTGAGATCCCAGTAGAAGGTCTCCGTGAACTGCAGGCCTTGCGCGCTCTTCAGGCCGAGCGCGGCGACGTCCGGCGCGAAGATCAGGAGGCCCGCGAACTTCTGGCCGCCGGCGACGATGCCGAACTCGGCGCCCTGCTTGATGGCGTTGATCGTGTCGCCGCCCGCATTGGCCAGCCCGATGATCTTCGCCTTCGAAGCCTGCGCCTGCAGGAGGAACGACGAGAAGTCGGACGTGTTGATCGGATGCCGCACGGCGCCGAGCACCTTGCCGCCGTTCGCCGTCACCACCGCCGCGGTGTCACGCTCGAGCGCGTGGCCGAAGGCGTAGTCCGACGTCAGGAAGAACCAGGTATCGCCGCCGTTCTTCACGATGGCCTTGCCGGTGCCGTTCGCCAGCATCCAGGTGTCGTAGGTCCAGTGCACCGTGTTCGGCGTGCACTTCGGGCCGGTCAGGTCGGACGAGGCCGGGCCGGAGCCGACGAACACCTTGTTCTTGGCGGCGGCGACCTGCGCGATGGCGAGCGCCACGCCCGAGTTCGGCACGTCGACGATCATGTCGACGTGATCGACGTCGAACCACTGGTTGGCGATGTTGGTGCCGAGATCGGCCTTGTTCTGGTGGTCGGCGCTGACCACCGAAACCTTCACGTTCGGATGATCCTTCATGAAGTCCTGCGCCGCGAGCTGCGCCGCGGCGACCGAGCCCTGCCCGGTGTCGTCGGCATAGAGGCTCGCCATATCGGTGAGCACGCCGACCTTCACGTTGATCTCTTTCTGCTGCGCGTAGGCCGCGCCGCAGACGAGCGCCGCGGCAAGCGCCGCGAGCCCGATGGTTTTTCTCAACATTGATTCCTCCTTCTTTTATGTTCGTTCAGACACCGAGATAGTCGTGCAGTTTCTCGACATTCGCATCCAGCTCGGAATTGGCGAACTGGTCGATGATACGTCCGTGTTCCATGACGTAGTAGCGATCCGCCACGGTCGAGGCGAAGCGGAAATTCTGTTCGACGAGCAGGATGGTAAAGCCCTGCTCCTTCAGCAAGCGGATGGTCTTGCCGATCTGCTGGATGATGACCGGCGCGAGCCCCTCGGTCGGCTCGTCGAGCAACAGGAGCCGCGCGCCGGTGCGCAGGATGCGGCCGATCGCCAGCATCTGCTGCTCGCCGCCGGACAGCTTGGTGCCCTGGCTCGAGCCGAGGCGCTCCTTGAGATTGGGGAACAGCTCGAAGATGCGGTCGAGCGACAGCCCGCCGGGCCTCACCTGCGGCGGCAAGAGCAGGTTCTCCTCAACGCCGAGGCTGGCGAAGATGCCGCGCTCCTCCGGGCAGAAGGCGATGCCGGCGCGCGCGATGCGATCGGAGGCGAGCGAGATCAGCTCGCGATCCTCGAAACGCACGGAGCCCGTGCGCTCGCCGACGATGCCCATGATCGACTTCAGCGTCGTCGTCTTGCCGGCGCCGTTGCGCCCGAGCAGCGTCACCACCTCGCCTTCGCGCACGTCGAAGGTGACGCCGTGCAGGATGTGCGATTCTCCGTACCACGCCTCGAGGTTTTCGACCGCGAGCAATGGCGCCGCGCGCTCAAGCATGGCCCACTCCCATGTAGGCCTCGCGCACTTCGGGATTGTTCGACACGGTCTCGTAGTCGCCCTCGGCCAGCACGCGGCCGCGCGTCAGCACAGTGATGCGATGCGACAGGTCGGCGACGACCGAAAGATTGTGCTCGACCATCAGCACGGTGCGGTCGGCGGCGACGCGCTTGATGAGCTCGGCGATGCGCGCGATGTCCTCGTGGCCCATGCCGGCCATCGGCTCGTCGAGCAGCATCATCTCCGGATCGAGCGCGAGCGTGGTGGCGATCTCGAGCGCGCGCTTGCGGCCGTAGGGCAGTTCGACCGCCGTCCAGCCGGCGAATTCGGTCAACCCGACGTCGGCGATCAAGCCGTTGGCGCGCTCGTTGTACTCATCGAGCACCGAGGCCGAACGCCAGAAATCGAACGAGGTGCCGCGCTTGCGCTGCAACGCGATGCGCACGTTCTCGAGCACCGTCATGTGCGGAAACACGGCCGAGATCTGGAACGAGCGCACGAGCCCAAGGCGGGCGACGTCGGCGGGCTGCAGGCCGGTGATGTCCGAACCCTTGAACAGGATGCGGCCGCGCGTCGGTTGCAGGAACTTCGTGAGCAGGTTGAAACAGGTGGTCTTGCCGGCGCCGTTCGGGCCGATGAGCGCGTGAATGCTGCCGCGCTCGACCTCAAGCGCGACGCCGCTCACGGCGACGAAACCGGCAAATTCCTTCGTTAAATCCTCCGTTTGGAGGATGATGTCACGCCCAGCCATAAGCGCTTCCCCTGCGCCGGTATCATCCGCAACTTTTCGCAGCGCGCAAGGGAAACAAAGGCTTGATCTTGCCATTAAAATGGGCCTCGGCCCGCAACGCGATGATACGTCGCGGGGGGCGCCCCATGCTCAGCCGCCACACCCCGCGGAGGCGGGGTATCGGGCGCTTGCTTGCGGAAGGGTCGGTTGAGGGCCGGATCGTCCGCATTGGCGGACGATGACGGTCGCGCCGCCTCACCCCTTGAACTTCTTCGCCAGGTTGTCGGCGTTCTTGGCCAGCAGGCCGACGTCGGAGCCGACGGCGACGAACAGGTAGCCCCAGTCGATGTAGCGCTTGGCCTCTTCCTCGTTGCCGGTGAGGATGCCGGCCGGCTTGCCGACCTTCTTGAGCCGCGTCACCGCGTCCTTCATCGCCGCCTGAGCCTCCGGATGCGCCGGGTTGCCGAGATGGCCGAGCGAGGCGGCGAGATCGGACGGGCCGATGAACACGCCGTCGATGCCCTCGACATTGGCGATGGCTTCGAGCTGCGTCATCGCCTCGCGCGTCTCGACCTGCACCAGCACGCAGATGTCGGCGTTCGCCTTGCCGAGATAGCCGGGCGTACGGCCGTAGCGGCTCGCGCGCGCCGCGACCGAGACGCCGCGCACGCCGTGCGGCGGGTAGCGCGTCGCAGCCACCGCGCGCTTGGCCTCCTCGACGTTCTGCACGTAAGGCACGAGGATCGCCTGCGCGCCGATGTCGAGAACGCGCTTGATGAGGACCGTGTCGTTCCAGGCCGGACGAACGATTGGCGTCGCGGTGCCGCCGCGCACCGCCTGCAACTGGCCGACCAGGTCCGGGATCTCGTTCGGCGAATGCTCGGTGTCGAGCAGGATCCAGTCGAAGCCGGAATCCGAAATGATGTCGGCGGCGATGTTGCTGCACAGGCTCGACCACAGGCCGATCTGCAATTTGCCGGCGCCGATGGCGTGCTTGAAGGCGTTGCGCTGGAATTCAGTGGTCATTCGATCCTCACGTACGATGTCCGCTCACACGAACTGGATGGCCAGCCCGCCGAGCGGTCCGAAATCGGCGTGCAGCGTATCACCTTTCTGCGCGAACACGACCCGGGTGAACGAGCCGGCGAGCACGATATGCCCAGGCTCGAGCGCGTGGCCGTGCGGGCCGATCTTGTTGGCGAGCCAGGCGACGCCGAGCGCGGGGTGGCCAAGTACGCCGGCGGCGAGCCCCGTCTCCTCGATCTCGGAATTGCGGTACATGATGCCGCCGACCCAGCGCAGGTCGACATCCAGCGGCCCGACCGGACGCCCGCCCATCGCGATGCCGGCGGCGGCGCCGTTGTCGGCCACCGTGTCCACGATCTTGCGCTGGTCCTGGATGCGCGCGTCGACGATCTCGATCGCCGGGATGACGTACTCCGTCGCGCGCAGCACCTCGGCGAGGCCGACGCCGGGCCCCTGCAATCGCTTTCCCATGATGAAAGCAAGCTCGACCTCGACCCGCGGCTTGCAGTAGTCGGCGTGCTTCACCTTGGCGCCGTCGGCGATGATCTGGTCGTCGAGGATGTAGCCGTAGTCGGGCTCGTCGATCATCGAGGAGCGCTGCATCGCCTTCGAGGTCAGCCCGACCTTGTGGCCGATGAGCTTCGCGCCGGCCTTGATCTTGCGCTCGGCCACCTCGGTGGAGATGGCGTAGCTGTCGTCGATGGTGATGGCCGGGAAGGTAACGTGAAGCTGCGTCGCCTGCTTCTTCGTCCGGTGCGCCTCCATCAGGATGTCGGCGGCCTTCATGCGTTCGGCTTGGCTGAGCATAAGTGTGTCCTCGAAGGAAATGGCGGCCGCGGTTAAGAACCTCAATAATGCGGCGGTGGCGGCTCCGGCTCGCCGGACGGCACATGGGCCTCGACCTCGCGCAGCTGCGCCTCCAGCCGCGCGATCTGCCGTTTCAGGCCCTCGATCTCCTTCCACTGTCCGGTGATCGTCGCGTTGAGGTCCTCGATCGTGCGCTCCTGCTCGGCGGCGCGCATCTCAAGCGCATCGACGCGGGCGGCGAGCTTCGCGATGTCGTCGGTCATGGCGAAGCCTTCGGCCGCTGCATCAGAATCACCTCGAGCGCGGTGATGAAAGCGAATACGTGGGTCACGAAGTTGACAACAATCGCCGTCGCGTAGATCGCGGACGCGGCGAAGAAATTTGTCAGAACCAGCGCGATCATCGCCGCCACAGCAAATGCGCCGGCCCCGACCATGACGACAAGGATGCGGAGCGGCACCGGCTGCCCGGTCGCAGCCCGGCGCCGATGCGGGAAGCTGATGAGGATGGCGAGCATCGGCAGCCCGAACACGAGAGCCGACACCTTCCAGACCATCGGCTCCGGCAGATCGTAGAGCGCCAGGAGCGGCGGAAAGATCGCGCCCGCGGCCAGCCAGAAGAAATGGCCGACCACGGTGCGCGCGAAAAACCGATCGAGTGGCGACAAGGCGCCGCCCGCGGATTGCCTGATGATCAACAGCAGCGCGGCAAAACCGGCGAAAGTTATGGCGAGCGTTGCCAGTGTGTAGAGCAACGCTGCGCCCTTGACCTCCATCGCAAGCGCTCAGTGCTTCAGCTTCGGATCGACGGCGAACTTGGCTTCCGTCTTCTGCTTGATCTCGTCGAGGCTCACGCCGTCCGCAAGCTCGATCAGCGTCATGCCGCCCTTCTTGCGGTCGATGGTGAACACGCCGAGGTCGGTGATGACCATGTCGACGACCCCGGCTCCGGTCAGCGGCAGGTTGCACTTGTGCAGCAGCTTCGGCTCGTTCTTGGCCGTGTGCTCCATGATGACGACGACCTTCTTGACGCCGGCGACGAGGTCCATGGCGCCGCCCATGCCCTTGACCATCTTGCCGGGGATCATCCAGTTGGCGAGGTCGCCGTTCTCCGCGACCTGCATCGCGCCAAGGAGCGCGATGTCGATGTGGCCGCCGCGGATCATCGCGAATGAGTCCGCCGACGAGAAGAAGCTCGTCGTCGGCAGTTCGGTCACCGTCTGCTTGCCGGCGTTGATCAGGTCCGGGTCTTCCTCGCCCTCGTAGGGGAACGGGCCGAAGCCGAGCATGCCGTTCTCGCTCTGCAACTGCACCGTCATGCCGTCCGGAATGTAGTTCGACACCAGCGTCGGAATGCCGATGCCGAGATTGACGTAGAAGCCGTCGCGCAATTCCTTCGCGGCGCGCGCGGCCATCTGCTCGCGGGT
The DNA here is from genome assembly GCA_035571935.1 of Pseudolabrys sp. Taxonomy (GTDB): domain Bacteria; phylum Pseudomonadota; class Alphaproteobacteria; order Rhizobiales; family Xanthobacteraceae; genus Pseudolabrys. Next base: position 139,204 of record DATNBL010000089.1, read on the forward strand.
CCAGGCCATGATTTAAACTTCTCCTCCGGTCGCGGCAGCCGCCTCGCGCTTGCGGACGGTGCGCTGCTCGATGTGCTTGACGGCGTTCGGCACGTGGATGATGCGCTTGACGAAGACGCCGGGCGTGACGATGTGGTCGGGGTCGATCTCGCCGGGACGGACGAGGTGCTCGACCTGCGCGACGGTCATCTTGCCGGCGGTCGCCATCATCGGATTGAAGTTGCGCGCGGTCTTGCGGTACACGAGATTGCCCTCGTGGTCGCCCATCCAGGCGTGCACGATCGAGAGATCGGCCACGATGCCGCGCTCCATGATGAAGCGGTCGCCGTCGAAGACGCGCTCCTCCTTGCCCTTGGCGATGTCGGTACCGGCGCCGGTGCGCGTGTAGAAAGCCGGGATGCCGGCGCCGCCGGCGCGGATGCGCTCGGCGAGCGTGCCCTGCGGATTGAACTCGATCTCCAATTCGCCGGCGAGGAACTGCTGCGCGAACAGCTTGTTCTCGCCCACGTACGACGAGATCATCTTCTTGACCTGCCTGCTCTCGAGCAGCAGGCCGAGACCGGCGCCGTCGACGCCGGCATTGTTGGACACGACGGTCAGGTTCTTTACGCCGGAATCGCGGATCGCCTTGATCAATTCCTCCGGGATGCCGCAGAGGCCGAAGCCGCCGCAGCAGATCAACATGCCGTCCTTGAGCAGGCCGGCGAGCGCCGCCTGCGCGTCGGAATAGACTTTTTTCATGCACTACCGCCTTGGATCGTCAAAAACCGTGCCGGCGCCTCGCGGCGCCGCCGGGTCGGGGTGGAGAAAACATCATCCGCCGGGGCGGATGCAAGAGCCGCTACTGTCGCGGCGGGGTGACGTCGCGCACCGGATTGGCGGGCCGCACCGGCGCGGCCGGGGCCGCGGGGGCCGGCGGCGCCGCTGCCACCGGCGGAGCCGGCAGATTAAGCGTCGTCGGCAGCGGCAGGCCGTGCGGATAGTAGCTCCAGGCGACGAAGGCGGCCGCGAACAGGATCGCGGTCAGGAGCGCGCCCGACGTCCTGCGGCCGAAACTGAGGAAATTGCCGATCAGGCTCGCCACGAAGACGAATACCGCCAGGATCGCGACATAGAGCCAGTTCACGCTGGCAAGATCGATCGGAAATCCGCTCGGCATCCGCTCCTCCCAAGGTGGCCCGACTTTAGCGCAGGGTCCCCGAGCGGACCACCCGCCCCCCGCCACGCCCGCCGATTTCCGCAAAGCCCGCCGGTCCGGTAAGGTTCTCACTGTGGCAGTGGAGGAAACACAATGGCGGAGATCCAACTCATAAACCCCGAGGCGCTCGGCAAGCCGCTTGGGCAATACTCGCACATGACGCGCGTGAAAGCGTCGGAGTTCCTGTTCATCGCCGGGCAACTCGGCGTCGACAAGGACGGCAAGATGATGAGGGTCGGCGATTTCGACGCGCAATGCGTCCAGACCTTCGCCAATATCGAGGCGGCGCTGAAGTCGGCCGGCGCCGGCTGGGGCAATGTCGTGCAGTTCACCACCTACCTCGTGCACTCGCAGGACATCCCGAATTTCATGAAGTACCGCCTGCGCGAATTCCCGAAGATGTTCGCGACCGGCGCCTACCCGCCGAACACGCTGCTCATGATCGACCGGCTGGTGATGGAGGCGGCGCTGATAGAGGTGCAGGCGGTCGCGGCGCTGTAGCCGAGCGTCGTCCGCGACGCCGCACGGCGCGCACGCGTCGCGTTGCGCACCCTACAAGCCCTTCCCGTCACCCTGAGGTGCCCGCCGCAGGCGGGCCTCGAAGTCGCTTATCCCTCCCCTGAAAGGGGAGGGATAAGCGAAGCCCTCCCGCGCCACAGCACAAATTCTTTTAAAAAGACTGTTGACCTATGGGGTGGAATACCTATTATAGGTTCGTCCTGCTCGTCGAGGGGCGTCGCCGGAGACGTGCCGAGGACGGAGCAGCGGTGAGGGGCGGGCCGGAGATGCGGCCCGTCAATTCGCCGGACGAAGCGGGGAAACCCGTCTCGTCGATGCGGCGCCCGCGACCCGGCCTCGTAAGCCGGACTCGGGAAGCCCCCAGCCAGCCGTCCGCCGGCATTACGACCGGCTGCCCACGAGCAGGGCTGCACGTGTGTGACGACGAACGAGCGGTGGCCACCGCTCCGGATAAGGGCCGTCATGGCCTGTCGCCGACCGGAAGCACGGCCCCAAGGGGACAGAAACCGCCGCAAGTGGAGCGCCGGGAGGCGCCTTCCTCCGATCGCAAGGAGGAAGGAGACGCCTTCGCAAGGTGTCTCGGGCGGTTCCGCCAGCCGCTCAGGGGGTCTCGCAAACCCCCGCGTCTGCCGGCGCTCCGCTCCCCTCAAGGAGCGAAGAATTGGACTTCAACGAGGGCCGCCCGGGGCCGACCAAAGAATACGGGCGATGACGCATGCCTGGCCCGCCAACCCCTTCCAAAATCAGCCCCCGGCAATCGATCGAGGTTAATAAAAATACAAATTCCCTCGTAACACCAATGCTTAAGACGTTTCCCCTATAGACAGCGCACTGCCACGAACCGCCGAGTTGGGATGACGGTCCGCGATCAGAGCCTCGATGCCCGCCGCTTTTCCGGTCCGCCGGCCTCCGCGCCGACGCCGATCGCGGTCGGCGAAGCATTGCGCAACAACTGGCTGGAGATCTGGTACCAGCCGAAGATCGACCTCAAGCGCAAATGTCTCGCCGGCGCCGAGGCGCTCGCGCGCATCCGCCATCCGCAGGAAGGCATGCTGTGGCCGGAGAGCTTCCTGCCCGGCGTCGACGAGGACAGCCTCATCGCGCTGACCGAGCACGCGCTGCTGACGACGCTGCGCAACTGGACGAATTTCGCCGACGCCGGTTTCAATCTGCACCTCGCCATCAACGTGCCGGCGAGCGCGCTGTCGAAACTGCCGCTGACCAAGCTCGTCGCCGAGAACCGGCCGCGCGACGAGACATGGCCGGGCCTGATCCTCGAGATCAGCGAGGACCAGATCGTGCGCGACATCGACCTCGCGCAGGGCATCGCCGCCGAGCTGAAGGCCTCCGGCGTCACCATTGCCATCGACGATTTCGGCGCCGGCTACTCGTCCTTCTCCAGCCTGCGCACCGTGCCGTTCGCCGAATTGAAGGTCGACGACCAGTTCGTCAAGGATTGCGCCACCGACGCCAACAACGCCGCCATCTGCCAGACCGCGATCGACCTCGCGCACCGCTTCGGCAGCGTGGCGGTCGCCGAGGGCGTCGAGAGCATGGCCGACCTTCAGGCGCTGGTTGTCATGGGCTGCGACTTCGGCCAGGGCGTGCTGGTCGCGCCGCCGATGCCGCGCGAGCGCTTCCTCGAATTGCTGCGCCAGCGCATGAACAGACCGAAGCCCGCGGCTCCCGCGACCGACGTCGCCGTTTCGACCGAAGGCAAGGTCGTCGCTTAACAGCCGTTCATCGACACTTTTGTTATCGACCGCGGCGCCCGCCGCGCGAAACCTTTTTGCTGCCTCGGCGTTGCCGGTCCGCTGATTTGACCCCAAGGAGGCAGGAAATGAAAAAGTTTGTTCTGGCGGCGGCCGCCGGCGCGCTTGCGCTGACCGTCGCGGTTCCGGCGATGGCCGAGGTCGTCGTGCGTGACCGCGGCGCGGTCGTCATCCATCACGACCGCGATTGGCACCGCCATCACGCGGATTGCCGCGTGGTGAAGGTGAAGAAGCGGCTGCCGAACGGCAACGTGATCGTGAAAACCCGCCGCAGCTGCTGATCTTTCAGTTCTGAGGCGAAGGCCGGATTCCGGCGCGGCGACGCGCCGGGGTCCGGTGCATTCTATGGTTGGCTAGACCTTCGGCTCGGCAAAGGCGAGCTTTTCGCTCTCCGGCGGCAGCATGCCGAACACGTTGAGCGTCATCGAGATCAGCGTGTAATAGCCGAGGATGCCGACCAGCTCGACGGTTGCCTTGTCGCCGAGCGCGTCGCGCACGCGCTTGTAATTGCGGTTGCCGACGCGCCGCGTCTTGTACAATTCCTGCACGAAATCGAAGATCGCGCGCTCGTCCTTCGGCGCGGTCTTTGGTGCGCGGCCCTTTTGCAGGTCCGCGATGGTCTTCGCCTTCACGCCGGCTTTCAGCGCCATCGGCGCATGCGCGAACCATTCATACTGCGCCTTCCACAGCCGCGCCGTGCACAGGATGGCGAATTCGGAGAGCCGCGGCTCGAGCGCGGTCTTGTAGCGGGCATGCGCGCCGAGCGCCTGCGCCAGCTGGCCGAATTCCGGCGCATGCATCCAGGCCGCGAACGGCCCGCGGATCGTCACGTTGGCGCCGCGCGGTCCGGCGCGCAGCGAGGCCAGCAGCGCGCGCTGCGCCTCGTCGAGGTCGTCTTCCTGGAGCTTGGCAAGGCGCGGGGCGGGGCGCTTGGCGGGCATGGTCGATCCTGCGGGAGTGGCCGGGACGCTGGGCGGGACGCCTTCTATAATGTGCAAACCCGTCCGCGCCAAACGGGAAACCGGTCAGCATGAGGGGCATGCCATGCGATTTCGGCTTCTGAAAATCTGCGCCGTCACGGCCTTCGTTTGTGCCGCCGCGCCGGCCTTCGCCGACGCCATCGACGGCGACTGGTGCCACAGCGACGGCCGGCATTTCTCGATCCGCGGGCCGGACATCGTCACGCCCGCCGGCCTGCGCATGCAGGGCGACTACGCGCGCCACTGGTTCACCTACAAGCCGTCCGCGCCCGAGCGCGGCGCCGGCGGCACGGTCTCCATGCGCCTCGTCAACGAGAACACGGTCCACCTGAGTTACGGGGAAGCCACTGCGGCGCCGGAAGTGTGGCTGCGCTGTTCGCCGTCGGTGAGCGCGCTGCGGCTTCGTCCCGCGGCGTGACGCCTCACGGTTCGATGGAGGCGGTGACGCGGGTCAGGCCTCGGCCAAGCATCTTCAATTGCTTCGCGGCGGCGAGCGAGAGGTCGAGCACGCGGCCGCGCGTGAACGGGCCGCGGTCGTTGACCACGACCTCGACCGAGCGGCCGGTTCTGCGGTCGGTGATCTTCAGCCGCGTGCCGAAGGGCAACGTGCGGTGGGCGGCGGTGAACTTGGCGGGGTCGTATTGATCGCCGGCGGCGGTGTGGCCGTGATAGTGCGTGTCGTAATAGGCGGCGAGGCCGGTGAACTGTGCGGGCCGGGATTTCTCGCCCGCGAATGCCGGGCCGCCGGCGAAAATCAGCGCCAGCGCCAGTCCGGTCGGTGGGCCAAATCTCGGCATCTCGTCTCGTCGCGCGCCCCGTGTCGCGGCCATCCTACGATACGGATGTTACCCACGTCTTCATGGCGAGATCGTGAAACGGCCGGTCAGGAGCCGGCGGCCGCCTTGCGCGACGATTTTGTGCGCGCGGCCGCTGCGCGGTGATTCTCGCCGGTGTGGCCGTTGCGGGTGCCGTTCTTGGTTGAGCGGCTGCGACGGTCCTCGATGTGGGTGAGGGTCTGCTCGGCCCGCCGCTTGCACTGATCGTGCAGGTCCTGAAGCTCCTCGTCGGTCAGGTCCTCGACCGCGGCGAAGCGGTTCTCGGCGCCCTTCATCGCCAGCACCAGCTCGGACAGCTTGAGCTGGACGGCGAGCATGTCGCGGTTCTGCGTGTTCTGGATCAGGAACACCATCAGGAAGGTGACGATGGTGGTGCCGGTGTTGATGACGAGCTGCCAGGTGTCGCTGTAGTCGAACAGCGGGCCGGTGACGATCCAGGCGATCACCACCGCGCAGGCGAGCATGAAGCCGATCGGATGGCCCGACCATGTCGCAACCGTCTGCGCCAGGTGCGAGAATTCGCTGCTGAGCCAACTGCCCTTGTGCGGATGCTTCTTGTGGCCGGCCATGCAAAACCCCTCGCGCGGAACCTGGCGCGCCTCGCCTTTTCCGCGCGTCAACGCGGAGGCGGGTTCCCCGGTTCCTGCGGCGGGCTACTTCGTCTTCGGCAGGCGCTGCTTCACGCGCGCGATGCCCGCCCAGGGGTCTTTCTTCAGGCGCGACAGCCGCTGCATCAGGTTGAGCACGGTATAGTGGCTCGCGCTTTTCAGCGTCTTGAGCTCGTCCCAGTCGATCGGCACGGACACCGGCGCGCCGGGCCGCGCGCGGGTGGAGTACGGCGCGACGGCGGTCGCCTCGCGGCTGTTGCGCAGGTAATCGACGAAGATGCGGCCGCCGCGCTTCGCCTTGGTGGCGGTCGATATGTACCGGTCCGGTTCGTCAGCCTCCATGGCGCGCGCGACCGCCTGTGCGAAGGCTTTCGCGTCGTCCCAGGGCGCCGGAGCGATCGGCAGCACCACGTGCAGGCCCTTGCCGCCGGAGGTCTTCACGAAGGTCTTGAGTTGGATTTGCGCCAGACGTTCGCGGACATCGCGCGCCGCGGCGACGATCTCCTTCCAGCCAGTGCCGGGGCCGGGATCGAGGTCGAACACCAGCCGGTCGGCCTTGTCGAGATGCGCGATAGTGGAGCCGCGCGTGTGGATCTCCAGCACGCCCGCCTGCACCAGCGAGACGAAGCCCTCGAGATCGTCGACCGAGATGATCTTGTCGCCCTTCTCGGCGGTGAGATGCAGGCGCTGCGGCATGACCCCGCCACTCGCGTGCTTCTGGAAGAAACATTGGCCCGCTGCGCCATCCGGGCAGCGCAACAGCGCGATCGGCCGGCCGACGAGATGCGGCGCCATCCATTTCCACACCCGTACGTAATAATCCGCGAGATCGCGCTTGGTGACGCCGGCGTCGTCCCAGTAGACGCGGTCGGAATGCGACAGCGCGATGCCGGCGACGGTGTTGTCGCCCTTCGATGTCTTCGCCGTAGCCTTGGCGACCGGCGCGCTGCGCTTCGTCGCCGTCCTCGCCGCCGCGGCGACGGACTTCTTCGTCTCGCGCACCACGTCCCCGGCCGGCTTGTCCTCGCGCAGGCCCTGGAACGAGGCCTGTCGGATGCGGTCGCCATGCGTCCAGCCGTGGAAATCGACCTCGGCGACGAACTTCGGCGCGACCCAGACGGGACCGCGCGCGCCGCGCTCCTCCTTCGGCACGGGATCGAGCGGCGAGGCCTTCAGCGCCATCGGGTTGAGCTTGCGATAGAGATCGCGCGCGACCTTGTGCGTGAAGCCTGTGCCGGTGCGGCCGGCATAGCGCAATTTGTCTTTGTCGTTGATGCCGAGCACCAGTGCGCCGATGGCGTGGGCGTCCGCCGTCGACGGGGCGAAGCCGGCGATGACGAATTCCTGCCGGTCGGAGCACTTGGTCTTGAGCCAGTCATGGCCGCGGCCGGAGCGGTAGGGCGCGTCGGCGCGTTTGGAGACGATGCCCTCCAGGCCGAGCTTGCAGGCCTGCGCCAGGAGCGCAGGTCCCGCCTGATCGATCGCGCCGCTGAAGCGCAGCGGGCCTTTTTTCGGCGCCTGCGCCAGCAGCGCTTCCAGCGCGTCCTTGCGCGCGGTGAGCGGCAGCGGCGTGAAATCGTGACCGTCAAGGTGCATGAGGTCGAAGGCGTAGAAGACCATGCGCTTGTCGTCGCCTTCGCTCAGCGCCTGTTGCAGAAGCGAAAAACTCGACACGCCGTCCGCGCCTTCGACCACCACTTCGCCGTCGATCAGCGCCTTGTCCGCCGGCAGGCCGGCGATCGCGGCGGCGACGGTTCGGAACTTGTGCGTCCAGTCGAGGCCGCGGCGGGTGAGCAGCTTCACCTTGCCGTTGTCGAGCCGCGCCGCCAGCCGGTAGCCGTCGAACTTGATCTCGTGCAGCCAGTTCGCCGTGTCCGGCGCCTTATCGGACAATGTCGCGAGGCTCGGTGGCAGGAAGGCGGGGAGGGCGGCCTTCGGCGCCTTGGCCAGGTCCGGCCCGGCGGGCTTCGAGCGCCTGCGGATCGGTGTGACCGCCGCGGCGCGGGCGCGGGTCTTTTTCTTCGCGGTCTTCTTCTTGGTCTTCCTCGCCGCGCGCTTCTTCACCGTCTTGCGCGCGGTCTTCTTCAGCGCGGCGACGTTGGCCTTGACGCTGCGGTTGCTGTGCCAGACCTTCTTCGACTGCGCGATCTCGTTCATTGTCCGGCCGGTGGCGGCCGACGTCGGCTCCTCTTTCAGGATGTCGGGATCGCGGGCCGAGCGTTCGGCGTCGTCGTGCTGCTTGATCAGCAGCCAGTTGTTGCGCTTCTCGTTCGGGCGGCGGTGCATGCGCACGAGATGCCAGCCGCCGTTGAGTTTTTCGCCGTGGAGCCTGAAGTCGAGATGGCCCTTCTTGAGGCCGCGCTCCGCGTCGCCTTCCGGCTCCCAGGTGCCGCGGTCCCAGATCATGACCGTGCCGCCGCCGTATTCGCCTTCGGGGATCGTGCCTTCGAATGCGTTGTATGCGATCGGATGGTCCTCGACCTCGACCGCGAGCCGCTTCTCGCCCGGCACGAGGCTCGGGCCGCGCGTTACCGCCCAGCTCTTCATGACGCCGTCGAGCTCGAGCCTGAGGTCGTAGTGCAGGCGGGTCGCGTCATGCTTCTGGATGACGAAGGCGTGGCCCTTGCGCCGCGCCACTTTGCCCTTCGGCTCGGCTGTGACGCCGAAATGCCGCTTGGCGCGATAGGTCTTCAGCCCCGCCATAAATGCGTTCCGCTGCCTGAGGACGATATTAGACGACGAAACTCGCCGGCAAAAGAACGGGTTCCGTCGGACCCGACGGTGGCGGGGCTGGGTAGCCCTGGAACTTTAGGGCGGCCGCTCACGTTCTCCCGGCAAATGTCATCCACCGAGAGGACCGAGCCATGCTGAGCTGGGCCATCACGTTTCTCGTCATTGCGCTGATCGCCGCGTTGTTCGGCTTCGGCGGCATCGCGGGTGTTGCGGTCGAGGCGGCCAAGATCGTGTTCTTCGTCGCCATCGTGCTGTTCGTCGTTTCCGCCCTCGCTGGCATCTTCCGCGGGCGGCGGACCGTACCGTAGCGTCCTGTAGCGTTCAGCGTTTGAAAGAGGCGGCCCCGTGCCGGGCGTATCAGCCGGCGCGGGGCTTTTCTTTGTATAGCGCGACATTGCGCTCGCCGATGGAACTCGCCGGGCCTGCGACGCTTATTGGGAATGGGTAGGCGGCGAGCCCCGGCCCCGCGCACGTTCAGCCATTGGAGTTACGACTTTGGATCGCCGACAATTCATTGCCGGCTCGGCGGCGATGCTGTCTGTCCTCGGCAGCGGCGTAGGCCGCGCCGCCGACGACAACGGCCAGCCCTTCGATGCGCAGACGGTGCGGCGCCTGGCGCACGACCTTGCCGCACAGGCCTACAAGAAGCCGGACCAGAGCCTGCCGGCCGAGCTCGCCAATATCGATTACGACGCCTACCGCAGCATCCGCTACCGTCCCGACAAGGCCTTGTGGCGCGGCGAGAGCCTGCCGTTCGAAGTGCAGTTTTTCCACCGCGGCTGGATCTTCAAGGACCGCGTGAAGGTCTTCGTCATCGACGGCGGCCGCGCCCGCGAGGTCGTCTATTCGCGCGACCTCTTCTCCTTCGACCGCGTCAAGCCGCCGCCCCCCGACGTCAATATCGGTTTCGCCGGCTTCCGCCTGCACGCACCGATCAACCGGCCGGATTATTACGACGAGGTGGGCGTCTTCCTCGGCGCCAGCTATTTCCGCGCCGTCGCCAAGGGCCAGGTCTACGGCATGTCCTCGCGCGGTCTCTCGATCAAGACCGCCGATCCGAAGGGCGAGGAATTTCCCGCGTTCACGACCTTCTGGATCGAGAAGCCGGCCAAGGGCACCAATTCCATCGTCGTGCACGCGCTGCTCGACTCGCCGAGCGCGGCGGCGGCCTACCGCTTCACCATCCGCCCCGGCGATGAGACGATCTACGACACCGAAGTGGCCCTCTATCCGCGCGCCGACATCGCTGAGTCCGGTATCGGCAGCGGCACCACGATGTTCCTGTTCGATTCCAACGACCGCGTCGGCATCGACGATTTCCGCCCGGCCGTTCACGATTCCGACGGCCTCGCAATGCGTAGCGGCCGCGACGAGGAAATCTGGCGGCCGCTGCACAATCCGCGCGAATTGCAGGTCAGCTATTTCGGCGACGTCAACCCGCGTGGCTTCGGCCTGATGCAGCGCGAGCGCGACTTCTTCGCCTACGACGACCTGGAATCGCATTTCGAAAAGCGGCCCTCGCTCTGGGTCGAGCCGATCGGCGACTGGGGCGAGGGCAATGTCGTGCTGGTCGAGATCCCGACCAAGGAGGAGATTCACGACAACATCGTCTCGTTCTGGCGGCCGAAAGACACGCTCAAGGCCAAGGGCGAATACAATTTCACCTACCGCCTGCACTGGGGCGGCGGACAGCGCAATCGCGGCCGTGTCGCCGAATTCGCCAAATTGAGCGTCGGCGCCGGGCGCGGCGGCACGCGGCTGTTCGTGCTCGAGGCGGTCGGCAAGGCGCTCGCCGCTGTCGATCCGAAGGCATTGCAGACGACCGTCACCGCCAGCAAGGGCACGATCCAGAACCTGGTGTTGCAGCCAAACCCCGAGACCGGCGGCATGCGCATCTCGTTCGAGCTCGATACCAAGAACGAGAACCTGATCGAGCTGCGCGGGCAGTTGAAGACGCAGGACAAGCCGGTCTCGGAGACCTGGCTCTACCGATGGACGCGCTGAGCCGCCGCATACGGGAGGCGCCGCGCGGCCTTGCAGCGCTGCCGCCGGAGGCGCCGCTCGCCATGCCGGAGCAGTCGCTGTGGGCGCGGCGCTCGCGCGTGTCCTCGCCGCGCACCGGCCCGCGCACCGTGCCGCTCAGGCGCTTCCTGGTGTTCGCCGCCTCGATCGCCATGACCGCAGCCGCCGCCTACGAGATGTACGAGGTGTTGAAGGTCGGCGGGCTGACGCTTCTGGAAACCGCGGTGCTGGTACTGTTCGTGGCGCTGTTTGCCTGGATCGCGCTGTCCTTCGTCTCTGCGCTGATCGGCTTCGCGGTCAGCCTCGCGGGCCCCGCCCGCACGCTCGGCATCGAGCCTGCCGCGCCGCTGCCGGAGCTGACAAGCCGCACGGCGCTCTTGCTGCCGACCTACAACGAGGACCCGCACCGCGTGCTGGCGCGATTGCAGGCGATCTACGAGTCCGTTCGCGAGACCGGCCGGCTTGCGCATTTCGACGTCTTCATCCTCAGCGACACCACCGACCCGACGATCTGGCTGGCGGAGGAGGAGGCCTACGTCCGCCTGCGCGAGGAAGCCTGCGCGCAAGGCCTCTACTACCGGCATCGCATCAAGAATATCGCGCGCAAGGCCGGCAATGTCGGCGAATGGGTGACGCGCTTCGGCGGCGCCTATGAGCACATGATCGTGCTCGACGCCGACAGCCTGATGGAGGGCTGCACCATCGTCCGCCTCGCCGCGGCGATGGAGCGGCATCCGAAGGTCGGCCTGATTCAAACCCTGCCGCAACTTCTCAACGGCAACACGTTGTTCGCGCGGCTGCAGCAGTTCGCCGGCCGCGTCTACGGTCCGCTGATCGCGCGCGGCATCGCCTGGTGGCACGGCGCCGAGGGCAATTACTGGGGCCACAACGCCATCATCCGCATCCGCGCCTTCGCCGATCACGCCGGCCTGCCGCTCCTGAAAGGCGGCAAGCCGTTCGGCGGCCACATCCTCAGCCACGACTTCATCGAGGCGGCTTTGATGCGCCGCGCGGGGTGGGGCGTGCACATGGCGCCCGACCTCGGCGGCTCGTACGAGGAATGCCCGCCGAGCTTGACCGACTACGCGATCCGCGACCGCCGCTGGTGCCAGGGCAACCTCCAGCACGCCGCGGTCGTGCCGGCGCGCGGTCTGCACTGGGTGTCGCGCCTGCATCTGTTGCAGGGCATCGGCTCCTACATCACCGCGCCGATGTGGCTCCTCTTTCTTCTGGTCGGCATCCTGATCTCGCTGCAATCCGAGTTCATCCCGCCCGACTATTTCCCGCGCGGCGCGACCTTGTTTCCGCAATGGCCGATGCAGGACCCGATCCGCGCGGCTTACGTGTTCGGCGGCACGATGGCGCTCTTGATCCTGCCCAAGCTGTTCGGCTGGGTGACGATGCTGGCGCGCCGCCGCGATCGTCGCGGCATGGGCGGCATGCTGCGAGGCTTTCTCAGCGTCATCATCGAGATCGTCATCTCGGCGCTGATCGCGCCGGTGATGATGCTGATGCAGTCGTGCGCGGTGATCGACATCCTGCTCGGCCGCGACGCCGGCTGGTCGGCGCAGCGCCGCGACGGCGGCGGCTTCGCGCGCGGCGAGTTCGCGCGCGCCTATGCCCTCCCGACCATGCTCGGCGCTGCGCTGGCCTTGAGCGCCTACGCCGTGTCGGCGCCGCTGCTGTTGTGGATGTCGCCGGTGGTTGCCGGCCTGTTGCTGGCGATCCCGATCGCGGCTTGGACGGCGCGTGCCTCGGTCGGGCGCGCGTTACGCGCCGCCGGCCTGCTGCTGACGCCGGAGGAACGCGAGCCGCCGCCGATCCTCGCGCGCGCCAATGCGCTCGCGGTGGCGCGGCCCGAACCGGCGGACGAACACCCGCTTGCGCGCCTCGCCGAAGACCGGGACCTGCGCGCGGCGCACGAGGCGATGCTTGAGGACGTGCCGGGCCGGCGCAAGGGCGACGTCGATGTGCATCTGGCGGTGGCGCTTTTGCGCATCGGGGATGCCGACAGCCGCGGCGAGGCGATTTCGTCGTTGTCGGCGCGTGAGGTGTTCGCGGTCATGACGAGCCGCGAGGCGCTGCGGCGTTTGTTCGACAGACCGGGGTAGGGCAGAGCGGTACAGCGTCACCGCGCTATCTGGCCCAAACGGGATGGGCGCCGGAACAAACAAACGATCTTGCGAGTTCCCGCATGTGGGGGACGCAAAATCGGTCCCCACTCGCCGCAGGCGGCGAGGCCGACCATTGATCAATCGAGACGTCATGAGCCGTATCTTATTGTCCCGACCCTGGAGCGACGACGACATCGCCAGCTTGCGCAAGCTGTGGGGCGAAGGCGTGCCTGTCCGCAAGCTCGCGCTGCGGTTCCGCCGTTCGCAGTCGGCCATCCGCGGCAAGGCGGTGCAACTCGGCCTTAAAAGGCCCGTTCAGCCGGTGCGGCCACCCGCTCAGGACGAACTGCGCGTTCACTGAGCTGGCGCCCGCTGCCAGCCCAACGCGGACCCATGTGTCACGTTCCGGACAGGAAGGCTGCCGCGCCCCTATTATTGCGTCCACGGCCCGACTATTGATGAGCGGAACGCTGGCGGCACGCGCCTGCTTGATCTTGAAGAGTGGGCGGAAAGTCCCGGTGATGCATGTCGACCCGGCGCACTTGATCGGTACATATGGATACGTCGCGGTGGGCGGCATCGTCGGCCTGGAAAGCCTCGGCGTCCCTCTGCCCGGCGAGACGACCCTGATCGCGGCCGCGACGTTCGCTGGCGCCACTCACCACCTCGACATCGGTCTTGTCATCCTCGCCGCGGCCGCCGGCGCGGTCGCCGGCGACACGGCCGGCTTCTGGATCGGCCGCGGCCTCGGCTGGCCGCTCCTGCACCGCTACGGCCCCCGCATCGGCCTGACTGAGCCGCGGCTCAAGCTCGGGCAATACCTGTTCCTGCGCCACGGCGGCAAGGTCGTGTTCTTCGCGCGCTTCATTGCCGCGATACGCGCCTTCGCGGCGCTGCTTGCCGGCGCCAACCGCATGAACTGGCACCGCTTCCTGGTCTTCAACACGCTCGGCGGCGTCATCTGGGCCGTCGCAATGGGCTTCGGCGCCTACCTGTTCGGCCATCAAATCCACAAATTCGCGGCGCCGATCGGCATCTGCCTGTTTGCCGCGGTCGTGGCGATCGCGATTGCCGGGTTTATCTTCGTGCGCCGCCACGAGCGCGCGCTCATCGCGGAAGCCGAACGCGCGCTGCCGGGGCCGGTGCGGCATCCGCCGCACGCGCGCTGAGCCTCATCCGCCGAGCAAGGCGGCCGTGTGATAGGTGACGAAGGCGGCGGCATAGGCGAGCGCCAGCATGTAGCCGAAGGTCACCGCCATCCACTTCCAGCTTCCGGTCTCGCGCCTGATCACCGCCAGCGTCGAGGCGCATTGCGGTGCGAAGATGTACCAGGCGAGCACCGCGAGCGCGGTCGCCAGCGACCAGTGCTGCGCCAGCGCCTGGCCGATCTGCGCCGCATTCTCCTTGCCGCCCTCGATGGCGTACACGGTGCCGAGCGCCGCGACCGCGACCTCGCGCGCCGCCATGCCGGGGATGAGAGCGACGTTGATCTGCCAGTTGAAGCCGATGGCACTGGTGATCGGCTCCATGGCGTGGCCGATCAGGGCGGCGAGGCTGTAGTCGATCGCGGGACCCGTGGCGCCAGCGGGCGGCCGCGGGAACGAGGCCAAAAACCAGATCAAGACCATCATCGAGAAGATGGTCGTGCCGGCGCGGTGCAGGAACATTCTGGCGCGGGTATAGACGCCCATCAGCACGCTGCGCGGCCGCGGTAACTTGTAGTCCGGCAGTTCGAGCATGAACGGCGGCGTCGGACTCTCGCGCCAGAACATGAACTTGGCGAGCGCCGAAACGCCGAGCGCGCTGACGATGCCGGCAGCGTAGAGGCCGAACATGACGACGCCCTGCAAACTGGCGAAGCCCCAGATGGTCCGGTCGGGGATGAAGGCGGAGATGATGAGCGTATAGACCGGAATGCGCACCGAGCAGGTCATCAGCGGCGCGACAAGAATGGTGGTCAGGCGGTCGCGCGGATTGTCGATCACTCGCGTCGCCATGATGCCGGGGATGGCGCAGGCAAAGCTCGAGAGGAGGGGAATGAAGGCGCGGCCGTGCAGCCCGGCGCCGCCCATGATGCGGTCCATCAGGAAGGCCGCGCGTGCCATGTAGCCGAGATCTTCCAGCAGCAGGATGAAAAGGAACAGGATCAGGATCTGCGGCAGGAACACGATGACGCTGCCGACGCCGGAGATGACGCCGTTCTCGACGAAGCTCTGCAACAACCCGTCCGGCAGCATCGTGTGCGAGAACGCGCCGAGGGCGTCGAAGCCGGCGGTGATCAGGTCCATCAGAGGCTTTGCCCAGGTGAACACCGCCTGGAACATCACGAACAGGATCGCGAGCAATATGACGAGGCCGGCGACCGGATGCAGCAGCACCGCGTCGAGCCGGCTCGTGAGCGTATCGGGCGAGGCAGGGGTCTTCACCGCGGCGGCGATGATGCGGTCGGCCTCACGTTGCGCCGCGCGCAACTCGGCCGCGGCCGGCGCCTGCCACTGCGCGGGCGTGCTCGACGTCTCGCTCGTGGCGGCAAGCTCGTCGAGGCGGCGCATCAGGTCGTCGGTGCCGCCGCGCCGCACCGCCGCCGCGGTGATCGCCGGCACGCCGAGCTCGGCCGAGAGCCGGTCGAGGTCGATGTCGATGCCGCGCCGCCGCGCGATGTCGATCATGTTGAGCACGAGCAGCAGGGGGCGGCCGACGCGCTTCAATTCGAGCACCAGCCGCAGCGCCAGCCGGAGGTTGGTGGAGTCGGCGACGCATAGGAGCAGGTCGGGGGCCGCTTCGGCCTTGAAGCGGCCGAGCACGAAATCGCGCGTCACCTCTTCGTCGGGCGAGCGCGCGCGCAGCGAATAGGTGCCGGGCAGGTCGATCAGGTTGACGCTGCGGCCGCCGGGCGTGTGCAGCATGCCGCTCTTTCGCTCGACGGTGACGCCGGGATAGTTGGCGACTTTCTGGCGGCTGCCGGTCAGCGCGTTGAAGAGGGCGGTCTTACCGCTGTTCGGCGTGCCGATCAGCGCGAAGTGCAGCGGATCCGACTGGGCGACGACGCTCATCTCAGCTCACGAGAATCGCCATGGCCTCGCGGCGGCGGATGGCGACGGTGGCGTCGTTGACGCGCACGGCGATCGGGTCGCGCCCGAAAAGGCCCTCGTGCAGGATCTCGACCTCGGCGCCCTCGGTGAAGCCGAGTTCGAGCAGGCGCCGCTCCAGTTCGCCGGCTGGCAGGTCGGACGTGTCGCCGCCGACCGCGATGCCGGTGATGTGGCCTCGGAAGCCGCGGTGCGCCAGGCCCAGCGCCATTTGGACGACCTCGCTCATGGACGGTTCGAGAACACGCATCGCGTACGGTGTGTCTAGGTGAGAATAAGTGGCATTCCTTTGCGCTAAGACAAGTGGGCGGTCAAACAGAAAGTGCAATAAGATCAATACCTTGGAATAGCTACAAAGAGTGCACGCCCGGCCGGCGGCAGCGAATTCGGCGCGTCTTCAGCGCTTTAGCGGCTTGATCGGAACGGTCCTAATCTGCCGGTGGAACCGCGCGTCCGCGCGGTCAGCCATGCTTGAGCCGCACCAGCAGCTTGCCGCTGTTCTCGCCGCGATAGAGCGCGGCAATCGCGCCGGGGCACGCCTCGATGCCGTCGAGAATGTCTTCACGATAAGCGAGTTTGCCGGCGCGCACCCAGGCGGCCAGGCGCGCGACCGCTTCCTCGTAACGGTGGGCGTAATCGAAGATCAGCAGCCCGGACATGGTCGCGCGCTTGACCAGGATGTGGCGCTCGACGCGCGGGCCCATCGGCGGCGGATCCCAGCTCGCGACCGACGCGGTGCCGCAGATGACGATGCGCGCGCCGGTGGCGAGCCGCGTCATCACCGTGTCGCTGATCGCGCCGGCGGTGTTGTCGAAATAGACGTCGACGCCGTTCGGCGTCGCGGCCGCGATCCGGTCCTTGAAGTCTGGCGCCTTGTAGTCGATCGCCGCGTCGTAGCCGAATGTCTCTACACACGACTTGCACTTGGCCGCGCCGCCGGCGATGCCGACCGTGCGGCAGCCGAAAAGCTTCGCGATCTGCCCGACGGCGGAGCCGACCGCGCCGGCCGCGGTCGAGACTACGACCGTATCGCCGGGCTTCGGCCGGCCGAGATCGATGAGGCCGAAATAGGCGGTGATGCCGTTGAGGCCGAGCGCGCCGAGCGACAGCGACAGCGGCAGGTCCGTTTCCCGCACCTTGCGCGTGATCGCGGCCGGCTCGGCGACGGCGTAATCCTGCCAGCCGAGCATGCCCATGACCTTGTCGCCCACGGCGTACTGAGGATGCTTCGAGGCGACGACCTCGCCGGCGGCGAAGGAGCGCATCACCTCGCCGATGCCGACCGGCGTCGAATAATTGGCGACCGCGCTGACCCAGCCGCGCATCGCAGGCTCGACCGAGAGGAAGTCGTTGCGAACCAGGATTTGCCCGTCGCGCAGATCCGGCACCGCGGACTGCCGGATGGCGAAGTTCTCAGCCTGCGGAATGCCGCCGGGGCGCGAGGCGAGACAGACCTGGGTGTTTTGCATGGGCGGGAGCGGCTGGTTCGGGGCGGGCGCGCAAGGTGCGGCAGCGACGGGCCGCCGTCAATGCGGGCCGCCGCGGACGGCTTTCGCGGAACGACGTCAATAGCTTCGGAGTTATCTCTTCGATCCATCATGCAGATCAGGAGGTAACACATGAAGCGGATCGTTATCGCCACCGCCGTGCTGGCGGCCGCCGCGTTCGGCTCGATCGGCGCCGCAAGCGCCCAGGGCGTCGTCGTCGGCGCCGGCCCGAGCGGCGTCTATGTCGGCACGGGCTACCATCATCATCGCCACTGGCGCCACGACTACGACTATGCGCGCTGCCGCACGGTTGTGACCACGCGCTGGCATCATGGCCATCGCGTGACGGTGCGCCGTCGTATCTGCGACTGACGTATCGGACGCCGAAATGAGAAAGGCGGGCCTTCGAGCCCGCCTTTTTTGTTGCCGGTCTGAATTGAAGAAGCCTACTCGCCGCTGGCGAGCACGGCGCGCACGGTCTCGTCAGGGCCGAAATCCTCGGCGCTGTTGACGTGCATGAGTTCGGCAAGGCGGGTGCGGGCGCGGTTGACGCGCGATTTGATGGTGCCGACGGCGCAGCCGCAGATGTTGGCCGCTTCCTCGTAGGAGAAGCCGGAAGCGCCGACCAAGATGAGGGCCTCGCGCTGGTCCTGCGGCAGCTGCGACAGAGCCTCGCGGAATTCACGATACTCGACCTGCCCGTATTGCTCGGGCTGCGATTTCAGCGTCTCGGCATAATGGCCGTCGCTGTCCTCGACCTCGCGCCGGCGCTTGCGATACTCCGAGCGGAAATGGTTGCGCAGGATCGTGAACAGCCAAGCGGACATGTTGGTGCCGGGCTGGAAGGAATCGATGTTGGCAAGGGCGCGCAGCAACGTCTCCTGCACGAGATCGTCGGCGCGGTCGACGTTGCCGCACAACGATATCGCAAAGGCGCGCAGGCTTGGCACCGCGCCAAGGATGGCTTTGCGGACTGACTCGTCCATTGCCATTAGTGCCCGTCCTTGCTGCCGTTGTTGTCGAGGCGGTCCAGCAGGTCGTTGAACCGGTCAGGAACGCCCTGGTTCACGACTTCGTCGTACATCGCACGCAACTGCTGTCCGAGCCGGGCTTGGACGTCGCGGCCGAGTTTGGCCGGCTTGTTCGTGGCCTTCTTGCGGGTCGCCGCGGCTTCCATCGCGTTCTCTTGTCCCACGGGCTTGCGCTCGTTCATTGGTTCTGACCCCAACCGCACCATTCACCGCACCAATCGATCGGCATCTGGTGACCCCCTCATGTGTGCTTTCAAAACCCATGACATGCCATATGGTTCCTGAGGCCCAAGGAACTTTTTGCGGGCGTCCACGTTGGTGCCGGCGAGAGGGTTTTCTCGGGGGAGGGGGCTGACCGTGGTCCCCTTAAGGCCCGTCAGCATTCGGGAGGGATTTTTGCCGACATCTCAAGCAGTTGCGCAGCATCTTCCGTATCTCCGCCGGTATGCGCGGGCGTTGTCGGGGAGCCAGACCTCGGGCGACGCCTACGTCGCCGCCACGTTGGAAGCGGTCATCCAGGACCCCAAGGTGCTCGAAGACGGCGCCTCGACCCGGATCGCGCTCTATAAGCTCTTCACCCGCATATGGAATTCGGTGGCGCTGAACGGCCGTCCGGCGGCCCCGGACGTCAACCAGCCGGTCGAGCGCCATCTGGCCCAGATTCCGCCGAAACCGCGCCAGGCCTTCCTGCTCATCGCGCTCGAGGGCCTGTCGGAAGACGATGCCGCCAAGGTGCTCGACGTCGATGTCCCGACCCTGCGCGACCTCGTCGAGGAATCCGGTCGCGAACTGGCCGCCGAGATCGCCACCGACGTGCTCATCATCGAGGACGAGACCTTCATCGCGCTCGATCTCGAAGGCCTGGTCGAAAGCCTCGGCCATCACGTGCTCGGCGTGGCGCGCACGCACAGCGAAGCGGTGGCGCTGGCCCGGCAGAAGCGCCCCGGCATCATTCTCGCCGATATTCAGCTCGCCGACGGTTCGTCCGGCCTCGATGCGGTCAACGAGATGCTGCGCACGTTCGAGGTGCCGGTGATCTTCATCACCGCTTATCCGGAGCGCTTCCTGACCGGCGAGCGGCCGGAGCCCGCCTTCCTCATCGCCAAGCCGTTCCAGCCGGCGACGGTGTCGGCGGTGCTTTCCCAGGCGCTGTTCTTCGAGCGGAATGCACGCCGCCGCGAGCGCCGCGCGAGCTGACGGCACCGACCGGCGGCGAAGCCACTCGCCGCTTTTTCACAAGCAGGCCGTGCCGGCAAGGCCGGAGGGGCGGGAGCGCGTGCAACGGATCGCCATTCAGGGCGTTAAGCCGTTCACGGGCAATATAAATCGGAGCCGCCCAAGCGTCGCTCGCAATTTGGGCGATGCCTCCGCCGCAACGACGGGTCCCGCCGGTGAGCGTGTTGATTCAGAAGTCGAATGCCGACAATGACGAGCGGGTCGAGACGGAGCAGCTGCGCCGCGAGAATGCGAAGCTGCGCGCCGACAACGAGCGCCTGCAACGCTACGAGACGGCGCTGCGCGGCTCGAGGGTCACCGTTTACACGCAGGACCGCGGGCTGCGTTACACCTCGCTGAGCAGTCCGATCCTCGGCCGCACCATCGACGACATCGTCGGCTGCACCGACGAGCAGATTTTCTCGGGCGCCGCCGGCGCGGCGCTCACCGCCCTCAAGCGCGAGGTGCTCGACAGCGGTCAGCCGCGGCGCGGCGAGATCGCCATCGACGACGTCGTCGGCAAGCGCTGGCACGACCTGCATGTCGAGCCGTTGCGCAACGGCGCGGGAGAGATCGTCGGCGTCAGCGGCGCCGCAGTCGACGTCACCGAGCGCAAGGAGGGCGAGGCGCATTTGCGCCTTCTGCTGCGCGAGCTGACGCACCGCTCCAAGAATCTTTTGGCCGTGATCCAGGCCATGGCGCGGCAGACGGCGCGCCATGCCGGCTCGATCGACGCGTTCCTCGGTCAGTTCGGAGCCCGTCTCCAGGCACTTGCCGCGTCTCACGACCTGCTGGTGCGCGAAAGCTGGTACGGCGCCGCGTTGCAGGAGCTCGTCCATTCTCAGCTCGCCGCCTATATCGACCGCGACCGCAACCAGATCGCGATCGAGGGGCCGGCGGTGGCCTTGAAGCCGGAGGCGGCGCAGAACCTCGGTCTGGCGCTGCACGAGCTTGCAGCCAATGCGGCGCGGTTCGGCGCGCTATCGGTTCCTGGCGGCAAAGTGTCGATCGCCTGGCAACGCGTGCCGTCGGACGACGGCGAGGCGCTCACCCTCGACTGGCGCGAGGCGCTCGGGCCGCGCGTGCGCACGCGGCGCAAGAAGGGCTTCGGCAGCATGGTGATCGAGCGCAACCTGGCGCTGGCGCTCGAGGCCAAGGTCGACCTCGACTTCGATCCCGAAGGCCTGCACTGCCGGATCGCGATCCCGGCGAGCCAGATTCTGCCGCAACGGTGACCTTTTTCACCCTTTCGCGAGCGGCGGAACGGAATAAGGCCGCTGGCCGTTTGTGTGCTGCGCCCGCCATCCCCGCGGGCGGCCGGAGCCAGAATGCGCGGGTTCGTTCTCACAGTATCGGGTCTGATTGTCGGCCTTGCCGTTGGCATGGCGGCGTCGGAGTTCGATTGGGGTTTCGCCGTGCGCGCGCGTCCGGCGACCCCGGCCGGCAGCATGGTGCAGTGGGTCGACCGCACGCACAAAAGCGACAGGTTCGCCCCCGCCGTGACCCGCGTCGGCAAGGAGCCCGTCCCGGCGCAGGAGAAGATCATGGACGGCTGCGAGCCGGCGGCCAGCCCGCTCTCGACCTCCGCGCAGATCCCGGCCCGCTGCGCCGCCTGACCTTTGATCCAGATTAAACCGGCCCGTCGACGGCGGTAGTAGGGATTGGCTACGCTTGCCACGCCTTTTCCGACGGAGGTCTTTTATGCTTCGCATCCCGAGCGCTTTCGCCGCGGCGGCGCTGCTTGCCGCGGTCCTCACACCGGATGTCGCGTCCGCCCAGAGCGTGCGTCTCGGCGCGTTGAACTGCGACGTCGGTGGCGGCATCGGGCTGGTCATCACATCGAAGAAGGCGCTGCGCTGCGTGTTCACGCCCGACGGCGGCGGCACGATGGAGCCCTACAGCGGCTCGATCGAGAAATTCGGCCTCGACATCGGCGCGACCACGCGCGGACAGATGTTGTGGATCGTCTACGCGCCGACGCGCGGCGGCGGGCCCTTCGCGCTGGCCGGGCAATATGCAGGCGCCACCGCCGAGGCGACGATCGGTGCCGGCGCCGGCGCCAACGCGCTGATCGGCGGCTCGAACCGCACCATCACGTTGCAGCCGGTGTCGATCCAGGCGCAGGAAGGGCTCAACCTCGCGGTCGGCGTCGCCGGGCTGACCCTGCGCCCCGAGTAGGCAAGGCCAATTCCCAAACACGAACGGCCGCCCACGGGCGGCCGTTTCGATTCCCGGCGCGCGATCGCTCAGTCGAAGGTGAAGGCGTCGTGATAGGCGCCCTGCACCTGACCGCCGGGCACTGGGCCGCCGCCGGGCACGTGCACCATGTTGCCGATGACGGCGACGGTGGCGCCGTGCAGGCCGTGCCGCGGGATCGGCATCGGTGTGCCGGCTTCCCAGGTGTCGGTCTTCGGGTCGTAGAGTTCGTTGGTGCCGAACACGCGGCCGGTCGCCTCGCCGCCGAAGACGGCGATCTTGCCGCCGATGTAGACGCAGGAGGGCCCCGAGCGCGGCGTCGGCAGCGGCGCGCGGAACGACCAGCCATCGGTCTTGGGATCGTAGACGGCGTTCAGGCCGGTGTTGAAGTCGTAGGAGTCCATGCGCCCGGCGATGGCGTGGATTTTTCCGTCCACCACCGCCACGCCCATGTGGTCGCGCTGGCCGACGAAAGGCTGCGTCCCGGTCGAGCCGCGCATCGCGGCGCGATCCGAATATTTGTTGCTGTCGGGGTCGTAGACCTCATGCCATTCGACCGAGCGCACGTCGCGGCCGCCGAGCAAGTGAATCTTTCCGTCGAGCACGATGGCGGAGATCGCGCCGCGCGGGCGCGAGATCGGCGCGATCGGTGCCCACGTATCGGTTGCCGTGTCATAGACGAAGCACTTCGAATGCGGGCAGCGGTTCTGCTCGACGAAACCGCCGAAGGTGTAGATTTTCGACCCGATCGAGACGCCCGCCACATGGTTGCATGGGTGCGGGAAGGGCGCCTTCAGCGACCACGTCTTCGTCCTGGAGTCGTAGACCTGGTGGAAGGGCTGATCGACGCGATGCTTGGCGTAGCCGGCGATGATGTGGATCTTGCCCTGGCACTCGATGACGGCGTGCTCGCCGGTCGGGATCGGCAGCCGTGGCATCTCGACCCAGCGGCCGGGATTGGCCGCCTTCGGCGCGATGCTGGTCATGTGGCGCTGCTTCTCGACCGTCTTCGGGATGTCGGTGACGGTCTTGTCGTTCAGACCGAGAAACAGCGGAAGCTCTTCTGCCATGTTTGATCCTCAACCCTGAAAGCTCGGGACCGAATCCCGCAACAGTTTCTTCGTCAGTTCGACGCCTTCGCGCGCGACGTCGTAGGGCGAGCGCGCCCATTGCTCGGGATTGGGCGCCTCGTAGCTCAGGTAGCCGGTGTAGCCCTTCTCGTGGAGCAAACCCAGCATCTCCTTCCACTTCACGACGCCCTTGCCCGGCGGCAGGCGGTCGGTCGGCCGCCGCACGCCGGTAACCGGGTTCGGCGACAGGTCGCTGTACTGGAAGCAGAAGATCATGTCGGCGGGGACATTCTCGAAGCCGCGGCCGCCGGCGCCCGAGCGGGTGAAGTGATAGGCGTCGATCAGGTAGCCGCAATTCGGCCTATTCGCGCCTTCGATCAGCGTCGTCAGCACGGCGAGCGAGTTAAGCACGTCGTGCTGCGAGTTGAATTCGATGCCGAGCTTGAGGCCGTACTTGCCCGCGATGTCGCCGGCGCGCTTCAAATACTCGATCGCTTGCGGGATCGTGCCGTTCACCTGGCCGGGCGCGCTCATCAGCGTGTCGCAGCCGAGCGCCACCGCGTTCTCGCAGGATTCGTGGAATACCTTGAACAGCCGGTCGCTCTCCTCGCCCGTGGCGAACAGCCAGCCGTATTCGACGCCGAGCACGCCGCACTTGATGCCGCTCTTCTTGATGAGGTCGAGCACCTGGGCGTTGCTCATGCCGGCGTCGAAGCAGCGCTTGAAGTCGGTACGGCGCAATTCGACCGCGTCGTAGCCCGCCTCTCTCGCCGCGTCGAGCGCGGTGGCGAGCGGCGTCGTGTCGATCGTCCACATGTGCAGGGCGAGGCGCCCGAACTTTTCCGTCACGTCACGTCACTCCATCGTATTGCAGGATATAGAGCCCGGCGTTGGTGTCGCTGAGATACATCACGCCGTTGGTGTCGACATAGACGTCGCAGGACTGGACCACCTTGGCCGGGTTCGGCCGCTGGTCGACGATGCGCTCCGGCGGCGGCGGCACGAAATAGGCGACCTGCTTTGGCGCGTATGCGTCGCGGATGTCGTACACGCGCAGTCCAGCATTATGATAGGTGGCGAAGATCAGGTCCTCGCTCTGGAACGCGCCGGGCCGGTTCTCGTGCAGGTTATGCGGGCCGAACTTGGCGCCCTTGGCGCAGAAGTCCTCGTCGGTCGGCGTCGGCAGTGTCGCGATCGACACCGGGTTCGACGGCTCGCGCACGTCGATGACCCAGGTATAGGCAAGTCCGTTGGCGCAGTTCGAGGACGTCGCTTCGTCAGCGAGCACAAGGAGACTGCGCCCCGGCAACGGCAGCGGCGTGTGCGCGCCGCCGCCGAAGGGCGGCGAGTAGTTGCGGTGACTTAAAAGCTTCGGGTTCACCGGGTCGGAGAGATCGTGCATCGTGAAGCCGCCGTCGCGCCAGGCGGCGTAGCCGAGATTGCCGGCGCTGATGAGGTGATGCAGGGCCGTGCGCTTGCCGAAGGAGGCGGGCTTCTCCTCGCCGGCGGCGCGGTTCATGCCGGGCAGCCACCAGCGGCCGGCAAGCCGCGGCTTGGCCGGATCGCTCATGTCGACGATGGCGAGTGCGTGGTCGATGAAGCCCTCGAAATGCACCGACACATAGGCGTAGCGGCCGCCGGTCCACCACGAGCGGTGCGCGCCGAAGCCGGGCATGTGCAGGAAGCCGATCTCGCGTGGAGACGCCGGGTTCGACACGTCGAAGGCGCGCACGCCGGCGGCGAAGGGTTGCTCCGTCGTGACGGCGTCGATCAGCGACTTGCCGTAATAGTCGGCCTGCGAGGCGTATTGCTGCATGGCCCAGATGTTCGGGCCGTTGACCGCGAGGAGCACATCGCCGGCGATCTGGATGTGGTGCGAGCGGGTGTTCTTCGGCGCCGGCACGAAGGCGACCGTCTTCGGCTTTTTGGGGTCGCGCACGTCGATGACCGAAAAGCCGTCGGAGAACATGTGGCCGACGAAGACGTGACCCTTGTGCAGCATGACCTGGACGCCGTCCGGCCGGCCGCCCTGGTCGTCGCGCGCGAGAAGGCGGATGCCCTTGGCGGACACCGCCGGATCTTCGTGATCGCCCACGTGAGGGGTCCGTTGTGCGTGAAAGCGCGAAGCCCGGCGCGATATGGCGCCGGGCCTCCGATGGTTGCAAGAGCCGCGGTCAGCCGGTCGGCGGCGCGACTTCGTCGAGGCCCTTCTGGCGGGCCTCCGGGCCCATCTGCGTCACGCCGATGGCGGCGATGATGAGCAGCGTGGCGATGCAGGCGAACACGGCGGTGAGGCCCCATCCCTTCTGGATCCACGGGATGGCGATGAAGATGCCCGCCGTGGAGAGCCGCCCGACGCCCGCCGCCCAGCCGAAGCCGGATGCGCGCGCATTGGTCGGGAACACCTCCGAGGCGAAGATCTGCATCGAGTTGCCGGACACCTGGATGAAGAACACCATGATGAACCCGGCGATCAGCAGCTCGGTGTCGTTGCCGACATTGGCGAACACGATCGCCATGATGCCGGCGCCGATGAACGACAGCACGGCCGTGATCTTGCGGCCGTATTTATCGAGCGCGTACATCATGAAGAGGCTGGCGCACGGCACGGCGAGGTTCATGCCGAGCGTGAAGGTCAGCGACTTGGTGATGGTGAAGCCCTTGTCGTGCATGATGTTCGGCAGCCAGCCGCCGAGGCCGATGGCGACGCCGAAGAACGCCGAGAAGCAGATCATGCCGGCGATGACGCGTGTCGGGAACTGGCTGAACACCAGCCGGAACGGGTCACTCTTGGTGTCGCTCGCCGCGTCGGTGGCAAGCGGCTCGGTCGGCCGCTTGAGGCCCAGCCTCTCGAGCACGTCGAGGGCCTCGTTGCCGCGGCCGTGCGTCGCGAGGAAGCGCGGCGATTCCGGCAGCGCGAAGCGGAAGATCCACACCAGCAGCGCGCCGATGCCGATCACGATCCACACGCCGCGCCAGCCGATGATGTCGCGGAAGGCGAGCGTGAACAGGGTCGAGATCGGCCACACGCACGCGCCACCGACGAAGTGCACGAAGGCCAGAATGCGGCCGCGGATGCGCTTGGGCGAGTATTCGCCCGCGTAGGCGAAGGCCAATGGCTGCTCGCCACCGAGGCCAAGACCGGCGATGAAGCGGCAGGCGACCAGCATCCACACGGTCGACGACAGCGCGCCGAGGATGGTGAAGACGCCGAACAGCAGCAGGTTGAATTGATATACGGTCTTGCGGCCCCAGCGATCGCTGAACTCGCCTTGCGCGACGCCGCCGATGAACATGCCGAACACCGTGGCGCTGCCGATCCATGCGGCTTCAGCGGGCGTGGCGAACTTGCTGCCGATCATGTCGGGAATGAGCGCTCCGAGCACGATCAGGTCGATGACGTCGAAGAAGTAGCCGGCGGCGATGAGCGCGATCACCTTGTAGTGCAGATTTGACAGCTTCGCCTCATCCAAGGCGTTGCCGACATAGGCTTCGATTGTTTGAGCCACGGCGTTTCCCTATCCCCGTTTGTGGATTGTCGTTTTGGGATGAACCCCATCGCCAAGGATGATCCACAATTCTGCACTTTGCCAGAGGTTTGCAGGGGTGCAGCGGCCAAGGTGTTGATGACTCAGCGCGCCTTTCCTTTTGTGAAATGGACAGTAGTGTTGACTTTATCGGAGTGCGATGGATCGGAGTTTCACTCACCGGAATGTTGCAACGCGTCAAAGACGATAAACGCGTTGCGCGTTGTCGTGGAATAATTGCAACTGTTCCGCGACCGGCCGGTCCGCGACGGCGGCGAAGAAGCCGCCATAGATCGTCTCGAACGGCCCTGCGAGGCGGTCGACCGGGTAATTGCTGGCGAACATGCAGCGATCGGCGCCGAAGATCGCGATCGTATCGCGGATGACCGGCCCGTTGGCCTCCGCGGTCCACGGCTCGCCGCGCCGCCCGAGTCCGGAAATTTTAATGAAGACATTCTGTTGCGCGGCGACCTTCGCCAAAGCGTTGCGCCAGCCGGCAAGTCCGTCGGCGCTGCGGTCGGCCGGCAGGCCGGTGTGATTGATGATGAGTGCGGTGCGGGGAAAATCACGCGCGAGTTCGGCCGCAGCGTCGAGATGCCACCACGGCGTCTGCAGGTCGTAGGAGAATCCGTGCTGTCCCATGAGCGCGTAGCCCGCGCGCCAGCGCGGGTCGTCCATCGATCCGGGCGGGCCGCGCCGCGCATCGCGCGGATCGTTCACGGCTTTTGGCTTGTGTCGGATGCCGCGCACGAGCGGGCTCGCCGCATGGCCGGCGAGCACTTCGGCGATGTCGACGCGGTCGAACTCGGCATGACCGATGCACGCGCTCGGCAGGCCATGGTCGCGTTGCACCGTCTCGATCCAGCGCGTCTCGGCGACCGGATCGGCGCGGTCCCACTCCGCCTCCATGTGAACCGTTTTCACGATTCGAAAGCCGGCGGTGTCGCGCCGGTAGTCGGCCGGCAGGTAGTTGCGCCGCAGCGCCGCATAATCGCCGTAGCGGAACGGTTTCGGCTCGGGATCGCACAGCCAGGGGTAATAGTTGCGGCCGAGATCCCAGAAATGCTGGTGGGGATCGATGATCGGGATGTCGGGACGTGGCGTCTCGGTCGTCGTCATTGCGCGGGTCCATCGGCTAGGCTGGCCGCGAGCCTAGCAACGGAACGGCGCGGCGCGGAACGGGGAGTTCAGGACAGTGAGCACGGTGGGATTTGTCGGTCTCGGCCTGATGGGCGAGGGCTTCACGCGGCGGTTGGTCGAGAAGGGCCATCGCGTCGTCGGTTTCGACATCGACGCGGCCAGGGTGACGGCCGCGGCCGGATGGGGTGTGACGCCGGCGAAGAGCGCCGCCGAGGTCGCCGAGGCCGCCGACATTGCGCTCGTCTGCGTCATCAACACCGCCGCGGTCGAGGACGCCACGACCGGCCCGCGCGGTTTCACCGCCGCCCGCGACATCAAGGGCAAGACTTGCGTCGACGTCTCGACCACCGAGCTCGAGGCGACGCAGCGGGTCGCCGCGGCGCTGTCCGCCCGCGGCATGGATTTCATCGATGCGCCCGTGTCGGGCGGCCCGGGCGCGGCCAAGGCCGGCACGCTGGCGATCATGGCCGGCGGCTCGGAGGCCGCCATCGCCAGGGTCGCGCCGCTGATGCGCGAGCTCGGCACGTTCACGCATATGGGCGGCATCGGCACCGGCCAGGCGACCAAGCTCGTCAACCAGACCATTGTGCTGACGAACTACTGCGTCCTCGCCGAGGCGCTACGCCTGGCGCAGGCCTACGGTGTCGACGCCGCGAAAATTCCGGACGCGCTCAAGTCGGGTTTCGCCGGCTCGAACATGCTCGGCCCGGTGTTTCCGCAGATGCTGGCCGACGACTTCAAGCCGCGCGGCTTTGCCCGCCAGGTGCTGAAGGACCTCGAGATGCTGCAGGCGGCCGCGCGCGACAAGCACCTTGCCATGCCGATGGCGTCGCAGGCGCTGACGCTCTACCGGCTGCTCAACGCCTCAGGCCGCGCCGAATGGGACGCGGCGTCGGTAGTCAGCCTCTATCCCCGGGAGGAGGGGCACTAGCCCACCGGCTCTGCCCGGAATTTCAAAATGGCGGCGGCCGGGCGCGGCCGGACAGATTTGTTTATTTAATGGCATTTGATCTTCAGTCATTCTTCTAAATTATCGGAACATTACTGGTATCGATGGACTCTTGCGCCTATGACTGCGCGGCCGTTTCGAGGGTGACACCGTGCTGCTGAAATACATTTTTCGCATCGTTGAAATCATCGGGGCGGACAGCAATCTGCAGGTGGTCTGCCTGATGTCGGCGCTCGGCCTTGCCGTCTCGGTGGCGGTCCTGCCGCACTCGCAGGACCAGCTTCGCACCCGGCCGCTGCTCTACGCGAATGCGCGCGGCGGCAACTGAGTGCCCGCCGAAGCTTATTTGCTCCGGTTTTCGAAAACGAAGTTCGGCATAAAGTCGTTCGTGAGCCGGTAGCCAAGCGACTGGAGTTCGCGGATTAGTGGCTCCGATTTGAAGGACTCAATTTGCACGAGGCATTCGTTGTTGCAAAGCGTGGACCTCATGCCGTCGATCACTTGGTGCTCAAAACCCTCCACGTCGATCTTGATTGCAAGACGTCGGCCAGAGATTGAGATCATGTCATCGAGCCGCCTAACAGGCACCTCGTAGGAACCGGGCTCTGCGGCGGTGGCTATTCGGGAGAAGCCGCCATCGACCGCGCCGGGTAGAAGATGAAACGACCCCTCGACATTGCCCAAAGCAATCGGATGGACCTCGGTGGTCGCAATTAGATCGTTCATCAAAAGATTGGCGGCGAGTTGTGCGCGGTTGCGAATATCTGGCTCAAACAGTATCGCGCGGGGGACGCAGCGATTTTTGAGAGCAATGCAAGAGTACATGCCGATGTTGGCTCCAATGTCGATAATGCATTCCGGTTCGAGTTCTCGGCAGCGGTGCATGAAATGCTCCAGCTCCGGTCGCTCCGATATCCCGGCCGACATCTCCAGCGTGCCGATCCCGTGAGGGGCCAAAAGAAACTTCGCGCCCAAGTACCCGGCAATGAAATAGTCGCGATGGAAGAGCGCGTTGTAGGGTTTTCGGACGCGCCGACGCAGTTTCAGACGCCAAGATTCATTCCACGGCATTTCAAGACTCGAGCTCAAAGCGAGGACAACCGTCTCGCCTTTGCACGTGGGAATGGCAAGTTCAATAAAAACACGTCGAGCGGCACCTTTTTGTTCAACCGCCCACGAAATGTAGGGATGGCCCCGGCACCACCGGGGACAAACTCTTCAATGATATCAATTGGCTGGGGAACTAGGATTCGAACCTAGACAAACAGAGTCAGAGTCTGTTGTGCTACCGTTACACCATTCCCCAAGGCGCTCGGCCTGAACGGCTCGCGGTGGCCCTCACATGGGCCAAAACGGCCGATTTGGCAAGCC
>DATNBL010000090.1:0-10448 GCA_035571935.1 Pseudolabrys sp.
AACGCGAAGCCCGAGTTCGCCGCGCGTTTCGCGGCGCGCATCGCCGCCCTGACCGGCCTCCCCTTCGTCACCGCGGAGAACAAGTTCGAGCACATGGCCGCGCACGACGCCTATGTCTACGTGCACGGCGCGATCAACGCCGCGGCGGCGGCGCTGTTCAAGATCGCCAACGACATCCGCCTGCTCGGCTCCGGCCCGCGCTCGGGTCTCGGCGAACTGTCGCTGCCGGAAAACGAGCCCGGCTCCTCGATCATGCCGGGCAAGACCAACCCGACGCAGGCGGAGGCGCTGACCATGGTGTGCTGCCAGGTGTTCGGCAATCACACGACAATCACCGTCGCCGGCAGCCAGGGCCATTTCGAGCTCAACGTGTACAAGCCGGTAATGGCGCACTGCATGCTCCAGTCGATCCGCCTCATGGCCGACGCGGCGGTGTCGTTCACCGACCATCTCGTCACCGGCATCAAGGCCAACGAAGGCCGCATCGCCGAGTTGCTGGAACGCTCGCTGATGCTGGTCACCGCGCTCTCCCCAAAAATTGGTTATGATAATGCGTCGAAAGTCGCCAAGGCCGCCCACGCCAACGGCACCACCCTGCGCGAGGAAGCGGTCCGCCTCGGCTATGTCACGGCTGAGGAATTCGACCGCCTGGTGCAGCCGGCGCAGATGACGCAACCGCGCTGATCCGGCGACCGCGTCAATCTTTCGCTAAGCGTGATTGCACGATCCGAATGCACAACCGCGGCGTTGGTTGTACCGGAGTGCGCACCGGGAACCGCGTCGCGGATTGTCCGGGGGGCAAGTTCAACGATAATGCGACTGGTGCCGCCGCCCGCGGGCCGCGGATTCTGGATCATGCAAATGGCCGACCTGATCAACCTGAGAAACGCCCGCCGCCGCGCCGAGCGGCAGAAGAAAGAGCGCGAGGCCGAAACCAACCGGCTGTCGCATGGGCAGCCCAAGGCGGCGCGCGAACTGCGCAAGGCGGAGGAGCGCAAGGCCGCGCGCGATCTCGACGCGCGCCGGCTCGAGCGGGAGGACGGCAAGTGAAGTCGCCCGTCGTCAAGCGCTCGATCGTCATCGCCGGGCACAAGACCAGCGTCAGCCTGGAGGACGCGTTCTGGCAGGGGCTGAAGGAGATCGCCGCCGTCGAGGACGTGACGCTGTCCGAGCTGGTGGCCTCGATCGACACCGGCCGCAACGGCGGCGGCAACCTGTCCTCGGCGATCCGGCTGTTCGTGCTCGACCACTACCGGTCCGCGCGAACCCAGGCCGCCGCGCAATAAGCGCCTAGCGCATCGCCGGCGGCTGCGGCAGCGCCTCGACCGACACCGGCGGCGGTAATGGCGGCGCCAGCGGCGACGGCGTTCCCGACAACACCGGCATGGCCGGCGTCAACAACGGCGGCGGCGACATCGGCGGGAACACCGGCGCCGCGGCGGCCCGCGCCTTCGCCACCGCTTCTTCCGCCGCGCGCTTGCGGGCCGCCTCTTCGGCGGCGCGCTGTTTGGCCGCCGCGTCTTCCGCGGCTTTCAATTTCCTGGCCTCGTTGTCGACAGAGCGCAACGTCAGCCAGCCGGTGAGCGCCGACACGTCGATGCTGCGCGCCGGCTCCTCCGCGGTGCCCTTCAGCGCCATGTAGATGTCGGGCCGCGCGCCGGAGGCTTCGTTGGCGCCGGACAGCACCAGCCGGCCGTCGAGGGCGCCGCTCGTCAGGTCGAGCGCGCCGGACAGTGTGACGTCGGCGGCGTCGCCCGTGGCCTTCATCGTGCGCAGCCGCAATTGCCCGGCGCCGGCGGCCAGCTCGCCCTCGGCATGCTTGACCGACAATTGTCCGCTCTCCAGCGCCCGGCCGACCACCTCGCTGATCCGCGCCGGCTCGATCGGCACGCCCTGGTCGACGGCGCGCGTCACCGCGTCGAAGGCCCGCGCGTCCAGCCCGGCCAGTTGCGCATTGTCGAGCGTCACCTTGCCCGCGCCGGCGAGCGATCCGACCAGCGCCGCCGGGCTCAAGCCCGTGCCGTCGAGCTTGAGGTCGAGCCCAATCGTGCCGCCGAGCGGCGGCCGCGCCCCGGACGCGATCAGCGCGGCGGCGTCGGCCTTCGCCAACGTGGCCGACAGCGAGGCGCTCACGCCCTCGGACGTGCGGGTGAACGCGATCTTGCCCTTGAGCTGGCCGCCGGCGAGTGTGCCAGTGACGTCGTTGGCGGCCGCGGCGCCGGGGGCAAAGGCCAAGGTCGCATGCACCTCGCGCGCGGTAAGGCGCGGCGTCAAATCGACGCGATGCGCGCGCAGCGCCACCTCGCCGTCGAGCGCGCCGATCAGGCCTTCGGCGAAGGGCTCGCTCGACCAGGTCCAGGCGCCGCGGCGCGGCTCGGCCGTCGTCTGCGGCATGCCGATCGCGGCGGCGATCGCCGGCGGCGCGTCGACCGTGTCCGCTTCGAGTTCGCCCGCGACGTGCGTGACCGCGCCGGGCTTGAGCGTCAGCTTGCCGGTCAACCGGCTCGCGCCCACCGAAGCGCGGATGTTGCTCAGCGTCAGGTCGTCGCCCGACAGGACGGCGCGGCTGGCGTAGGCGACCGGCAGCGCGACGCCGGCGCGTAACGGCGCCGCATTGGCGCGCGCGACGGTCACTTCGAGATCCGCGCCCGGCTTGCCGGCGAAAATCGCCGTGCCTTTTGCGCCGGCTTCCAACCCGGCCGCGTTGACGTTGGCATCGACTTGCAGCTTGCCCTGCGCCGAGCCGGACAGCGCGACGCGCAAGCTGCCCGGCCCGTCGCCGATGGCGAAGGCACGGTCGAGATGCAGCATCGCGGCGATCAGCCGCCCGTCCTGCGCGTCGAGCTTTCCTTCGGCGCGTAGCGCGCCGAGCGCGCGCGCACTGAGATCGACCTTGCCCGAAGCGTCGAGCGAGAACCGCGCCTTGCCCAGCGATCCGGCCAGCGTCAGCTTGCCGTCACCCGGCGGAGCGCCGTCGGAGACCGTAAAGGTTGCGTGCAGATCGGCCGGCGACATCTGCTGCGCGGCCGGCGCGAGCGCATCGGCGGCCTTCGGCGCGAACCGCGCGAGCAGCGCCAGCACCGGCTTCATGTCCGGCGCGGCAAGATCGGCCGTGAGGCTGCCCCGCTGCGCGGTCTTGTCGAAGCGCACCTGCCCCGTGGCCGCGAAGCGCGCCCCGCCGAGATCGGCGACCGACAGGCTCTCGATCCGGAGGCCGTCGCGGCCATAGGCGATGGCCGCCTTCGCGTCGCGCGCGGAAAAGCCCGAGAAGGTCGCGTGCTTGAGGTCGGCCTTGAGCGCGATCTCCTGTGCGGCCTCGACATGCGAGCCCGCCGCCATGGCCTTGCCGAGCGCGATGGCGGTGTCGAGATCGATGTCGTCGGCCGCGAGCGCAGCGTCGAGCTTCGACGGCACGCCGCCGTTCGCATAGGTATAAGTGAGCGCGCCGGTCACGCGCTTGCCGTCGAAGCTCGCCTGCAAAGCCGCGACGGCGAGCCGGTCGGTGCCGAAGGTGACGTTGCCGCGCAGCCTGACCGGCTTGAGGTCATTGCCGGCCTGCGCCGTCGCTCCTTGCCACCACGCAAACAGAAGCTTCGGATCGGTGGCGTTGATCACCGCCGGCCCTGTGAACGAGACGCCGTCGTCCCTGACCGCGAGTTTGCCGCTCAGCGCCACCTGGCTGAAGCCCGGCGCGCGGAATTCGAGCTTCTGCAGGTTCCAGCCGCCCTCGACGCTGTTGAAGTCGCCGCCGACATTCTGCAGCGATGCGCCGCCGAGCACGACCTCGTTGACGCTGAGCCCGATCTGGATCGGCAGCGCCGACCTGAAGGCGGCGCCGCCGCTCCATCGCGCCAGTGCGCGCAACGCGTCCGCCGGCGCCGGCCGTGCGCCGTCGGCGGACGACAGCATCCGGTCGAGGTCGAGCCGCGCGGTGTTGAGCTCGGCGCTGACCGAGGGCTCCCGGCCGAGGTCGAGCCGCACCGAGCCGGTCAGCTTCAGCGCCTCGCTCTCCTTGCCGTAGACGAATTGCAGGTTCTGCAGCAGCGCCGCCCGCGCGCCGGCGGTGAGCTTGCCGCGCACCGACCAGGGCTTTGCCTCGCGCGCCATTCCAGGCGGCGGGCCGAGTGCGAGATTGCCGTCGAATTTCGGGGTGCCGTCCTCGAACGACAGCGTCCCGTCGGTATCGATGCTGAACGGGTGGCTGGTCGGCTGGATGCCGAGATGCACCTTGACGCCATTATCGTTGTAGCGCCCGGCGCTGAGGTCGACGGAATAATGGTCGCCGGCGACCGTCAGGCTGCCGCTGCCGTTGAACGGCCCGAGCAGGGAGCGGGCGCGGCCGTTGAAGAAGATGTTGTCGAGCGCCAGCGTCTGCGCGTTGGCCGCATCCTTGAGGATGAGCTTGCCGCCCTCGATCTGCAGCCGTTCGACCGTCAGCGCATCGGGCTCAAATCCGAAGGCGATCCTCGGCGCCTGAATGTGGCCGGCCGCGTCGACGCCGAGCGTGAGCTCGGGCTGCGACACGCGCATCTCCTCCGCCTGCCATTCGCCGCGCATCAGCGGCGTCAGCGCGAACTGGATGGTCAGTTCGCCGGCGCGGATCGCCTGCGCGCCCTGCGCCACGGTGACGTCGTGCAGGGTCAGCCGCGGCGACGGCAGAAGCCGCCCGTCGATGGCGCCGCCGACATGCACGCTTGCGCCGACCACGCGGCTCGCCTCGGCCTCGATCACCGGCCGGTAATGGCTCCAGTCGATGAGCAGCGGGCCGACCAGCGCGGCGACCAGCGCGAGGATGATCGCGATCCCGATGCCGAGAAGGGTCGTCTGCAAATGTCTACTCCGGCGGCGGGCCAGCGGCCGCCGCGTACCTGTCCGCGCTGGAAGAGATTTTAGGCCAGATTTGGCGTTCGTTGGCGGCAAATCTGTGTCGGAACCGCCGCCGGCGCCGGGCGGCGCCTCCCGCGCCCGTCACAGCGCGACGATCTTTCCCGGATTCATCAGATTCTGCGGATCGAGCGCCTTCTTGATCGCCGCCATGGCCGCGAGCGCGGCGGGCCCATGCTCGCGCAGGAGGTACTTCATCTTGCCTTGGCCGACGCCGTGCTCGCCGGTGCAGGTGCCGTCCATGGCCAGAGCCCGCTCGACCAGCCGCTCCGACAGCGCCTTGGCG
Organism: Pseudolabrys sp.; assembly: GCA_035571935.1. Taxonomy (GTDB): domain Bacteria; phylum Pseudomonadota; class Alphaproteobacteria; order Rhizobiales; family Xanthobacteraceae; genus Pseudolabrys. The sequence goes on from DATNBL010000090.1 coordinate 5,171, forward strand.
CGCTTGACCTCGTCGGCGTCGTCCATGTCGATGAGCAGCGTCAGATGGAAGTTGCCGTCGCCGATATGACCGACGATCGGCGCGACGATGCGGCTCTCGGCGATATCGGCTTGCGTCTGCGTCACACAGTCGGCAAGCCGCGAGATCGGCACGCAGACGTCGGTCGCGACCATCGAGGCGCCCGGCCGCAGCGAGAAATTCGCCATTGCGGCGTTGTGCCGCGCCTCCCACAGCCGCGTGCGCTCCTCCGGCCGCGTCGTCCAGGTGAACGGGCCGCCGCCGAACTCGGCCGCGATCTCGCCGAAGCGCTTCGACTGCTCGGCGACGGACGCCTCGGTGCCGTGGAATTCGAGGAACAGCATCGGCGTCTCGGCCAGGCCGAGCTTGGAGTGGAGGTTGATGGCGCGCACCTGCAGCGCATCGAGCAATTCGATGCGCGCGATGGGGATGCCGGACTGGATGGTGAGGATGGCGGTGTTGCAGCACGCCTCGACCGACGGAAACGGGCAGGTGCCGCCGGCGATCGCCTCGGGGATGCCGGAGAGCTTGAGCGTCAGTTGCGTGATAACGCCGAGCGTGCCCTCGGCGCCGACCATCAGCCGAGTGAGATCGTAGCCGGCGGATGTCTTCTTCGCGCGCCGCGCGGTGTCGATCACCTCGCCGTTCGCCAGCACGACCTTCAGCGCCAGCACGTTGTCCTTCATGGTGCCATAGCGCACGGCATTGGTGCCGGAAGCGCGGGTCGAGGCCATGCCGCCGAGGGAAGCGTCGGCGCCGGGGTCGATCGGGAAGAACAAGCCAGAGTCGCGCAGTTGCTCGTTGAGCGTCTTGCGCGTGATCCCGGGCTCGACGACGCAATCGAGGTCCTCGGCGTGCACGACGACGAGCCTGTTCATGTCGCGGAAGTCGATCGACACACCGCCCTGCGGCGCATTGACGTGGCCTTCGAGCGAGGTGCCGACGCCGAACGGGATGACCGGCAGGCCGTGTTCCGCGCAGATGCGCACGATCTTCTGCACGTCTTCGGTCGACTGCGGATAGACGACCGCGTCCGGCGGCTCGTTCGGCAGCCAGGTCAGCGTGTTGCCGTGCTGCTCGCGCACCGCCTGCGAGGTGACGACGCGGTTGCCGAAGGCGGCGGTCAGCGCGGCTATGCCGGAGGTGCCGAGAACTGCCGACGCGCCTGCCATTTGCACATATCCCCTGGTCGCAAGGGATCACGTTTGGCGACTGGAGGGGGTCAGGTCAAGCGCGCCGCGCACGTCCGGTCAGCACCACTGGATGACGTAGTCGCCCGGATCCGTCGGCGGCGGGCTCGAGGTGGCGGCGGCAACGGTGTAGGCGGCGACCAATGTGATCACCACGACGAGAAACAGCCCCCGCACCAGTTTGGGCAACATTGGCCCCGCCTCCCTTGATTGGGGCCACGATAGCCAAGGGCCTCGGGCGGCGGGCGCGTATCCTTAATGTTTGGTTAACGCGGTAAAGGACCGCTCCAACGCCCGTATCGCATAGTGGTCGCGGTGGCCCCGTTTACGGGCCAAAGCGGCTCAGTTAGCTTGCTGGCAATGCTGGACCGGCCGGAAACCCTGTTTTTTGCTCCCTTCGTCTCCTCGATCATGCGGGTCGAGCCGGCCTGGATCGATTACAACGGCCATCTCAACATGGCCTACTACAACGTCCTCTTCGATCGCGCGGTGGATGAAGCCTACGAATTGATCGGCGTCGGGCTCGACTATCTCAAGCGCCACAAGCACTCGACCTTCACCGCCGAAGTGCACGTCCGCTACCTGCGCGAGCTCAACGAAGGCGATCCGGTCCGCGTCACCTTCCAGCTCCTCGCCTATGACGAGAAGCGCATCCACTATTTCGAGCAGCTCTTCCACGCCACCGATGGGTGGATTTCGGCGACCTCCGAAAACATGACTCTCCACGTCGATATGACCGCCAAGAAAGTCGCGCCCTTCCCCGACAGCGTGATGCGCTCGCTCGCGGCCATGAAAGCCGCGCACGAGCGCCTGCCACGGCCGGAGAGCGCGGGCCGGTGCATCGCCATGCCGGAGCGCTGATGCCGGACCCGTTCGACCCGGCCGCGCACGGCTGGGAACCCTACCAGGACGACGGCTTCATCGGCCTCATCGGCCCGTTCTGGGTGCGGCCGTGGGGCGAGAGCTTCCGCTATGCGTTCCTGGCCGCCGACAAGCACCACAACCGCCGCGGCGTGGTGCAGGGCGGCATGCTCATGAGCTTTGCCGACCGCTCGATGGGCATGACCTGCTGGTACGCCAACGGCCGCGTGCCGCAGGCCACCGTGCAGCTCGACATGCAGTTCATCGACGCGGTGCAGATCGGCGAATTCGTCGAGGCGCACTGCAAGGTCGTGCGGCGGACGCGCTCGGTGATCTTCATGGACGCCGAGCTGAAGGTCGGCGACCGGGTCGTGGCCGCCGCCCGGGGCCTGTGGAAGACCTTGGGCGCGCCGAAAAACGGCTGAATCCTCGGAAAATCCGGCCGCGGCGGGCGCCGGACCTCGAAATCGCCCCGCACGAATGCCATCTTTGACCTAGACAGAATCGTTGCGGCGCCCCGCGGGCGCCCTCCTCCCATTTTCCGAGCGCAATGTCCGAACCGAAGCGTCACGAGCCTGTTCCAGCGCGCCCCGCCGCCACCGGCGGCATCGCCGCGCGTGCGATGGCCGCGCGCGCGAACAACCTGCCCTACCTGACCGACCTCAATCTGGAGCAGCGCGAGGCGGTCGAGTCGCTCGACGGGCCGGTCCTCGTGCTGGCCGGCGCCGGCACCGGCAAGACCCGCGTCCTGACCACCCGCATCGCCCACATCCTCAACCTCGGCCGCGCGCACCCGAGCCAGATCCTCGCCGTCACCTTCACCAACAAGGCGGCGCGCGAAATGAAGGAGCGCGTCGGCCACATGGTCGGCCAGGTGGTCGAGGGCATGCCGTGGATGGGCACGTTCCACTCGATCGGCGTCAAGATCCTGCGCCGCCACGCCGAGCTGGTGGGACTGAAGAGCGACTTCACCATCCTCGACGTCGACGACCAGATCCGGCTGATGAAGCAGCTTCTGGAGGCCGAGAAGCTCGACGAGAAGCGCTGGCCGGCGCGCGTGCTGGCCGGGCTGATCGACGGCTGGAAGAACCGCGGGCTCACGCCCGACCAGGTGCCGGCCGGCGAGGCGGCGAGCTTCGCCAACGGCAAGGGCAAGAAGCTCTACATCGCCTATCAGGAGCGGCTGAAGACGCTCAACGCCGCCGACTTCGGCGATCTCCTGCTCGAATGCATCCGCCTGTTCCGCGGGCACCCCGACGTGCTGCGGCAGTATCAGGGGCGGTTCAAATTCATCCTGGTGGACGAGTACCAGGACACGAACGTGGCGCAGTATTTGTGGCTGCGGCTGTTGTCGCAGAGCGCGAACGCGCCGAGCACCGCCCTTTCCTTGTCGTCACCGGGCCAGCGCGAAGCGCTGAGTCCCGGTGATCCCGATGAGGCGGGCACTGTGCCCGATGATCGGGATGGCCGGGTCAAGCCCGGCCATGACAGCGTTGTCGGCGGGGAGAGGGAGCAAAAAAACATCTGCTGCGTCGGTGACGACGACCAGTCGATCTACGGCTGGCGCGGCGCGGAGGTCGACAACATCCTGCGCTTCGAGCACGACTTTCCGGGCGCGAAGGTCATTCGCCTCGAGCGCAATTACAGAAGCACCGGCCACATCCTCGCCGCCGCGTCGCAGTTGATCGCCCACAACGAAGGCCGGCTCGGCAAGACCCTTCGCACCGAGGACGAGGACGGCGAGAAGGTGCAGGTCACCGGCGCCTGGGACTCCGAGGAAGAGGCCCGCGCCGTCGGCGAGGAGATCGAGGGCTTCCAGCGCGAGGCGCGCGAGCGCGGCGAGGACCATCCGCTCGACGAGATCGCCATTCTGGTGCGCGCCTCGTTCCAGATGCGCGAGTTCGAGGACCGCTTCATCCAGCTCGGCCTGCCCTATCGCGTGATCGGCGGGCCCCGCTTTTACGAGCGCGCCGAAATCCGCGACGCGCTCGCCTATCTGCGCGTGATCGCGCAACCGGCCGACGACCTCGCCTTCGAGCGCATCGTCAACACGCCGAAGCGCGGCCTGGGCGACGCCACCGTGCAGATGCTGCACGACTATGCGCGCAGGCAGCGCATTCCGATGACCGACGCCGCCGACCGCATCTCCGCCACCGACGAGATGAAGCCGAAAGCGCGCGGCGCGCTGCGCTCCCTGATGGACAACTTCGCGCGCTGGCGCGAGCAGAAGGACCGCCTGCCGCACACGGAGCTGGCCGAGATCGTGCTCGACGAGAGTGGCTACACCGAGATGTGGCAGAAGGACCGCTCCGCCGACGCCGCCGGCCGGCTCGAGAATTTGAAAGAGCTGGTCAAATCGATGGAGCAGTTCGAGAACCTGCAAGGCTTCCTCGAGCACATCGCGCTGGTGATGGACACCGACCGCGGCGAGCAGGAGCAGTCGGTCAACATCATGACGCTGCATTCGGCCAAGGGGCTGGAATTCGACACCGTGTTCCTGCCCGGCTGGGAGGAAGGCCTGTTTCCGCACCAGCGCTCACTGGACGACCAGGGCCGCGCCGGGCTGGAGGAAGAGCGGCGGCTGGCGCATGTGGGTCTCACGCGCGCGCGCAAGCGGGCGAAGATCTATTTCGCCGCCAACCGGCGCATCCACGGCCTGTGGTCGTCGAACGTGCCGTCGCGCTTCCTTGACGAATTGCCGGAGCAGCATGTCGAGGTGAAGGAGGCGGCCGGCGGCACCGGCGGCTTCGGCATGTCGGGCTACGGCCCGAGCCGCTTCGACGAGATGGGCGCGTTCGGCTCGAGCTACACGACGCCCGGCTGGCAGCGCGCCCAGGCGCGCAAGGGCAAAGGCGGGTTCAGCGAAAATGGTCAGCCGCGATATACGCCCGATGGCGTCTTCGACCAGCGCGAGGAGTTTGATGAAGAGTCGGCCCCGGGCGCGGGTCACCTCTCCCCTGGGGGGAGAGGTCGACCGGGCGCAGCCCGGTCGGGAGAGGGGGCAAAGGCCCCTCGCCGCGCGCCTTTGACCATCGAAGGCGAACTTATCGCCAAATCGACCGGCACCACCTCCGCCTATGCCATCGGCGACCGTGTCTTCCACCTCAAATTCGGCAACGGCAACGTCACCGCCGTCGACGGCAACAAGCTGACGATCCGCTTCGACAAGGCGGGGGAGAAGCGTGTGGTGGATAGTTTCGTGGAGAGGG
>DATNBL010000091.1:0-36395 GCA_035571935.1 Pseudolabrys sp.
CTTGTCCCCAAAATACAACAGCAAGCGCCGGCCGTTGCCCGTGTCGTTTAATGGCTGAGAGGAGCACCGAGCAACCAACTGGGCATCAACGTCGTCGGGTGGGGCGCTGTGCGGGGAGAGGGGCGGTTCGGTGTCTCCGTACTCTATGCAATCCGCAACATCGCAGAGTTTGAGCTCTTCAGGATATTCCGACAAAGCTAGATTCCCCTTTCTGTTCAATGCGAGAACAAAAGGAGCAAGTGTCGGAATGGCCTTGAAAAGACTAACGTTTGCGCAGTCTCTTAATCAGCGGGTCCAAGGTTCGAATCCTTGTGCGCCCACCACTTCCTTCCTCACGCGGTGGATCGATGGCGAGGCGGTGCGGAACGGTCCGCGCCGTTGCGCGCGCCGCGCTAGAAGCGCGTGCGCAGCGACAGCATTCCGGCGTCGCCCTGCGTCGTATTTTGCGCGTCGAACTCGCGATAGTACTTGGCGACGAGCGTCATCGGTACGCCGTTCGCCACGAAGCTGAAGCTCGCGACCGGGCCGACGCCGAGGATGCGCAGCCGGCGGGCGCCGTAGATCGCGCCGGCGCCACTGTCGTCGCTGATTTGCTGCGCGTAATAGCCGGCGACGCCGAGCTTGAACCGCGGCGTGAGCATCTTGCCGGCCGCGGCGTCGATGTGGACGATGTTGCCGGACTTGTAGTTCGTGTCGGTGTTGTTCGAGCTCATGGCGTAAAGCGCGGTGCCCGAGACTTCCCACCCCGATTTCGGATCGAGGTAGGTGACGCTGACCTCCGGCATGAGGGCATAGACGTTGCGCCCGGCGTTGACGACGCGGTTCTTGTCGTAGGCACCGACCGGCAGGCGCACCGGCACCGAGAACACCCAATGCAGGTTGCCGGCCTGCCAGCCGAGGATCAGCGGGCTGATGACTGCGTCGTTGAAGGCGTCGAGGCGGCCGTCGCGCGCGACGGCCGGGCGCGGCGCCGGCGGGGCGAGGGTCTGGTCGGCGCTGAGAGACGACCACGCGCCGCGCACAGCGAAGGCGTAGCGGGCGCCGAGGAACTCATAAGGCGTCGACACGGTCAGGCCGAGAATGTCGGTCACGGTCTTAAGGTGCGCGGTGGCTTGGCCCTGCGGCACCTGCGAGTGCTCGGCGGCGCTGTAGAAATAGAGGTCGTTGCGCAGCACCACACCCGGCGGCGGCAGCACGCCGATACCGAAATCGGTGTAGCCCTTCAGGTAGGGGCTCTGGCCCGCCTCCATGGCGCGCGCGGGTGCGCCGGCGGCAAGCAACGCCAGGCCCGCTGCGCAAAACCACGCGTGACACCCCCGCAGATGCACCGATCCCCCACCATCCCATCCGCCGGCGGCTTATCGCCGGTGATTCTTGTGGGTCGAGGATACCAGCAAAGGGTGCAATCGCGCGGCCGTTCGCGCGGCCTGTGGATGCCGCGCCGCCAGCGGCCAGTCAGGCCACCGCGATCTCGAGCGGGAAGTTGTCGACGATCTCGTGGCCCTTGTCGTTCACGATGAAGGTGTGGCCGAGGAAGATGCCGAACAGGCCGTCCGCCGTGATCGGGTTCGGCTCGGCCATGATGACCATGCCGGGTTTGAGGATCATGTCGCCCTCGACGCCGCGCACGTGCTCGGCCGCGACGTGCGGATTGTCGGTGACGAGGTCGATGCCGTGGCATTGCGTCGGCCGCGACTGCACGCCGTGATCGCGGAAGAACTTCGCCGCCTCGCGCATGGCTTCGGCCGGCCGGCCGGGCGCAATCTCGGCGACGATCTTGTGGTAGCCGGGCAACGTGATCTCGTTCCAGAACTTGCGCACCATCTCGGTCGGCTCGCCGAGCGTGATCGGTGAGCCGACCTGCGCGGTGTAGCCGCGATAGCCGGCCGCAAGCTCCATGTTGACGATGTCGCCCTTCTTCAGGACGCGGCTCGAAGGGCGCGGGTTACCGAACACCATCGCCGGGTTGTCCATCGGCGTCGAGCCGATGATGAGGAAGTCGATGTCGCCGCCGCCGTCGAGGATGGCGCTGCCCGCCGCGGCGCGCAGCTCGTATTCCTTCACCCCGGGCTTGGCGCGCGCGACCATTGCCTGCATCGCGCGCTCGCACAGCACGCCGGCCTTGCGCACGCAGTCGAGCTCCTCGGCGGAATGGATGACGACGAGGTCGTGCAGGAAGTTCTTAGTGAAGACCAGCTCGGCGTCCGGAAGCTCCGCGCGCAGCGTGTTGTACTGGTTGACCGGCATGTAGTCTTCGTGCCGCGGGTCGATCTCCATCAATCCGATGCGGCCGCGCTCGAGCTTGAGCTCCTTGAGCCGCTCGACCATCACCTCGGCGTATTTGCCGTTGCGGCTGTGGCGCACGTCCTTGATGGCGGGCGCGACGTGGCGGCGCACGGCTTCGGCGTGCGTGCCGCCCATCGAATAGATCATGGTCGGCTCGCCGTCGCGCGGCACCAGCACGTAGGAGGCGAGCGCATGCCATTCGACATGGCCGGTGAGCCAGAGGACGCCGGCGCCGAAGCTCCAGTGGCTCGGGCCGCCGGCGGCGATGACGGCGTCGAGTCTGTGCTCCTTCATCTTGTCGCGCAGCGCCGCGTAGCGCCGGGCGTATTCCTTCTCCGAGAACTGCTCCCAGACGGCGTCGTGGTAGTAGGGAGTGCCGCGCATGTTGGCGAAGGGCAGGGCCTGGTCGAGCTTCGTACGCACGACCTCCCACGGCTGCGGGCCGAGCGGCTTGCGGGGCGTCTGGACGTTCATGGGTCGCGATCCTGGAGGGTTGACGGCGCGGCATGATGACCGCGCCGCCGGCTTCGCGCTAGAGGCTGCATTTTCCGATGGTGACACGGCCGCCCGCGGCCTTGACAGCCTCGGCGGCGAGCTTCTCGTCGAACACACGGTCGACCGACGGCTTGCTGTCGGCCTTGATGAAGCCGTTGGCGACGTCGTTGTCGATCGACCACTGCGTCCGCTTCGGGTCGAAGCCCTCGTTGACCGACCAGATGCAGTTCTTCGTCTCGACGTCCCAGGCGTATTCGACCGCTTCCTTCGGCTTGCCGGTCGCCTTGACCATTATCGGGATGACCTTGTCCTTCTCGCGATAAATGGCGCGGTTGGCCTCGATCATCGCCGCCACGGCGTCGACCATGGTGGCGCGGTCCTTCTCGACCCAGGCGATCTGGCCGCCATAGGAGTTGAACACCCAGTCCGGCATCAGCTCGGCGAGCTGGACCAGCACGTGCAGGCCCTCGTTCTTTTTCTTGGCGAGGTAGACGTCTTCCGGATGAAGCGAGACGCCGTCGATCTGCCCGGCGATCAGGCCGGTCAGGCGCGCGGCTGTGGTGGCGGAGATGAAGTTGGCGTCCTCGGGCTTGAGTCCGCCGGATTTGAGGACCTCGCGGCCCATGATCCAGTTGAACGAGCCGACGCCGCCGCCGGCGGCGGAGAGGCGCTTGCCCTTGAGGTCGGCTGCGGTCTTGACGTCTTTGTCGACCGTGTAGGACTGCGGCATGCGCGGGGCGAGCGTCCAGATCTGCTTGACCTTGACGCCGTGACCGATGGCGACCGGCTGCACCGAGACGAGCGCCGTGCCCTGCGCCGCGGCTGCCTTGGCAGCCGGCGAGCCGCCGCCGTCGAACTGGATGATGTTGACGTCGATGCAGTGCTTGGCGAACAGGCCGAGCTCCCTGGCGACGTAGGGTGTCGTGTGCACGACGTTCGGCGGCGACACCGACACGCCGATGCTGATCTTGCGCATTGCCGCGCATTCCGCCTGCGCGGCATTGGCCGAGAGCAGCCCGGCGCCGGCAAGTGCGGCCCCGGCGATCCCGGCGCGCCATCCAAAACGGTTGGTCATGATGAATCCTCCCTGTGCGTTGTTCTGTTTTGTTGTCAGTCCTGGTTTTTCGCCGCGGTCCACGGCGCCACCCATACTTCGAGCACGCGCAAGCCCGCGGTCAGCGTCACGCCGAGCAGGCCAAGCGTGACGATCGGCACGAACATCTTGTCGACCTCGTAGGTCGAGGCGGTGCGGACGATGAGATAGCCGATGCCGGAAATCGCCGTGTAGAGGTCGGCGAGCACCATGCCGATGAGGCCGCGGCCGACCGCGAGCCGCAGGCCCGTGACGATGAAGGGCAGCGCGCCCGGCAGCACTATGTTGACCCAGAGCTGGCGCTCGGTGCAGCGGAAGGCGCGACCGACCTCGATCAGCTTGCGGTCGACGTTCTTCACGCCCTGATAGGTGTTGATCACCATCGGGAAGAACGCGAACAGGAACAGGATGAGGACCTTGGCGAAGGTGTCGAAGCCGGCCCACAAGACGATCAGCGGCACCAGCGCCACGCTCGGCAGCGAATAGAGGAAGGTGATGTAGACGCCGAAGGCGACGTCGAGCACCCAGAAGCGCGCCAGCACCAAGCCGAGCACGATGCCGATCACCGCGGCGAGCACCAGCCCGATCGCCAGCACGACCAGGCTCGGCTCGAGATACGACCACAATTCGCCGCTGCCGATCATGTCGATCGCGGCGTAGAAAACCTTCGACGGCGTCGTGAACAGGCTGGGGTCGACCTTGGCGCCGAAGATTTCCCACAGCACCAGCACCGAGACGACCGAGACGAAGCGGATGGCGAGGTTGATCGCAAGCTTGCGCCGCCGTCCCGCCGCCGCAACCTGCTGCGCGCGCTGGCGTTCGGCGCTGTCGTCGTCGGCCGCGAGGGCGGCGACCGCGCGGTTGCTCGCGACGCTCATGAGGCGGCCGCCGCGGCAAGCCCGGCGCGCTTCGGTCGCGCCGTGTGCAACTGGCGCCACAGATGCGCGCGCAATTCGGCGAAGCGCTGGTCGGCGCGCACTGCCTCGATGTCGCGCGGCCGCGCGAACGGCACCTCGACGATCTCCTTGATGCGGCCCGGCCGCGCCGACATCACCGCGACGCGGTCGCCGAGCAAAATCGCCTCGTCGATCGAGTGGGTGATGAACACCATCGTCTTGCGCTCGTCCGGGCGCTGCATGAGCTGCAGCAGCTCTTCTTGCAGGATCTCGCGCGTCTGCGCGTCTAGCGCCGCGAACGGCTCGTCCATCAGCAGCACCGACGGATTGATTGCGAGCGCGCGCACGAGGCCGACGCGCTGCTGCATACCGCCGGAGAGCTGGTAGGGATAATGACGCTCGAAGCCGGCAAGGCCGACCAGTTCGAGATAATGCGCGACGCGCTCCTTGATGTGCGCGGCCGGCGCGCCCGCCATCGCCAGTCCGAAGGCTGCGTTGTCGTAGACCGTCTTCCACGGCAGCAGGCCGAAATGCTGGAACACCATGGCGACGCCGTCCGGCGGGCCTTTGACCGGCTTGCCGGCGACCGAGAGCAAGCCCTCGCTGATCTCGGTCAGCCCGGCGATGCAACGCAGGAAGGTCGTCTTGCCGCAGCCGCTCGGGCCGACGATGCAGAGGATTTCCTGGTTGCGGACGGCGAGATTGAGCTGGCGGAAGGCGACGACGGTGCCGTCGAGGAAGAGCTTGCTCGCGTTCTGCGCGACGATCGCGCCGTGCGCGACGGAAGCCTCGCCCGGCGGCGGCCCGGAATTCATGGCGATGCACTCCTCCCGGCGGGGTTAGCCGCCCGTCCGGACTTGGCGCCGGACTTGAGAGGAAAGTTTCTGCCCGCAGGGGGCGGAGTCAAGCGCCTTGCGCCGGCGTGCCGCGGCCGGCGCGGGCGCTGTCCGGGAGCGCTGGACGGCGGTGGCGAGCCGGTCGTGGCGGTGGCCGCCCGCAGACTCGTCGCCGACGCGGGCGAGCCACATATCGACGCCACAGGTACTGCAATGGGGACGTCGCGCGGCGTCGAGCTCTGACAAACAATGGTCCCCACGCCGGACTGGCCATTAATTAGACCCGCGGAAAGGTGAGGGGTCGGTACGCTAGCTGACCGACACAAACGCAGAATCTCTTTTACCTCTGAGGCTTGCGGCACCGGCGCAATTCCGCGCCACCAGCCTGCCGCGCTTCCGCCCCGCCCTGGGGAGCGACGAGGTCACCACTTGCCGAGCGACAATTTGATCTTGCGTGGCTTGCCCGATGGCGTGATGGCGAGCCTCGAGGCGCATCTGACCCCGGTCGACCTTCCGCAATCCCTGATCCTGCAGGAGGCCGGGCGCCCGGTGTCGCAGGTCTACTTCCCGCTGAGCGGGATGGTGTCGCTGCTCGCGGTAACGCCGTCGGGGGAGTCGATCGAGACCGGAGTCGTCGGCCGCGAGGGTCTCGTCGGCGGGCTCGCGGTCGGCGATCTGACCTCCTTCGCGCAGGCGATCGTGCAGATCGAGGGCCGGGCGCTGCGGATCGGCGCGCCGCAATTCCGCTCGCTCTGCCAGGTCAATCCTGAGTTGCGCGACCGGGTCGATCGCTACCAGGCGTTCATCCTCAATCAGGCGCAGCAGAACGCCGCCTGCCACGCGCTGCACTCGCTCGAGGGGCGGCTGTGCCGCTGGCTGCTGCAATCGGAAGACCTGATCGAGAGCAACCAGATCGCGCTGACGCAGGAATTCCTCTCTTACATGCTCGGCGTGCGCAGGCCGACGGTCTCGGTCGCGGCGTCGGAATTGCAGAAGGACGGGCTGATCCAGTACCGGCGCGGCACCATCACCGTCGTCGACCGGCCCGGCCTCCTGAAGCGCAGCTGCCAGTGCTACGAGGTGCTGCGGGACGAAATCCGCGCCCACCGGCACTGATTGGACCTGCACGCCGTCCCGTCCCATTCCCGGCGGCGGTTCCCGGCGGGAACACGCGCCCCCGCCAGCCGTTTGAGTCCGGTTGGTTCTGCGTCGGAGGGCATCATGGCACCGCGTGCGTACTGGAAGGGATACCTGCGCCTGTCGCTGGTCTCCTGTCCGATCCAGCTTTTCCCGGCCGCCTCGGAGCGCGAGAAGGTGCGCTTCCACCAGCTCAACCGCGACACCGGAAACCGCATCCGTTACGTCAAGGTCGACGCCGAGACCGGCGACGAGGTCGCCGCCGACGACATCGTCAAGGGCTACGAGGTCTCCAAGGGCAACTACATCGAGATGGAGCCGGACGAGCTCGACGCGGTCGAGATCGACTCCACGCGTATGATCGACATCGATCAATTCGTGCCGGGCAAGGAGATCGATGAGCTTTACCTGAAGGATCCCTATTATATCGTGCCGGACGGCGAGGTCGGCGCGCAGGCCTTCGCCGTCATTCGCGAGGCCATCAAGAAAGAGGGCATGGTGGCGCTCGGCCGTGTCGTCTTCACCAATCGCGAGCACGTCATAGCGCTCGAGCCGCGCGGAAGCGGGCTGATGGGCGTAACGCTGCGCTACCCATACGAGGTGCGCGACGAGAAGGATTGTTTCGACGACATCCCCGACGAGACGGTGCCGAAAGATATGCTCGAGCTGGCGACGCACATCGTCCAGAGCAAGGCCGGGCACTTCAAGCCGGACAAGTTCGAGGACCACTACGAGAATGCGTTGCGCGACCTGATCAAGCGCAAGCAGGAGGGCAAGCCGATCGAGCGCGCGAAGGAGCGCGAGCCGGCCAAGGTCATCGATTTGATGGAGGCCTTGCGCCGCAGCGCCGGCAAGGAGGGCCCGGCGCGACGCTCTTCGCGGCGCGCTACTTCGCACCGGCGTACGGCCAAGAAGTCGTCACGGTCGAGCGCCCGGCACCGCAAGGCAAGCTGATTTCAATGCCGCTTCTTGCGCGGCGTCTTCTTCTTCTCGCCTTTGTTCTTGGCGCCCTTGCGCCGGAACGGCACCACCTCGGCCGTCTCACCGGCGCTGCGCCGCAGCGCTTCCTTCAGGCTGGATGGGCGGCCGTGTTTCTTCAAAAGGTCGCGGAAGGCCTCGTCCGCGAGCTCCGGAAAATCCATCATGCGGTCGCGCGCGAGCATGTCGAGCGCGGCCCATGTCTCGTCGTCGAATTGCAGGCGCTTGCCAGGCATCGGTCGTGACCTCGATCCCTTTCACAACATCATAACGCCGCGCCGGCTCCCACGAGCGGCGCAAAAGAAAGCCCCGGCTCCAAGGCCGGGGCTTCAAGTCTCATGTGAACCCTGAGGGGAGGGGAGGAGCCAGGGCTCGCCCGGTCAATCCCGCCCGCGCGTCATGGTTCCTGCATTTGTTGCGTCCGATCGCGGTGGAACAGGAGGTAAAGAAGCTGCGTTCCCCGCATGGATTGCCGCGCCGACCGGCGGCTCGCCGGCAGCGCGGCGGCATTTGGACAGCGGAGAGGGATATGGCCGAGGTGACCACCGATCACAAGACCATCAAGAAATGGGCGGAAGCCCACGGCGGCAAGCCGGCCGCGGTCGACCGGACGCACGTGAAGGACGACGTCGGCATCGTCCGCGTGATGTTTCCGGATGCGCCGCATTCGGAGCACCAGCACCTGGTGCCGATCTCGTGGGACGAGTTCTTCAAGGAGTTCGACAAGCGCAAGCTGGCGCTGGTCTACGATCCCGACAGCATGTTCAGCAAGATCGTCGGCCGCGACGCGGTGAGCTCCGAGGAATCCCGCAGGCGGCACTGAGGCTCACGGCGCGACGCGCGCCAGCACCTTCACCAGAAGGCGTTCACGGCTCGCGGCCGAAGTGGGGCCACGCCCGACGCGCCGCAAGGCGCCGCTCTCGAAGGCCTCGACCACGGCGGCGTGCACGTAGCTGCGGCGGCACACCGCCGGCGTATTGGCGAGGTCGGCGGCGACCGCGCGCATCGTGGCGAGGAGCTGGCGGCGGCGGCCGCGCTCGCTCGGCTTCGGCTCCAGCCCGGCAAGATGTGTGAGCGCGTTCGAGCAGGCGATCATGGTGCGGAAGTCCTTCAGCGACACGGCGCGGCCGGCGATCTCGCGCAGCGCTGCGTTGACGTCACGCCGGCGTAGGGTCAGGACGGCGCCGTCCTGGTTGCGATACTGGAATACGCGCGGCCCCGGCAGCGCCGCAAGCCGCCGCAGCGCCGTCGCGAGCTTCGCCGAACGCAGCTCCTTCTCGATCGCCTTGCCGCCCTTGCCGGTGAAGCGCAGCGACACGCGGTCGCCTGAAATGCGCAGATTGGATTTGAGCAAAGTCGCGGCGCCGCGCGTGCCATGCTCCTTCGCGTATGTCTCGCTGCCCGGGCGGAGCGCGGTGAGCGCGACGAGATCGATCACTGCGGCGATGGCGCGCTCGCGGCTCGGCGCGCGGTCACCGAGATGGCGCGACACCCAGGCGCGGATCTTCGGCAGCGCCGCGGCCAGGCGCGCGAGGCGCCCCGCCTTGCGCAGCTCGCGCACCTTCTCCCAGTCGGCATGGTAGCGGTATTGCGCCCGGCCGGCGGCGTCGCGGCCGATCGCCTGCAAATGCGCGTGCGGATCGGCGGCGTAGAGCACGTCCTCGTAGGCGGGCGGCACGGCAAGGCGCTTCAGCCTGAAGAGGATGCGCTTGTCGCGCAGCGGGCGGCCGCCGCCGTTGAGATAGACGAAGCCCGCGCCGTTGCGGCGGCGGCGGATGGTCAGCTCGTCGACCGTGACGTAGCGCAGGCCGATCTGCCGCAGCAGTCGATCGGGCGGCCGGGTGGAGGGAGCGTCAGGCATGGCGGGGACGAATGTCCGGACGCCGCGCAAGGTTCCATTTGTGACGTGCGCCCCATGAAAAAAGGGCCGCCCCCGGCGCGGGAGCGGCCCCGTCCCGTCTGCGTTGCGTCAGATCGCGGCCTGCCGGTTCAGCTCGGTCTCGGCGATCTTGGTCAGCTTCATGTCGGCGGCCTTCTCTTCCTTCAGCGTCGCCTCCAGCATGCCCGCGCAGTCGGTGCGGCCGAGCTGCTTCGCCCAGGCAACCAGGGTTCCGTAGCGCGACATCTCGTAATGCTCGACTGCCTGCGCGGCCGCGGCGAGCGCCGCATCAAGCACCTGCTTGTCGTCGACGTCGGAGGCAACATCATTGGCCTCCTCGATGATGCCGTCGATCGCCGGGCAATCGACGCCTTTCGGCTCCTGGCCCTGCATCTTGAACACCTGCTCCAGCCGCTTGACGTGGCCCTTCGTCTCCTCGAGGTGCGACCTGAACGCGGTCTTGAGCTGCGGGTTGCTGGCCTTCTGTTCCATCTCCGGCAGCGCCTTCAGGATCTGCTTCTCCGCGTAATAGATATCCTGAAGCGTGTGGGTGAACAGGTTGTCCATGGTCTCGATGTCTTTGCCGAACAGGCTCATGTGCGTCCTCCGCATTTGAAGTTGGTCTCACGGCTATGAACGGCGCGCCGCCCGCTCCGTTCCGGTCATTTGCGCCGCCTCCCCATGAATTGTGCGCCGTGCCGCGGCTGAACCTTACGGTCGCCACGGCGGTTGCCTCGCAGGACAAGGGTTCCGCGGGGACAGTGGGCACGGCGCGAACAGGGAGGCGCTGTCATGGTCAAGGACATGACGCCGCGTGAGGAACAGCGCGGAACGGGAGCGCTGTACGTTTGGTCGACGATCGTCGCGGTCGCCGCCGGCATCGGCCTGCTCGTCTGGCTCTTCGTGCCGGGCTTCAGCCAGTCCGGCAAGCCGAACGTCGCCGCCAACGGGCCGCTGAGCAACGAGACGCAGGGCATGAGCGTCACGGCGCAGATGACTCCGCCCGACCCGACGACCACGCCGCGCTCGACCGATTCGACCACCGTCGGCCGCAACGAGCGGCTGACCGGCTCGTCGACGGCCGACGTCAATCTCACGTCGGACCAGATCGGCGCGGTGAAGTCATACGTGGCACAGCACGGCGATGAACGGCGCGACACGGCGAATTTCGCACTGACCGTCGGCGCCGCGGTGCCGGCCGGCGCCGGGCTGCACGACATCCCGCCGCAGCTGGCGAAGTCGCTGCCGTCATTCAAGGACGACAAGTATCTCGTCGTCGGCGGCCAGTTCATCGTGGTCGAGAAGAAGACGCGTCGCATCGTCGCCATCGTGCCGGTGCCGGCATGAACGGAGTCACGCCTTGTAGTAGCCGACGATCGACATCAGGGCGATGTTCGGATGGCGCGAGTCGAGCCGCGTGCGCTGCACCTCCTGGCTCAGGCTCTGGCCGGGAATGTAGCCCTCCGCGATGGCCCAGCGGCGATGGCCGATCGGCGGCATGATGTCAGGACTGCGCGGCCAGCGCCCGGTCCCGCGGCGCGCCGCGGACGGCGGCAGGCGCGGTGCCGGTGAGCGGCAGCACGTTCGGCCGTGGCGATTTCAGGTCTTGCAGGAAGCCGGCGAACCAGCGGTGGATCGAATGCCGCGTGAGCCGCTCGTGCATGTGCCGCCAGCGCGCGCAGCGTTCGCTGCGCGGCATCGCCAGCGCGATCGCGATCTGCGCGGCCAGCCCGTCGATGTCCTTCGGGTCGACGAGCAGGGCGGCGTCGAGTTCCTGCGCGGCGCCGGCATAGCGCGACAGCACCAGCACGCCCGGATCGTCCGGGTTCTGCGCGGCGACGTATTCCTTGGCCACCAGGTTCATGCCGTCATTGAGCGGCGTGATCAGCGCGACGGCCGAGGCGCGATAGAAGCCGGCGAGCGTCGACTGGCAGTAGCCTTTGGTGAGATAGCGCAGCGGCGTCCAGTCGACTTCGCCGTGGCGGCCGTTGACGACGCCGACGAGCTCCGCCACTTCCCTCTGCAAGTCGCGATAGCTGTCGATGGTGCAGCGTGACGGCACCGCGATCTGCAGCATCGACACCTTGCGCGCGAGGTCGGGGTGCTGCGTCAGCAGGTGGTCGAAAGCATGGATGCGCTGCACGAGGCCCTTGGAGTAATCGAGACGATCGACGCCGATCATCAGCTTGGCGCCGTTGAGGCTGGTGCGCAGACGGCGCACCTCCGGATCGGCATAGGACTGCTCGGCGCTGGCGGCGAACTGGCGCGCGTCGATGCCGATGGGGTAGGTGGCGAGCCGGCAGGTGCCGCGGTGCGTTCGGAAGGTCAGGCCGGAGCTCGCAAGGTGCAGGTCGGTGCGCAGCAATTCGGCGAAGTTGTCGCGGTCGCGGTCGGTCTGGAAGCCGATCAGGTCGTAGGCAAGCATCGCGTGCGCGAGGTCGCGATATTGCGGCAGCTTCGCCATGATGCGCCGGCCCGGCCACGGCGTGTGCAGGAAGAAGCCGATCTCGCGGTCGATGCCGAGCTCGCGCAGCTCCGCGCCGAGCGGCAGGAAATGGTAATCGTGGATCCAGAACGTCGCCGCGTTGCCGCCGAACGAGGCGAGCGTGCGCGCCATGAAGGCGTTGACCTCGGTGTAGGCGGCATAGTCGTGGGTGCTGGCGCGCACGAGGTCGGGGCGCGCGTGCAGCAGCGGCCACAGCGCCGAATTGGCAAAGCCCTCGTAGAAGCCGGAATAATGCTGCTCGGGCAGGTCGACGGTGGCGATGGTGCCGCGGCCATAACCTTCGAGCTGGACGAGGGGCGTAGCGCCGGTCGCGCTCGCGCGAAGCTTGCCGCTGGAACCGAACCAGACGACGCCCGACTTGCGGACGGCCGGCAGCAATGCGGAGGCGAGCCCGCCCATCATCGGTCCACCGGGCGTCAGCTTCGCCACCCGATTGGATACAACGATGTCCACGAAACGGCCTCCCCGAACGGTAACAAATGCTCACGTACCGGTGAGGCAACGGACTGGCGGCGCGGGAGTTCCCGGATGAATGAGATGAACGGGCGAAAAACCTGCGTTTAATCGCGTCGCAACAGCGCGAGCGGAATTTCAGAAAACAAATTCGAAAGTTCCACGCTTCCGGAGAAGGTTTCTTTGCCATCGCCGAGCGCGCGGTGGTAACGCGCGTTTTTTGGTAATTCGATGGTGCCGTGCCAGCCGGACGGCCAATGCCTACCGCCGCCGGTGAGCGGAGCGAAATGCCGGCCGATAACGGCGACGATCTCGTCACGCGGGCAGGCGCGGGCAAAGGCGATGACGTGCGCGGCATGATCGCCGCCGGTCGCGAGCGGTCGGTATGCGCCGTGGCGGAAAACCTCATCATGCTCCTGACGCAGCTTGAGAAGCCGCTGCGTGAGCACCTGCTTGATGCGGCCGTCGCGCCAGCCGCGCGCCAGATCGGCGAGCGGTTTCATGGGAGCATCGAGCACCCGCGCCCGCGCGGCGAAATCGACCGGGCGGCGGTTGTCGGGATCGACTAGCGCGAAATCCCAGCGTTCGGTTCCCTGATAGAAGTCGGGAACGCCCGGCAGCAGCACCTTCAGCGCCAGTTGCGACAGGCCGTTCAGTGCCCCGAGCAGCGCGGTGCGCTCTGCAAATGCGGCGAAGGACGCCAAAAAGCCCGATGAAGTCGCGGGATCGAGCAGGGCGCGTAGAAAGCGCTTCAAAGCCTCCTCGTAATCGGCGTCGGGATTGGTCCAGCTCGTCTCCTGCTTGCCCTCACGTGCAGCTTTAAGAGCGTAGGCCTCCATGCGTTCGGCGAAGACGGCATCGGCATGGCCTTCCCAGGCGCCGATCAGCGCCTGGTAGAGCATATACTCGTGGGACTTGGCCGGACGCCGTTTGCCGCCAACGTAATCGGCGAGGCGTGCGTTGCGGCTCGCCCAGTCGAGCACGGCCGACTGCCATTCGCCGGGGATTTCGGACAGCGCGAGGATGCGCGCGCGGGCATCCTCGCCGCGTTTGGTATCATGGGTGGCCGTCGCTGTGAGGCCCGCAGGGACTGTCTGCGCGCGCGCGGCCTGGAGTTCGTGGAAATCCGCCAGCGAGAGTGCGGGCGCGTCCGGGTCGCCGCCGACCTCGTTGAGCGCCAGCAGCCGGTGATGGCGGTAAAAGGTGGTGTCTTCGAGCGCCTTGGCCATCAACGGCCCGGTGAACTGCTGCAGCTTCAGCGCGAAGTTGCGCACGCGCGGCGCGCTGGTGCCGGGGCTGGCGGCGAGGTCGAGCGAGATGGCGTCGCGCAGGAATTCGAAGATGTCGGGGTCGGGCGCGGTCCAGCGCGCGCGGGCGCGGGCGGTGGTGTCGGCGATGATCGTACGATCCGCCTCGGACGCGCCGGCGGCGGTTATGTAGGTGCGGTAGACAGGAAATTCGACGACATAGAGCTGCAGCGCCGCGCGCAGGCGGTCGATGGTGAAATCGCGGGTCGAGAAATGGCCGGCGGCGATGCGCGAGAGGGCGCGCGTCAGCACGGTGAACTCGCTCGCCAGCATCGTGTCGATGACGCGGAGCTTCGCGGCCTCGAGCATCGCCGGGAGGCCGGCGCTCTCGCCGGTGAAGGCGCGCCAGGTGCGGTCGAGCTCGGGCAGGCCGCCGCCATCGACGAGGATGCGCGAGATGACGTTGAGCCATTCATACCCGGTGGTGCCGGCGACGCCGGGCAGGCGCGGCATCGGCTCGCCGAGGCCGAGAATCTTCTCGACCACGATATAGAACTGCGCCGGCAGCCCGGCCTCGCGGCGGAGCTTGCGCACCAGCCGCTCCAGCCGCCGCGAGTACTGCGCCGGGTCGCGCAGGCCGTCGATGTGGTCGAGGCGCAGGCCTTGCAGCCGGTCCTCGGCGATCAGCCGCGCGACCGCCGAGTGCATGGCGCGGAACGTCGCCGTGTCCTCGGGGCGGATGCCGGCGAGGTCGCTGATATCGAAGAAGCGCCGGTAATTGACGGCGGAGAAGGCGACGCGCCAATAGGCGAGACGATAATGCTGGCGTTCGAGCAGGCGGTGCAGCGCCGCCGTGCCGGTCTCGCTGCCTGCGCGATAGGCGGATAGCCCGCGCTCGATCACGTCCGCCGCGCCATGGATGCCGGCGAGCCGCGCCTTCAGCTCCGCCGCGTCGCGATAAAGCGGCTTGTTCGGATCGCGGTAGGCATGCGCCAGCGCGATCAATTCGTGCGCCGCCGGTTCGTCAGCCGCGGCGGCCGTGCCGACGATGGTGCGCAGCATCTCGCTGTAGCGCTGCGGATTGACCGGCAGCTTGTTGTCGAAATACCAGAGCGCGAAGCCGCCGGTTTCGGCGTCATACTTGAGTTCGATCTCACCCGATTGTAGGGCGTCGCCGTAAGGCCGTCCGAGGATCGGCAGCAGCACGCCGGGATGGCGCCGGTACGGCAAGCCCTCCCAGTCGATGTCGAAGGACTGCGCGTGCGGCGACTTCTGGCCCCATTCGAGGACGTCGAGCCACCATTGATTGTCGGCGTGGCCGACGCCCATGTGGTTCGGCACGAAATCGAGGATGAGGCCGAGGCCGTGCGCCTTCAGCGCGTCGGAGAGGCGGAGGAAGCCGTCCTCACCGCCGAGTTCGGGATTGAGCTTGTCGTGGTCGACGATGTCGTAGCCGTGGGTCGAACCGGGCCGCGCCTTCAGGAACGGCGAGGCATAGAGGTGTGAGATGCCGAGCCGCTTGAGGTAGGGGACGAGATCGGCGGCGTCATCGAAGGTGAAGTGCCTCGTGAGCTGCAATCGGTAGGTGGCGAGCGGCGTGGCGGAGGACATCACGCGCTTCCGATCGCCGCATAGACGGACCAGGGTGGAAGCGCGGTCGGCGGTGCATCGCCCCAGATCGGAGTGCCCCAGCGCAAATCGGGGCAGGGCCTGGTTGCGTCGGACAGGTTGGCGAGGAGCTGCAGACTTCGTGCACCAACGCGCCATCCGGCGGAGAGGACTCCGCCGGCGATCCGCGCCTCAGCGCCGCCGCGCATTTGCCGCGCCAGCGGCACGACGTGCTCGCGCCGCGCCTTGAGCAGCGCCGTCACCCTCGCCAGCCGCTCGCGGTGCGGCGACATTGCCGGCGCGTCCCAATCGAGCACGGCGCTGTCACGCGTCTTCGCCGCCAGGGGGTCGGGAATGTCGGCGCCGCCGTGTTTGGTGTAAGCCTCGGCGAACTCCTTTTTGCGGCCGTCGCGCACGGCCTGCGCCAGCTCGCCCTTGAAGTCGCAGAAGAAGGGGAACGGCTCGGCCGCGCCCCATTCCTCGCCCATGAACAGGAGCGGCGGCGACGGCTGCAACAGCAGCACCGCGAGCGCGGCCTCGAGCGCGGCCGGCTTGACCAGCGCCGCCAGCCTCTCGCCCTTCGGCCGGTTGCCGATCTGGTCGTGGTTCTGAATGAAATCGACGAAGGCCAAAGGCGGCAGATGCGCGCTCGGCTCGCCGCGCGGGCGTCCCTTGCGGTTCGGCGAGGGCTCCCCCTGGTACGCGAAGCCTTCGCTTAAGGCACGGACGATACGCGCCGCCGCGTCCTGGTAGTCGCGATAGTAGCCGGCATCCTCGCCGGTCATGAGCACGTGCCAGGCGTGGTGATAGTCGTCGTTCCACTGCGCGCGATAGTGCCCGGCCGGCGGGTCCTCGCGCGGATCGAGCAAAGCGGCGCTGTTGTCGTCGTTCTCCAGGACGAGATGGATATGACGGCCGGTGCGCGCGGCCAGCGCTCCGGCGGCCGCGCTCAGGTCGTGCAGGATATCCGGCGTGCCGCGCGTGACGATGGCGTGGACGGCGTCGAGGCGGAGCCCGTCGAAGCGGTAGTCATCGAGCCAGTGCAGCGCATTCTCGATGGCGAAGGCGCGGACGTTGTCGTTCCCGTAGTTGATCGCGCCGCCCCAGGGCGTGTGCGTGTCGGTGAAGAACTGCGGCGCGATGCGGTGAAGATAGTTTCCTTCCGGGCCGAAGTGATTGTAGACGACGTCGAGAAACACCATCAGCCCGCGGGCGTGCGCCGCGTCGATCAGCGCCTTCAGGTCTTCCGGCCGCCCATAGGCGGAATCCGGCGCGTAGAGCAGGACGCCGTCATAGCCCCAGTTCCAGCGGCCGGGGAAATCGGCGAGCGGCATCAATTCGAGCGCGGTGATGCCGGTCGCGGCGAGATGGTCGAGCTTGCCGATAATGGCGCGGAAGGTGCCCTCGCGGGTGAAGGTGCCGGCGTGTGCCTCTGAGATGACGGCCTCCTCCCACGGGCGGCCCGTCCAGTCTTTGCATTTCCACGCATAGGCGTGATCGACGACCTCGCTCGGCCCCTGGACGTCCTCGGGTTGGAAGTGCGAGGCCGGATCGGCGATCTCGATGTCGCCGTCGATCCTGAAGCGGTAGCGCGTGCCCGCGCCGGCTCCGGCGACGCGCGCCGTGAACCATTCGCCGTGTTTCTCCATCGCGATCGCGCGGTCGAGCAGGAGCTCGGCCTTGCGCGCCGCCGGCGCCCACAGGCGGAAGGTGACGCCGGTATCGTCCAGCGCCGGCCCGAAGCGGCTCATCGCGCGCCCGCGAACACGAGCACGGAGCGCGGCCGCGCCGTCCACTTGGCGCCGACCGGTTCGGCCTTGCCGTCGGCCTCGCCGCCGTTCGCGGTGTCGATCAGCAGCATCCAGCGGCCGGTCTCCGGCCATTCCGGCAGGGTGACCTCCATCGGCTCGTCGGCGCCGTTGAGCACGATGTAGAGCGGCGCGGCGCTCTCGCCGGCGCCGGCGAGGGCGTAAGCGAGAAAGCGGCCGTCCGGGAAATTCCAGTCCTGCTCGCTCATCTCGGCGCCGGCGGGCGTCAGCCACTTCACGTCGTAGGAGCCGTCCGCCTTCTTGCCTTCGAGCCAGCGGTGCGGCTTTAGCTGCGGAAAGCGCCGCCGCATTTCGGCCAGCATGCCGACGAGGTCGGTCAGATCGTCGTCGCTGCCCGCCTTGCTCCAGTCGATCCAGCCGGCCGGATTGTCCTGGCAGTACGTATTGTTGTTGCCGTTCTTGCTGTTGCTGACCTCGTCGCCCGCCAAAATGAGGGGCACGCCCTGCGCCAGCAGCAGCGTGACGAGCTGGTTGCGGCGCAACTGCCGCCGCAGGGTCAGAATGGTTTCGTCATCGGTCGGGCCTTCGGCGCCGCAATTGGTCGAGGCGTTGTCGTCGGAGCCGTCGCGGTTGTCTTCGCCGTTGGCCTCGTTGTGCTTGTGCTCGTAGCTGACGAGGTCCGCGAGCGTGAAGCCGTCGTGCACCGTGACGTGGTTGATGCTCGAGCGCGGCCCGCGGCCGTCGTGCTGGAACTGCGCGGCCGAGCCGGTCAGCGCGTGCGCCATGTCGCCGATGAGATTGCCTTCGCCGCGCCAGTAGCGGCGCGCGGTCTTGCGGTAGACGTCGTTCCACTCCGACCAGCCGGTCGGGAAGCCGCCGACCTGATAGCCGCCGAGGCCGACGTCCCACGGCTCGGCGATCATCTTCACGCCCTGCAGCACCGGGTCCTGCTGCACGGCGGCGAAGAACGGCGCATTGCGGTTGAAGGCCGGCTCGCGGCCGAGCGTCGAGGCGAGATCGAAGCGGAAGCCGTCGACGTGGAAGGTCTCGACCCAGTATCGCAGCGAGTCCATCACCATCTGCAGTACGCGCGGATGCGCGAGCTTCAGCGAATTTCCGGTGCCGGTGAAGTCGTCGTAGTAGCGCGGCTGGTCTGGCAGCAGCCAGTAGTATGAGGCGTTGTCGATGCCGCGGTAGCACAAAGTCGGCCCCAACTGATTGCCTTCGCAGGTGTGGTTGTAGACGACGTCGAGGATAACCTCGATGCCGGCCTCGTGCAGCGCTGCAACGGTGGAGCGGAATTCGTTGAGCGGGTTGGCGCTGGCGTAGCGCGCCTCCGGCGCGAAGAAGGAGAGGGTGTTGTAGCCCCAGTAATTGCGCAGGCCCCGGTCGACGAGATAGCGGTCGTCGAGGAAGGCGTGGATCGGCAGGAGCTCGATCGCGGTGACGCCGAGCTTGCGCAGGTGCGCGATCACGCCCGGCTCGCACAGCGCCCGGAATTTGCCGCGGATCGCGTCGGGGATGTCGTCGCGCTGCTGCGTCAGTCCCTTGACGTGCGCCTCGTAGACGATGGTGTCTTCCCACGCGATCGCCGGCCGCTTCTGGTGCGACCAGCTGTGCGCGGTCTCCACCACCACGGACTTGAGCATGGCGCGCGCGTTATCGCGCTTGTCGAAGGAGAGGTCGGCCTGCTTGGTGCCGGTCCGATAGCCGAAATGCGCGTCGGTCCAGGAGAAGTGGCCGGCCAGGCGCTTCGAGTAGGGGTCGATCAACAGCTTGTTCGGGTTGAAGCGGTGCCCGGCTTCCGGCGCGTAAGGGCCGTGCACGCGGTAGCCGTAAAGCTGCCCCGGCGACACATGCGAAAGGTAGACGTGCCAGACGTCGTCGGTCCGCTCCGGCACCATGACGCGCTCGGTCTCGCGGCGTCCCTCGCGGTCGAACAGGCAGAGTTCGATTTTCGTGGCATTGGCCGAGAACAGCGCGAAATTGGTGCCGCGCCCGTCCCAGGTGGCGCCGAGCGGATGCGGCGCGCCGGCGGCGACGTGATTACTCGGCCGCGGGAACGAAAAAGACCGCAGCAAGGGGTGGGACGACAATGTGAAGCTCCGGACCATGGTGTGTCACAACAGTGGAAACCGCACCGGCGTTCCCCACATTGCTGCCTCCATAAAGCCCGGCGTCGGAATTGAGCGCCTCGCGCCATTGGCCGGCGAACGGCACGCGCACGCGGTAATCGTTGAGCACCTGCGGTGTAAAGTTGACCACCACGACGCAGCGCTCGTGCGCCGCCTTGCCCTTGCGCAGCCAGGCGAATGTCGAGTTGCTGGCATCGTCGGCAATCAGCCATTCGAATCCGGCGGCGTCGCAGTCGAGCGCGTGCAGCGCCGGCGTGTCGCGATAGAGGCGGTTGAGGTCGCGGATGAGCCGCTGCACGCCGGCATGCGGCTCCGACTGCAACAGGTGCCACGGCAGGCTGACGTCGTGGTTCCACTCGTTGTCCTGGGCGAACTCCGAGCCCATGAACATCAGCTTCTTGCCCGGATGGCCGTACATGAAGGCGTAGTAGGCGCGCAAATTTGCGAAGCGCTGCCACGGGTCGCCCGGCATGCGGCCGAAGATCGAGCGTTTGCCGTGCACGACCTCGTCATGCGACAGCGGCAAGATGAAATTCTCCGAAAAGGCGTAGTGCAGCCCGAACAGGATGCTGCCGTGATGATGGCGGCGGTAGATCGGATCCTTGGAGATGTAGTCGAGGGTGTCGTGCATCCACCCCATGTTCCATTTGTACCCGAATCCAAGTCCGCCCCAGTCAACCGGGCGCGACACCATAGGCCACGCGGTCGACTCTTCGGCCGCGGTGGTGGCGTGCGGGAATTCGCGGAACAGCTCGGTGTTCGTCCGTCGCAGGAACGAGATGGCGTCGATGTTCTCGCGGCCGCCCTGCTTGTTCGGCACCCAGCCGCCGGAGGGGCGGCTGTAGTCGAGATAGAGCATCGAGGCGACCGCATCGACGCGTAAGCCGTCGATGCCGTAGCGGTCGAGCCAGAATAGCGCGTTGGCGGTGAGGAAGTTGGTCACTTCGACACGCCCGTAATTGTAGATCAGCGTGCCCCAGTCGAGATGGCGGCCTTGGCGCGGGTCGTCATGCTCGTAAAGCGCGGTGCCGTCGAAGCGCGCGAGGCCGTGCGGGTCGTCGGGGAAGTGTCCCGGCACCCAGTCGAGCAGCAGGCCGAGGCCCTTGTCGTGGATCGCGTCGATCAGCGCGACGAAATCCTCCGGCGTGCCGAAGCGGCTGGTCGGCGCGTAGAGCCCGGTCGGCTGATAGCCCCACGAGCCGTCGAAGGGATGCTCGGCGATCGGCAGCAGTTCAATGTGGGTGAAGCCCATGTCGGCGGCGTAGGCCGGAAGCTGCTCGGCAAGTTCGCGGTAGTTGAGCCAGAACTCGCCGCGGTCGCCCTTGCGCCGCCACGAGCCGAGATGCACCTCGTAGATCGACATCGGTTTGTCGAGCGCATTGATGGTCTCGCGCACCGGCTTCGGCCGCGGCAGGGTCTTGGCGTCGACGACGACCGAGGCGGTCGACGGCCGCATCTCGGCCGCCGCCGCGCAGGGGTCGGATTTCAGCGGCAGCAGCGCGCCGTTGCGGGTGACGATCTCGTATTTGTATTTGTCGCCGGCCCTGGCGCCGGGGACGAAGATCTCCCACCAGCCGTTGCCGCGGACGCGCATGGCATGGCGGCGCCCGTCCCACAGGTTGAAGTCGCCGACGACGCTGACGCGCCGTGCGTTCGGCGCCCAGACGACAAAGCCGACGCCGTCGACCGCGTCCATCGCCATCGGATGCGCGCCGAGCTTTTCGTAGAGGCGCAGGTGGTTGCCCTCACCGAGCAGGTAGAGGTCGAAATCGGACAGCACCGGCGGAAAGCGGTAGGGGTCCTCGAACTCGATCTCCTGCTCGCCGTAGCGGGCGCGCAGGCGGTAGCGGTCGCTGTCGACCGCGCCGGCGAACAGGCCCGCGGCGTCGAGACAATCGAGTTCGCGCACGCCGCCGTCCGGCGCCAGCGCCACGACCCCGCTCGCCTCGGGCAGGAACACGCGCACGATGGTGCGGTCGTTCTCACGGTGTGGCCCGAGGTAATGGAACGGGTCGGAATGGCGCGCCGCGATCACGTCGCGGGCTTCGGCTGGCAATGTGGTCATGCGCTCACCCCGCGCGCCGAAAGAATCCGCAGCGTGGCGTCCATCGGGATCGCCGCCCAGGCGGGACGATTGGTGAGCTCGTATTCGATCTCATAGAGCGCCTTCTCGAGGAGAAACAGGTCGAGCAGCCGGCGCTGCGCGGCATCATCCTCCGGCCACAGCGCGACACCGCCGATCATCTCGCGGTAGGTCTCCCAGTAGGCGGCGCCGAGCAACTCGCCCCACGAACGCGCCTGCGCGGCAAGTGGTTCGCGCTCCTCGGGCTTGAGGTTCGGCGCGCGGTCGAGCGCGGCGCTCACCGCGTAATCGATCGACCGCAGGAAACCGGCGACGTCGCGCGCGGCGGGCGCCTTGCGCCGCCGTTCATCGAGGCTGCGGCGCGGCTCGCCCTCGAAATCCAGGATGTAGGCGTCCTCGGCGGCCATCAGGACCTGGCCGAGATGGAAGTCGCCGTGATGACGGATCTTGAGGCCGCCGGGCGTCATGCGCCGCGCCTCCTCGATCTCGAACGCGATCGCCGGCTGGGCGGCAAGGATGCGGCGGGCAAGGGCGGCGGTCGCCTCGGGGAGGTCGTGCAGCCGCAGCTCGATGGCTGCGTAGGTGGTCTGCGCCCGCGTGAGGATCGACTCGGTCGTGCTGGCGATGTCGTCCGTCTTCATCGGCTCGGGCGCGAAGGCGGGGTCCTTGTCGTCGGAAGCGAAGGCGAGATGCATCTCGGCGGTGCGGCGGCCGATCTGGCGGATGCGCTGCGCCAGCAGCGCGGCGGATTCGCTGGTCTCGAAGGCCGGCTCTGGCACCAGCCTCTGCTCCTCGATCAGGCGGTCGAGCGCGGCCGCGGTGACCGTCCAGGCGTCGCCCTGGTTCTGGATGTAGTCGTGCACCACGGCAAGCGCGGTGCGGCGCTCGCCCTCGATCAATTCGAGGGAGCCGAGCAAGGTCGGCGCGTTCTGGAAATGCGCGACGTCCGCGAGGAAGCGGCCGACCTCGATTTCCGGATGGATGCCGTCGGTGACGCGGCGCAGGATCTTCACGACGTATTTGTTGTCGACGATCACCGTGGTGTTCGACTGCTCGCGCTCGGTCGCGTTGACGGCGGTCACCTCCGGCGCCGGCTGCGCGGCAAAGGCCTGCGTCGGCCGGAATTCGAGGTGCTTGCCGTCGCGGTCGATATCGCTGCCGGCGTGGATATTGGCGAGCAGCGCGGCGATGAACTCGCGCTCGGGCGTGGCGTCGAGCAGCGTGCCTTCGCGCGGACCCCGCCGCACGGCGGCCAGCACGCTCGAGGGGCCGCGGTCGATCGCGGTGTAGCGCGCCCAGCGGATGGTCAGCGGCAGGAAATAGCGGCTGATGCCGGTCGGGCCGCTGATATCGGTGACGACGACGGCGAAGCGGTCGTCGCCGTGCTCGATCGGCACCGCAGCGGTGACCTTCGGCGCGAGATGTCTTGTGCCCTTGTCGGCGAACCAGCGCCGCTCGGGCAGATAGGCCGGCAGCACGTCGTTTTCGAAGGTGCGGCGCGTCCAGCTCGACAGCGAGTTCTCCCAGCCCTGGCCGAGCACGAGCGTCGTGACCTCGCGCGGCAAGACCTTCTCCGGCTGCTCGGTCTTCTCGTCGGCGAGTAGCTGGAACCAGAAGAAGCCGTAGGGCGGCAGCGTGACGAGATAGGGGAGGTCGCCGATGCGGGGAAAGCGCGTGCGCCCGAGCATTTCCTGCGGCACGCGACCCTTCCACTGGCTCATGTCGAGTTCGACCGCCTGCGCCGCGCGCGAGATGTTGGCGACGCACAGGATCGCCTCGTCGCCGAGCTGGCGCACGTAGGCGAGCACGGCGCGGTTCGCCGGGCGGATGAAGGTGAGCGTGCCGCGGCCGAACACCTTGCTCGACTTGCGCACGCCGATCAGCCGCTTCATCCAGTTGAGCAGCGACGACAGCGAGCGCGACTGCGCCTCGACGTTGACGGCGGAATAGCCGTAGACCGGGTCCATGATCGGCGGCAGGTAAAGCTGCGCCGGGTCGCAGCGCGAGAAGCCGCCGTTGCGGTCGGGCGTCCACTGCATCGGCGTGCGCACGCCGTTGCGGTCGCCGAGGAAGATGTTGTCGCCCATGCCGATCTCGTCGCCGTAATAGATGATCGGCGTGCCAGGCATCGACATCAGGATCGAGTTCATCAGTTCGATCTTGCGGCGGTCGTTCTCCATCAGCGGCGCCAGCCGCCGGCGGATGCCGAGGTTGATGCGCGCGCGCGGGTCGGCGGCGTAGGTCGACCACAGGTAATCGCGCTCGGCGTCGGTGACCATTTCGAGCGTCAATTCGTCGTGGTTGCGCAGGAACATCGCCCACTGGCAATTCGCCGGGATTTCCGGCGTCTGGCGCATGATGTCGGTGATCGGGAAGCGGTCTTCCTGCGCGATCGCCATGTAGATGCGCGGCATCAGCGGGAAGTGATAGGCCATGTGGCATTCGTCGCCATGGCCGAAGTACTGCTGCACGTCCTCGGGCCACTGGTTGGCCTCGGCGAGCAGCACCTTGTTCGGGGCGTAGGTGTCGAGCTCGGCGCGCAGCGCCTTGATGACGGTGTGCGTCTCGGGAAGGTTCTCGTTGTTGGTGCCTTCGCGCTCGCACAGGTACGGCACCGCGTCGAGCCGGAAGCCGTCGACGCCGGCGTCGAGCCAGCGTTTCATTACCTGCAGCACGGCGCGCACCACGCGCGGATTGTCGAAGTTGAGGTCCGGCTGGTGCGAGAAGAAGCGGTGCCAGTAATAGGCCTGCGCCTCCTGGTCCCAGGCCCAGTTCGATTTTTCGGTGTCGGTGAAGATGATACGCGTGCCCTGGTATTTCTGGTCGTTGTCGCTCCAGACGTACCAGTCGCGCGCGCTCGTGCCCTTGGCGCTCCGCTTGGCGCGCTTGAACCAGTCGTGCTGGTCGGAGGTGTGGTTGATGACGAGCTCGGTGATGACGCGCAGGCCGTGCCGCTTAGCCTCGTGCATGAAGCGGCGGAAGTCCTTCATCGTGCCGAAGGCGGGATTGATGTCGCCGTAGTCGGAGATGTCGTAGCCGTCGTCCTTGCCCGGGCTCGGGTAGAACGGCAGCAGCCACAGCGTATCGACGCCGAGATCGCGCAGGTAATCGAGCTTGCCGGTCAGCCCCGCGAAGTCGCCGACCCCGTCATTGTTGTTGTCGGCGAAGGCCTTGACGTGAAGCTGGTAGACAATCGCGTCCTTGAACCAGAGGCCGTCGTCGGTCTCGGCAGCGACATCGATCTGGGGGCGCACGTTCATCGGTCGCGCTCACGCATGGCAGCGGAAGATGAGGGCAGGGTCGTTCGCCGGATCGATGGTGAGGCGGATGCCGCCCCATTCCAGCATGTGCCGCTCGCCGGTGACGAGGTTCTCGATGACACGCACGCCGCGTCGCTTGTCCGGGGGGCCGACCTCCTCGCCGCCGAAATGCATCCAGAATTCCTGGCGTCCGGCGGCGAGCGAGATGGCGACCGCCACCGCGTTGTCACGTGCGGCCGATTCCTTCAGGAAGGCAGTGACGTTGCCGTTGTCGGCCTGGAGGAAACGCAGGTCGCTGGTCTGAAGCAGCGCCGGGTTCTGCCGGCGGATCGTGTTCAACTGCTTCAAGTAATTCTTGATGTTGCCCGGTCTGTTCCAGTCGCGCGACCGGATCTCGTATTTCTCGGAATCGAGATATTCCTCTCGGCCGGGCAATGGCTCGTGCTCGATCAACTCGAAGCCGTTGTAGATGCCGTAGTTCGACGACAAGGTCGCGGCGAGCGCGGCGCGCGACTTGAACATCCACGCCTCGCCGGTCTGCAACTGCACCGGCAGGATGTCCGGCGTGGTGACGAAGAAGTTCGGCCGGAAATAGTCGCGCACCGGATGGCTGGTGATCTCGGTTAGATATTCCTGAATCTCCGCCTTCGTCGTGCGCCAGGTGAAATAGCTGTAGGACTGCGAGAAGCCGAGCTTGGCCAGCGCCTTCATCACCTTCGGCCGGGTGAAGGCCTCCGACAGGAAGATCGTGTCGGGATAGCGCTCGCGCACCTCGCGGATCAGCCACTCCCAGAACGGCAGCGGCTTGGTGTGCGGATTGTCGACGCGGAAGATGCGCACACCCTGCTTGCACCAGAACAGCACGACGTCGCGCAGCGCTTCCCACAGCGCGATGCGGTCCGGACAGGTGAAGTCCGGATTGACGATGTCCTCGTATTTCTTCGGCGGATTTTCGGCGAACTTGAATGTGCCGTCCGGCCGCGTCTTGAACCACTCCGGATGCTGCTTCAGCCACGGATGGTCGGGCGAGCACTGCACCGCAAAGTCGAGCGCGATCTCCATGCCGTGCTGGTGGCAGGCCTCGACCAGGCGGCGGAAGTCGTCGAGCGTGCCGAGCTCGGGATGAATGGCGTCGTGGCCGCCATGCTCGTTGCCGATGGCGTAGAAGCTTCCGGGGTCGCCGGGCTCGGCCTTCAGCGCATTGTTCTTGCCCTTGCGGTTGGTGTGGCCGATCGGATGGATCGGCGGGAAATAAAGGACGTCGAAGCCGAGATCGGCAATCTCCGGCACGCGCGCGATGCAATCGTCGAAGGTGCCGTGCCGGCCAGGCACGCGGCCCTGGCTGCGCGGCACCATCTCGTACCAGGCGCCGGCGCGGGCGCGTTCGCGCTCGGCGAGCAGCGGCACGACGTGGCTGCGGGTGAGGTCTGGGCGAGCGTCGGACTTTTCGATCGCGGCGGCGAGCACGTCGTCGAGCAGGTGGGCCGGATCGTGCGTCTCGGTGAAGCGGTTGACGGCGGCCTCGACCACCAGCCGCGGCTCGCGCTCGTAGGGCATCAGCTCCATGACGAGCTCGTAGCCCTCGCGCGCGGTCAGCGTGATGTCCTGCCCTGCCTCCTGCTTCAGCAGGAATTCCTTGCGCCAGGTGGCGTACTGGTCGGTCCAGGCCTCGATGGCGAACAGGTACCAGCCGGGCTCGGGCGGCGTGAAGCGGCCGCGCCAGCGGTCGTTGCCCGCGTGGGCCATCGGCTCGCGGCGCCAGTCATTGGCTTTCTCCTCGCGCCAGATCAGGTTGGCGGCGAGGACGTCGTGGCCTTCGCGAAAAATGTCGGCCCAGATCTCAACGGATTCGCCGGCAATGCGTTTGATCGGATACCGGCCGCCATCGACACAAGGATATATGTCTTCAATGAGAAACCGCGGACCCGTCGGATCGTTCGGCGACAGCTCCCAGCCGTCCTGGAGCGGCGCTCGTCTCATCCCGCTGATGCCGGGCTCGCCGCCATAATGTTTCATTGGTCCCCGATCGCAGGCTGCTCTCCCTAGAACCACAGGGCACCCGGAAAGTTCCAGTGCGCAGGACGCCGCAGGCGTCGGCAGGATTTACGAAAAGTTAGACGGATGAACGACTTGGAGGCCATCGCGCGGCGCTGGGGCATCGAGCCCGGCTATCACGATGTGTTCGGCCACTGGCATGCGGCCGGGCCTGCGACGCTGGACGCGCTGGTCCGCGCTTTGTCGCACGGCCGTGAACGTCCGCATGCCGTGCCGGAGGCGCCTGCGGCCGCGCCGATCCGCGCCTGGCAGGGCGACGGGAAGCGGCATTGGCTGGTCGCGGTTCAGCTCTACGGGCTGAAATCGGCGCGAAACTGGGGGATCGGTGACTTCACCGACCTGAAGGCGCTGATCGGCATTTGCGCCGCACATGGCGCCGCCGGTATCGGCCTGAACCCCCTTCACGCGCTGTTTCCGGACCGGCCAGAGCATGCAAGCCCTTATGCGCCGAACAGCCGGCTCTTCCTCAATCCGCTCTACATCGACGTCGAGCCCATTCCGGAATGTCCCGGCGCGCCTACCGGCGTTGCGGCGCTGCGCGCGGGCGATCTCGTCGACTACCCCGGTGTGGCCAAAGCGAAGCTTGCTGCCTTGCGCGCGGTCTATGACCGCTTCCGCGGCGCCGGCGCGCGCGCGCGACGCGCGGACTTCGAGGCGTTCCGCGCGGAGCGGGGGGAGGCGCTCACGCGCTTTGCCTGCTTCGAGGTCCTGCGCCGGCGGCACGACCGCCCCTGGCCGGAATGGCCGCCGCCGTGGCGAAGGCCTGCGCGTGGCGATCTCGAGCGATTCCGCCGCGACAATCTCGCTGCCTGTGAATTCGAGGAATTCCTGCAATGGATTGCCGACCGGCAACTCGCCGACTGCAAGGCGGCTGCGAAGGCGCACGGCATGAAGGTGGGCCTCTATATCGACGTCGCGGTCGGGATCGATCCGCACGGCGCGGACGCCTGGGCGCAACAGGACGCGGTTCTGTCCGCGGTCTCGGTCGGCGCGCCGCCGGACGAGTTCAATCCGGCGGGGCAGGACTGGGGCCTGGCGCCGTTCAATCCGGACGCGGTCGCGGCGGATAATTTTGCGCCGATGCGGCAATTGCTCGCGGCGGCCATGCGCCATGCCGGCGCCATCCGGCTCGACCATGTGCTGGGCCTGAAGCGCGTGTTCATGATCCCGCACGGCATGGGCGCGACCGATGGCGCCTATGTGCGCTTTCCCTTCGAGCCGCTGCTGCAGGCTGTGGCCGAGGAGAGCGTGCGCTTCCGCTGTTCGGTCATCGGCGAGGATCTCGGCACCGTGCCGGAGGCCTTTCGCGACACGATGGCGAAATGGGGCCTGTGGACCTATCGGGTGATGCTGTTCGAGCGCGCGGGCGACGACGCGCACTTCAAGCCGCCGGAGGCCTATCCGGCCGAGGCGCTGGCGACCTTCAACACGCACGATCTGCCGAGCTTCCGCGGCTGGCTCACGGGCCACGACCTGCGCGCCAAGCGCGGTCTCGGCCTCGATCCCGGCGAGGGCGATGAGGCGCGCGCCTGGGCGCAGGAGAAGCTGCGCGAGATGCTTAGCGCGCGCGGACAGGGCTATGCGCCGGACGACCTTGCTGCCGCCGCGAGCTTCCTCGGCGCGACGCCGTCGCGTCTCGTCGCCATCGCGCTCGACGACATTGCCGGCGCGGCCGAGCAGATCAACATTCCCGGCACGACGAGCGAGCATCCGAACTGGCGACGCCGGGTGCCGGTCACCCTCGAGGAGCTTGGGCGCCATGAGGACTTGCGCCGAGTCGGCGAAGCCTTCGCGAAGACCGGCCGCCGGTCCTAGCCGGCGGGCACGTTCCAGATGTCTTGCGCGTATTCGCGGATGGTGCGGTCCGACGAGAACCACGCCATGCGTGCGGTGTTGAAAATGTTCTTGCGCCACCACTCGTCCGGCGTCAGCCACAGCTGGTCGATCGATCGCTGCGCCTCCCAATAGGCGTCGAAGTCGGCCGCGACCATGTAGCGGTCGTATTCGAGCAGCGCCTGCACGATTGGCGCGTAGCGGTTCGGGTCGTCGGGCGAGAAGTCGCCGGCGGCGAGCGCATGCACGACCTTGGCGAGCCGTGCCGAACGCGCGACCGCCGTCGAGCCCTCGAATCGCTCGGTCACGCGCTGCGCCACCTCCGCGGCGGTCAGCCCGAAGATCACGACATTCTCCGCGCCGGCCTGCTCGCGAATCTCGATATTGGCGCCGTCGAGCGTACCGAGCGTGATGGCGCCGTTGAGCGCGAGCTTCATGTTGCCGGTGCCGGAGGCCTCCATGCCGGCGGTGGAAACCTGTTCCGACACGTCCGCCGCGGGAATGATCTGCTCGGCCAGCGTGGCGCTGTAGTTCGGCACGAACACGATCTTCAGGCGGCCGCCGAGCGCCGGATCGCCGTTGACGACGCGCGCGACGTCGTTGACGAGCTTGATGATGAGCTTGGCGCGCGTGTAGCTCGCCGCCGCCTTGCCGGCGAAGATCTTCACGCGCGGCACGAACACCTTGTCGGGCCTCGCCTTCATCTCCTGATAGAGCGCAATGGTCCCGAGGATATTGAGGAGCTGGCGCTTGTATTCGTGGATGCGCTTGATGTGCACGTCGAACAGCGCGCGCGGGTCGGCCTGCACGCCGGTCGCGGCGCGGATCGTCGCCGACAGCCGCGCCTTGTTGACCATGCGCGCGTGCTGGTAGCGGGCGACGAAGTTGTGGTCGCCCGCATGCTTCTCCAACTCGCGCAGGTGCGAAGGATCGTCGAGCACGCGCTCGCCGAGCGTGTCGGTCAGGAGCCGGGTCAACGCGCCGTTCGCCTCGTAGAGCCAGCGGCGGAAAGTAATGCCGTTGGTCTTGTTGACGATGCGCGTCGGCGTCGTCGCCGCGAGATCGTGGAACACGGTCTTGCGCAGGAGTTCGGTGTGCAGCGCCGAGACGCCGTTGACCGACTTCGAGCCGAGGAAGGCGAGGTGCGCCATGCGCACGCGCTTGTCGCCGTTCTCGTGGATGAGCGAGACCGCTGCGACGAAGTCCGGATCGGTCATGCCGCGCGCGGTGGTTTCCTGCAGGTGCTTCCAGTTGATCAGGTAGATGATTTGCAGGTGCCGCGGCAGCAAGCGGCCGATCAGTTCGACTGGCCAGGTCTCCAGCGCCTCCGGCAGCAGCGTGTGATTCGTGTAGTTGAGCGTCGACTTGGTGATGCGCCAGGCCTTCTCCCAGGAGCAGGCGTGGTCGTCGATCAGGAGCCGCATCAGTTCGGCGACGGCGATGGCCGGATGCGTGTCGTTGAGCTGCACCGCCGCGTGCTCAGGCAGCGTCTCCAGCGTGCCGAACTCGTCGAGATGACGGCGGACCATGTCCTGGAGCGAGGCCGCCGTGAAGAAATACTCCTGCCGCAGCCGCAACTCCTGGCCTTCGGCGGTCGCGTCGTTCGGATAGAGCACGCGCGAGATCGCCTCGGCGCGGGCGCGCGCGGCGACGGCGCCGACATAGTCGCCCTTGTTGAAGGTCGACAGCTGGATCGGCGAGGCGGCGCGCGCCGACCAAAGGCGCAGCGCGTTGACGTGACGGCCGCGCCAGCCGGCGATCGGCGTGTCGTAGGGGATGGCATCGACCCGCTCGGCCGGATACCACACCGCCGCGGCGGTCTCGTCGTCGCCGCCGAGATATTCGACCGCGCCGCCGAAGCCGATGGAGTAGTGCGGCTCGGTGCGCTTGAACTCCCACGGATTGCCGCGGGCGAGCCAGTCCTCGGGCAATTCCTGCTGCCAGCCGTCGTGCAGGCGCTGCTCGAACAGCCCGTTCTCGTAGCGGATGCCGTAGCCGTAGGCGGGGATGCCGAGCGCCGCCATCGAATCCATGAAGCAGGCAGCGAGGCGGCCCAGCCCGCCATTGCCGAGCGCGGCGTCGGGCTCGGCGGCGCGGATGCGCTCGAAGTCGGCGCCGAGGCTCTCCAGCGCGCGCGTCACCGGCGCGACCAGCCGCAGGTTCGTCAGCGTGTCGAGCAGTAGGCGGCCGATCAGGAATTCGATGGAGAGGTAGTAGACGCGCTTCTTTTTCTTGTTCTCGGCTTCCGCGCGCGATTTCATCCAGATGTCGACCAAGCGGTCGCGCACCGCCAGCGCGGTCGCATGGTACCAGTCGTTATCGCTCGCATTGTCCGGCGTCTTGCCGAGTTCGTAGGTCAGCTTCGCGCAGATCGCCTCGCGCAGCACGGCTTCGGTCTGCTCGGCGGATGTCTGCGGTGGCGGCTGTCTCAGGCTCAAATGCGGCATGGGCATTTCGATATTGCTGCAAGGATCGGCGGCGGGCGTCAGGCCGGTTCCATTGCGCGTGCCTGCATGGTCAACATGACTCGCGCGCCCGCTCTAGACAAACACGGGCCGGTGGAAAAGCCCGAAATACGTGCATAACGCGGCGCGACGGAACTTTGCACCGGGTTTCGACAAGACTAAGGCGGGGCGCAGGGCAATCGTTCCGCGCTGCAATATGCAATTCGATGCGGCCTGACGTACCGCCTAGACGCCGATCGCCTGCTTGATGCGGTCGGCGGTCAAGGGCAGGTCGCGCAGCCGCGCGCCCGTCGCGTCGGCGATGGCGTTGGCGATGGCCGCGGCCGTCGGCCCCTGGCCGGCCTCGCCGGTGCCGAGGAAGGGCTCGCCCGGCCGGTCGATGATGTGCACGGTGACGCTCTCCGGCGCCTGCGGAAAGCGCAGGATCGGATAGCTCGACCAGTCGCGGCTGGTGATGTCGGTACGGTCGAAGGTCACCGTCTCGTACAGCGTCCAGCTTGCCGACTGCACGATGGCGCCTTCGATCTGGTTGCGGATGCCGTCCGGATTGACCGCCTGGCCAGAGTCGATGGCGGCGACGATGCGGCCAAGGTGCACCTCGCCGGTTTCGCGCTCGACCGTGACGTCCACCGCGAGCGCGCAATAGGCGGCGCTGTTCTTGTAGCGCGCGAAGGCGAAGCCGCGGCCTTGCCCGCGCGGACGGGTCTCGCCCTTCTTCCAGCCGAATTCCTGCGCAGCCTTGGTGATCACGTCGCGGGCGCGCGGATCGTCGAGATGCTTGAGCCGGAATTCGACCGGATCGGCTTTTGCCGCCAGCGCCAGCTCGTCCATGAAGCTCTCGACCGAGAACACGTTGTGATAGGCGCCGAGCCCGCGCAACGCCGAGACGCGCAGCGGCATCTGCGGGATGAAGTGGTCGACGACGTGCTCGTTGGGGATCGTGTAGAGTGGAATTGCGTTGCGATCGCCGCCGCCGTCCGGCAACGGGATCTCCTTCGGCGCTGGCGGCTGGAACGGCCGCGCCAGATACTGCGCCGCGAGCAGGTTGCCGGCCGGTCCGCCCGGCCGCGTCGAATGCGTATTGCTCCACACGGCGTAATTCCACGACACGATCCGGCCGCTGCCGTCGATCGCCCCGGAAACGCTCGAGGCCATCGCCGGGCCGAACGGCTCCCAGCCGTGCTCCTGCTCGCGCATCCACTGCACGCGGATCGGCCGCCCCGGAATGGCGCGGGCGATGAGGGCCGCGTCGGCGGCGGCATCGTCGGCGGCGTTGTGGCCGTAGCAGCCCGAGCCCTCGACGTGGATGCAATGCACCTGCTCGGGCCGCAATTGCAGCATGTTGGCGAGCGACGCGCGCAGGGGGAAGACGCCCTGCGAATGCGTCCAGACGGTCAGCTTGTTCGCCTTATAGAGCGCGACCGCGCAGGACGGGCCGATCGAGCCGTGCGCAAGATAGGGCCGCGTGTAGGCGGCGTTGACGACGTGCGTGCCCTGCTGAGCGGGGCTGCCTTTGTTCGCGATGACCTCGTCCTGTGCCGGCAGCCGCGTCAGGAATTGATGGATGGTCGCCTCGTCGGGAAGCGAGGCGACCTTGCGCCACTGCGCGATCGAAGCGAGCATGTTCATCGCCTCGATTGCCTGGAATTCACCTTGCGCCGCGACGGCGATGAAGCTGCCGTCGCGCACGACTTTGATCACGCCGGGCAGTTTCTCGACGGTGGCGATGTCGACCGAAACGAGCTCGGCGCCGTAGTTCGGCGGCCGCACGACGCGCGCATGCAGCATGCCCTCTGGCCGCAGGTCCTGCACGTACATCGGCGCGCCGGTGACCTTGCCGGGGATGTCGACGCGGCGCATCGGCTTGCCGATGACGGTGTAGCTCTTCGGGTCCTTCAGCGGCGATTGCGGTTGCGCGGCGCGATGTAGCTCCTGGCCCAGCACGAGATCCTTGTAGGCGAGGCTGCGGCCGTCGTCGGCGACGATCGCGCCGCCCTTGGCGTGCAACTGATTGGCCGTCAGGTTGAGCCGCGTCGCCGCGAGCTCGATCAGGATGGCGCGCACCTGCGCCGCGGCGTTGAGGATCGCCGTGCCGGAATCCTGCATCGAGTGGCTGCCGGCGGTGTAGCCCTCGTTGGCGGTGCGCTCGGTGTCGGCGGTGACCAAAGCGATCGCGGCGGGGTCGACGTCGAGCTCTTCCGCCGCGCACTGGATCAGCGCGGTCATGATGCCCTGACCGAGCTCGGCCTTGCCGGTGAAAACGGTGATGCCGCCATTGCCGCCGATGCCGATCCAGGCGTCGAGGACAGGCGCCTTGCCGAGGCTGCCGGGCAATTTCGGTTGCGCCGGCACATTCGGCTTGGCGGCTTGTGCAAGCGCGCCATGCGGCGCGAGCGCGAAGCTGACGACGAGGGCGCCGCCGGTCGCCACGAACATGCGGCGGGTGGGGGTGGTGAGGGGGGCGTTCATTTCTGCGCCTCCTTGACCGGGCCCTGCAATTCCACCGTCATCAATCTGGCGGCGCGGTGCACCGCGCGCAAAATACGCATCTGTGTGCCGCAGCGGCAGAGGTTGGGGGCCATGGCGGCGCGGATCTGGGCGTCGTCCGGCGCGGCGTTCTTCTCGAGCAGCGCCTGCGCCCGCATCATCATGCCGGGGATACAGTAGCCGCACTGCGCCGCCTGCTCCTCGATGAAGGCGCGCTGCACCGGCCCCGGCTTGTCGATCGTGCCGAGATCCTCGACGGTGCGGATATAGCGGCCCTCGAGCGCGGAGATCGGCGTCAGGCACGAGAACACCGGATTGTGGTCGACCAGCACCGTGCAGGCGCCGCACTGGCCGAGGCCGCAGCCGAACTTGGCGGCGTTGAGCGCGAGATCGTTGCGCAGCACGTAGAGCAGAGGCGTGCGCGGGTCGGCATGGACCTCGTGCTGCTTGCCGTTGACGTTGAGGACGGTCATGGCGCCTCCCTGAGAGTCTGGGCGCGGCGGACACCGGCCAGCGCCGCCGCGACATTTGGCCAGGCCGGCCCGCGGCTGTAACGCGACCGCACATAATCGGCGAGCGCGACGATCTGCTGATCGGTCAGCATGCCGGAGAAGGCGGGCATGATCGGCCCGCGCCGGCCGGGCGCGGGATGAATGCCGTCGAGCACGATGCGCAGCAGGTTGCCCGGATCGGATT
Organism: Pseudolabrys sp.; assembly: GCA_035571935.1. Classification (GTDB taxonomy): domain Bacteria; phylum Pseudomonadota; class Alphaproteobacteria; order Rhizobiales; family Xanthobacteraceae; genus Pseudolabrys. Next base: position 34,198 of record DATNBL010000091.1, read on the forward strand.
CGTTCACCGGCGTCGACAGCGCGAGCGGCACCGGCCGCGACACCGGCAGGCCGCCGCCGGAGCGGTGGCAGGTGGCGCAGGCGCCGTCGAACAGCGCCTTGCCCGCCGAGTGCGTATCGGCGGGCGCTGCCCCGGTGGTGGCGCGGGTAACGTCGCCGACGGTCACGGCGCGCTGCTGGGCGAAGGCGAGCGCGGCGTCGGTCTGCCGCTTGCGGTCGGCGGGATCGCGCGGCCCGATGATGGTGGCGACGTAGGTGGCGATGGCGCGCACGTCGGCCTCGGGGGCGCGCGCGAGATCCGCGACCACCGGCTGCATCGGCCCGGCCGCCAGCCCGTGCTGATCGGCGAAGCCGCGCCGCAGATAATTGTAGAGCTGGTCCGCGGTCCACGGCACCGGCGCGGGCGAAGCGGCGTCGAGCGCCGGCGCGCTCCAGCCTTCGCCTTCGCCGCCGGCGAAGCGCCGGTCCCTGGCCTCGGCGCCGAGCCGATTGCGCGGCGTGTGACATGCGCCGCAATGGCCGACGCCTTCGACCAGATAGGCGCCGCGATTCCATTGCGCGCTCTGCGCCGGATCGTTGCGCCAGGCGCCCTTGTCGAGAAACAAAAGCTGCCACGCCGCCGCGAAGATGCGCCAGTTGAGCGGGAAGCTGAGCTCGGGCGGCCGGTCCGGCTGGCTGACCTGCTCGCGTGTCATCAGGAAGGCGTAGAGCGCCGAGATGTCGCCGTCGGTCAGCCGCGTGAAGTGGTCGTAGGGAAAGGCGGGATAAAGATGCGCGCCGTCCCGCGCCACGCCCTCGCGCATGGCGCGGCGGAACGCTTCCTCCGACCAGGCGCCGATGCCGGTGTCGCGGTCTGGGGTGATGTTGGTGCCGTAGACGACGCCGAACGGCGTCTCGACCGGGAAGCCGCCGGCGTAGGGCTTGCCGCCGGCGCGGGTGTGGCAGACGGCGCAGTCGCCGACCGCCGCAAGCTGCGCGCCTTTGGCGACGATCCCCGGATCGAAGGAATGCGCGCTGGCCGTCGCCGGCGGCAACTCGCCACGCCATTGCCACGCGACGAAGGCGCCAAAGGCGACGACGGTCGCGATCACCAGGCCGAGCAGGGCGCGTGCGAGCATTCAGCCGCCGTTCCGATGCGAGGAGCCGCGATCCTAGCGCGAGTTCCCCCGTTGGAACATCAACGGCGAGGCCGGGCAGGTGTTCCGGCCGCGCAGACGGTACCGCGGCGGTCATCACGCTGCCGTCCCGGGCGAGCATCCGCGAGGCCCGGGACCCAGCGCAGGCGCGCCGCATCGAGAGGTCCGGCTGGATTCCCGCTTTCGCCGGAATGAGCGGAGAAACGGCGCCGCGCATCGTCATGCCGCCCCCTCAATCCTCGATGTCCTCCCCCGCCGCCAGGCGGCGCGCGAGTTGCTCCTGAAGCAGGCGCACCGTCTCGACGAACCGGCGCTGTTCTTCCTCCGGACTGAGCCGTATGACCCTCGCATTGCCGCAGTCGCCGTGCGGCGCCATGCAGCCGCGCATGCGCACGCACAGCCGCTCGCGGCAGCCGGGCCAGCGGTTGATGATCATCGCGGCCTTGCGCGTGATCGATATGGCCATCTCGTCGCGCGTCTGGTCCGGCGGCTGTCGCTCTCAAGGCCCGCCGCGCGCAGGCGCCGCCGCAAGTCGCGCTCGCCGAAACGGCTCTTGCCGCTGCCGCGGCGATGCGGCGGCCGCGCGGCTTTGGCGGCTGCGATGTGCGTCCTGCGATTGAGGCGTGTCATGGGTCGTGCTCCGTGACGGGGGTTGCGGGGATGTGCGGGATCGTTGCCGCGCGCGAAACCGCGCCGGCTTTTGGGTCGCCATCGCGTCTCTTTCTGCGAGAAGAGACGCGAGGGGGTGGAGCACCGAGAGGCGCGTCCATCCGACCTCCCGCCTGCGCCCCTTTCGGGGCTCTAGCGGGCCGCGCCGTTAAGGCCGGCGCGTCGCCTTCCGATGCTCCACCGCGGCGATTTTGGACCCCTTGGCCGCGCTTCCGAACGGAGACAGGCCATGACGGCCCTGATCCGGGGCGGTACCCGCCACCCCTTCATCTCCGCCACGTGCAGCCCTGCTCGTGGGCGGCCGGTCTTAATGCCGGCGGGCGGCTGTGCGGGGCCTCCCGGGCGCGGGGTTACAAGCCCCGCTCGCGGGCGCCGCCGTCCACCCCACGTTGAG
>DATNBL010000092.1:0-5091 GCA_035571935.1 Pseudolabrys sp.
GCCGCGCGCGCCCGCATGGCGCGCCTCCTACCTTAACCTAGCCCTCCTCTCGGCAAGGTAGGCGCAGACCTCCGGCTGCGCTTGTGGCGTTTGCGCCATAATACCGCGCGGCCCGACATTGTCGCTGCGGATCAGCCGCAGCCAGTCGAGCCGTTGTTCGTCGGTAAGTGTCGCGTGCCCGGCCAAGCTGCCCCCGTTTTCGGGAGCATCGCTTAAGCACAACCGGGAGACAACCCCTGGTTTAGGGAGCCTTGGCGCTCGCGCCGATCTTGCCCTCGGCGCCGTTGAGGAGCCGGGCGATGTTGGCGCGGTGCATGATCCACAACAGCACGGTGAGCAGCAGGAACAGCGCCGCCGGCCCGTGCTCGCCGAGAAGAAAGAGCGCGCCCGGCGTCAGCGCGCTGGCGACGAGCGCCGACAACGACGAATAGCGGCTGAGATAGGCGACCGCGACCCAGATGGCGCAGAAGACGAGCGCGGCCGGCCAATAGACGCCGATCAGCAGGCCGATATAGGTGGCGACGCCCTTGCCGCCCTTGAACTTCAGCCACACCGGGAAGAGGTGCCCGAGGAAGGCGCCAAAGCCGGCGACGAGGGCGGCTTCCAGGCCGATGAAATGCCGCAGCAGCAGCACGGCGGCGGTGCCCTTGAGTGCGTCGCAGACGAGGGTCAGCGCGGCGAGGCCCTTGCGGCCGGTGCGCAGCACGTTGGTGGCGCCGATATTGCCGGAGCCGATCGTGCGCACGTCCGGGCCGCCGGCGGCGAGCGTGATGATCAGCCCGAATGGGATCGAGCCGAGCAGGTAGCCGGCCGCGAAGGCGACAGCCTCGTTCATACGATCTCGTAGACGGTGCGGCCCGCGACGATGGTGCGCACGACGCGCCCCTGCATGCGCGCCTCGTCGTAGGGCGTGTTCTTGCACTTCGACTTCAGCTCGTTCGGGTCGACCACCCAGGGCACGTCCATGTCGACCACGATCAGGTCGGCCGGCGCGCCCGGACGCAGCGTGCCGCCCGGAAGCCCGAGCAATTCGGCGGGCCGCGTCGACATGGCGCGCAGCAGCGCCGTCAGGCTCAGTTCGCCGCTGTGCACGAGGCGCAGGCCGGCGACCAGCATGGTTTCAAGGCCGATGGCGCCGGGCGCAGCCTCGGCGAAGGGCAGGCGCTTGGTCTCGACGTCCTGCGGATTGTGGTCGGACATGATCACGTCGACGAGCCCGCCCGCGACCGCCTCGACGAGCGCCTTGCGGTCGTTCTCGGCGCGCAGCGGCGGCGCCAGCTTGAGGAAGGTGCGGTAGGGGCCGATGTCGTTCTCGTTCAAGGTGAGATGATTGATCGAGGCGGCGGCGGAAACGTCGAGGCCGGCGTCCTTGGCGCGGCGCACGACGTCGAGCGATTCAGCGCAGGTGACCGAGGCGGCCTGGTAGCGGCCGCCGGTCAGCGCCACGAGCCGCAGGTCGCGCTCGAGCATCACCGTCTCGGCGGCGGACGGCACGCCGAGCAGGCCGAGCCGCGAGGCGAACTCGCCGTCGTTCATGACGCCGTCGCCGACGAGGTCGGGATCCTCGGTATGGTGCACGATCAGTGCATCGAAATCGCGTGCGTAAGTGAGCGCGCGGCGCATCACCTGCGCATTGGTGATGCTCTTCTCGCAATCGGTGAAGGCGACGGCGCCGGCGGCCTTCAAGAGGCCGATCTCGGTCATCTCCCTGCCGGCGAGGCCCTTGGTGATCGAGGCCATCGGATGCACGTGCACAATCGCGGTGTCACGTGCGCGCCTCAGCACGAAGTCGACGGTGGCCGGCTCGTCGATCGCCGGAGACGTGTTCGGCTGGCAGACGATGGTGGTGACACCGCCGGCCGCGGCCGCCTGGCTCGCCGAGGCGAAGGTCTCGCGGCTGGCGGCGCCCGGCTCGCCGATGAAGGCGCGCATGTCGACGAGGCCCGGGGCGACGAGCTTGCCGCGGCAGTCGATGACGTCGGTGCCTTCCGGCACGCCGGCCGCGCCGATGCCGCGTTTGGCCTCGCGCACGACGCCTTCGGCGATCAGCACGTCGCCGGCGATGTCGAGATCGCGCGACGGATCGACGATCCGGGCGTTGGCGAGCAGGATCGGGCGGCGTTCAGATAGCATTGGCTTGCGGCATCATGCGTTCGGCAGGTTGCGGGACAGGGCCTCGAGCACGGCCATGCGCACGGCGACGCCCATCTCGACCTGCTCGCGGATCAAAGACTGCGCGCCGTCGGCGACGATGGAGTCGATCTCGACGCCGCGGTTCATCGGGCCCGGGTGCATCACCAGCGCGTCCGGCCGCGCGTAGGAGAGTTTTTTCTCGTCGAGGCCCCAGTACTGGAAGTATTCCGAACTGGACGGCACGTACGAACCGTTCATGCGCTCGCGCTGGAGCCGCAGCATCATGACGATGTCGGCATCGGCGAGACCGGCGCGCATGTCGCGGGCGACTTCGACGCCCATGCGCTCGATGCCGGTCGGCAACAGCGTCGACGGGGCGACGACGCGCACGCGCGCACCCATCGTGTTCAGGAGGATGATGTTGGAGCGGGCGACGCGGGAATGCAGGATATCGCCGCAGATCGCCACCGTGAGGCCGTCGATCCGGCCCTTGTTGCGGCGGATGGTCAGCGCGTCGAGCAGCGCCTGCGTCGGATGCTCGTGCGCGCCGTCGCCGGCGTTGACCACCGAGCAGTCGACCTTGCGCGCCAGCAGTTCCACCGCGCCGGAGGCGTGATGGCGCACCACGATCAGGTCGGGGTGCATGGCGTTGAGCGTGACGGCGGTATCCATCAGCGTCTCGCCCTTGCGCATCGACGAGGACGAGGCCGACATGTTCATGACGTCGGCGCCGAGCCGCTTGCCCGCGAGTTCGAAGGACGACTGCGTGCGCGTGGAGACCTCGAAGAACAGGTTGATCTGCGTGCGCCCGCGCAGCGACACGCGTTTCTTCTCGATCCGGCGGTTGAGTTCGACGAATTCCTCGGCCAGATCCAGGAGCCCGGATATCTCGTCGCGGGAAAGCCCCTCGATCCCCAGCAAATGGCGTCGGCTGAGGACGAAGGATGATTTCTGGCCGGTTGTCATTAAAGCGAGTTCTATAGGCGCTGTTCCGCGATGCGGCAAGTCCGCTCGGGGCTCGTCCACAGCGGCGTTCCCCGCTTAGTCACCAATACCTTGCGGTTTCATCGAGATTTCGTGAGCGGCACGATGCTGCGATGCAGGAACGTGGCCCCCGGTTCCCGTGTTTACCCTGCGAGCGTGCGGCGGCTCAAAGGTTCGCCGCGCGTCGCACCAGAACCGGAAAACGACAAGGACCGCTGGAACCACTTGGGTCCGGCGGCGGAAAAGGAGTCTCGATATGAACATGTTCGCGAAACTCGCCACCGTGGCGGCCGTGGCCGGCGCGATGGCCGTTCCGATGGCAAGCCCGAGCCAGGCGGCCTGGCATCACCACGGCGACCGCGGCACGGCCGCGGCGATCGGTTTCGGCGCCGGCGCGCTGGTCGGCGCGGCGGCGGCCAATGCCGCCTACGGGCCGGACTATTACGGCGCCGACTATGGCTACGACAGCTACGCCTATGCGCCGGGCCCGGGCTACGCCTATGCGCCCGCGCCGGCCTATGGCCATCGCTACGTCAACAGTTCGAACAGGAACGAGCAGCAGTGCATGCTGTCGCCGGGCTCGGTCAACTACGTGCCGTGCCAGAACGGCTACTAATGAGCGGCACATCCGCGTGAGAAGGGCGGGCTGAAAGGCCCGCCTTTTTTTTCGTCTAAAGCGGCCGCCGCAGGCGGTCCAGCGCCCCTTGCAGGATGAACATCGCGGCGTGCTGATCGATCACGGCGGCCCGTTTGGCGCGGCTGACATCGGCGGCGATCAGTTCGCGCTCGACGGCGGCCGTCGACAGCCGCTCGTCCCACAATGCGATCGGCAAGGAGGTGAGCTTCGCCAGATTGCGCGCGAAGGCGCGGGTCGACTGCGCGCGCGGCCCCTCCGAGCCGTCCATGTTGATCGGCAGCCCCAGCACGATGCCGGCCGCGTTGCGCTCGGCGGCGAGCGCGAGGACGCGTTGCGCGTCGGCGGTGAAGGTTTTGCGCGCGATGGTCTCGACCGCGGTGGCGATCCGCCTGTCGGGGTCGCTGGAGGCGACGCCGATGGTCTTGGTGCCGAGGTCGAGCCCGATCAGCGCGCCCCGCGCGGGCAGGTGGGCGACGGCTTCGGCGAGCGGCAATATGACAGCCATGGCGGGAGCGGTAGCACGCGTCAAAAGCATCGCCAACCGCGGCCCGGCGCGATAATGAAGGGCCGTTCGGGGGCGTGAGGAGAAGCGTTCCATGCAGATAACCTGGTTCGGCCATTCCGCCTTCCGGCTCGATTTCGCCGGCAAGGCGGTGCTCATCGACCCCTTCTTCACCGGCAACCCAGCCTTCGTTTCCGACAAGGCGGCGGCCACCAGGGGCGTCACCCACATCGTGCTGACGCACGGCCACGCCGATCACGTCGGCGATGCGCTCGACATTTCGAAAGCGACGGGCGCGCCGGTCGTGACCAATTACGACCTGTGCATGTGGCTGGCGGGCAAGGGGCTGGAGAAGTTCGATCCGATGAACACCGGCGGCACCACCGACCAGGGCGGCTTCACCGTCACCATGGTGCGCGCCGACCATTCCTCCGGCGACATCAAGGACGGCATGCCGATCTATCTCGGCAATCCGTGCGGCGTCGTCATCAAGGCCAAGGGCGAGCCGACGGTCTATCACATGGGCGACACCGACGTGTTCGGCGACATGGCGCTGATCAACGAATTGCACCAGCCGAAGATCGCCTTCGCGCCGATCGGTGACCGCTTCACCATGAGCCCGGCGAGCGCGGCCTTTGCGGTCAAGCGCTTCTTCGCGCTCGAGGCGGTGGTGCCGTGCCATTACGGCAGCTTCCCGGTGATCGAGCCGAACGCCGACAAGTTCGTGGCCGCGATGGCGGGCCACAAGACCAAGGTGATCGTGCCGGAGAAGGGCAAGCCTTTCACGATTTGAGCGGAGCAGGGGGGAGAGGATGAACGGCGGCAGCGGCAGGCG
>DATNBL010000093.1:0-70847 GCA_035571935.1 Pseudolabrys sp.
CTTCTCCATGAGAAGCGCGTTGGTGCACAGGTAGACGAATTTCTTGCGGGCGATGATGCCCTTGACGATCTGCGGCAGCTCCTTGTGCAGGAGCGGCTCGCCGCCGGCGATCGAGACGACCGGCGCGCCGCATTCGTCGACCGCCTGAAGCGCGTCGGCGACCGAGATGCGCTGGTTGAGGATCTCGTCCGGATAATCGATCTTGCCGCAGCCGGCGCAGGCAAGATTGCACCGGAACAGCGGTTCCAGCATCAGGACGAGGGGATAGCGTTTGCGGCCGGCCAATCGCTGACGAACGACGTAGCTACCCACAATCAACTTTTGCAAGAGAGGAATGCCCAAGACTTCCGTCCTTACCTATTTTGCTGGCGTTCTTGACCTGAAGCAGTTCGACCGGAACGCGGAACTCCATATTCTCCTCGCGCCCCGGGAGCAAGGAGACTTCGACCGGGGCGAAACCACGCAGCACCTCGATCGCATCCATCACCATCACCTCGGGCGCCGAGGCGCCCGCCGTGATGCCAACCGCCTCGACCCCGTCGACCCATTCCGGCCTGATTTCGGCGCCGTTGGCGATCAGATGGGTCGGAACACCGGCTTCCAGCCCGATTTCGCGCAAACGGTTGGAATTCGAGCTGTTGGCAGCGCCGACCACGAAGATAACGTCCACCAGCTTGGAGAGTTCGCGCAGGGCCATTTGGCGATTTTGTGTCGCGTAGCAGATGTCCTCGGTGCCCGGGCCGACGACGTCGGAAAACTTGCGGTAGAGTGCGGCGATGATTCCCCTGGTGTCGTCGACCGAGAGGGTGGTCTGGGTGACATAGGCAATCGGGGTCTCCGGCGGCAGAGTGAGCGCCTCGACCTCCTTCTCATTCTGGACCAGCAGCACCTCGCCCGGGATCTGTCCGAGCGTGCCCTCGACCTCCGGATGGCCGGCATGGCCGATCAGGACGACGGTGCGGCCCTTGCGCAGATAATGGCGGCCCTGCGTGTGCACCTTGGAGACCAGCGGGCAGGTGGCGTTGAGCACGTGCAGGCCGCGCTCCTGGGCGTCAAGTTCGACCTTCTTGGCCACGCCATGGGCGGAAAAGACGGTGATCCCGTCCGGCGGAACTTCCGACAGGTCCTCGACAAACCGGGCGCCGCGCGCCTTCAGCGCGTCGACCACCCATTTGTTGTGCACGATCTCGTGCCGGACATAGACGGGCGGACCGTATTTCTCGAGCGCCCGCTCGACAATCTCGATGGCGCGAACCACGCCGGCGCAAAAGCCGCGTGGCTGCGCGAGTATCACCTTCATCGCATGGCTCCGTTGCCGGCTTCCGCCGCCAAGACCGGCTGCAACGCGGGGGCCCGCGTGCTGAAGGCCTCGAACACCTTGGCGACGATGCCCTCGGCGTTGAGGCCCGCTCTGGCATACATGGCCACGGGGCCGTCTTGATCAATGAATAGGTCAGGCAAGACCATCGAACGGACCTTGAATCCCCGCTGTTCCAGCGCCCCGGTTCCGGCAAGGAACTGTAGCACATGGGAACCGAACCCGCCGATAGCTCCCTCCTCGACGGTTATCAGCAGCTCGTGCGATTGGGCGAGACGGGAAATCAACGTGGAATCAAGCGGTTTGGCGAAGCGGGCGTCGGCGACCGTTGTGGAAATGCCCTGCGCGGCGAGCATATCGGCTGCCTTGATGCACTCCTGGAGCCGCCCGCCGAGCGACAGTAGGACGACCGTATTGCCCTCGCGCACGATGCGGCCGCGGCCGATCTCGAGCGGCGCGCCCAGATCCGGCATCGGCAGCCCGATACCGTCACCGCGCGGATAGCGGAAGGCGCAAGGGCGGTCGTCGATGGCCGCCGCGGTGGCGACCATGTGGGCGAGGTCAACCTCGTCGGCCGCCGCCATGATCACGAAGCCGGGCAGGCAGCCGAGATAGGCGAGATCGAACGCGCCGGCATGGGTCGGGCCGTCGGCGCCGACGAGGCCGGCGCGGTCGAGCGCGAAGCGCACCGGTAGCCGCTGGATGGCGACGTCGTGCACGACCTGGTCGTAGGCGCGCTGCAGGAAGGTCGAATAGATGGCGCAGAACGGCTTGAACCCTTGCGTCGCCAGGCCTGCGGCGAAGGTCACCGCGTGCTGCTCGGCGATGCCGACATCGAAGGCGCGGTCGGGGAAGGCCTTGGCGAAGATGTCGACGCCGGTGCCGCCGGGCATGGCGGCGGTGATGGCGACGATGCGCTCGTCGCGCCGGGCTTCTTTCACCAGATATTCGCCGAACACCTTTGTGTAGGACGGCGCGGTCGAAGCCGCCTTCTTCTGCTTGCCGGTGGCGACGTCGAACTTGACGACGCCGTGGTATTTATCGGCCGAGCTCTCGGCCGGCGCATAACCTTTGCCTTTCTGGGTCCGGATATGGACCAGGATCGGACCAGCATCGGCGTCGCGCACGTTTTGCAGCACCGGCACGAGCTGGTCGAGATCGTGGCCGTCGACGACGCCGACGTAATAGAAGCCGAGTTCCTCGAACAGCGTACCGCCGGTGACGAAGCCGCGGGCGAGCTCTTCCGCCTTGATTGCGCGTTCCTTCAGGAAATCGGGCAGTCGCTCCGCGACCTGCTTGCCGAAGCCGCGCAGCGACAAGAAGGCGGGGCTCGACAAGAGCCGCGTCAGGTAGTTTGACATCGCGCCGACCGGCGGCGCGATCGACATCTCGTTGTCGTTGAGGATGACGATGAGGCGGCGCCCGTGCGCGCCCGCATTGTTCATCGCCTCATAGGCCATGCCGGCCGAGATCGCGCCATCGCCGATCACCGAGATGACGTTGAAATCGTCGCCGGAAAGATCGCGCGCGGTCGCCATGCCGAGCCCGGCCGAGATCGAAGTCGAGGAATGCGCCGCGCCGAAGGGGTCGTATTCGCTCTCGGCGCGCTTGGTGAAACCGGACAGACCGCCGCCCTGGCGGATGGTGCGGATGCGGTCCCGCCGCCCGGTCAGGATCTTGTGCGGATAGGCCTGGTGGCCGACGTCCCAGATGACCTTGTCACGTGGGGTGTCGAACACGTAATGCAGCGCCACCGTCAGTTCGACGACACCCAGGCTGGCGCCGAGGTGGCCGCCGGTCACGGCCACCGCATTGATGGTCTCGGCCCTGAGCTCGTCGGCGACCTGCCGCAGTTGCCCGGGATCGACCCGGCGCAGGTCCGAGGGGGTGTGCAACGTTTCGAGGATGGGGGCGGGGTGAGCGTCGCCGATCGCGGGAGCGGGTGCTGACATTTGGGAATCACCCCTTCACTGACTGGGCACGGAAGCCGAAATACAGTCCGCGCTACACTTCGGAATGCCCCCGCAGCGGACTCGTCATGCAAACGCCTCGAATAAGCGTTCGATGGGGGATAATAGTGGTCGCTCTTAATGGTTCCGCTGCCTTTGGTATTACGAAGCTGGACGTTGGAACTGCATCCGGGGCGCGTTGAATAGGTCTTTCGCCTCATGCTGGTTTCCGCTGTCTCCCAGGTTGTCCGTTTCTGCACCCGCTATCCATGGTTGGTCATTGTCGCCGTGATGGCGCTGACCGCGGCCTCGGCCGCCTATGCGGCCACGCATTTCGCGATAAATACCGACATCAACAAGCTTATTTCGTCCGATCTGCCGTGGCGCCACCGCGAGGCGGTGTTCGAGAAGGCGTTTCCCGGGCATTTCGCCTCGACCCTTGTGGTGGTCGACGCGCCGACTCCGGAACTGGTGTCCGTCGCCACCGATGCGTTGGTGAAGCGGCTGCAGGGCCATCCCGACCTGTTCGACGCGGTCGACGATCTCGCCGGCGGCCCGTTCTTCGCCCACAACGGGTTATTGTTCGAGCCGGCCGAACAGGTCGCCCGGTTCACGCAAGGGCTTGCGGCCGCCGCGCCGTTGATCGAGGTGCTGCACGACGACCAGAGTCTGCGCGGGCTCACCTCCGGCCTGAACCTCGGCCTGGCGGGCGTGGTGCAGAACAAGGTTACGCTCGACCAGATGAGCCGGCCGATGGCGATGGCGGCCGACACGCTCGACGCGGTATTCGCGGGCAAGCCCGCGACGTTCTCCTGGCAGGAGATGCTGAGCGGCGAGAAGCCGTCACCGGGCCGGCTGCGCCGCTTCGTCGAGGTCGATCCGGTGCTCGACTTCGCCTCGCTCGAGCCCGGCCGAAAGGCCGACGACGCGATCCGCAAGGCGGCGGCCGACCTGCATCTGGCCGAGCGCTATCAGGCGCGCATTCGGCTCACCGGCACGGTGCCGATGGGCGACGAGGAATTCTCCACGGTGCAGCAGGGCGCGTGGGTGAACATCGCCGGTACGATCGTCATCGTGCTGGTGATCCTGTGGCTGGCGCTGAAATCGAAGCGCCTCATCACCGCCGTCTTCATCAATCTGTTCGCGGGGCTCGCCATCACCGCCGCGCTCGGTCTTTTGATGGTCGGCGCGCTCAACATGATTTCGGTCGCCTTCGCCGTGCTGTTCGTCGGCCTCGGCGTCGACTTCGCCATCCAGTTCTCGGTCCGCTACCGCGCCGAGCGCTTCGAATGCGCGGATTTGAAGGAGGCGCTCGGCCGCGCCGCCGCCGACATCGGCGTGCCGCTGACGCTCGCCGCCGTCGCGGTCGCCGCCGGGTTCCTGTCGTTCCTGCCGACCGACTATCGCGGCCTGTCCGAGCTCGGCCAGATTGCCGGCGCCGGCATGCTGATCGCCTATGCAACCAGCGTCACGCTGTTGCCGGCGCTGATCACGGTCATGAATCCGGAGGGCGAGCCCGAGCCGGTCGGCTACGCGGCGCTGGCGCCGGTCGACGCCTTCCTGCAACGCCACCGCATCGGCGTCGTCGCCGGCACGGTCGCGGTCGCGCTCATCGGCCTGCCGCTGCTGTACTGGCTGTCGTTCGACTTCGACCCGATCCATCTGCGCAGCCAGAAGGTGGAATCCGTTTCGACCCTGCTCGACGTGCAGCGCGACAATGGCGTCGGCGTCAACGCGGTTAATGTCGTCGCGCCGAATCTCGCCGAGGCGGACAAGATCGCCGCGCATTTGCAGACCTTGCCGCAGGTCGAGCGGGTGATGACGCTGCAAGGCTTCATTCCCGGCGACCAGCCGCAAAAGCTGTCGGCGATCCACGCCCTCGACCAGAAACTCGGCAAGACATTGCGCGCGCCGCCCGACGAGGACAGACCGGCCGACGCCGAGAACGTCGAGGCGCTCAACAAGACCGTGGCGCGGCTGAAGCAGGTCGCGGGGAGCGCAAATGGCCCGGGCGCCGACGCCGCGCGGCGGCTGTCCGGCGATCTGACGAAGCTTGCGCAAGGCGACGAAGCGCTGCGGCAGCGCGCGGCTGACGCCTTCCTGGTGCCGTTGCGCGTCGCGCTCGGCGAACTGGCCGGCTATCTGCAGGCCGGGCCCGTCACCGCCGACAGTATCCCGAACGCGTTGAAGCGGCAATGGATCGCCGCCGACGGCAAGGCGCGCGTGCAGGCGCTGCCCAAGGGCAACCCGGACGACACTGACGTGCTGCGCAATTTTGCGCAGGCCGTCATCAACGCCTATCCGGATGCCACCGGCGGCCCGATCTCGATTCTCGAATCCGGCAAGACCATCGTCTCGGCCTTCGTCCATGCCGGCATCTACGCCTTGTTGTCGATCGCGCTGATCCTGTGGATCGTGCTGCGCCGCTTCGGCGACGTGCTCCTGACGCTGGTGCCGTTGCTGCTTGCCGGCGTCGTCACGCTGGAAGCCTGCGTGCTGATCGGCATGCCGCTGAATTTCGCCAACATCATCGCGTTGCCGCTGCTGCTCGGCGTCGGCGTCGCGTTCAAGATCTATTACATCATGGCCTGGCGCGCCGGGCAGACGAACCTGTTGCAATCGAGCCTAACGCGCGCGGTGATCTGGAGCGCGCTGACGACGGCGACGGCGTTCGGCAGCCTGTGGCTGTCGAGCCATCCGGGCACGTCGAGCATGGGCAAATTGCTGGCGCTGTCGCTCGTCTGCACGCTCGGAGCCGCCGTGCTGTTCCAGCCCGCGCTGATGGGCAAGCCGCGCAACGGCGACGGCGAGGCGTCAGCGCCCGCCGATCCGTGAGCAGATGCGCGCCGCCGGCTCCTCGGCGATCGAGCCATGCGCGCGCCCCGATCCGGTCGTCGCATGCGCCGGGCCGCGATGCGTGTTCTCGGCGACCGCCGGCGCAGCCCGCCGCCAGGTCTCGCCGCCGCACATGAAGCCGAGCACGCAGCCTTCGACGCGCAAGGTGTCGCCGGAGAGCTTGATGTGGCTCTCGTAGGTCTGGCCGTCCTCGGCGTTGTAGATGTGGCCGCTCCATTGGTCGGCCCGGTCGGGCGTCATGCCGAGCAGCACCGGCATGCCGAGCGTCGGCCGCGATTTCAGCGCCGGGTTCGGGTTCTTGCTGTCGCGGCCGGGCGAATGCTCCCACGCCACCACACCCCAATACTTGCCGCCGCAATCGACGATGCGGATGACCGCCTTGCCGTCCTCGACCCGCCAGGTGCCGGCAACGCCCGGCTGTGCCGTCGCGCTCGTGGCCGAGGTGAGCAGGGCGGCGCAGGCGAGGGTGGCAACGAGGCGAAGAGAGGACGGCATTGCGGCAGCGGGCCAGGATCCGACGGGCATGGGCAAACCCCTGACAGGCAAGGAGAAGATCGTACCTAACGCAATGTCGGACGTGGCGATTGGTTCAATCCGGTGCGGCCGGATGTGGCCCGGGCGGAAAGAAAGCACTTGCCGACCATGGAACCCGAGTGGAACTCTGATGTTAATCAAGCTCTTGTCTTCCAAGACCATCCCCCGAGGCGCCCGCGATGCTGCAGACCGTCACACTGCTCAAGCCGCCTGCGCCTGCGCCGCGTATGCGCCCGCTGGGGCCGATCGGTCTTCTGCGGGTGCTCGCCACCAATCCGCTTGAGGCCTGGACCGAGGCGCATTTCGAGGAACCGATTGTGGCAGGCGGGCTGCCGTTCGGCCGTGCCGTGGTGGTCAGCGATCCGGCGGCCATTCGCCGCGTCCTGCTCGACAATCCACGCAACTATGAAAAGGACTGGATGCAGCGGCGCATCCTGTCCGCGGGGCTTGCGGATGGATTGCTGAGCGCGGAAGGCCATCAATGGCGCGTCCAACGCCGCGCGCTCGCCCCGCTGTTCTCACGGCGGAGCGTCATGAATTTCTCCGGCGCGGTCGTCGCCGAGGCAGAGGCCCTGGTCGAACGCCTCCATCGCAAAGCCGGGGAGACGGTCGACGTCGCCGCCGAGGTGACCCTGCTGACGCTCGCCGTGCTCGAGCGCACGATCTTTTCCGACGGCGTTGGCGCCGACCGCGAAGAGGTTCGTCTCGCGATGCAGCGCTACTTCGAGGTGGCGAGCCGCATCGATCCGTTCGATATCCTGGGCTTGCCCGCCGCTATTCCGCGCCTGCGGCGGCTGAATGTCTGGTCGACGCTGCGGTTCTTCGAGAAGACCATCGATCGCCTGATCGAGACCCGCCGCCGGCGCCTCGCGGCGTCACCCGATGATGTGCCGCAGGACTTGCTCACGCTGCTTCTGCACGCCACCGATCCGCAGACCGGCGCGCGCCTTTCCGAGGCGGAAGTGCGCGCCAACGTGCTCACCTTCATCGCCGCCGGGCACGAGACGACCGCGAACTGCCTGACGTGGTCGCTCTATTTGCTGTCGCAATCGCGCGAGTGGCGCGAGCGCCTGTGCGCCGAAGCCGAACGCGAGCTCGACCGCGGCGATCCGGCATCGCTTGCCGACAGGCTGGTCGAGACCCGCGCGGTGATCGACGAGTCGAACCGGCTCTATCCGCCGATCAGCGCCATCAGCCGCGTCGCGCGCGGCGACGACGAATTGTCCGGCCACGCCGTGCGGCGCGGCACGATGGTGGTGATCGCGCCCTACGTCCTGCACCGGCACCGAGCGCTGTGGACGCAGGCCGACGCGTTCAGCCCGGAACGCTTCCTGCCCGGCGCGCGCGAGACGATCGAGCGCTTCGCCTACCTGCCGTTCGGCGCGGGGCCAAGGGTCTGCATCGGCTCGGCCTTCGCCCTCCAGGAGGCCTGCGTGACGCTCGCCATGCTGGCGCGGGACTTCGACTTCGCGCTCGCCCCAGGCCACGTCGTGCGGCCTGTGCAGAAGATGACCTTGCGCGCCGACGGCGGTATGCGGATGATCCTCACGCGCCGGGACTGAGGGGCGCGCGCGGCGTTTCCGGATGAACCTTTCCGCGCACCAGTGCGACTGACGTCATGATTGCGCGCAGATCGCTGCGCGAAGCACAGGGGGCGACATCCATGCAACGGATCATTCTTGCGGCCGCGTTCTGCCTCGTGGCAGCTGTGGGTCAGGCCTCGGCCAATGACGCCTTCAGGCGTCTCGAAGGCCAGTGGCAAGGCAAGGGCACCATCGAATTCTCGGACAAGTCGAAGGAGACGCTGCGCTGCCGTGCCTCATATGACGTGCTGCAAAGCGGGGCGAGCCTGCAACTCGCCATCCGTTGCGCCAGCGACAGCTACAAGATTGAGCTCATGGGCAATGTCGTCGAGGCGCACGGCAAGGTCAGCGGCAGCTGGAGTGAAGGGACGCTGAACGTCTCCGGCTCGCTCTCGGGCAGCGCCGAGGGCTCGAGCATCCGTGTGCTGGCGACAAGCCAGGCGTTTACCGCCAGTTTTGGTCTCGTCACCAATGGCGGCCGGCAATCGGTGTCGATCCGGTCGCAGACGCCGGATTCGAGCATCCGCGGGGCGTCGATCTCGCTGGCGCGGAACTAGCCCTTCGGCACCCGCTTGTGCCGCGGCCCGGACAGATGCCGGCCGCCGATGCGGCGCATCACCTTGCTCAGATACATCGCCACCGGCCGCAGGATGAACAGGTCGGCGACCAGCGCCGCGATCATGGCGAAGGCCGAGAGCCAGCCGAACAGCCGCAGCGACGGCAGGCTGGAGAACACCGTCATCGCGAGGCCGCAGGCGAGCACCGCCGAGGTGAGGATCAGCGGCGGACCGACCAACACGGTCGCGCGCTCGACGCCGACGCCGGGATCGTCCTCGACCGTATCTTCGAGTTGCAGGCGGTTGAGGAAGTGGATGGTGGCGGAGAGGCCGAGGCCGAACGACACCGTCAGCGCGATGACGCTGGCGAATTGCAGGCCCATGCCGAGCGCCAGCAGCAGCCCGCCGGCGGCGACGATCGGGAAGATGCCGGGCAGGATGCTCACCAGCATGACGATCGGCGAGCGGAAGGCGATGCCGATGAAGGCGGCGACGAAGGCGATCTCGACGGTCAGGCCCCAGCTCAGGCGGTCGATCATGGTCGCCGAGTTGCGCGCGGCGATTGCCGAGAGGCCCGTGACCGCGATGGTGTAGCCGGGATATTTGACGCGCACGCGGTTGAGCTGGCGGTCGAGCGAGCGAATCACCGGCAAGAGCTGGCTGGCGTCGATGTCCGGAACGCGGCCATTGACGATCACCGCGTCCTCGTCGGCGGAGATGAAGCGCCGCGTCAGGTATTTCGGCAGGATGTCGACGTAGCTCTTCAGCGTCGCCACGTCGGTGATGTGCAGCTTCTCGGCGAGCCAGTTGCGCAGGGTCTGCAGCGACCAGACATTGCCGACGCCGGCCTGCTTCTCGACCATCGCGTGGACCTCGGCGATGGCGCCGAGCGTGTCGGGGTCGTAGAGCGACTTACCCTTCGGCAGTTCGATCAGCACGTCGATCGGATTGGCGCCGGTCAGCTTGGCGTCGAGACGGTGCGCGGCCTGAACCGCCTGCTCGCGGTCCGGCAACTGGTCGGCGAGCCGGTAACGCGGCTGGAGCTGGAGATAGACCGCCGAAAGGCCGACGACGACGAGCAAGCCGACGAGCGAGTACGTCCCCGGTCGCGTCACCATCTGCGTCGCGATCCACGAGCAGAAACGCCGCAGGATATCGACCCCGGTGTCGCCGCCGCGCACCTCGTCGGCAAAGCCGGACTCGTTGCGGATGAGCAGCATCCCGAGCAGCGGCACCAGCATCAAGACCGCCGCCATCGCCACGAGCACCGCGACGAGGCCCGCCTCGCCGAAGGCGCGGATCAGGTCCGACTGCGAGAACATCAGCGCGATGAACGACACGCCAGCGGTCGCGTGCGTGAGCACGCAGGCCGGCCCGACGATGTAGAGCGCGTTGCGGAACGCGGCCGCCTTGCTGTCGCCGGCGATCAGCCGGTCGCGCGCGGCGAACGTCAGCTGCATCGAGTCGGAGAAGCTGATGACCATGATGAGCGGCGTCATCACGTTCAGGAACATGTTGAGCCGGAAGTCGAGCCAGCCGAGCGTGCCGAGCGCGAGCAGGATGGCGGCGAGCGGCGGTCCGGCGGCGATGATCATGAACGAGATGCGGCGGAAGAACATCACCGCGATCAGGCAGCCGGCGATGAAGCCGAGCGTGTTGTAGATCAGCCGGTCGCGCTCGATGGCGTTGCGGATCTCGAGCTGCATCACCGGCACGCCCGACAATTCCTGCTTCAGGCCGGCGCCTTCGAGGTCGTCGTGCACGGTCGAGCGCACGTTGCCAATGATCTTGGCGAGTTGGCCGTTGTCGACCGCTTCCGGGTCGAGCGCCAGCACGAACAGCGCGAGCTTGCCGTCCTCGGACACCAGCTTGCCGCGGATGATCTCGTTTCCGAGCACGCGCTTGACCAGCGCGTCATAGTCGGGGCCGGTCGGCAAGGTCTGCGGGAACAGCGGCGGCGGCACGCCACCACCCGTCGGCGGCGGCTCGCGCGCCGAGAACAGCGAGATCAGCCCACGCGTGCCGTCGATGAGCTGGAGGTCGATCGCCAAGTCGCGCAGCTTCTCGAGCGAGTCGCGCGCCATGAGCTTGTCGCCCTCGATGACGACCAGCACGTCGTATTCGCTCGCCGGGAAGCGGTGCGTGACCTCCTGGTAGACCTTGTATTCGGGCGTGTCGGAGCGGAACAGCTGGCTCAGCGAGTCGTCGACCTTGAGCCGGTCGAAGCCGACCGCGCCGAGCACGAGCAGCGCCAGGAAAGCGACGGCCACGGCCCACTTGTATCGGATCGGCAGCAGGCCGATGCGCTCGATGCCGAGCGCCAGGTTGCGCGGTCCCGAGACCGGCAGATGCTCGCCGCCGCCGGAGTGCATCATGCGCTGGACCACGCGGGCCGGATCGACGATGGCAGGCGCAAGGACAAGACGCTGCTCCATGGGGCGCGCCGTGCCGCCGCGCGCGCTCGGCGAAATGCCCGGTCACCGGTCGGATTTCACCCCCGGATAGTGGCCAAGGCCCGCACGCGGTTCAAGGTCCCAAAAGGCCGCGGCGATCACTTTCAACGCCGTGGAATTGTTCTGGAAAAAGCCGTTCCCCACCTTGCGCGGCCTGCGCTAGGGTGCCTTCAACACCGCGCGGCGCCGGTAGCTCAGCTGGATAGAGCACCAGACTTCGAATCTGGGGGTCAGGGGTTCGAATCCCTTCCGGCGCGCCAGTTCGATCCGCCGGTGCTTGTGACGGTGGCGCGCTCTATGCGCGGCCTCGAATTTATCGAGAAATTACACCCCGCCGCCGCCTGCTCCTGCCATATCCGCTTTCCGGCGGGGGCCGCGGAACGGGGGCGTCTCATGAATCTCATCTACGGCGTGGTCATTCTCGCCGTTGCGGTCGGCCTGATCGTCACCGGCCGTCCGCGGCACGGCAAATCGCCGGCGTTCCTGAACTCGTGGGTCGTCGGACAGGTCTATGTGCTCATCTGCCTCGTCTGCACCGTGCTCGGCGCGTCGTATCTGATCCGCAGCCTGCCGGCCATCTTCTAGCTTCCGGCGAGCACAGCCAGCGCGGCGACCGCCAAGGCCAACCCCGTCATCTTCCGCAACGTCGCGCGCTCGCCCAGCATGGCGATGCCGAGGACGGCGGCGACGACCAGTCCCATCTGCGCGATCGGCACCAGCACGCTCGCCTGACCGAGCGCGATCGAGCGCACCAGCATCACCGTCGCGACCAGCTGCAGCACCGCGGCCGGCGCGCTGAAGCGCAGCGCCCGCGGCGGCAGCGCCACGCGGCCGTCCTTGAGAAAGACGACCGTGGTGGCGAGCGGCATGAAAAGGGCCGCCTGCGCCATCACCAGCGTCTCCGGGATCGCGCCGTGCCGCAGCCCGACCGTATGGAAGAAGTTCGCGGTGCCGAACGCCAGCGTCGCGCCGGCGACCTGGAGCAGCGAGCGCGTCCGCAGCGCACCCGCTTCAGCGGCGTTGCGGTCTTTCTCAATCAGCAGCCGCGTCGCCAGGAGCGCAAGCGCGAGACCGGCCGCCTTGCGCAAGGTCAGCGGCTCACCGAGCACGGCGATGGCGAGGAACGCCGTGACGATGAAATTCATCCGGAAGATCGACGCGTTCGTGCTGACCGCGCCGACCGAAAGGCTGCGGCTGAAATAATAGAGTCCGGTGAAGGTCGCCACGCCCGCCAGCGATCCCCACAGCGCCGCCGGCACCGGCACGAACCTGTGCGCGAGGATCGTGTAGACGATGATCGTCGGGCAATAAAGCCACGCCTGTACCATGATAAAATGGTCGGCGCGGATCTTGCCCGCGGCGGCCTGCTTGTAGACGAAGTCGCTGACCCCGTAGCAGACGAGCGCGACCAGCGCTTCAAGGAAGGCTTCGTTCATGGCGGGACAATCGAGAAACGTGTGGCGCGTCGCGATGGCCCGTGTCAGGACGTCGTCGTCGGGCGCGGCACCATGCCGGTCCGGCCCCTCGCCGGCAAGACAGGATCCTGCAATGCTGACCGCTCTTTCCGCCCGCAATATCCGCGGCGCCCGCCAATGATCCCGAAGTTCACCGCACATGGCGTGGAAATCCCGGCCGTCGGCTTCGGCACCTCGCCGATGACCGGCGGCATGTCGGCCGAGACGGTTGTTACCGCCCTCGCCGCCGGCTACCGGCACATCGACACCGCGCGCAAGTACGGCACTGAGCGGGCCGTCGGCGAAGCGATGCGCGCCTCGCGCCTGCCGCGCGGCGAGATTTTTCTGACGACGAAAGTCTCGCACGAAAACCTGCGCCCGGCCGATTTCGCGCGTTCGGTCGACGAGAGCCTCGCCGCGCTCGGCGTCGACTACGTCGACCTCCTGATGGTGCACTGGCCCAATCCAGCAATCCCCGTCTCCGAGGTGATGCCGTCGCTCGCCAAGGCGAAACGCGACGGGCTCGCGCGTCACATCGGCGTCGCCAATTTCAACATCGCCCTCCTCGACGCTGCGGTCGCGCTCTGCCCGGAGCCGCTCGCCGCGCTGCAGGCTGAGTATCACCCCTATCTCGACCAGACCAGGCTCATCGGCGCGGCGCGCAAACGCGGCCTCGTCTACGTCGCCTACTGCCCGCTCGCGCGCGGCCGGCTGTTCGGCGACCCTGTCCTCGCCGAGATCGCCAGAGCGCACGGCCGCGGCGTCGCGCAGGTCGTGCTGCGCTGGCTGTTGCAGCAGGGCGTCGCCTCGATCCCGTTCTCGTCGAAGCCGGAGCGCATCGCCGATAATTTCGCGGTATTCGACTTCGTGTTGTCCGAAGACGACATGCGACGCATCTCCGCGCTGAAACGGCCGGACGGCCGCGTCGCCAACCCGGTGGGGCGCGTCCCGGGCGGTTGGGATTGAGCGCGCCCGCATGCCGCAGCCGGTCTCCAGCCGCGTTTAGAGTGCGCTAAGCAACGCCGACTATCGTCGCCGCCCGTGGGCCGTCCAGGCACGGCGCCATGGTTAACGAGGCGTTGATGCGGACGATGCGGCTGACAGCGATCGCGGGCGTGGCAAGCCTTGCCGCGGGCTGTCTCGTGCTGCTCACCGGCACGGTCGTCTCGCATTCCGGCGACGGCGCGCCCGAGCGCGAGAAATGGAAGGCGGATTATCACCGCCCCAGCGCGATCCCCTTCCCCGCGGCCAATCCCTATACGGAAGCCAAATCGCGGCTCGGCCGCATGCTCTTCTTCGATCCCGTCGTATCCGGATCCGGCACCCACTCCTGCGCCAGCTGCCACAATCCGTCGCTGTCGTGGCAGGACAACCTGCCGCGCGGCATCGGCGACACGATGGAGGCGATGGGGGTGCGCACGCCGACGCTTCTGAACGTCGCCTGGGTGCCGAAGCTCGGTTGGGACGGTCATTTCCGCGACCTGGAATCGGTTGCCTTCGGCCCGATCACCAATCCAAAGATCATGAACATGCCGGAGAAGGAGCTGATCGAGCGCCTGTCCGCCATTCCCGGCTACGTCACCGCTTTCAGAGGCGCATTCGGGTCCGGCGATATCAGCAAACGGAAGATCGAATTGGCGCTGGCGACCTTCGAGCGCTCGATCGTCTCGGGCGAGGCGCCGTTCGACCGCTGGATCAAGGGCGACGAGCGCGCCATCAATGACGCCGCCAAGCGCGGCTTCGACCTGTTCAACGGCAAGGCTCACTGCGCCGCCTGCCACTCCGGCTGGACCTTCAGCGACGCATCCTTTCACGACGTCGGCGTCGGCAAGGGCGGCGACATCGGCCGCGGCAAGCTGTTCCCGACCTCGGTCGAGTTGCGCTACGCGTTCAAGACGCCGACGTTGCGTGACGTCGCGCGCCGCGCGCCGTACATGCACGACGGCTCGATCGCGACGCTCAACGACGTGATCGACCTTTATGACAGGGGCGGCGTCGACCGGCCGAGCCGCGCGGAAGAGATCAGGCCGCTCGGCCTGACGGCCCAGGAGAAGAGCGACCTCATCGCCTTCCTGCACACGCTCACCGCCGCGCCGACGGCTGTGGCGGTGACCACGCTGCCGCGCTAGCCGCGCAACTCCTCGAACTGCCGTAAGGTCAGATAAAGACGGGAAGGCCCGCGCCGATGAGGCCGAGGCCGCCGATCAGGAGCACGCCGGCGGCCGTTTCCAGCGCCTCGACATGAGCGGGATACCGCTCGGCGACGACCGCGGTGGTCGCGCCGAGGACCAGGCTCACCAGGCTGCAGATTGCAATCATCACGGCCTCCGGTTGCGCCGCCGGCTGAACGCAGCGGTTGCATCGCCGATTTATCACGGTATTCGCTACCAGACCGTTGCCTGGCGGTTGTCGCCTGCCACGATAACGGTTGTACGGGCGGTAACGGTTAACCAATACTTAAAATTTACTAAAGACCCCCCACCTCAGTACCCCTGAACTGTGGTAAATAGATAGTAACTTCAGGCCGGTGCCTAGAGTGGCGCACCTGAATCGTGAAGTTTCCTCGAATTTGGACCCGGGGGCGGGGAGAAAGTTGGTAATGCCGAAAGTAACGCGTCTGTTGCAACCTCTAGCGGTACTAGGAGTCGCACTCCCGCTTTATGGAATGCTCGTGGAACGTGCAGAAGCGCACGTGAAGTGGTTCTGCGCCTTTAACGTGGCCGGCCAGCCGCTCGGGCTGGAGAATGTCCTCTGCCCCGACTTCGAATACCTGATCGGCCTGTCGATGCTGGCGCTGATGTCGGGTTGCCTGTTCGAAGGCACCAATGTCGGCCTGGCGATGCAGCGGTCGATGGACCGCGTGACGGCGCCGCTGCTTGACCACACCGAGATCATCTTCCGCGCCGGCACCGCCTTTTTCTTCATCGCCATCTGGGCCTTTGGCGGCGTCCTGCTGACGCCGGAGCTGAAGACGAATTCCACGCTCATCGCGGCTATCCAGCTCGGCATCGCGGCCGGCATGCTGTCGCGGCGCACGATGCCGCTGTCGGCGCTCGGCATCGCCGTGATTTACGCGATAGCTTTGTGGAATTACGGCATCTTCCACATGCTCGACTATCCGATCTTCCTCGGCGTCGCGGCTTATCTCGCGTTGACCGGCTTGCAGCGCGACTTCTTCGGCGTGAAGGCGATCGACATCGTGCGCTGGACCGCCGGCATTACCCTGATGTGGGCCTCGATCGAGAAATGGGCCTATCCGGAGTGGACCTACCCGCTTCTCGCGCAGCATCCGGGCATGACGCTCGGCTTCGATGCGGAGTTCTACATGCGCGCCGCCGGCGCGGTGGAATTCGCGCTCGCCTTCTCGCTGATGTGGACGCCGCTGGTGCGCCGGATCGGCGCGGTCATGCTGACCCCGATGTTCATCGGCGCCGTCTTCACCTTCGGCAAGGTCGACCTGATCGGCCACACGCTGATCGTGGTCGTGCTGCTGGCGATCATCGGCGACAACCGGGGCAGCCGCGAGCTGGTGCGCTATCCGTACCTGATGCCGGTCGGCTACGCGGCGGCATTGGCGGCGTTCATGGCGAGCTACTATCTCGCGCACACCGCGCTGTTCGGCACGTCAATCGTCTGACGTGCCGCGGCTACTGCACGTGCAGCGTCAGCTTCATCTTCGGGTGGATGGCGCACAGCACTTCGAACTCGCCGGCCACGGGAATGGTGATCGGAGTCCGGCTGCCCGGCTCCTGATCGCCTGAATCAAAGCTGAACTGCGAGGAATCGATGTAGGCGTGATGGCGCAGATCACCGTCGTCGTTGACGATGACGATGGTCTCGCCCCGCCGGATGGTGAGCGTGTTCGGGTGGAATTCACGCCCTTTCTGCGACACCGTGTACTGCGGGGCCGCGATGCCGCCGAGCACGCCGAGACCGGTCAGCGATCCGGCGATCAGCACGAGACTGACTGCGACCTTCGCCCGTTCCGAGAGCCTGCCGAGGCGCATGAGGTAGCCTTTCACCGGTTGCGGCTGCTTTGCGGCAGCCTCTGATTGCGCGGTTAAGGCGGCGTTAACGAAGCCACCGAGAAGCCACCGAATTGCGGGCACAACTGAACGTGCCTTAACCCGCGATCCCTACATTCCAGGCTGTTGAAACAGGCCCTGGGATGAAACCGAGCCGGATCGAAAATCTGCTGGCGGATGGAACGTCGCCCCCCTTGCGGGTGCTGGCGCGCGCGACCGCGTCGCTGCGCACCATCCGCGGCCGCATCCTCATCGCCTTCGCGGTGATGACGCTGATCACCGCTGCGCTCGCCGGGTACGCCATCACCGGCGTCCAGGACGCCGGCGTGCTGGTCCGCAAGACCTACGACGAATCGCTGATGTCGATCAATTACGCGCGCGCGGCGGCGGCCGACTTCGCCTCAATGCGCGCCGCCTTCGCGCGCCGCTGGATCGCCGAAGATCCGCAGATGCGCCTCGAGCTCGACCTGCAGATCGCCAAGCTCGGGCAGACGCTGAAAGAGGATCTCGACGTCGCAGTGCAGCGCTCGCAGTCGCAGCGCGCCAAGGAGGCGGCCTCCAACGTCGAGAACGCCGTCAACACCTGGCGCCGCACCAGCCTGCATCTGCTCGACGCGACGCGAATGGATTCGAGCTGGGAGAAGCTCGATACGATCGCCAAACAAGTCAACGACCAGGTCGATCTGCTGATCAATTACACGGCCGGCGACGGCTTCATCTACCGCCAGTCGGCGCTCGCGACCGTCGACCGCAACATTCGCCTGAACATCGCCGGCGCCGCGCTCGCGCTCGTGCTCTCCGGTCTCGTCGCCTGGGCGCTCGCGCGCCGCATCATCCGCCCGGTCGCGGCCGCTTCGAATGTGGCCGAATGCATCGCCACCGGAAAGCTCGACGTCGTCATTCCGGCCGGCAGCCCCGACGAGCTCGGCGACCTCCTGTCGTCCATGCGCTCGATGCGCGACAACATCAAGGAGATGATGGATCGCGAAGTGGCGCTGCGCCGCTCGGCGCAGACGCGGCTTGCCGACGCGCTTGCGAACTCTGAGGAAGGCGTGGTCGTCGTCGACGCGCACGACTGCATCGCGCTCGCCAACGCGCAGGCGGCCGGCTTCCTGTCGCTCGTGCCGGAAAAGCTCGAGCCGGGCACGCCGATCACGGAACTCAAGGTCGCGTTGCAGGACCCCATACTCGCCGACTGCATGCTGACGCGCCCGAATGGCGACGCCGTCGCGCCGGACTGGCAGCTCGCCGACGGCCGCTGGCTCCGTGTCTCGCGCAGCGCCACCCGCGACGGCGGCTTCATCGTCGTGTGCAGCGACATCACGCAGTCGAAGCGCCAGGAGGCGACGCTACGGCAGTCGAACCTGCGGCTCGACGCCGCGCTCGACAACATGTCGCAGGGCCTGTGCCTGTTCGATTCGCGCAACCGCCTCGAAGTCGTCAACCGCCGTTTCTTCGAGATCTTCGGCCTCTCGCGCGACAAGATCGCGCCCGGCATCAGCTTCCGCGAGATCCTCGAACTCAGCGCCGCGCGCCGCAATCACGACGGCGGCAACGCCAATCAGGTGCTGAGCGAGCAGGCGGAGGTCATCACCCGGCAGAAGAGCGGCACGCATTACTACGAGCTCAGCGACGGCCGCATCATCGCCAGCGTCTACAGCCCGACCTCGAACGGCGGCTGGGTCGCGACCTTCGAGGACGTCACCGAGCGCCGCCTCGCCGAGGCGCAGATCATGCACATGGCGCGGCACGACGCGCTCACCGACCTGCCGAACCGCGTGCTGTTCCGCGAGCGCATGGAGCACGCGCTCGAGCGCGGTGAGAAGCTCGCGGTGCTGTTCGTCGACCTCGACCGCTTCAAGACCGTGAACGACACGCTCGGCCATCCGGTTGGCGACGCGTTGCTTTGCGCCGTCACCAAGCGCCTGAAGGACGCGGTGCGCGGCAGCGACATGGTCGCGCGCCTGGGCGGCGACGAGTTCGCCATCATCCAGGCCGGCGCGCGTCCGACCGACGCGTCCGAGCTGGCCGCGCGCATCATCGACACCGTCTCGCAGCCCTACGATGTGCTCGGCCAGCAGCTCGTGATCGGCGCTAGCGTCGGC
This sequence comes from Pseudolabrys sp., assembly GCA_035571935.1. Taxonomy (GTDB): domain Bacteria; phylum Pseudomonadota; class Alphaproteobacteria; order Rhizobiales; family Xanthobacteraceae; genus Pseudolabrys. The sequence goes on from DATNBL010000093.1 coordinate 18,835, forward strand.
ATCGCCATCGCGCCGACCGACGGCCGCGAGCCCGACCAGCTCCTGCGCAACGCCGACATGGCGCTCTACCGCGCCAAAAGCAGCGGCCGCGGCAGCTATCACTTCTTCCAGCCTGAGATGGACGCGCAGATGCAGGAGCGCCACGCGCTCGAGGTCGATCTGCGCAAGGCGATCGGGCAGGGCGAGTTCGAGGTTTACTACCAGCCGATTGTCGAGGTGGCGCGGCGCCAAATCCGCGGCTTCGAGGCGCTAGCGCGCTGGAGGCATCCGCAGCGCGGCATGGTGTCGCCGGCGATGTTCATTCCCGTCGCGGAGGAGATCGGCCTCATCGGGCAGCTCGGCGACCTCGTGCTGCGTCAGGCCTGCCGCGACGCGGCGCTCTGGCCTGACGAAATCTCGGTCGCCGTCAACCTGTCGGCGGTGCAGTTCCGAAATCCCGGCCTGCCGTTGACAATTGTCTCGGCGCTGGCCGCCGCCGACCTGCCGGCCGAGCGCCTCGAACTCGAGATCACCGAGACCGTGCTGCTGCAGGACGACCGCACGGTGCTCGATCTGCTGCACCAGATCCGCGCGCTCGGCGTGCGCATCTCGATGGACGATTTCGGCACCGGCTATTCCTCGCTCGGCTATCTGCGCAGCTTCCCCTTCGACAAGATCAAGATCGACCGCTCCTTCATCCAGGAGCTCGGCAAGAAGGACGACTGCCTGGCCATCGTGCGTGCGGTGACGCAGCTCGGCGCCGACATCGGCATGACGACCATCGCCGAGGGCGTCGAGACCGACGAGCAACTCGACATGCTGCGCATCGAGGGCTGCAACCTGGCGCAAGGCTACTTGTTCAGCCAGCCGCGGCCGGTCGCCGACATCCCGCAACTCCTGCGCTCGTTCAACGCGCGCGCCGCCGCTTGATGTAACGCAAGGCGGCCGGGCCGTCGGCGCGGCACTCATGCACCATGCGTCTACTTGGCATCGCCATCATCCTTGCGCTCGTCTCTGCGTCTGCTTCGGCGCAGAATCCCGTGCGCCACGGCCGCGCACTGCTGCGCGCGAACTGCGGCGCCTGCCATGCGGTCGGCAGCAAGGGGCCGAGCACGCATCGGGCGGCGCCACCGCTGCGCAGGCTCGGCCGCAGCTTCGATCTCGACGACCTGCCGCGGCTCCTGTCGCGCGGCATCTCGGCCGGCCATCCGGATATGCCGGAGGTCCGATTCAACGAGGACGACGCGCGTGACGTGCGCGCCTATCTGCGCTCAATCCAGGAGTAGTCAGCGCGCCCCGGTGCTGGCGCGGGCAACCGGCGTGTCGGTCGCGCTGACCGCGGCAAAGGCATCGACCAGGCCGGCGCCGAACTCCGCATCGCGGCCCTTCGGACCCAGATCGTGCGCCGTGCCGATGAGCAGGCCGCGCACCTCCGTCGGCTTCAGGTCGCCGTTGCGGTCGATCAGCAGCGCGGCAATACCGGCTATCTCGGCTGCAGCATAGGACGTGCCGGACGAGACTTCGTAGCCCCCGCCGGGAATGGCGACGAGCAAGTCGGCGCCCGGTGCCGCAACGGCGATGTAGCGGCCGCGATTGGCGACGGCGAGCACCCTGTCCTGCGCATCGGTGCCCGTGACGGCGATTACGTCTGCGTCCGCCGCCGGATAGAGCGGCGGCGATTTCGGCCCGGCATTGCCGGCCGCGGCGATCAGCACGATGCCCTTGCGGTGCGCGGCCTCGAGCGCGCGGTGGATCGCAGGGTCGGCGGGACCGGCAAAGCTCATGTTGATGACGCGCGCGTGATGCGCGACTGCCCAGTCGAGCCCCTTGATGATGGCGAAGGTCGTTCCCTGCGCGCTGCCACCTTTCGGGTCGAAGGCGCGCACCGCCAGAATGCTGGCTTCGGGCGCGGCGCCGACGAGCTTGCCGTGCGCGGCGATCAGCGCGGCGATCGCGGTGCCGTGGGCATGCGCGACAACCGGCGTGCCGGTGGCGTTGAACGTCTCGGCAATGACGCCGGCGAGATCGGGATGCGTGGTATCGACGGCAGAATCGATCACCGCGACGCGCACCTTGCCGCCCTTGGCGAGCGCGTGCGCCTGCGGCAGATGCAGCTTGGCGAGCTCGTATTGCGCCGGGTCGCCTTCCGCGGCCGCCGCCGTTTCCTGCAACGCGAACTGATAATTCGGCTGCGCCGAGGCGACGAGCCGGTCGGCCTCGAGCTGCCGCACCACCGCGCCGACGGAGCGGCGGTCGGGGATGCGCCAGCGATAGAACGTGGTGCCGGTGAGCGCGATCGGCGTCGAGCCGATGCGGGCGAGGCGGAAGCGGCGTTGCAGTGCGTCGATCTGCGCCGGTGTCGCCGAATTGCGCAGCTCGATCACCACCTCGTCGGGCACCAGGCGGCGCTCGGCGGCGGGTGGCGCGTTGGAATTGCGGCGCGCGGCGTTCTGCTGCGACCGCCGCGACGACGGCGGAGGCCCGTCGTCATCGACGGTGCCTTCATCGACGAAACGGCCGGGCGGGATCGCGGTGAGCACCCCGCCGACCACGCCGCCCCAGCCGCCGAAAGATCCGCTGCCGCGATAGCCGCCGTCGCCACCGCCGCGATAGCCGCCATTGTTGCCGCCACCGCCACCGCCGCCACGGGTCGGCGGAGCCGGCGGCGGCGCGGCGGCGGCGGGCCTGCTGGCGCCGACCGATTTCAGCTTCTGCGCGGCCGCTGTTTGCGCGAAGGTCGTTCCGAGCACCACAGCGAGGGCGAGCAGGGCAGGGCGCTTGACGTCCATGGCACGGCTCCTTGCGCTTACCGCGTCGGCGCGACGAAGCCGACGACCTTGTCGCCCTGCAATTTCTGCAGCAGCGTGTTGAAGTCGCCGGAGGACAGCGGCGCCTCGGCGACGCGTACCTTGTAGAGGCCGCCGCCGCTCGGGCCCGAGACCACGCTGAAGTGGTTCATCTCCATGAATTTGGTGATGTCGTCCATGGTCGCCTGCGGCGCGAAGCGGATGATGGTGAAGGCGCCGACGCCGGGGGCGGTGGTCGGCGCCGAGGCGGTCTCGTAGCCGCCTTCGCTGCCGGACTTGCTCACCAAGACGCCGATCACGCCGGCCTGCAGCACGATCGCAAGCACCGCGGCCGCGGAGGCATAGGCCATCGCGCCCGGCGTGAAGCCGGCGAAGAATTCGGTGATGCGGGCACCAAGGCCGAGGGACACGCGCCGCCGCTTCGGCTCGGCGTCGATCTTCGCGAACAGGCTCTCCATCGCGCGGGCCGACGGGGCGCCGAGCGACTCGTTCAGCTGGATGGTCGCGCCGAGCTCGTCGCGCACCATGTCGAAGCGGCGGGCAAGTTCGGGATCGCGGTTGAGCGCGTCCTCGACGCGCTCGGCGTCGCGGCGGCTGAGCGTCCCGGCGGCGTGCCAGGGCAGCAGCTCCTCGATGCCGTCCAAATCGTTGCGTTCGCTCGTCATGGCCATCCTCGATCGATGCCGCGCTCCTTCAGGAGCTCGGACAATTTCTTGCGCGCATAGAACATGCGGGTCTTCACCGTCGCCTCCGGGATGCCGACGATCCGCGCCACTTCTTCCACGGACTTCTCGTGGTAGTAGACGAGATCGACCACTTCCCGATGCTCGGCCGAGAGCGCGTTCAACACGTCACGCAGAACCGCGCTCTTGTTCTTCTTGGCGAGGGTGACCTCGGGATCGTCGGAATGATCCTCGATCGCCTCCGCCATCTCGGCGTCCAGCTCCTGCTCCGGCCTGCGCCGCAAGGCGGACAGCGCCTTGAAGCGCGCGATGCTGAGCATCCACGTCGACACCGCGGACCGGCCTTCGAATTTGGCCGCCTGCCGCCAGACGTCGAGGAAGACCTCGCTGATGAGGTCCTCCGCCGTGGCCTCGTTGCGCACCAGCCGCAGCACGAAGCGGTAGACCCGCACATGGTGCCGCGCGAACAGCACCTGCATGGCGAGCCGGTCGCCACTTGCGATCCGCGAAATCAGGACTTCGTCCGAACTCGTCTGCATCGCAAATGTCCGGTCGGCTCGTGCATGGGTCGCTGGGAGACCCGCCGAGGTTCAAGCGGAATCGAGGAAATTTGCGCCACCAGCGCCCCGGCCGGCGCATAGGGTGCCCCCTTCCCTGGGCATCCGGCAAGCAACCCTGCCGCAGGCCTTAAAAAAGTTTTGAACCTCCCGGGCCGGGCCCGCGACCCATGGCCAGGATGCGATGCCCCGCGTCCCTTGAACCCAGGAGAGACCCCATGTTCCGCAAGCTCGCCATCGCCTTCGCCGCCACCGCCGCTCTCGGCGCCGCCGCGCTCGCCCCGACCTCCGCCTCCGCCTTCCCGCATCACGGCCATCACGGCTGGCACCACGGCTGGCACGGCGGCTTCGGCGTCGGCTTCTACGGCCCCGCCTACTACGGCTCCGACTGCTACGTCGTCAGGCGCCTGGTCGATACCCCGGTCGGCCCGCGCTGGCGCCGCGTGACGGTCTGCGACTGACCGAATATGCGGCCGCCCCGGCCCCGGCTTCGCTCCCCACGAAGCCGGGGCTTTCCTTTGCCGCGAGGCTGCCGCATTCCGGGGCGGTGGTATTAGCCCTTACGTCAGGCATCGCTCGCACCTGCGGATGAGTTCTGCTACCTCAAGTCCGCCCTGTCGGGGCGGGCGGCGCCACGTGGGTGACCGGGACCCGCGCGCCGACCCGGAGGAACGATGCTGACCTGGTTGCGCGCGGTGGCGCGTTTCTTGACCAATACGATCGGCTGGAATCGCGTCGGTTTCCTGCTCAGCATCGCGATTATCGCGGTGGCGGTGGTCGTGCTCGTGCACATGCTGCACGACCTCGACATTGACCAGGTCGTCGCTGCGCTCAAGGCAGTGACTCCGCACCGCATCGCGCTCGCGGCCTTGTTCGTGTCGGGCGGCTATTTCACGCTCACCTTCTACGACTGGTTCGCGCTGCGCACGATCGGCCACCCCGAGATTCCATATTCGACCGCGGCCCTGTCGGGCTTCACCAGCTACGCCGTCGGCCACAACATCGGCGCGACCGTCTTCACCGGCGGTGCTGTGCGCTACCGTATCTATTCCGCGCGCGGCCTGACGGCCGTCGACGTCGCCAAGATATGCTTCGTCGCCGGACTCACCTTTTGGCTCGGCAATGCGACGGTGCTCGGCCTCTCCGTGGCGCTCGATCCGCACGCCGCGGCGCCGATCACGCAATTGCCCGGCTGGATGAACCGGCTGATCGCACTCGGCATCCTGGGCGTGTTGTTCTCCTATATCGGTTGGGTATGGAGCGCCCCGCGCGTCATCGGCAAGAGCGACTGGACCGTGGAATTGCCGAGCGGGCCGTCGACGCTGTTGCAGATCGTGATCGGCCTGTTCGATCTCGGCTGCTGCGCCATGGCGATGTACATGCTGCTGCCGAGCGAGCCGCATATCGGTTTCGTCACCATTCTGGTCGTGTTCGTGTCGGCGACCTTGCTCGGCTTCGCCAGCCACGCGCCGGGCGGGCTCGGCGTGTTCGACGCGGCGATGCTGGTGGCGCTCTGGCAGTTCGACAAGGAAGACCTGGTCGCGGGCCTGCTGCTCTTCCGCGTGCTTTATTATCTAGTGCCCTTTGCCGTGGCGCTGAGTATCCTCGGCACGCGTGAGATTTGGCTCAACACGCGCCGGGCCAGGACGCCCGCGGTGCTGCCGGATGTGCCGGTCGCGGCGCCGATCAAGAGCGAGCTGGAGGCCGAAAAGTCCGATCGGCATTGATCATGGCGAGGGACGCGGCAGATGACGTTTCGCCGGGGCGGGCAGGGCCAGGTTTCGCCGTTCGGCTGGCGCTGGCCTGGCGTGCCCTGCGCGGCGAGAGTGCCGGTGACGGCGGCATCGCGGCGGCCGAGCCCCGCGCCGGCGCGCCGCACCCGCAGGCGGCGCTGATCGAGGCGCTGATCGGCGGTCTGCACGGCGCGGCCATCGTACTCGATCGGGATGGCCGGGTCGTCGCCTTCAACGGCGAGGCGGCCTCGATCGCGCCCGCGCTGCGGCCCGGCGAGCCGGCGCTGATCTCGCTGCGCGTGCCGGAACTGGTCGAGGCGATCCGCCGCGCCGGCAAGAGGCGCGAGCCGCAGCGCATCGAGTTCTTCGAGCGGGTGCCGACCGACCGCTGGTTCGAAGCCTTCGTCACCCCGGTGAAACCGCCCGGCGAGCGCGCCGGCGACCTCGTGCTGCTCACCTTCAACGATCTCACGCCGTTGCGCCGCGTCGAAGAGATGCGCGCCGATTTCGTCGCCAATGCCAGCCACGAATTGCGCACGCCGCTGGCCGCGCTGCTCGGCTTCATCGAGACCTTGCAGGGGCCCGCGAAAAACGACGTCGGCGCGCGAGAGAAATTCCTGACCATCATGCAGGCGCAGGCGACGCGCATGGCGCGGCTGATCGACGATCTCTTGTCGCTGTCCCGCATCGAGCTCAATGCACATCTGCAGCCGGAGACTGAGGTCGAGCTCGCGCCGCTCATGCGGCAGGTGGTCGACGGCCTGATGACGCTGGCGCGCGACCGCGGCGTCGAGATCAACGTCGCCGCGCCGGAAGAGTCACTGGTCGTACTCGGCGAGCGCGACGAATTGATCCGCGCGCTCGAGAACCTGGTCGAGAACGCGCTCAAATACGGCGCGGCGGGCAAGCGCGTCGACATCGCCCTCGCGAGTGCCCAGACACGCGCCGGCGCGCCGGAAGCGCGCATCTCCGTGCGCGACTTCGGCCCCGGCATCGCGCCCGATCATCTGCCGCGGCTGACCGAGCGCTTCTACCGCGTCGACGTCGCCGACAGCCGGGCGCAGGGCGGCACCGGATTGGGGCTGGCGCTGGTCAAGCACGTAGTCAATCGTCACGGTGGCCGGCTCTCGATCGAGAGCACGCCCGGCGCCGGCGCGGCCTTCACGATGCACCTGCCGCTGTCCCGCGCCGAAGCGGCCGACGAGCAATAAACACTATAATAATCAACGATTTATGCTGTCATCCGCCTGTTATATCGCTGTCATAGAACGGTGACGCGCCGGGCCTAAGGCTGCCCCGCGACCTCGGACCGGGTTGCTCGCGTCATCAAGACGACCCGTCCGGATCGCACAGGAGAGCGTCTTGGACAGCAACAGCGGCCGCCCGGGAACTGGGCGGGACATCAGGCGGCGCGGGGCATCCGGCCTCGCGGCCGCCGTCCGCGAACAGGAGAATTCCCGATGAAACACTGGACCGCATTCGCCGCGGCGGGCGTCGTCGCCCTCGCGCTCAACAACCCCGCCAGCGCCGCCGACATTTCCGGCGCCGGCGCCACCTTCCCCTATCCGATCTACGCCAAATGGGCCGACGCCTATAAGAAAGAGACCGGCAACGGCCTGAACTATCAGTCGATCGGCTCGGGCGGCGGCATCAAGCAGATCACGGCGCGCACCGTCACCTTCGGCGCGTCCGACATGCCGCTTCAGCCGAAGGAACTCGACAAGATCGGCGTCATCCAGTTCCCGACCGTGATGGGCGGCATCGTTCCGGTCGTCAATCTCGACGGCATCAAGAGCAACGACCTCACCATCGACGGCCCGACGCTCGCGAAGATCTATCTCGGCGAGATCACCAGGTGGGACGACCCGGCACTGAAGAAGCTCAATCCGAACGCCAAGCTGCCGTCGCAGGCGATCGCGCTGGTGCATCGCTCGGACGGCTCGGGCACGACCTTCATCTTCACCAACTATCTCGCGAAGGTCAGCGCGTCGTGGAAGGACAAGGTCGGCTCGTCGACCTCGGTCGAGTGGCCGGCCGGCATCGGCGCCAAGGGCAACGAGGGCGTCGCCAACGGCGTGATGCAGACCAAGGGCGCGATCGGCTACGTCGAGACCGCCTATGCCAAGCAGAACAAGCTGACCACGACGAAGATGATCAACAAGGACGGCCAGACCGTCGCCGCGACGCCGGAGGCGATCATGGCGGCCGCCGGCGGCGCCGACTGGGCCAAGGCTCCCGGCTTCTACATGATCCTCACCGACTCGCCCGGCGCGAAGTCGTGGCCGATCGCCGGCGCCACCTTCATCCTCATCCCGAAGGTGCCGAAGGACATCGCGGCCGCGAAGGAAGCGCTGAAGTTCTTCGCGTGGGCCTACAAGAACGGCGACCAGATGGCGTCCAACCTCGATTACATCCCGATGCCCGACAGCGTCGTCAGCCTGATCGAGGCCAAGTGGAAGTCCGACATCAAGGACGACGGCGGCAAGCCGGTGTTCTGATCGCCTGACGACAATGGAAAGGGCGCTCACCGGCGCCCTTTCCTCGATCCCGCCGCCCGCAAAGGCGGCTCGTCTTACGGCTCTTGTCTTACGGCTCTTGTCATGAGGGTCCTGGGCCGCTTCAGTGCCCCTCCCGGAAAGTCAGGGAGACGAGAACCGCATGAGACCCGACGGGAGGCGCCGCGTGGTTGACGTTGCGTTGGAAAGCGGTGCGGCGGTTCCCCTGCGCGCGCGGGCGGATCGCGCCCAGGTGCTCCAGCGCCTGCGGGCCGGCGACGTCGCGTTCCGCCACCTGACGCGATCCGCGGCGATCCTCGTCCTCCTCATCCTCGGCGGCATCATCGTTTCGCTCATCCACGGCGCCTGGCCGGCCTTGAGCAAGTTCGGCTTCGGCTTCCTCACCTCGGAAACGTGGAACCCGGTGACCGAGAAATTCGGCGCCGTCGCGCCGATCTACGGCACTTTGGTGACGTCGCTGATCGCCATGCTGATCGCGGTGCCGGTCGGGCTGTTCATCGCGATGTTCCTGACCGAGTTGTGTCCGATGTGGCTGCGCCGGCCGATCGGCATCGCCATCGAACTGCTCGCCGGCATTCCGTCGATCATCTACGGCATCTGGGGCGTGTTCGTGTTCGCGCCGTTCCTGCAACAGCACGTGCAGCCATTCCTCATCGACACCATCGGCAACGTGCCCTTCGTCGGCGGCCTGTTCGCCGGCCCGCCTTACGGCATCGGCATCCTCACCGCCGGGTTGATCCTGGCGATCATGGTGCTGCCGTTCATCACCTCGATTTCGCGCGACGTGTTTGGCGCCGTGCCGCCGATGCTGAAGGAGGCGGCCTACGGGCTGGGCTGCACCACGTGGGAGGTCTCGCGCTTCGTCGTGCTGCCCTATGCGCGCGTCGGCGTCATCGGCGGCATCATGCTGGGCCTGGGGCGCGCGCTCGGCGAGACCATGGCCGTGACCTTCGTCATCGGCAACGCGCACCGTGTCTCGCCGTCGCTGCTCGCGCCGGGCACGACCATCTCCGCCACCATCGCCAACGAGTTCACCGAGGCCGTCGGCGATCTCTATACGTCGTCGCTGATCGCGCTCGGTCTCATTCTCTTCGTCATCACCTTCATCGTGCTGGCGTTCGCGCGGCTGATGCTGATGCGGCTCAATGCGCGGGTGGGGCACTGACATGGCGCTCTACGAAAGCCGCCGCCGCAGGAGCCGCATCGCCGAAGGCCTGGCGGTCGCCGCCACCGCCTTCGGGCTCGCCTGGCTGGTGCTGATCCTTGGCGTTCTGCTGTGGGAGGGCTTCAGCGGCCTGTCGCTCGCGGTGTTCACGCAGATGACGCCGCCGCCCGGCTCGGCCGGCGGTCTGCTCAATCCGATCGCCGGCAGCCTGGTCATGACCGTGATCGCGGTTGCCATCGGCACGCCGCTCGGAATCCTCGCCGGCACCTACATGGCAGAATACGGCCGCTACGACCGGCTCACCACGGTCGTGCGTTTCATCAACGACATCCTGCTCAGCGCGCCGTCGATCGTCATCGGCCTGTTCATCTACGAGGTAATGGTGGCGCAGATGGGCCACTTCTCCGGCTGGGCGGGCGCCGTGTCGCTCGCCGTCATCGTCGTGCCGGTCGTCGTGCGCACCACCGAGGACATGCTGATCCTGGTGCCGGACACGTTGCGCGAGGCGGCCGCCTCGATCGGCCTGCCGCGCTCGCTGATGATCCGCAAGGTCGCCTACCGCGCCGCCCGCGCCGGCATGGTCACGGGCGTGCTGCTGGCCGTGGCGCGCATCTCCGGTGAGACCGCGCCGCTGCTGTTCACGTCGCTGAACAACCAGTTCTGGAGCCTCGACCTCAACGCGCCGGTGGCGAGCCTGCCGGTCGTCATCTTCCAGTTCGCGCTGAGCCCGTATCACGACTGGCAGAAGCTCGCCTGGACCGGCGCGCTGATCATCACCTTCGCGGTGCTTGCGCTGAGCATCGTCGCCCGAACCCTGGCCGCGAGAAAGTCGTCATGAGTGCAGTCGAGTATGCAACGCCTTCCGTCACGCGTCCGCTGCCGGCGGCCGAAGGGCTTTCCGAGAAGGTCTCGATCCGCGACCTCGATTTCTTCTACGGCGACAACCGCGCGCTCAAGGGCATCACCGTGCCGCTCTATCGCGGGCGCGTGACGGCATTCATCGGCCCGTCCGGCTGCGGCAAGTCGACACTGCTGCGTATCCTGAACCGCATGTACGATCTCTATCCGAACCAGCGCGCCAGCGGCCACGTCACCATCGACGGGGACGACATTCTCTCGCCGGCGCAGGATTTGAACCTCCTGCGCGCCAAGGTCGGCATGGTGTTCCAGAAGCCGACGCCGTTCCCGATGACGATCTACGAAAACATCGCCTTCGGCATCCGCCTCTACGACAAGCTGCCGAAATCGGAGGTCGACGACCGCGTGCGCGACGCGCTCGTTCGCGCCGCGTTGTGGGACGAGGTCAAGAACAAGCTCGGCGCCTCGGGCCTGTCGCTCTCCGGCGGCCAGCAGCAGCGCCTCTGCATCGCGCGCACCGTCGCAGTGAAGCCGGAAGTGATCCTGTTCGACGAACCGTGCTCCGCGCTCGACCCGATCTCGACCGCCAAGATCGAGGAGCTCATTTCCGAGCTCACGGACGACTACACGATCGCCATCGTCACGCACAACATGCAGCAGGCGGCGCGCGTCTCCGACTTCACGGCCTTCATGTACCTCGGCGAGCTGGTCGAGTTCGGCGACACCAGCAAGATATTCACCGCGCCGGACGACCGCCGCACGCAGGACTACATCACCGGCCGCTTCGGCTGAGGACGACGCACATGACCGAGCATCACACCGTCAAGGCATTCGACACCGACCTGCAGGACCTCGCCCGCATGGTCGCCGAGATGGGGGGCCTCGCCGAGAAGCAGGTGGCCGACGCCGTCGACGCGCTCGCCCGCCGCGACACCACGCTGGCGCAGCGGGTGACCGGGGCGGACACCCAGATCGACGCCCTCCAGCACGAGATCGAGGAGAAGGCGGTGCTGACGATCGCGCGCCGCCAGCCGATGGCGGTCGACCTGCGCGAGATCGTCTCGGCGCTGCGCATCTCCAACGACCTCGAACGCATCGGCGATCTCGCCAAGAACATCGCCAAGCGCGTCATCGCGCTCAACGCCGAATTCCCGCCGCCGAAGCTGATCCGCGGCGTCGAGCACATGACCGACCTGCTGCTCGGCCAGCTCAAGGCGGTGCTCAACGCCTATGCCCGCCGCAGCGTCGCCGAGGCGATGGCGGTGTGGCGCGGCGACGAGGAGATCGACGCGGTCTGCACCTCGGTGTTCCGCGAGCTGCTTACCTACATGATGGAAGACCCGCGCAACATCACGTTCTGCATCCATCTCCTGTTCTGCGCCAAGAACATCGAGCGGATGGGCGATCACGCCACCAACATCGCCGAAACCGTGCACTATATGATCGAGGGCAAGCCCATCACCGATCAGCGGCCGAAGGGCGACACCACCACGCTCGCCGCCCTGCGCAAGGCCGGCGAGGCTTGAACAGAGACGACATCGCATGAGCGCGCGCATTCTGATCGTCGAGGACGAGGAGCCGCTCACCATGCTGCTCCGCTACAACCTCGAGGCCGAGGGCTACGACGTCGACACCGCCGCGCGCGGCGACGAGGCCGACACGCGGCTGAAGGAGAAGGCGCCCGATCTCGTCGTGCTCGACTGGATGCTGCCGGGTCTCTCGGGCATCGAGCTGTGCCGCCGTCTGCGGGCGCGGCCGGAGACGCGCTCGCTGCCGATCATCATGCTGACCGCGCGCGGCGAGGAGAGCGAGAAGGTGCGCGGGCTGGCGACCGGCGCCGACGACTACATCGTCAAGCCGTTCTCGGTGCCGGAATTGCTGGCGCGCGTGCGCGCGCTGCTGCGCCGCGCCAATCCCGAGCGGGTGGCGAGCGTACTCTCGATCGGCGACATCGAGCTCGACCGCGACAAGAAGCGCGTCACGCGCGCGGGCCGGCCGATCGAGCTCGGCCCGACCGAATACCGGCTGCTCGAATTCCTGATGGAGCGGCCCGGCCGCGTATTCTCGCGCGAGCAGTTGCTCGACGGCGTCTGGGGTTCGGACATCTACATCGACGAGCGCACCGTCGACGTGCACGTCGGCCGCCTGCGCAAGGCGATCAACCGCGGCCCGGAGACGGACCCGATCCGCACCGTCCGCGGCGCGGGGTATTCGCTGGACGACAGGTTCGGAAGCGCGAACTGAGTTTCAATCGTAGGGTGGGCAAAGGCGCCTCAGCGCCGTGCCCACCGCGTGCTTGCCGCAATCATTTTGAATTCGGCGGTGGGCTTCGCTGCGCTCAGCCCACCCTACGAAGCCGGGGCGTTTTGCAATCAACCCCTGAACGGCCGCTTGTCGCGCCTACGGTCGTGCGCCGGCTGGTAGGCGACGCGGCAATGGTACGAGCAGTACGGCAGCTCGTTCGCGGTGTCGCCGCCGCAGAAGAAGAAGTCGGTGCCGCCCGGATCGCCCACCGGCCAGCGGCAGGTGTGCTCGTTGAGCTGAAGAAGCGTCTTGCGCTGCTCGACCGGGATCTCGAGCAGTTCCGGCTCCGGCTCGAGCTCGTAATCGTAGGCGAGCGCCGTGTTGCCGCGGATCTGCGGCCGCGAGACCCGCAGCATGTGCCCCGAGGTGCGCGCCTTGCGCGGCCTCGGCGCGGCCGAGGAGGGGCTCTTGGCCCGGCCTGAGAGGCCCAGCCGGTGGACCTTGCCGATGACGGCGTTGCGGGTGATCCCGCCAAGTTCGGCGGCGATCTGGCTGGCCGACAGCCCGTCGGACCACAGTTTCTTCAGGAGTTCGACCCGTTCGTCGGTCCAGCTCATGGGTTCGTGGCCTCCCAGCCCCCGGTAGAATCCATCCCCGTTCGCCGGGCGCCCCCTTTCGGCGCCTGAACGCTCACGCTCCAGGGAATGAACCAGAAATCTCGTTTATCGGTACGACATGTCGTACCGTCTCATCCAAAAGCTACACTAGCGCTTGACTCAGGCGCAAGCTTTTGCAACTGCCCGCACGTCAGCTACCAACAGGTTTTCCTTTAGAATCGGCACTTGCGGCATAATTGAGTCGCTTGATTCGGTTCCCGGGCACCGGTTGACCGATTCAGGCACCGCTCCTAGAATGCAAAAAGTGCCGCCCGGCGAGGCGGCACATTTCTTTTCGGGCCCGCGCGTGATCCCGAAAAGCCCAAGCCCGAGGGTGCCTTAGCGTCCCAAAGGGCCGGATAGAGCCGATCGCGCGCCGACGAATATGCTGTTTGAACCATGCCCGTGAGCCCGCACATCCTGCCGACCTATGCGCGCGTCGACCTCGCCTTCGAGCGGGGCGAGGGCGCCTGGCTTTATACGGCTGCGGGCGAGCGCTATCTCGATTTCACCTCGGGCGTCGCCGTCAACGCGCTCGGCCATGCGCATCCGGCGCTGGTCAAGGCGCTCGACGAGCAGGCGGCGAAGCTCTGGCACGTCTCCAACCTCTACCGCATCCCGGGCGCGGAGAAGCTCGCCGACCGGCTGTGCGCGGCGTCGTTCGCCGACGTCGTCTTCTTCTGCAACTCCGGCACCGAGGCGCTCGAGGGCGCCATCAAGATGGCGCGCAAGTACCATGCGGTCGCCGGAAAGCCGGAGCGGTTCCGCATCATCACCTTCGAAGGCGCCTTCCACGGCCGCACGCTCGCGGCGCTGTCGGCGACCGGCAACAAGAAGTATCTCGACGGCTTCGGCCCGCCGGTCGAGGGCTTCGACCAGGTCGCCTACGGCGAGATCGAGGCGGTCAAGAAGGCCGTCACGCCGGAGACGGCCGCCATCCTGATCGAGCCGGTGATGGGCGAGGGCGGCGTGCGGGTCGTGCCGCATGCGTTCCTGCGGGCGCTGCGCCAGCTTTGCGACGACCGCGGCATGCTTCTGATCTTCGACGAGGTGCAGAGCGGCATCGGCCGCACCGGCGCGCTGTTCGCCTACGAGCACTCTGGCGTGACGCCGGACATCATGGCGCTGGCCAAGGCGCTCGGCGGCGGCTTCCCGGTCGGCGCGTTCCTCGCCACCGCCGAGGCCGGCAAGGGCATGACCGCCGGCACGCATGGCTCGACCTTCGGCGGCAATCCGCTGGCGATGGCGGTCGCCAACGCCATCATGGACGTGGTCAACACCAGGGAATTCCTGGCGCAGGTCAAGCAGACCGCGCTGCGCTTCAAGCAGCGGCTCGCCGAGTTGAAGGACCGGCATTCATCGGTCATCGCCGAGGTGCGCGGCGAGGGTCTGTTGATGGGGCTGCGCATGGTGCCGCCGGCCGCCGCCATGGTCGACGAGTTGCGCGCCGAGAAGATGCTGACGCCGTCGGCCGGCGACAATGTCGTGCGGCTCCTGCCGCCGCTGATCATCGGCGAGGAGGAGATGGCCTTCGCCATCGACGCCATCGACCGCGCCTGCACGCGGCTCGCGCAGCTGCACGCCAAGAAGGGCGCGGCGTGATGGGTGGGGTCCGGCATTTCCTCGACCTCATCGACATCTCCAGGGACGACCTCAAGGGGATGATCGACAACGGCCGCGCCATGAAGGCGGCGCGGGCGCGCGGTCACGACTCCAGGCCGCTGTCCGGCAAAACGCTTGCGATGATCTTCGACAAGCCGTCGACGCGCACGCGCGTGTCGTTCGACGTCGCCATGCGCCAGCTCGGCGGCGAGGCGATTATGCTGACGGCGCAGGAGATGCAGCTCGGCCGCGGCGAGACGCTCGCCGACACCGCGCGGGTGCTCTCGCGCTTCGTCGACGCCATCATGATCCGCATCCTCGACCATGAAGCCATCGCCGAGCTCGCGCGCCACGCCACCGTGCCGGTGATCAACGGGCTGACGCGCCGCTCGCATCCCTGCCAGGTGATGGCCGACGTCATGACCTTCGAGGAGAAGCGCGGGCCGATCCGCGGCCGCACCGTCGCCTGGACCGGTGACGCCAACAATGTGCTCGCCTCGTGGATGCACGCCGCGGAGCGTTTCGATTTCCGCCTGCGCGTCGCCACCCCGGCCGAGCTCAAGCCGAAGAAGTGGCTCACCGACTGGGCGAAGTCGTCCGGCGCGGCGATCGAGCTCGGCAGCGACCCGGAGGCGGCGGTCAAGGGCGCCGACTGCATCGTCACCGATACGTGGGTATCGATGGGCGACCGCGACGGCAAGCACCGCCACAACATCCTGAAAGGCTATCAGGTCAACGCGCGGCTGATGGCGAAGGCGAGCCCGGACGCGCTGTTCATGCACTGCCTGCCGGCGCACCGCGGCGAGGAGGTCACCGACGAGGTGATCGACGGGCCGCAGTCGGTGGTGTTCGACGAGGCCGAGAACCGTCTGCATGCGCAGAAGGGCGTGCTCGCCTGGTGCCTGCACGCCGAGGCGTGAGCTCTGACCCGTGGGGTGGGCAAAGGCGCGCAGCGCCGTGCCCACCGGCGGCGGTGCGGCTGGTGCGCACGCTGCGCTTTGCGCACCCTACGGACCTGCTAACTCAGAGACCCTTCAAGACGGCGCTGCGCGCCTCCTCAGGATGAGGCCCCTCGAAAATCCGGTCCCGCGCGCTACATAAGGCTCCATGTCCACACCCCGCACCGAGATCCCATCGCGCGCGCCATCGGCCGTCGCCGTCGACGACACCGTGCTGCCGTTTGAAGTCTCCTCGCTCGATCTGCGCGGCCGCGTCGTGCGGCTCGGGCCGGTTGTCGACGAGATCCTGGAGAAGCACGATTACCCGCAGCCGGTGGCCAAGCTCCTCGGCGAGGCGATCGTGCTCACCGTCATGCTCGGCTCGGCGCTGAAATTCGACGGCCGCTTCATTCTCCAGACCCAGACCGAAGGCCCGGTGCGCATGCTGGTCGTCGACTTCACCGCGCCGGGCAAAGTGCGGGCCTGCGCACGCTTCGACAAGACGCGCGTCGCCGAGGCCATCGCCGCCGGCGCAACCGGTCCCGGCGCGCTGCTCGGCCGGGGCCATCTCGCCATGACCATCGACCAGGGCGCCGATATGAACCGCTATCAGGGTCTGGTGGCGCTCGACGGCGGCACGCTCGAGGATGCCGCGCACGAATACTTCCTGCGCTCGGAGCAGATCCCGACCCGCGTCCGCCTCGCGGTGGCGGAGGAATTGCGCGCGGGCGAGGGCGGCGCCAGCCATCGCTGGCGCGCCGGCGGCATCATGCTGCAATTCCTGCCCAAGGCGCAGGAACGCGCGCGCGTCGCCGATCTCGATCCCGGCGATGCGTCCGAAGGCGTCGCGCCGCACGTGGTCGAGGAGGACGAGGCCTGGACCGAAGGCCGCGCGCTGGTCTCGACCGTCGAGGACGTGGAACTCATCGACCCGTCGCTGTCGAGCGAGCGCCTCGTCTACCGCCTGTTCCACGAGCCGGGCGTGCGCGTGTTCCAACCTGTCGACGTGCGCGCGGAATGCTCGTGCTCACGCGACACGGTTGAATCGATGCTCAAGAGCTTCTCGCAGGACGACCGCGACCACATGGTCGAGGACGGCAGGATCTCGGTGACCTGCGAGTTCTGCAGCGCCAGCTACGAGTTCGCGCCCGGCGACGTCGGCGCGAGCGAGGAGTAGGTGGGCTGCGGGCGGCCAGAATCGGTATATACGGGGCTCCATGCCGCGCCTGCCGCTCGCCCTTGCCGCCCTTCTCATCTCGTCCCTGTCCGCCTTCGCGCAGACGTGTCCCGCGCCGCTCGCCGGCGCCGACCGGCTCGTCCTGGTCACCGCGGCTGACATGGCGAGCACCAGCGCCACCGTGCAGCGCTTCACCCGCGCCAACCCGCACGCGCCCTGGAAGGCCGACGGCGGGCCGGTCAGCGCGATCGTCGGCCACAACGGCATGGGCTGGGCGCACGCCTTCCGCGCCTATGCGAAAGAGGGTGAGCCGGCCAAGGTGGACGGCGACAAGAAGGCGCCGGCCGGCTTCTACAGGATCGGGCGGCCGTTCGGCTTCGAGCCGTCGCGGCTGAAGGGCTACCTGCGGCTCGCGCAGGGCACGGTCTGCGTCGACGATCCCAGGTCGCGCGCCTACAACACGATCACAACGCGGGCCAAGGTCGGCGACAAGGTGCACGGCGAGAACATGTGGCGCGTGCCGGATTATTCGCGCGGCCTCCTCGTCGACTATCCGACCGACGCGAAGAACCGCGCCGGCTCCTGCATCTTCATCCATAACTGGCTGCCCGGAAAGACCGGCACGGCCGGTTGCGTCGCCGTCCGCGCGCCCGTGGTCATCAAGTTGCAGGATTTCGCGCAGGGTGGAGCGGTGCTGGCCGTTCTACCCAAGCAGGCGCTCGAGCGCTTCAAGGGCTGCCTGCCGGAGTGAGGCTCCTCAGGACGACGGCACTTCAGTTGATCGTCCGCTGCGAATAGGAACAGTCGAGCGAGAAGGCCGGGATCTCGATATCGAAACGCTCGCCCGCATCGGTGATCATGCCGTAACTGCCGGCCATGAACCCGGACGGCGTCGGCAACGGCACGCCGCTCGTGTATTCGAACGAGCCGCCGGGCTGGAGCACCGGCTCCTCGCCGACCACGCCCGGCCCCTTGACCTCCTGCAACCGGCCGAGCGCGTCGGTGATGCGCCAGTGCCGCGTCTTCAACTGCACGGTCTCGGAACCGTGATTGGCAATGCTGATCGTGTAGGCCCAGAAGAAATAGCCGCTAGTCGGAGACGACCGATCGGGGAGGAAGCGCGGCTTGACCGTGACCTCGATCTTGCGGGTAAGCGCCCGGTACATTCAAATGCCTGCCTAATATATGCCGCCGCGCCTTGCTTCGGTCGAAGCATCCTCCGGATTATGACCTCAACGCTGCACGAAAGAAAAGCCGCCCATGGCCCCGGTGACCGCCGAACGCGACCTGCGGCTTGATCTGTTCCGGGGCCTCGCGCTCTGGCTGATCTTCCTCGATCACATTCCGTCGAACGCCGTGAGCTGGATCACCATCCGCAACTACGGCTTTTCCGACGCGACCGAAATCTTCGTCTTCATCTCCGGCTACACCGCGGCCTTCGTCTACGGCCGCGCCATGCGCCAGAACGGCTTCATCGTCGCCTCGGCGCGCATCCTCAAGCGCTCGTGGCAGATCTATGTCGCGCACGTGTTCCTGTTCGCGATCTATCTCGCCGAGATCGCCTACGTCGCGCACTCGTTCGACAACCCGCTCTACACCGAAGAGATGGGCGTCCTGGATTTCCTGCGCAATCCGGACGTCACGATCATCCAGGCGCTGCTGTTGAAGTTCAAGCCGGTCAACATGGACGTGCTGCCGCTCTACATCATGCTGCTGGTCGGCTTCTCGCCGGTGCTGTGGCTGCTGCTGCGCTCGCCGTCGACGGCGCTGATCGCGTCGGCCGCGCTCTACGCGCTGATGTACAAGTTCGGCTGGAACATCCCGGCCTATCCGAACGGCGTCTGGGTGTTCAACCCGTTCGCCTGGCAATTGCTGTTCGTGTTCGGCGCGTGGTGCGCGCTGGGTGGCGCCAAGCGGCTGGCGGCGGTGGTGAGTTCGCGCATCACGGTCGCGCTCGCCGCCGCCTATCTCGCCTTCGCCTTCTTCGTCGCCATGACGTGGTATTTTCCGCGCGCGGCCGCGCTCTTGCCGCACATCATCGCTGACAACATCTACCCGATCGACAAGACCAATCTCGACATTCTGCGCATCCTGCATTTCCTGTCGCTCGCGGTGATCGTGGTCAACCTGGTGCCGCGTGACTGGCCGGTTCTGCGCTCGATCTGGTGCGAGCCGGCGATCATCTGCGGCCAGCATTCGCTCGCAATATTCTGCCTCGGCGTATTTCTCGCCTTTGCCGGGCACTTCGTCTTCACCGAGGTATCGAACCGGCTCTTGACGCATGTCATTGTCAGCATCGCCGGGATCGCCATCATGGTTGGCGCGGCAGCGGTTCTGTCGTGGTATAAGAATATCGAGCGAGGTCCGCGGCCGCCTGCGGCCAGGCCGGGCTTCGCGGGGGGCGACGCATGAGGAGGCGCGCAGCGGTTCTGCTGGCACTGACGGTGCTGGCGGGACCGGTCAGGGCGGACATGCCGGCCGAGTGCCGGGTCGCGCGCCATTTGGTCGACGATACGCCGCGCCTGACGGGCACGGCGGCGGCCCTCGCGGCGAAGCACCTCAACGTGCTCGTGCTCGGCGCCGGCTCCTCGGTGCTTCCCGGCAAAGGCGGCGAAAACCTTGCCTATCCGGAGCGGCTGCGCGTTGCGCTTTCCGAAGAGATGCCTGGCATCAAGGTGACTTTGGCGACCGACGTCACGCCGCACCGCACCGCCACCGCGATGGTTGAATCGCTTGCGACCGACCTCGGCAAAGCGAAGCCCGATCTGCTCGTCTGGCAGACCGGCACGGTGGACGCCATGCAGGGGATCGATCCCGACCAGTTCAACCAGGCGCTCGACAAGGGCATCGGCATCGCCAAAGCGGCCGGGGCCGACGTGGTCTTGATAAATGCGCAATACAGCCCACGTACTGAGTCGATCATCGCGCTGGGAAATTACAGCGAGATCATGCGTTGGGTTGCAGCGCAGCATGAGATTCCGCTGTTCGACCGCTTCGCCGTGATGAGGCTGTGGGCCGACCTTGGCACCTTCGACTTCTTCACGGTCACGAAAAAACTTGACACCGCGGGGCGGGTTCACGATTGCATTGGCAGGCTGCTGGCGGCCCTCGTGGCCGAGGCGGCCAAGCCGGAAGTTCCGCCCGGTCCGGGCGGCAAGTGACGCAGGACCCCGATGGGGGCACCGGGCAGGTTCTGCGGACATCGGGATTGCCGGGGCCGGGAGTAGCCGTTTGCAGGCCTTTTCTGTCGTCCGTCGCGGAGTGACGCCACTCGCGCTCGCCGCCGCTCTCCTCGTATCTTTTGCCGCGCGCGCGGCCGGCCCCGATTGCCAGCCGGCGGCCGATCTGGCGCGGCTCGCCAGCCCGCTCACCCACGTGGCGCAGAAGCTCTCCGGCGGCGAGCCGATCACCATCGTCGCCATCGGCTCCTCCTCGACGCAGGGCGCGGGCGCGAGTTCGCCGGCCGCGACCTATCCGAGCCGCCTGCAGGCGGAATTGCAGCAGCAGTTTCCGCGCAACCGCATCGCCGTGATCAACCAGGGCGTCGGCGGCGAAGAAGTCCCCGACATGCTCAAGCGCTTCGACAAGGCGGTGGTTTCGGCAAGGCCCGACCTTGTGCTGTGGCAGCTCGGCACCAACTCCGTTCTTCGCGGCCACGCCAGCACCGGCCACAGCGACCTGATCCACGTCGGCCTCGACAAGATCCGCGCCACCGGCGCCGACGTCGTGCTGATCGATCCGCAATTTGCGCCGAAGGTCATCGCCAAGCCGGAAGCCGGCAAGATGGTCGAGTTGATCGCGGCGACCGCGAAATCCGAGAACGTCGACCTGTTTCGCCGCTTCGCGGTGATGAAGCGCTGGTACGACGTCGAGCACATCGGCTTCGAGACGTTCGTGTCGCCCGACGGGCTGCACATGAACGACTGGAGCTACGCCTGCATGGCCAAGGTGCTCGGCCTCGCCATCGCCGACGCCGCGCGCCGGCCGCTGCTGTCGGCGACGGCGCGCTCGCGCTGATCGCGCCGTAGCAAATTTCGTCTCCCTCCGGTTTCAGAAGGAGGGAGACGCAAGGCCTCACACCTTCTCGAGCGCGCCCAGCAGATCGTCGAGCAGATCGTCGATGTGCTCGAGGCCGACCGAGAGCCGCACCAGCCCGTCGCCGATGCCGAGCTCGGCGCGCTGCTCCGGCGTCAGGCGCTGGTGCGTCGTCGTCGTCGGATGCGTGACCAGGCTCTTGGCGTCACCGAGATTGTTGGTGATGCCGATCAGCGACAGCGCGTTGAGGAAGCGGAACGCGCCCTGCTTGCCGCCCTTGACCTCGAAGGCGATGAGGGTAGAGCCGCCGGTCATCTGCTTGGCGACGATGGCCGCCTGCGGATGGTCCTTGCGGCCGGGATAGATGAGCCGCGTCAGCCTGTCGTGGCCGGCGAGCGTGTCGGCGATCTTGCCGGCCGTCTGCGTCTCGCGCTCGACGCGGATCGACAAAGTCTCAAGGCCCTTCAGCAGCACCCAGGCGTTGAACGGCGACAGCGACGGCCCGGTCTGGCGCAGCAATTGATGATAGTGATCGACGATGATCTTCTCCGTCGCCAGGATGCAGCCGCCGAGCACGCGGCCCTGGCCGTCGATGTGCTTGGTCGCCGAGTAGACGACGACGTCGGCGCCCAACTTGAGCGGGCTCTGGTACAGCGGCGTCGCGAACACGTTGTCGACGACGAGCTTGGCGCCCACGCCGTGCGCGACCTCGGCCACCGCGGCGATGTCGTAGACCTGCAGCGTCGGATTGGTCGGCGTCTCCATGAAGAGCACCTTCGTGTTCTTCGTCACCGCCTTCTTCCACTGGTCGATGTCGTGGCCGTCGACCAAAGTCGACGTCACGCCGAAGCGGCCGAGCCATTCCTCGATCACCCAGCGGCACGAGCCGAACAAAGCCTTCGCCGCGACGACGTGGTCGCCCTGGCGCACGAGGCCCATCAGCGCGGTGGTCACCGCCGCCATGCCGGTCGAAGTCGAGCGCGCCGCTTCCGCGCCTTCGAGCGCGGCCATGCGCTGCTCGAACATGCTCATGGTCGGGTTGGAGTAGCGCGAGTAGACGTAGCCGGGCACCTTGCCGGAGAAGCGCGCCTCGCATTCCTCGGCGGTCGGATAGATGTAGCCCTGTGTCAGGAACAGGGCTTCCGACATCTCGCCGAACTGCGAGCGCAGCGTGCCGCCGTGCACGAGGCGGGTTTCGGGGCGGTAATCCTTCTTGGGCGCGGACATGCGAGGCTCCTTCCAACCCGCACGGCACGCGACGCCGCGCAGGCAATAAAAAACCGGCCGGAGAAAAATCTCGGCCGGGCTGCGCTCACGCGTCCCCGGCCTTTTAGCGATTTGTTTTACGTGGCTGCAAGCCGGCCGGCTCAAATGACCACGGGATAAGCGGTCTTGTAGCGGGGCCGGGCGCTTCCCGTCAAGGCGGGGGTCGGGTTAGATCGACCCGCAAAAGGAGCAGGCCCGGTGGCACTTTCCTTCGCCAACGACGACAAGGGCATCCTGCCCGACCGCATGATCGCCGCGCTGGCCAAGGCCGGCGGGATCGTGCCGGCGCGGCCGTTCGCGGCGGACCAGATCCAGCCGGCGAGCCTCGACCTGCGGCTCGGCGCGGTCGCCTATCGCGTGCGCGCGAGCTTCCTGCCCGGCCGCACCACGGTGCGCGAGCGCATCGAGAGCCTCAAGCTGCACGAGTTCTCGCTGGCCGATGGGGCGGTCCTGGAGACCGGCTGCGTCTACATCGTGCCGCTGCTGGAGAGCCTTGCGCTGCCTCCGGACGTTGCCGCCGCCGCCAATCCGAAGAGCTCGACCGGCCGCCTCGACGTGTTCACGCGCGTGATCGCCGACGAGACACGCGGCTTCGACCGCATCGAGGCGGGCTACAAGGGTCCGCTCTACGCCGAGATCTCGCCGCGCACCTTCCCGGTGCTGGTGCGCGAGGGCTCGCGCCTGTCGCAGATCCGCTTCCGCCACGGCCACGCGCAACTCACCGCGAACGAGCTACGCGACCTGCATGCGCGCGAGCGCCTCGTCGATGACACGGCCGCCGACGTCAGCGGGGGCGTGCTGTTCAGCGTCGATCTGTCCGGCCTGGGCCCCGGCGGCCTCGTCGGCTATCGCGCCAAGCGGCACACGGGCTTGATCGACGTCGAGCGGCGCGCCGCATATTCCGTGCTCGATTTCTGGGAGCCGATGCACGCGCGGCCCGACAACAGCCTGATCCTCGATCCGAACGAGTTCTATATCCTCGCCTCGAAGGAAGCGGTGCAGGTGCCGCCCCGCTACGCCGCCGAGATGGTGCCGTTCGATCCGCTGGTCGGCGAATTCCGCGTGCACTATGCCGGTTTCTTCGATCCCGGCTTCGGCGATGCCGGCGCCGGCGGCAAAGGCTCGCGCGCGGTGCTCGAAGTGCGCTCGCGCGAGGTGCCGTTCATCCTCGAGCACGGCCAGACCGTAGGCCGGCTCGTCTACGAGAAGATGATTGCCAAGCCCGACACGCTCTACGGCACCGGCATCGGCTCCAACTACCAGGCGCAGAGTCTGAAGCTGTCCAAGCACTTCAAGGCGTGAGCGGCGCCGCGCTCATCGCCTCGCGCATCGCCGCCGGCGCGTCGCGGCGCGGCTGCAGGCGATACCACGCTACCTGACCCGGCGCGAATTGTCCGCGTCCGCGCCGCGACCACAAAGGCGGCGCGTGATCGCCGACGATCAGGATGTCGGCGGGGCCGACGGCCGGATCGCGCGCGATGTCCGCGACGGCCTTGAACACGTCATGCCACAACTCCGCCATGTGGCAGACCGTCGGCGCGCCGAAGCCGCCGGCGTCGCGCCGGCAATGGAAGTCGGTCCGCGCCTCGCCCGGCGCGACCGGAATGTGTGTGTTCAACGTCAGCCAATAGATGAAGCGCGGCTTGCCGCCGCGCGCCGCCTGCCGCGAGGCGGCCGCGATTGCAGGTGCGAGATCGGCGTCGCACGCGCCGCGGAAGGCGCTGCCGCAGACGCGCTGCGTCGTCTTGACGAGGTCGCCGCCGAACAGCTCGCGGTCGAAGCCGACCCGCGGGTACCACTGCTCGCGCTCGAACATGCCGCCGGCGAATCCGTGCACGGCGATGCTGGTATAGCCGCGGCGGTCGAGCAGGTCGGGCAGGCAGGAGTAGCCGTATTGGCCCACATAGTCGGAATAGAAGGCGCGCGTATTGCACAACTCGCGCATCTCGCCGGAGGTGGTCGATCCGTAATAGACCGTGTGGCCTTCGGTGACGGCGTAGTCGCGCGCCAAGGCGGAATCGTACAGTGGCGCGGCAATGCGCTCGCGTGCGGCGGCATCGGTGAGATAGCCAAGGCTTTCGACGATCACCACCACGACGTTGTTGCCGCGCGCGCCCGCGACGGCGTTGAAGCCGGAGACTTCGGCGGCCGACTGCACCGGCTGGTCGTGGCCGAACATCGAGCCGAACTGGTAATGCGGCGAGACGTTGCTGAAATAGTCGACCGTCGCCACGCAGAGTGCTCCGCTCAGCAGCAACGCGATATTGGCGCGCACCAGCATGTCGCGGCGATGGAGACAGGCGAGGGCGGCGAGCGTCGCCAGCGCGAGCGCGCCGATCAGCGTCAGGTAGAGCGGCGAGGCGAAGAATTGGATGCGGCGTGCCTGGTCGAGCGCGGCGACAAGCTCGGCCGGCGCCAGCCCGAACATCAGCGACAATGTGCGCACGAGATCGAAGCAGAGCAGGCCGGCATACAGCGCGGCGGTGACCGCGAACGGAATGCGCCGCGCCAGGATCGCCAAAGTCGCATAGAGAATGATCGCGCCGGGCCGCGGTGGCAGCCCGATATCGACGAGCGACGTGTGCGTCACGAGGGACAGCAGGTTCGGCAGGATCAGCCCGCCGGCGAGCAGCAGCGCATTCGGCGAGCGCAGCGCGGCGGCGGCGCGCCGCCAGAGGGCGCACGTCTCCGCCGGTCCGCCGGACGAGGCGGAGATCGATTGATCGGCCATCTCGACGAGCCCCCCGGCGCAATGGTCAGCGCCGAACGCTAGCCGCCGCTCATGAAGACCTCGTGGGAACTACCGGTAAAATGCCGCCTCGCCGATTAACGCTATCGCATCCGGCGGGCCGCCGGCTCCATGGCCGCGGGGTATTGCGCCTGGAATGCGGCCGCTATAGTGAACGTCCGGCGCGGGCGTAGTTCAATGGTAGAACGGCAGCTTCCCAAGCTGCATACGAGGGTTCGATTCCCTTCGCCCGCTCCAGCCCTTCTCGATGAGCACGTGATCCGAAGCGGCCGGAGCCGGGCCGGTCAACGGCATGTCATCGGCTGCCGCCATGCTGCTCGTGCCGGGCGCGGCCGCTGGTCGGGCTCATCGGGCCATTCGGCGTTCGCAACAGGCCTTCGGGCACCCATGCGGCCGGGATGACCGGTCCGGCCGGGGCCGGCATCGCGATTGCGAGAGAGCCCGCGCCGGCGGCGCCCGCTCGGGCCTGCAGCGAAAAGAATTCCACGGCCAGAACCGCGAGCACATAGGCCAGGAACATGACCGGCCCGGCCAGGAACACCACCGCGGATGTGAAGAAGAAGAAATCGCCCGCCGGATGTGGCGAGAACATGCTCAGGAGAGCGAACGCAAGCCC
Organism: Pseudolabrys sp.; assembly: GCA_035571935.1. GTDB lineage: Bacteria > Pseudomonadota > Alphaproteobacteria > Rhizobiales > Xanthobacteraceae > Pseudolabrys. The sequence goes on from DATNBL010000093.1 coordinate 44,416, forward strand.
ACCCGCGACGGTCACGCCCGCCGACAATAGTTCGAACCGCATGGCGACGGCCTCCATATACATGAAGTCAATTGCCGCTCGAATGCAATTCATCGTTCAAAATGCAGGCGTGGTGTTTGACTCACATCAACAAGGGTGCCGGCGTTACGAAAAACGACAGTGCTGACCCTGCTCATTCCGCCGCCAGCGGGTGCTTGCGGCGCGGGATATGCACCCAATTGTTGAAGCGGGCGGCCATTCTATCAAATGTTAGACAGGCGCGCGACATGAACTATTGACGAAGATCAAGTGTCAAGCCGGCCGCCGGTAATTCATTTTATTCGCAGCGCTCTCGACCGCGGCGCCGTCTGCAATCATACTCTGTTTCAATTGCGACAGGGATGCCGGCGCCAGGATGAGCAAGGAGACAAGCCATGTTCAATCGCCGTGTTGAATGCGCCGCCGGTTTCGCGGCGCTAGCCGCCGGTCTCGCCGCGATCGCCGCTCTGTCAATTACGCCGCGGGCTGCGAACGCGACCTCCACTTATGCCTCGCAGACCGGTCTCGCTTGTGGCCGCTGCCACGTCAATCCGGGCGGCGGCGGGCCGAACACCAGCTTCGGCAAGGCGTTTGCCGCAAACGGTCATAAGCTGCCGCAGAAGACGGCGCGGAAAACGGCGGCGTCTCCGGACGCGCCGGGGGCGGACGCCGCGCCCGCGCAGGGGCCGGATTGCGGCTACTATTCTTCGGTGTGCAATCCGCAGTTCGGCCGTGTTCCCGAGATCGACTACTCGTCGGGCCTTTCCTTCATGATCTTCCCGCACAGGGACTGACGCGCGGATCAGTTGTCCTTGGCGCCCTGACGGATCCACGAGCGGATCGAATTGCGGTCGCAGCTCGACAGCTGCTTCTGCCCGTGCGGCATTCTGATCTCCGGCGCGACCTTCCAGTCGAGCAGCATCATCAGGTTGCTCGAATCCGGATCGCCGGCGATGACCATGCGGCCGAACTTCGTCCCCTTCATCACGCCGGCGTAAGACGACAGGTCGAGGCCGCTCTTCTGGACGCCTTCGCCGTTGCCTTCGTGACATCCGGCGCAGCGCCATTTCAGCAACGGCAAGATGTCCTGGTGGAAGCTGACCTGTTCTTCCGCGGCGCATACCGGGGACGCCGTCATCACGCCCGATGCCGCGAGGCCGCCGACGCCGAGGAAGACAATGCTGGCAAGCATTAGGCTGCGCTTTGTCATGTCGTTCTCCTGCATTTTCGCGCCCGCTCCAGAGCCGGGTTCGGGCGAAGCGCTGGCCCGCGAATTGTCGCCGCTTCATGGACAGCGCCGTTGACATGCATCAACGGCAGCCGGCGTCTCCGCCGCGCTATTTGCCCGGCCCGCCGTCCTCGATCTTGAAAGCCCGCAGCGCCTCGTTGTAGCGGTCGAGCTTGTCAGGCTCGCTCGCAAGCGCCTGCCGCGCATCCTTGATGGTGGCCACCGCCTTCTCCGCTTGTCCGAGGGCGAGGTAGGACCGCGTCAACATGAGCCATCCCTCGGGGGTCGATCCGGGTTGCTTCAGGCGCTCCACGAGCCGGCTGACCATGGCCTCCGCGTCGTGGCCGCCGGAGCCATTGCCGCCAGGCGGGGGAGGCGCGGCCGCAGCCTCCTGCGGTTCCTGCGCATTGCCCTTCAGCAGCTTCTCGAAGGCCGCGAGTTTCTCTTGATCGCCGGCCAGCACGCGGCGCGCCGCCGCGATTGCGCCTTGCGCCTTGTCCGCATGCTTGAGGACCGTGTAGGAGCGCACGAGCCGCGCCCACCCGTCCGGGTCTTTGCCGTCGGCTTCGAGTCGCGCGGCAAGACGCTCGACCATCGCGCGGATCATCGCGTCCTGATCGCCGCCGGAACCTGGAGCAGCGTCGGTTGCCGGCGCCGCGGCCGCGGGCTGCTTCTCGATCTTCGCCAGTGCGCCGCGCACCTGCGCGACCCAATGAGCGCCCGCAGGGGCGTTCGCAAGCAGGCCGCGATATGCCGCGGCGGCCTCGTCGAGCCGCCCGTCCTGCTGGGCCGCCAGACCCAGATAATAGCGCGCGCCGACCGCGGCCGGATCGAGTTCGCGCGCCCGGCTGAAATCCGACTTGGCCTCGGTTGTGACGATGCCGCTCGCTTCGGCCACCAGCGCCTCGCCAAGAGAGGTCAGCCGCTCCGCATTCTCGCCCGCCAACAAGAGGACGTTGCGCCAGGCCCGCGCCGAATCGGAATAGCGCCCGACCTGCATGTAGACCGGCGCCAGAGCTTCCCAACCTCGCGCGTCGCGCGGGTTCTGATTGAGATAGCCCTCGACCTGCGCCACCAGCCTGTCGACCGAGCCGTCCTGCATGGCCGCCGGCGTGGACGCCGGAGCGGCGCGGTCCGTCGCCATGCTCGGACTGCCGAGGTGCAGGTACAAGCCGCCGGTGCCGACGCTGAACAGCAGCACGGAGGCGCAGATCACCCCTATGCCGCGCCAGCGCGGCGGCGCCGGAAGCCGCGCCGGCTCCCGAGGCTCGGCGGCGCTGAGCAGTCGTCGCGAGATTTCGATCCGCGCGCCCTCAGCCTCCGCCGCGCCGATCAATCCCGTCGCGAGGTCGCGATCGATCTCATTCAGTTGATCGCGATACACGGCGATCTCCGATCCTCCGCGCGCCGCGAGGCCCGACGCGAGATAGGGCCACGCGACCGAGGCAATCGCCAGCGTCGTCATCGTGAAACACAGGAACAGGAACATGGCGTCCAGCTGCCGGGCCTTGCCGCGGCCGATCCTTTACGAAGCCTCGCGGGTGGCTTCGGGCGGACCGGACGGCGCGCTTGCGTCGTCGCCCGCGGTCTACTTCTTCACCTTGTAGCCGTTCTCCTTGAATTTCTCCCCGAACGGCTTGAGCTTGCCCGAGCCTGCGGCGTTCACATGGCATTGCCCGCAAGGCAGACCGGTCTGCGCCGCAAATTCAGGCTTCGCGCTGGCGGGCGTCGAAACGGAAATCGTCGCGACACACGCGACCAGGAAAGCAGCGGCCGAGATCAGCGCAACGGATATTTGCCTCGATCGATGAGCGCGCATCGTAGTCCCTCTCAAATTTTGATGGATGAGCCGCCTGTTGACGTCCGAGCTGCTTTGGCAAAAAGCGCGAGCCGGCGCACCGTAGCATTTCGCAACGGCGCGACGAAAGACATTTGATGTTGCTGGCGGCATCGATCCGGCATCCAATGCCCGCATCCTTGCAACGCAGAGAAAAGTGGTATTGACAAATATCAAATAATGATACCGCGTTGATGCAACATCGATTTGATGTATGACAACGATAAAGCAGGGAAAATAGATTTGGAATAAGTTGAAAGGCGAAAGCGTTTGCGAGAGACTGAGCGCCGGGGTTGAGGGTGGGGCGATGTTTTCAGTTCGCTTGAGACGCAGGCGTTGCGTCGTGCGCCAAATGCAAACAGCTGGACAATTCGCGTCTCTATTGCAGAAAACGGCGTCCGCCTGTGTCATAGGCGGCCTGCTCCTCGCGCTTCCAATCCCCTCACGCGCTGCAAGCCAGGGCGAGCAATCGGTCGCCGACCTTCGCGCGTTCGTCCAGGCGATCTCGGCGCCGCCGGCGGCGGATTTCGCCGACAAGGATCTCGCGGCGTTGCGCGATTTCGCGCGTGACACCCTCGGCGCCCGCGCGGCGCCACCCGCGGCATCCATGCAAGTCGCGGAGGCGGACAACGCCCTCGACGCGTTGCGTGAGTTCATGCAGCGCCAGAGCGCCCCGGCGCCTTCGCCTGAAGCTTCGGCGCCCGCGCCGGCCAAGCCGGTCAAGCCGTCAAAGCCCGCCGTCGAGGCGAACTATGTCGGCACCAAGGCCTGTCTCGGCTGTCACACCAGCCTCGCCGAAGGTTTCGGCCACACGTTGATGGGCCGGCTGATGAAGCAGGGTAAAATGCAATGCGAGTCCTGCCACGGGCCCGGCTCCGAGCACGCCCGTCTCGGTGGCGGCCGCGGCGTGGGCGGGATCATATCGTTCCGCAAAGAGGACACGTCGCGGACCGCGGCCGAGAACAACACGATCTGCCTCGGCTGCCACGAGCGCGGCGATCGCACCTACTGGAACGGCAGCATCCACGAGACCCGCGGCCTTGCCTGCACCGACTGCCACACGGTCATGAAGACGGTGTCGCGCAAATTCCAGTTGAAAAGCGCATTCGAGCCGGACACCTGCTTCCAGTGCCACAAGGACAGGCGCACGCAAATGGCGCGCTCGTCGCACATGCCGCTGCGCGAAGGCAAGATGGTCTGTTCGGACTGCCACAATCCGCACGGTTCGTTCACTGAAGGGTTGCTGCGCACGGCCTCGATCAACGACACGTGCTACAAATGCCATGCCGAAAAGCGCGGTCCGTTCCTGTTCGAGCACCTTCCGGTGCGTGAGAACTGCCTGAACTGCCACGATCCGCATGGCTCGGTGAACGAGTTCATGCTCAAGGTTTCGCGGCCTCGCTTGTGCACCGAATGCCACACCTTCGGGCACGGCACCACCACCGGCCCGCAGGTGGTCCAGGCGATGAGCCGCTCCTGCCAGAACTGCCACACCGAAGTGCACGGCACCAACAGCCCGTCGGGACCGCTGCTGCATCGGTGATGTCGTGATTGCGCCGGCCGAGTTGGGCCGCGGTCGAGCTGAGTGCCCGGGGGGGGCGTGCGACATGAAGAAGAGCGTACTGTTGTCCGCGGCCGCAGCGGTCTTGACGTCGGCCGTGTTGATGTCTCCGGCCGCCGCGCAGTCCGCCAACGAGGCCTCCGTCGCCGATACCTGGTGGACCTTTCACGGCGACGTCGAAGCCGGCGGCCGCTTTTTCCTCAACAATCCGACCAAGGACGGCATCGCCAGGCAGGGGCAGCCGAGCCTGGGCAAATATTACGAATACAGCGATATCCGTCCCGGTCCGTTCACCGACGGATGGCTGAATTTCGGCAGCAAGGACGGGCTCTGGAACGTCGACGTCTGGGCCGACAATGTCGGCTACACCGATCAGCGTTTCGAGGTGAACGGGTCGAAGGCCGGCGAATTCTATATCGGCGTCGGCTGGGACCAGACCCCGCATATCTACAGCACCAACGCCCAGACGCTCTATAACGGCGTCGGCAGCACGTCGCTGACCCTGCCGGCCGGCCTGTCGAACACGCTGTTCACCGACGCCGGCTGCACGCGCGTCGCCAACAAGCCGCCGAGCGGGTGCACGAGCTCGACGCTCTCGGGCGCGAACGCCACCAACGTCCAGCGCGACATCACCAACAACCTTCATGTGACCGACATCGGCATCCGGCGCGACACCGCGTCGGTCGATTTCCGCTGGACCCCGACCGCGGCGTGGGACGTCCACGTCGATTACTCGAACATGCACCGCTCGGGCACGCAGGTCGAAGGCGTCGTGTTCTCGCCCGGCACGTCGGGCGTCACCGCGCAGGTTCCAAAGCCTGTCGACGACACGACGCAGAACTTCGGCATCAACGGCGAATATCAGGGCACGTCGCCGTGGGGCAAGCTGTTCACGGTGAAGGTCGGTTACGCCGGTTCGATCTACCAGGACGCGAGCAACGCCTACAACGTCGCCAATCCGTTCTGCGCGACCACGTCCGGGGCGGGCGAATGCGCCCGCGGCGGCACCACAGCCACCAACGGGTCGCCGTCGAGCCCGCTCGCGACGATGGGCCTGTGGCCGGACAACCAGGCGCACGGCTTCACCTCGACGGTGGGCGTGGATCTCCCCGCCAAGAGCCGTTACATGGGCACGTTCGCCTATACGACGATGCTGCAGAACGAGAATTTCCTGCCGTTTACGACCGCGTCGCGCGTCTATAACGGCGGCACCGCGGCTCCGTATGGCAGCATGGGCTCCGCGCCCGGCCTGCCGGCGTCGAGCCTGAACGGCAAGATCAACACGTTCCTGACCAACAACGTGCTGACCACCCAGATCACGCCGGAGCTCAAATCGAAGTTCAGCTACCGGTACTACAATTTCGACAACCAGACGCCCGAGCTGTTCTTCCCGGATTGGGTCGTCACCGACGTCAAGCTCGCCTCGTCGACCAGCGCCAATTACACCAACGTCCACAGCCTCTCGGTGTCGTACTCGAAGCAGAACGGCGGCGCCGAACTTGACTGGCGCCCGTCGCGCGAATGGAACATCGGCGGCGGCTACGGCTACGAGCGCTACAGCTGGACGCGCGCCGACGCCGACGTCACCAACGAGCACGCCGGCAAGTTCTTCGTCGACTGGAAGCCCTGGGTCTGGCTGACCACGCGCTCGAGCTGGGTCTATTCCGACCGGCGGGCGGAGAACTACAACTATCTCGCCAATGTCGGCATGTTCCAGTGGACTTCGGCGAGCTGCGCGACCGGATCGTGCAGCACGCTGTCGTCGACGGCGATGCGCCAGTTCTATCTCGACAACCGCGAGCGCAACAAAGGGCAGTTCTCAATCGCGATCGACCTGATCCGCGGCCTGACGATCACGCCGACCGTGGGCTACCAGGAAGACAACTACTCGATGAGCGCCAGCGACCTCGGCCTGTCGCGCTCGCAGGCGATCCGCGGCGGCGTCGAGCTGGCCTACGCCTATAACCGGCATACGACGTTCCTGTTCTCCTACATGAACGAGCAGTACCGGCAGAACCTCAAGTATTCCTCGACCACCGGGACGGCTCCGCTGACCTCAGCCAACACGTTCCACGCGGATGTGCGCGACAGCGTCAATACGTTCATGGGCGCGGTGAACTGGTCGCCGATTCCGGACAAGCTCGATCTGCGGCTGAGCTACACGCTGTCGCTGTCGAAGGACAGCCAGCCGCAGATGAGCGACGCCGGCGTGCAGCCGAACCCGCAATATCCGGACATGAAGGGCCAGTGGCAGCGGCTCGAGGCGCAGGCCAAGTACACCTTCGACAAGGACGCCGTGCGGCTGTTCGGCATCAAGGGCACCGCCTACGCCAAGCTGCGCTACATCTGGGAGCGGAACAGCGTCGATAATTTCGACCAGGACATCATGCAGGCCTACATGAACTCGATCGTCAGCGGCACGGGCTTCATGACCTGGATGGCCTACGACAATCCGAACTACAACGCCCACTTGATCGGCGCCTCGCTCGGAGTGACCTGGTAGCAGGACGGCATACCGCAATGGGCAAGGATGGAAAGCTGGCGCCGCTGAAGGCGTGGATCGGGCGCGCCTGGAGCTTCTTCTGGAGTCCGAGCTCGCGGGTCTCGCTGGGCGCCTTGCTCATCGCCGGCGCCATTGGCGGTATCCTGTTCTGGGGCGGGTTCAACTGGGCGATGGAGTCGACCAATACGCTGGCCTTCTGCACGTCGTCCCACGAGATGCGCGACACCGTGTATCAGGAATACAAGCAGTCGATTCACTACAAGAACCCGATGGGCGTCCGCGCGATCTGCTCCGATTGCCACGTGCCGCATCAGTGGATCTATAAAATCCAGCGCAAGATCCAGGCGAGCAACGAGCTGCTGCACAAGGCGCTCGGCACCGTCGGCACGCCGGAAAAGTTCGAGGCGCATCGCCTGGAGCTCGCCACCAACGTCTGGAATACGATGAAGGCGACGAACTCCCGCGAGTGCCGGAATTGCCATTCGGACGACGCGATGGACGTCCACAAGCAATCGGAAGCGGCGCAGAAGGTCATGATGCCCGGGCTTAAGGCCGGCCTGACCTGCATCGACTGCCACAAGGGCATCGCGCACCGCCTGCCGAAAATGGCGGAAGACGACGAAGAGCCGAAAAAGGAGTGATGGTGCTCCGCCCCCGTGGCGGCCTTACGTCAGCGTGCCGGGCGCGAAGCAATAATCACGGTGCGTGCCGCCGGAGTCGGTGTACCACCACACGGCGTGGCCGGTCGGATTCGGGCCTTTCAGCACCATGTAGCCCGGCAGAACGCGCTTGCCCTGATCGGTATCGATGCTAACCGAGCCGTCCTTGTTGATGATGTAGGCGCCGTAGAACGGATGGCCGTCGCTCTCGTCGCAGCACCACTGGCCTTGCGCATTGTGCTGGTCCTTGAACCAGGCCTGCATCTCGGCCGACTGCGCGCCGTATTCCGGTTTCCATCGCGCCAGCGCCGGAGCGCAGAGCATGGACGTGAGGCCGACCGCAATCAAAAGCTGTACGCACCGTCGCATGGGACCAATCCCGTGGTTTCTCAATTGTGCAAGGCAGTCGCCGCGCAACTGGTTCCGGCAGGACCATCACGGCTTCGTGCGCTGGTACACGCAGCGTCCGGACTCGCCGGGCAATTCGATGCGAATCGCGCGCATCGGCGCGCGCGGAGAGCGCAAAATTGGCATTGGTAGCCGAATGACTAAAACTGAATTGGGGAAAACACCGCCACGCCCCGCGCGGCGGAGCGGGCCCGCTGCCGCGAGCCGTTGTGAAATGTCGGGTGTGCGATAGAAGCGCGGCCGCGTCAGGCCACGGTCGCTTCCTGCTCCTCGGCCGCAGCTTCCCGCGCCGCGTCTTCAATATCCTTGGGCGTTTCGGCGGCGATGTTGAAGTGCCGCAGGAAGAGCGGGACGATGCGCGTGAGCTCGTCGTCGCATTCGGCTTTCGGCGCCCTGCCGTATCTCACCTTGGAAACCGTCCAGTTCGCCTGCGTTTCGGCCGTCGCCGGGACCGGCGTCACGACGACGCCGGCGGCGTCGATGCAGCGGCCGGCCTTGCGAAGGTAGGCGGTCAGTTTCTTCTCGAGATCGGCCTTCTTCACGATCATGCGGTCGCTGACCAGCTTCTTCGCCATTGAACGATACCTCGACGGACGGACGATACTTCTAGCGCTGGTATCCGGCGCGGGGTGAGCAGTCGGCTACCAGCCGTCTCCTGTTTAGCCCGGCGCGGCCAACAAAGCCTTAAACCCTGCCCGGATGGGTTGTAAGGCGGGGAGCGCAACCGCCTTTCAGCGGCCGTTGCGGGGTAGCCTCTTATGGATTGCGGTGGCGGCAATGGCCGCGTGGCCGGCTGCGACACTCAACTGGTGCAGGTCGGCGACCACGTCGCCGGCGCCGTACAGGCCCTCGACCGTGGTCGACTGGTGCTCGTCGACGCCGAGCGTGCCGGAGTCGTTGCGTCTCGCCCCCAGCGCCGCGGCGAGGTCGGAGCGCACGATGCAGCCCATGGCCGGGTAGAGCACGTCGAGGACGTGCGTCTTGCCGTCCTCCACGGTGACCGACACGCCCTGCGCCGAGGGGTCCACGCGCGTGGCGATGCCGACGATCACGACGCCAGCCGCCTGGAGCGCGGCCGTCAATGCGTCCCCCTCGATGCGGCCGGTCGCGAACACGCGCACATCGCGTGAATAGGTGCGCATGAACAGCGCCTTCTGTCCGGCGGTGTCGAACGGGCCGAGCACGCCGATGCGCTTGTCGGTCGCCTCGTAGCCGTCGCAGATCGGGCAGAACCGGATGGCGCCGTGCGCGATGCCGTCGCGCAGGCCTTCCGTCTGCGGCTTTCTGTCGATGAGCCCGGTCGCCATCAGCACGGTCTTCGCACGCAGGGTCGCGCCGCCCGCCCGCGCACTGAAGCCGCCGTCCTCGCGCGCGAGATGCTCGACCGCGCCGTGCCTGAGCTCGGCGCTGTAGCGCCGCGCCTGCACCCGCAGCCGCTCGAGCAGCGCCGGGCCGGCGATGCCATGGAAGCCGGGATAATTATGGCTTTCCGGGATCAGTGCGGCGCGGCTGTCGCCGGCGTCGACGACAAGGATTTGCCGCCGGTAGCGCGCGAGATAGATCGCCGCCGTCAGGCCGGCCGGGCCGCCGCCGATGATGAGGCAATCGAGCATGAGTTATGAGGCCGCCGCCAGTTCGGTGACGGCGACGCGCGGGAGCAGGCGGTGCACGTCGTCCTCGCCGCACAGTTCGGTGCCCGGGCTCATGACCGCGGCGGATCCGGCCGCGACGGCGAGACGGAAGGCCGTCTCGAGCGGCTCGTTCCGGGCGAGCGCCGCGACGAGGCCGCCGAGGAAGCTGTCGCCCGCGCCGACCGCGCTGACGACCTCGATCTGCATCGCTGCGGCGCGCAGCGCGCGGTCGCGCGTCACCAGCATCGCGCCCTGTTCGCCGAGCGTGAGGGCGACCATCTGCGTGCGGCCTTCGCCGATCAGCTTGCGGCAGGCAGCGAGGCGGTCGGTGTCGGTTTCGAGCGTCTTGCCGACGAATTCGCTGAGCTCGTTCTGGTTCGGCTTGATGAGCGTCACGCCTTCCTTCAGCGCCGCGTCAAGCGCCGGGCCGGAGGTATCGATCACCATCCTGGCGCCGAGCTTGCGCGCGCGCCGCGCCACCTCGGCGTAGATGTCCTCGGGCACGCCGGGCGGCACGCTGCCGCTGGCCACGACGACGCGCGGCTTCTCGGGCAGGGCGGTGAGCTTGTCGAGCACCGCCTCCCATTCCGGACGGTGCAGCGGCGAGCCGGGCAGCACGAAACGATATTGCAGCCCGGTGTCCTCCTCGAAAGCTGTGAAATTCTCGCGCGTCTCGACGTGCGACGGCGTGACGATGCTGTCGATGCCCTCGCGTTCGAGCAGGCGATGCAGCAGCTTGCCGATGGCGCCGCCGGTCGGATAGATCGCGGCGACGTCGCCGCCGAGGCGGTGCACCACGCGCGCGACATTGATGCCGCCGCCGCCGGGATCGCGTTTCGGCGCGGAGCAGCGCAGCTTCGACGTCGGCTCGACTCGCGCGACATTGACGAAAATGTCGACGGCCGGATTGATCGTGAGCGTTACGATGTCGGGCACGTTTTTACGTCTCGTTTCGCGCTGTATTTCCCCGAAAAATTCCGGTGGTTCGCCACCAAAGTAATGTTTTGTCGCCCGAGGGCCAGTATGTGGAGCAATCTTTCGCGAAATGCCTGCGTCGCAGCGACGCTGTGCAAAGCACAACGCGGCGGAACGATGACCGTTCCGCCGGAATGTGGTTAGATCGCGTCCGGCCATTTCGGCCGCGGGGTGCTGGATGATCGATCCGCTGTTTTCGCTGTCGGGCTTCGTCGTCGGCCTTCTGGTCGGCATGACCGGCGTGGGCGGCGGCTCGCTGATGACGCCGTTGCTGATCTTGCTGTTCGGCGTGCATCCGGCGACCGCCGTCGGGACCGATCTGCTCTACGCGGCCGCGACCAAGGCCGGCGGCAGCCTCGTGCATGGCCTCGCGCGCTCGATCGATTGGCTTGTCGTGCGGCGGCTTGCGCTCGGCAGCGTGCCGGCAACCGTCGCCACGCTGGCGTTCCTATCGCGCCTCGATCTCGAGAGTAGCGGCGCGCGCAGCTTCATCACTTTCGTGCTCAGCTTCGCGCTGTTCATGACCGCGCTGGTGCTGGTGTTCGGCGGCCCGCTGGTCGCATTCTACCGCGCGCGGGTCGAGGCGCTCGACGTCCGCCACACCGCGATCAGCACGGTGCTGGTCGGCGTCGCGCTCGGCGTGCTGGTGTCGATCTCGTCGGTCGGCGCCGGCGCCATCGGCGTGGTCGCGTTGGTGCTGCTCTATCCGCAGCTGCCGATGTCGCGCATCGTCGGCTCCGACATTGCGCACGCGGTGCCGCTGACGCTGATCGCGGGCAGCGGCCATTGGCTGATCGGCTCGGTCGACTGGCACATCATCGGCTCGCTGCTCGCCGGCTCGCTGCCCGGCATCTTCATCGGCAGCTATTTCGCCGTGCGCATCCCGGAGCGGGCGTTGAAGCTGGTGCTGGCCTCGGTGCTGTTCGTGGTCGCCGGGCGGATGGCCTACGAGCACGCCGGCGGCGCGTCGTCGGTTTTCACCGCCTTCACGCGAAGGGCCGTGCCGTGAGCTCGGGCGCCGCCGGCGGCTCGAGCAGCCGCTCGTATTCGTTGCGGATCGACCAGTAGCATTCGCACGCGCGCCTCTCGAGGCCCTCGCGATCGGTGACCGTGACGTGGCCGCGCCGGTATTCGATCAGCCCGTCCTCGCTCAGGCGCCCGGCCGCGATCGTCACGCTCGAGCGGCGCACGCCCAGCATCATGCTGAGTACCTCGTGCGTGAGAAGGAAGTCGTCGCGCGGCATGCGGTCATGCGCCATCAGGAGCCAGCGCGCGCAGCGCTGCTCGACGTCGTGAAAGCGGTTGCAGGCGACGAGCTGGCAGGTCTGGTTGTAGCTCGCGAACACGGCGCGATGCAGCAATTGACGCAGCGACGGACTCGTATCGAACGCGACGCGGAAGGCGCGCGCCGGCATGCGCAGCGCGTGGCCGGGCACCTGCATGTGCACGCCGACCGGCCCGCTGCCGGTATCGAGCAGCAGCGGCAGTCCGACGAAGCCTTCGTTGCCCGTGGTGCCGACTTCGGCGGTGGCGCCGTTTTCCATCGCCTTGGCCAGCGACGCGACGCCGGAGAGCGGAAAGAACACGTGCTGAATCGGCTCGCCGGGCTCGACCATCGGATCGAGATAATTCAGCTTGATCTCGTGCAGATGCGGTCGCAGCAACGCGAAGTCGTCCGGCAGCAGCCGGTCGAGCAGATGGTTGTGACGTGGCGTAGGCAATTTCGACACGGGCCTTTGCACTCCGATCGCCTGCTGCGGATAGGGCTTCAGCCGGCAACCGGGCCGGTCGTCTCAACGCGAAACCTGTGGGTCGCGGTCGAAGTTCCGGCTCCCGTCCTGGGCGCGAGATTTGGTAGGATGCGACCGTCTCGCCACAACACATGCCAAGCCGATCGGAAATGACGATGAACAACGACCGCACGCGCCGCGCCGGAGATCCGCGCAAGGCCGCCGAGGCCGCCTTCAAGGCGGCGACCACCAAGCCGGCCGAGGGCCCGGCCAAAGCGGCCCCGGCGCCGCCCGGCGTCAAGGAGATGGTGTCCCTGCGCCTCGACAAGGACGTACTCGAGAGCTTCCAGGCCGATGGGCCCGGCTGGCAGGACCGCATCAACGCCGCACTGCGCAAGGCGTCGGGCCTGAGTTGACCGGCTAGGGCTTCTCGAACGCGGATGCTGCGGCCGCCGGCACGGCGTTGAGCCTGACCGGGCGCGCCGTGGCGCCGCCGAACGGCGCCGGCGCTGCGGACAGATGCCGCGCCGCCGCCTGTGGTACCAGGAATTTGGAAATCGGATTCGGCACGATTCACAACGTCGCCCGGATCAGCAGGTCGAGCACCGCCAGCACCACGATGATCGTGGCGAGCAGCCAGCCGGTCGTGTCGCCCGCGCGCCTGTGTCGGGTCAGTCTCATTGCACGTCGCCCTTGCTGCCGGGCAAACGCCCGCTTCTGCGGGTGCATTCCGCGCGGGGCCGAAATCGCCGGCCGCGGGTCCCCTTGAATTACGGCGTCGCGGAGGCCACGCGATGGCTGTGGCTCTTGCGATGGTCGTGCCCGGTCTTGCGGCGGGCGGCGAGGTTCACCGTGTCGCTCTCATGCCGGTGGTGATGATGCGCCGCGACCTTGACCGGCGCTTTCGTCTCGCGCTTCGCGCTTCTTTCGGCGCGGTGCGGTGCCTCGAGCGGCACCGGGATCTGGTCCGGCCCGTCATAGGCGAGCAGCCCCGCGGCGTCCTGACACGGCGCGCGTTCCGGAAGCTTCACCGCCGGCGTGCCAGCGCGCGCGGTCTTCCAGCTCTCCGCCGGCTGGCCGGTGATGGTCTTCACGTAGCCTTGCGTCTCTTCCGGAAGCTTGCCCTTGCGCGCTAGCCAATCATGGATGCGCTTCGGGCCCGCATTGTAGGCGGCCGCCGCGAGGCCCAGATTGCCGAACTGTTCGAACAGGCTGCGCAACAGCCGCGCCGAGGCGGGGATCGCCTGTGCCGGATCGAACGGGTTGTCGAGGCCGACCGCGTCGGCCGTCTGCGGCATGAATTGCGCGATGCCCTGCGCGCCGGTGCGGCTCACCGCGCCGGGCTTGAACCTGCTTTCCTGGAACAGGAGGCGGATGAAGAACGGCACCGGCAGGTCGTTGCGCTGCGCCGCGCGGGCGACCGTGTCGCACACCTCCTGCGTCGAGCGGTGCACCACCGGCTTCGGCTTCGCGGGCGGCGACGCCGGCATGTCGTGCGGCTTGAGCACCGCCGAGATGTCCTTCTGTGACGGGATGTCGATCGGCGCCTCGGCGGTTTTGAGAAACTGCACCGGCGTCACCGCGATCGGCAGCGGATCGAAGGCGTCGTCGGGCGGGCTCAGCCGGTCGGCGGTGCGAAGTAGCTTGTCCGGGACGCGCGCCGCGTCTTGCGGAACCGGCGCGACGGCGTGCGCCTCGTCGAGGCGGTCGGTGAAGGCCTTCTGGTCGGAAGCAATGGAACCGGCCGAAGCCAGCAGGCAGACACAGGCGGTGGCAAGCAGCGGCCGCATTCAATAAATCCTCTCGCGCGCCGCGACGTCGGTCGTGGCGTGGTGGGGACGACAATGGAACGGGAAACGCTCCCCGGCGTTGACGACTCTATGCTGGGGAAACCGGCCGAATTTTTGGAAAAGCGGCGGAAGCATTGCGGCGATACCGCCGCAGGACGGCCGCAGTTCCTGCAAAGGAACCGCGAGCCGCGTTCGTCAGGTCGCCGTCGACGAACTCACGAGCCGCTCTTCTCGCGCAGCGTCGTTCGTGATGCCGTGGCGCTGTTTGTCTTGCCGGCGCCGGCGAGCTTGTTCACCAGCTCGGTGTCGTTGGCAAGCTCGGCCGCGCGTCCCGAATAGACGACCTTGCCGTCGTCGAGCACATAGGCGCGGTCGGCGATCGACAGGCACAAAGGCGCGTTCTGCTCGATCAGCAGCACCGACAGGCCTTCGTCACGCATGCGCTGCACGACCCGCATCACTTCCTTGACGATCAGCGGCGCCAGGCCTTGCGAGGGCTCGTCGAGCAGCATCACGCGCGGATTGAGCAGCAGCGGGCGGGCGATCGACAGCATCTCCTGCTCGCCGCCCGAGAGCTGGCGGCCGAGCTGGTTGCGCCGCTCGGCGAGCCGCGGGAACAGGTCGAACACGCGCTCGAGCGTCCACGGGCCCGGCCGCGCCTGCGGCACTTTCAAGTTCTCCAGCACGGTGAGGTTGCCGAAGATCTTGCGGCCCTCCGGCACGTAGCCGACGCCGAGTGCGGCGACGCGGTGCGTCGGCCAGCGCGTCGTCTCACGGCCGAAAATCTGGACCTTGCCCATGCGCGCCGGCGTCAGCCCCATCAGGCTGCGCACGGTCGTGGTCTTGCCCGCGCCGTTGCGGCCGAGCACGGCGACGATCTCGCCTTCGTTCACCTCGAGCGACACCCCGTGCAGGATGTGGCTCTTGCCGTAGAAGGAGTGAATCTCCTGGGTCTTGAGGACGACGGTCATTCGGCGGTCCCGAGATAGGCGGCGCGCACGCGCGGGTCGGCGGAGATTTCTTCCGGCGTGCCGTCGGCGAGCACGGTGCCCTGGTCGAGCACGGTGACGCGCTGGGCGATGCCGAAGACGATGTCCATGTCGTGCTCGATGAACAGGATGGTCACGCCCTGCTCGGCGTGCAGGCGGCGCACGAGCTCGACCATGTGGTCGGTCTCGTGATCGCCCATGCCGGCGGTGGGCTCGTCGAGCAGCAGGAGCCGCGGCTTTAAACTGAGCGCCAGCGCCAGCTCGACGACGCGCTGGTCGCCGTGCGCGAGTTCGCCGACCGTGCGGTCCTCCTTGCCGGAGAGGCCGACGATGGCGATCAGCTCCTCGGTGCGGGCGACGATGTCGGCCCGCGCCGCGCGGCTGAGCCAGGGCCGCGCGTTGACGCGTCCTTGCGTCTCGACGCCGACGCGGATGTTCTCGTAGACGGAGAGGTCCGGCATGATCTCGGTGATCTGGAACGTGCGGACGATGCCCTTGGCGACGCGGTCGACGATCGTCTGCTGCGTGATGGCCTCGCCCTCGAAGATCACGTTACCCGAGGTCGGCGGCAGGAAGCCGCTGATAAGATTGAAGAAAGTGGTCTTGCCGGCGCCGTTCGGCCCGATCACCGCGCGCATCTCGCCGGCGCGCATCTCGAACGACACGCCGTCGACGGCTTTGAGGCTGCCGAAGTGGCGCGACACGTTCTCCATGCGCAGGAATGGCGTTTTCGCGGCCCGGTCCGCCGGCGCGGGCGCTTGCATGACTGCGGTGGTCATACGGCCTCCGCGCGGCGGAAGATTCCGAGCACGCCTCTCGGAAACAAGAGGACGATGCAGACGAAGATCAGGCCGATGAAGGTCATCCAGTTCCCGGTGACGCTCGAGAGATAATCCTGCGCGACCACGAAGATGATCACGCCGATCAGCGGCCCGAAGAAGCTGCGCATGCCGCCGAGGATGATCATGATCACGAAGTTGCCGGACAGGATCCAATGCAGGTCCTGCGGCGAGGTGAAGTTGAACAGCAGCGCGTTCAGCGTGCCGGCGAAGGCGGTGATGGTGCCGGCGATGGCGAACGCCGCCCACACGTAGCGCTCGACGCGGATGCCGAGGAACTCCATGCGCCGGCGGTTCTCGCGGATCGCCACCCAGGTGTGGCCGAGCGGCGATTGCAGGATCGCCCACATGATGACGACCGCAACCGTGAAGCAGAGCAGCACCAGATAATAGAAGGCCGATCCCGACGATGCGATCGGGACGGTCAGCGCGCCGAGATGGATGTCCTGCCGCGCGAAGCCGGACAGCCCGTCCTCGCCGCCGGTCACCTCGTTCCAGCGCACCATCACGAAGTAGAAGAGCTGGCCGATGGCGATGGTGATCATCGCGAAATAGATGCCGCGGCGGCGCATCACCAGCGGGCCGAGGATCGTCGCGGCGAGTCCGCCGACCACGGTGCCGATCACGATCGCCAGCGGCGTCGACAAAGCGAGGTACTTGAGCGTCATGCCCGCGCCATAGGCGCCGAGGCCAAAATAGGCCGCCTGTCCGAACGACAGGCCGCCGGTGAAGCCCAGCAGCAGGTTGAGGCCCATCGTCGCCATCGCGTAGATGAGCACCTTGGAGCCCAGCGCGGTGTAGCCGCCGACGGCCGGCAGCCAGTAAGGCAAAGCGAGGAGGACGATCCACATTGCCGCGATCGAAAGCACGCGCATCATTCGAACAGACCCTCTTCACCGAATAGTCCGCGTGGCCGCACGACCAGGACGATCAGCATCATCAAATAGATCACCGCTTCGCTCGCCGCCGGGTAGTAGGTGGTGACGATGCCGGCCGCGAGCCCGATGATAAGGCCGCCGAGCACGGCGCCGGCGAGGCTGCCGACGCCGCCGATGATGATCGCGACGAAGCTCGGCATGAGCAGGCTGTTGCCCATCGGCGGCGTCAGGCCGAGCACGCCGGAGGCCAGCACGCCGGCGAGCCCCGCGAAGATGCAGCCGAAGGCGAAATTGAAGGCGCGCAGCCTGTAGATATTGACGCCCAGCGCCGACGTCGTCTCGAGGTCGCGCGTGCCGGCGCGGATACGGATGCCGAGCAGCGTGTAGCGCAGCAGCAGGAAGAGGCCGATTGCCGCCGCCGCCGTGATGCCGATGACGAAAAGCCGGTAGCCGGTGATGAAGAAGTAGACGTCGCTGACCGGCGAGTTGATGACGTCCGGCACTTCGAGCGGCAGCCCCTGCGGGCCCCAGATCGTGCGCGTCAAATCCTCGATGATCAGCGCGAGGCCGAAGGTCAAAAGCAGGCTGTAGATGGGGTCGACACGCTTGTAGACCGGACGGATCAGCACGCGCTCGACGGCAAGTCCGATGACGCCGGCGAGGACGGGTCCCGCGATCAACGCGCCCCAGAAGCCGAGATAGGGTGTGAGCGTGTAGGCGAGGTAGGCGCCGATGACGAGGAAGCCGCCATGCGCCATGTTGATCACGGAATTGAGGCTGAGGATGAGCGCCAGGCCGAGCGCCATCAGCGCGTAGAACACGCCCTGGATCAGCCCGTTGAAGGCGTTGAAAAGCAGAAGTTCCATCGTCGGTACGGCAGCCCTTCGATCGCCTGTGTTGAAGCCGCACCGCGCCGCCCCTTGTCAGGGAGGCGGCGCGGCGTCGGCCGTTGCTGATAGTTCGTTTCTAGCGTGTCACGCCGGATAGTCGAGCTTGCACCCGGTATCCTTCACAGACAGCGCGATCTTGTCGCCGGCGACGATGTCGGCGACTTTGAACATCGACGGATACTTGCCGTCCGGCAGGATCTCGCCGGGGAACTCGCTCGACATCAGCTGGTGATCGCCGGCGCGGAAGTAGACCTTGTTCGGCTGCAGCTTGATCTCCGGCGGCAGCTCGAGCCCTTCGAGGGCCTTCGCCACCTTCACCGCCTCGGTGGACTTCGCCTTGTTGGCGCCGAGCGCGAGCGAGTGCAGGCCGGCATAGCCGAACCAGGTGCGTGCGCTCGGATAGGTGCCGTCGTTGTTGGCCTTCCGGTACGCCGCGACCCATTCCTTGACGTGCGGCGTGTTCGGCTGGTCCCAGTACCACTCGAGCGTCCACCAGCCCTGCTTGGCTTCCTTGGGAAGCGCGCGCAGCACTTCGAGCTCGGACAGGCCGCCGCCGATCGGGAACTTCTTCATCAGGCCGAACTGCGCGGCCTGCTTCATGCAGTTCACCAGGTCCTGGCCGTCGACCAGCACGATCAGCACGTCCGGCTTCGACTGCTGCGCCTTGATCAGGTACGACGAGAAGTCGGTGGTGCCGAGCGGCGACAGCGAATTGCCGAGCACCGTGCCGCCCATGCCCTTGAGCAGCTTGGCATAGGATTCCTGCAGCGAGTGGCCGTAGGCGTAATCGGGCGTGATGAAGTACCACTTGCCGCCGAACTTCTTGTACAGCGTCGAGGCAAGACCGGCCGCCAGCATGTAGGTCGTGGTGCAGATGCGGAACGTGGTCCAGTGGCACTGTGAGCCGGTAACCGGATCGGTGTGACCGCCGGTGACCATGTACAGCATGCCCTTTTCGTGCGCGACCTGGTTCACCGACAGCGCGGTTGCCGACGACACGGCGCCCATCAGCAGGTTGATCTTGTCCTGCTCGATCAGCTTGTGCGCCTTCTGGGCGGCGAGACCGGCATTGGCCGCGTCGTCCTCGATCACCAACTCGACCTTGCGGCCGTTGATGCCACCCTTGGCATTGACTTCGGCGAGCGCCATCAGCGCGCCGCGCTTTTCGCTTTCGCCCTCGGCGGCGTAGGTACCGGTGAAGGGGTCGTGCATGCCGATCTTGATCGGCGATTCACCCTGGGCGAACGTCAGGATCGGCGGCGAGAACACGGCCGAACCGGCAAGCGCCGCACCGGCTTTCACGATGCCGCGGCGGGTCATTCTGATTTTCATCTAACTCCTCCCATTTCTCGGGTTTGCAGTCTTCTTTTCGCGGGATCGCGCGAAGCCATCCCGCGTTCCGGAGTTTGTTCGAGCCACATGGAAGCGGGTGACGGCGTCAGCCGAATCCGGGAGAGGCGGTCGACAATCGGATCAGCGGCAATCGTGCACCGTCCGCGCCGACTTATCTTTAAGGTCTAG
This sequence comes from Pseudolabrys sp., assembly GCA_035571935.1. Taxonomy (GTDB): domain Bacteria; phylum Pseudomonadota; class Alphaproteobacteria; order Rhizobiales; family Xanthobacteraceae; genus Pseudolabrys. The sequence continues at coordinate 63,873 of DATNBL010000093.1, forward strand.
TATTGATTTGGATTAATGCTTTTGGGGAGGCCCGAACGGTGACCGAGGCCGGCCGGGGCAACGCCGGGCCTCGGCACCGGCGGCGACGGAATGGGCACGATCCGGGCAGGGTGGTATTGGGCGAGGGTTTGGAGCGCGTCCACGTCCTTGAACTCGACCAGCCGCTCACGCCCGGCGATCAGCTTCTCGCCGCGCAGTTGCTGCATCATGCGGTTGAGATGCGGCACGCTCAGGCCCAGCACGTCGGCCATGACTTCCTGCGAGAACGGCAGCTCGAACTTGTGCGCCGACGCCCGGCCGATGACCGCGAGCCGCGCCTGCGTCTCGAGCAGGAAATGGGCGAGGCGCTCGATCGGCGTGCGGCGGCCGACATCGACGATGTGCTCGGCATAGATCGCCGCTTCCTGCGCCGCGAGCCAGCTCAAGGCGAGCGCGAACTGCGGCCGGCTGAAGCTCAGGTCCATATAGGCGTCGAAGTCGCACGAATTGAAGCGCAGCTCGGTGAGGGTCAGGACCGAGAACATCGAGCGGTCGAGGAACGAGGCCGGGAAGCCGACGACGTCGCCGGGGAAGATGATGTTGATCACCTGCCGCTTGCCGTTGCGCAGCAATTTGTAGCGGATGGCGTAGCCGTCGCTGACGAAGCACAGCTTCTTGTACTCGTAGCCGTCGGCGACGAGCTCGCGCTTGCGCCCGATGACGGCATCGCAATCGATGATCTGCGAGAACGCCCGCAGGTCCGCCGCGCCGACATTGCCGTATCGTGAAAGTCTTAAAGTGAAGGGATGGTCGTCGAACGACATGTCTTCTGGCGGATCTTGGCGGACGCAACGCGCGCTTCGGGGGCGGCCATCTTAGGCGCAATTATTGATCCAGATCAAACGTCCCGCTTAACGTGACCGGGCGCGAGCGCTGCTTTTTAAAACAAAAACGGCCGCGCAGAATGCCCGCGCGGCCGTCTCGCGAAGAGTTGATGGCGATCAGTTGCCGCTGATCGTCTTGATGACGCTCGACATCGGCCGCGCCTCGTCGAGGCCGCCGCCGATCTCCTTCATGACCTGCGCCACGTATTCCGGCTTCGGCTCGGTCGGCGTCTTGCCGGTGATCTGCACCACCTTGTAGCCGCCCTCTTTGAGCCGCTTGAGGAGTTCCGGCATCGCTTCCGAGGTCGCGTGCTGGAAGTCGTGCATCAGGATGATGCCCTTGCCGTGCTTCTCGAGCTTGGTCATGACCGATTTCACGACCTGCTCGGGCTTGCGCATCTTGAAATCGAACGAGTCGAAGTCGGTCGAGAAGACGGCGACGTTACGCTCGCCGGCATATTTCATCATGTCGGGCGGGTTGCGCAGGGTCGGGAAGCGGAAGAACGGCGCCACTGGCTTGTTGCCGAGCGCGATCGAGACCGCGGCGACGCCCTTCTCGAACTCGTCGACGGCTTCCTGCTGTGTCAGGCGCGAGAGATCCTTGTGCGACCAGGTGTGCGTGCCGATGGTGTGACCTTCGGCCGCGACCTGCTTGAGGATCTCCGGATGCCAGCCGGCATGCTTGCCGATCGGGAAGAACAGCGCCTTGGTACACTGGTCGGCGAGCGCCTTGAGCACGCGCGACGTGTTGCCCGGCCACGGGCCGTCGTCGAAGGTCAGCACGACTTCCTTGTCCTTGAGGAAGTCGTAGGCCTTGAAGTGCTCGAAGCCGAAGCCCGGGCCGCCGGTGGTGTCGATCTCGACGACACGGCTGACGCCGAGCGCGTTCGGGTTGTCGCATTTGGCGGCTGCAGGGGTGGCTGCCGCAGGAGCGCTCTGCGCCCAGGCAGCGGTGCCCGCCGCCAGCGTCATCGCCACGGCCAAGCTCAAAGCAGTACGCATTACGGTCTCCCGGTCGCCCTGGAATTCGGTAAAGGCTATTCATCGCGAGTTTAACCTTTTGAGTCAACGCGAGGTCCGGGAAGGGGCCAATTATTGGGCATTAGCTGGTAAAATGGTTAACACAGGGGTGCGCTGTAGGTGTGGTTTTGTTGCCTTCTCGCGGCAAGGCTCCTATCTGACCGCGTAAGGGGACCTGACCCATGACCCGGCTGCCCGCCGCCGCCTCGCCACCCGCTTTGACCCGGCCGCTGCTCCTGCTCGGCGCCGTGGCGATGGTGCTGGCCGTCGCGACTTTGGCGCTGTGGGCCTGGTACGGCACGACGGTGTTCTTCGAGATGCTCCGCGCTGGCTTTGCGGCGTGCTTCTGAGCCTGTTTTTGGGTCCCGCACAATGACGAGCGCCCGCGCTTCGCACCTCCTGTTGGTCTTGTCCGCGTTCCTGGCCGGGCTCGTCGTCTTTCTGGCCGTTCTTCTCTATGCCACCGGCCAGCTCGGCCCGCGTACCGGGACTTCGACCGTCGGCGGGCCGTTCGCGCTCACCGACCAGAACGGCAAGCCCGTCACCGACGCCGACTTCAAGGGCAAGCCGTTCCTCGTATTCTTCGGCTACACCCACTGTCCCGACGTCTGTCCGACAACTTTATTTGATATTTCGGAGGTGATGCGCGCGCTCGGGCCCGACGCCGGACGCGCCGGGGCGCTGTTCGTCAGCGTCGACCCGGACCGCGATACGCCTGCTGTTTTGAAGGACTATCTGTCGAGCTTTGACCCGCATCTGCGCGGCGCCACCGGCGATCAGGCCGCGCTCGACAAGATCGAGAAGGAATACCGCGTCTATGCCAAGAAGGTGCCGACCGGCAAGGACGGCGACTACAGCATGGACCACAGCGCCATCGTCTACCTGATGGACAAGGACGGCCGTTTCGTCGCGCCCTTCAGGCTCGACCGCAAGCCGCAAGAGTCGGCCGCCGAGTTGCGCAAGTACCTGTAGGCGCGGGTGTTGCCGGCGGCGACATACACGGCGGCGATGTTGTAGCCCCGTGACGACATCTCTCTAAGGTCTAGCTTTATGACCCATTATGCCGCCTTATCGCCCCGGAAACGGATGGCGAACGCGGGCGGCGCGCCGGTAGCGAGGTGTGGCGTCGTCCCGGTGGAATAGAACAAGGCGGCATTCCACCGTCCGGCCTTGCCATAGCGGCAAGCTATGGGTGCGTATCACCAGCCGATGGATCGGAAATTTCTGTTCGCGCGCAAGTAGTAAGTGTGCGTAAAATCGCGCGACTTCGCCGCCGCGACCTTCGGCTGCCGCCGTCCCCTGTGGAAAAGCAGGAAAGCACCGCCAATCCGGCGGCGCCGGCCCCCGCTGCGCCGCCTGCCCGCCAATTGCCACCGGCAGAGGCCTAAGATGGCTGGACCGATTCGCGGAATCGCCGGACATCCGCTAACCACCGCGCCTTCGCGGCGCCGGACCCGAACAGCATGCGTTTCTCGCCCCAGTTCCTCGACGAACTGCGCGCCCGTATCCCCGTCTCGGAGGTGGTGGGGCGGCGGGTCAAGCTCATCCGTGCCGGGCGCGAGATGAAGGGTCTGTCGCCGTTCAACAAGGAGAAGACGCCGTCCTTCTTCGTGAACGACGCGAAGATGATGTGGTTCGACTTCTCCTCGGGCAAGAACGGCAACATCTTCGACTTCCTGATGGAGACCGAGGGCGTCTCGTTTCCCGAAGCGGTCGAGCGGATGGCGCAGCTCGCCGGCGTGGCCTTGCCGAAGGTCTCGCGTGAGGACGAGGCGCGCGAGGCGAAACGCAAGTCGCTCTACGAGGTGATGGAGCTGGCAGCCAAATTCTTTGAGGCGACGCTTGCCTCGCGTGCCGGCGCGAAAGCGCGCGGCTATCTCGCCGACCGGGGGCTCGATCCGGCGACGCAATTGAAATTCCGCCTCGGCTACGCGCCGGGCGACCGCTACGCGCTCAAGGAACATCTCGGATCGCACAGCATTCCTGTCCCCGACATGATCGAGGCCGGGCTGCTCGTCGCCGGCGACGACATCCCGGTGCCTTACGACCGCTTCCGCGACCGCGTGATGTTTCCGATCGCCGACTTCCGCGGCCGGCTCATCGCCTTCGGCGGCCGCGCGCTGGAGAAGGACGTCCCCGCCAAATATCTCAATTCGCCGGAGACGCCGCTCTTCCACAAAGGCGGCACGCTCTACAACATCGCCGCCGCGCGGCAGGCGGCGCATGACGGCGCCACCGTCATCGCGGTCGAGGGTTATGTCGACGTCATCGCCATGGTCACCGCCGGTTTTCCGGCCACGGTGGCGCCGCTCGGCACGGCGCTGACCGAGGACCAACTCGGCCTGTTATGGAAGATGGCCGATGAGCCGGTGCTCTGCTTCGACGGTGACGGCGCCGGCGTGCGCGCCGCCTATCGCGCGGTCGATCTGGCGCTGCCGCGGCTGAAACCCGGCAAGAGCCTGAAATTCGCGCTGCTGCCGCAGGGGCAGGATCCGGACGACCTCGTCCGCTCGGCCGGCCGCGAGGCGGCGGCGGAGATCATCGGCGCCGCGAAGCCGCTCGCCGCGATGCTGTGGGCGAACATGACCGAAGGCCATGTCTTCGACACGCCCGAACGCCGCGCCGCTCTGGAAGCGCGCATCGGCGAGGTGACCAACGCGATCGGCGACGAGGCCGTGCGCCGCTATTACCGCGAGGATTTCCGCGCGCGCCTGTCGCAGTTCTTCGCGCCGGCGCAGACCCCGCGCGAGGCCTGGCGCAACAACCGGCAGCCCGGCGCGCGGCGCGAGTGGCCGCCACGTCAGGGCGGCGGCTTTGCCCGCCCGCAGCCGGGGCGGGGCACGCCCTATGTCGTCGTCAGCCAGCAGCTCGCGGTCAGCCCCGTGCATCGCGGCCATCGCACCTCGGTGCCCCGGCGCGAGGCGCTGATCCTGCAGGCGGCGCTCAACCACCCGTGGCTGCTGCACGATCACCTCGAGGAACTGAGCCGGCTGGAATTCCGCCACGCCGATGCCGAGCGGCTCAAGGCCGTGCTGATCGACATCGCCGCCCATGCCGCGACCCTGGACGCCGCCGCGCTCAAGGCCGAGCTCGAGTCCCGCGACCTGGGCGACGTGGTCGGGCGCATCGGCGCCGCCATCACCACCCCCTCGGTCTGGGGGGCGCGGGACGATGCTGCGCCGGACGACGTTCTGGTCACCTGGAGCCAGCTCGTCGGCTTGCATCGACAGTGGCATTCCCTACTTAAGGAGCTCAAGGAAGCCGAGCAGGCACTCGGCGATGACGCCAGTGAAGCCAATTATTTGCGGCTGCGAGACGTGAAGGCACGCCTCGCCCGGATGGATGGAACCGAGGCCCAGATCGAGGGTTTTGGAGCCTCTTCCGGCCGGGGCGCTCGTGGCTTATGAGGACTGCCCATAGGGTAGGAGCCCGGGACGGGCGGCAGGCCTGTGACGGCGGCCAGCGGCAGGGATTGGCGAGGGTCGACAATTCGCCGTTTTGACAGAGTTAAGAGGGGCTTAAGCGGAGCCCCGCGACACTGGCGACCTGATTCGGGCCGGCGCACTTGAGTGGGGAGCGGCGGCCCTTTTTGGCGATGGCGCGCGGCCGTGCCGGCCAAACCGAAGATGACGGCCAGGATGGCCGCTAGAGAGAGACAAGAGATGGCGAGCAAGGCGAAGGCGACGCAGGCAAAAGAAGAGACCCCCGAGAAGGAGGGTGAGGGCGCCCCCGACACGCCGCTGCCGTTGCTCGATCTCACCGACGCCGGCGTCAAGAAGATGATCAAGGCCGCCAAGAAGCGCGGCTACGTCACGCTCGACCAGATCAACGAAGTAATGCCCTCGGGCGAGGTGTCCTCCGACCAGATCGAGGACATCTACGGCATGCTGTCGGAGATGGGCATCAACGTCGTCGAGAACGAGGACGCCGACGCCGAGGAAGGCGAGAAGGCCGCCGACGAAGCCGCCGATGACGACGACGAGGACAACGGCTCCGAGATCGTCGAGACGAAGTCGAAGTCGCTCGCCACCACTGAAAAGAAAGAGCCGTCGGAGCGCACCGACGATCCCGTCCGCATGTATCTGCGCGAGATGGGCTCGGTCGAGCTCCTGTCGCGCGAGGGCGAGATCGCGATCGCCAAGCGCATCGAGGCCGGCCGCGAGGCGATGATCGCGGGGCTGTGCGAGAGCCCGCTCACCTTCCAGGCCATCATCATCTGGCGCGACGAGTTGAACGAAGGAAAGGTCTTCCTTCGCGACATCATCGACCTCGAGGCCACCTACGCCGGCCCCGACGCCAAGAACATGCAGCCGCCGCAGATCGGGCCGGACGGCAAGCCGATCCCCGGCACCGGCACGCCGCCGGTGCCCGGTGCGCCGCATCTGCAGGTCGTGCCGACGCCGGCGCCGCCGTCGGCGCCGCCCGCCGCGACGCCGTTCAAGTCGACCGAGGAAGGCGACGGCGAGGAGAAGGATCCGGGCGAAACCGCGGCCGAGTCGGATTTCGACGAAGACGACATGGAAGGCTCGCTTTCGCTCGCCGCGATCGAGGCCGAGCTGAAGCCGAAGGTGGTCGAGACCTTCGACAACATCGCCGACGCGTTCAAGCGCCTGCGCCGCCTCCAGGAGCAGGACATCGAGCTGCGCCTCAAGAGCGACAATCTCTCGCCCTCGCAGGAGCGCAAGTACAAGAAGCTCAAGGAAGAGATCATCACCGAGGTGAAGTCGTTGCGGCTGAACCAGGCGCGCATCGACGCGCTGGTCGAGCAGCTCTACGACATCAACAAGCGCCTCGTGTCGAACGAGGGCCGCCTGATGCGGCTCGCCGAGAGCTACGGCGTCGCGCGCGAAGACTTCATCAAGAACTACATGGGCGGCGAGCTCGACCCGCGCTGGCTCAACCGCGTCTCGAAGCTTTCGGCCAAGGGCTGGAAGGGCTTCGTCGGCGCCGAGAAGGACAAGATCAAGGACATCCGCGGCATGGTGCACGACCTTGCCGCGCAGACCGGTGTCGAGATCGCCGAATTCCGCAAGATCGTGCAGATGGTGCAGAAGGGCGAGCGCGAGGCCCGCCAGGCGAAGAAGGAAATGGT
>DATNBL010000094.1:0-33275 GCA_035571935.1 Pseudolabrys sp.
CGTTGTCACGCGCCTGCGCGTCCGAAAGAAATGCTTCGGTGCGCGTCGAAATCCACTTGACCGGCCGGCCGGTGAGCTTGGAGGCGAGCAGCACCAGCGGCATTTCGTTGAAGATCGGCGAGAGCAAGATCCGTATCGTCACCAACGATACCGGCGGCTCGTTCGGCATGAAGTCGCCGGTGTTCAACGAGATGCCGCTGGTGCTGCTCGCCTCGAAGCTGACGGGCCGGCCGGTGAAATGGATCTCGACCCGCACCGAGGCCTTCATCTCGGACGCGCAGGCGCGCGACAACGTCACCGAAGCGGAGATGGCGCTCGACAAGAACGGCACCATGCTCGGCTTCCGCGTCAAGACGACCGCCGCCATCGGCGCCTATCTCCAGACCGCGATGCCGGCCTTCGTGTTCAACGCCGGCTCGCTCGCCGGCACCTACAAGACGCCGGCGATCCACGTCGACATCTCTGCGGTGTTCACCCACACCAACCCGATCCGCCCCTATCGCGGCAACGGCCGCCCCGAGGCCGGCTTCGTCATCGAGCGCATGGTCGACTGCGCCGCCGATCAACTCGGCATCGATCCGGCGGAACTGCGGCGGAAGAACTACGTGCCGCCGACCGCGATGCCGTACAAGACGCCGCTCACCTTCACCTGGGACTGCGGCGAGTTCGAGAAGAACATGGACCTCGCGCTGCAACTCGCCGACGTGAAGGGCTTCAAGGCGCGCAAGGCGGAGTCGGGCAAGCGCGGCAAACTGCGCGGGCTCGGCATGTCGAACACGATCGAGCGCGCCGCGCCCGTCGGCCTCGAAGGCGCCGAGGTGCGCTTCGACCGCGACGGCACGCTCTTGCTCTTCTCCGGCGCCAACAATCAGGGCCAGGGCCACCAGACCGCGTTCACGCAGATCGTCTGCGACAAGCTCGGCATCCATCCGAACGACACGCAGTACATCCAGGGCGACACCGATCAGGTGTTCTTCGGCGAAGGCACCGGCGGCTCGCGCTCCTCGGCGATGGCGGGCTCCGCCTTCCATCTCGCCGGCGAGAAGATCGTCGAGAAGGCGCGGAAGATTGCCGCCAACATGCTTCAGGTGGAACCGGGCGACCTGCGCTACGACGAAGGCGTGTTCTCGACCAACAAGACGAATCGCACTCTGTCTATGAAGGAGCTCGCCGCGGCCGCGCTCGAGCCGAAGAACCTGCCGCAGGACATGGAGCCCGGCCTGTTCGCCTCGACCGTCTATTCGGCGCCGGTCGCCAACTACCCGAACGGCTGCCACATCTGCGAGGTCGAGATCGACCGCGAGACCGGCCAGGTGCAGATCGTGCGCTACTCGGTGGTCGACGACGTCGGCACGGTGATCAATCCCCTCCTGATGCACGGCCAGGTGCAGGGCGGCATCGCCCAGGGCGCCGGCCAGGCGCTGATGGAGGACATCCATTTCGACGCCTCCGGCCAACTCATCACCGCCTCGTTCATGGATTACGCCATGCCGCACGCGCACGACCTCTGCGACATCGAGGTCGACGCCAATCCGGTGCCGACCAAGACCAACCCGCTCGGGGTCAAGGGCGTGGGCGAAGCCGGCTGCGTCGGCGCGCTGCCGGCGGTGGTGAACGCGCTGGTCGACGCGCTCTCCGAGTTTGGCATCCGGCACATCGAGATGCCGGCGACGCCGGAGCGCGTCTGGCGGGCGATGCAGGGCAAGGCCTGAGCCACGGCTTCGTCCTTCAAGCCTTCGTCTATACTGAAACGGTGATTCGACCGGCCGCGGACCGCGGCCGGCCTCTCCGTTTGTGCGTCCAGCGTGCCGGCGCGTTCCGCCATCGTTCCCGCTCACAGAGGCCCGCATGCTCCAGCCCGCGCGCAAGCTCGCTTTCGTGCTCGCCGCGTCGAACCACGGCGCGATGATCGTCAACCGGCTCGACTACCGCATCAGTGACGGCGGCGCGATCGGCGTGGGACACCAACTCCTCGAGAAGGGCGCGTTCGATGCGCTGGAGGTCGAGCTCGCGGTCAAGCTCCTGATGCTGCGCAAGGAGTGCCACGGCGACGGCGTCGTAGCCATCGACTGCGGCGCCAATATCGGCGTGCACACGCTCGAATGGGCGACCGCCATGACCGGCTGGGGCCAGGTCGTCGCCATCGAGGCGCAGGAACGCATCTACTACGCGCTGGCCGGCAACATCGCCCTCAACAACTGCTTCAACGCGATCGCCATCCACGGCGCGGTCGCCGGCGAACCCGGCGTGATGAAGATCCCCTGCCCCGATTACCAGACGCCGGCGAGCTTCGGCAGCCTCGAGCTGAGGCAGAGCGCGGACAACGAGTTCATCGGCCAGAAGATCGACTACAGCGACGACAAGATGACGCCGGTGCAGAAGGTGCCGCTCGACGCGCTCAACCTCGCGCGCTGCGACCTGATCAAGCTCGACGTCGAGGGCATGGAAGTCGAGGCGCTCGAGGGCGCGCGCGCGATGATCGCGGCGCACCATCCGATCCTGCTGATCGAGCACATCAAGAGCGGGGCCGAGCGCCTGCGCGCCTTCATGGCGGTCAACGGCTACGATGTGGTGGAAGCCGGCATCAACCTGCTCTGCATCCACAGCGCCGACCCGGTGCGCCAGCACCTGCGCCCGGCCGCGCCCGGACAGGCCGCCTCGGCGGCGTAAGCGGCCGGCACTCAGCCGCGCTTGCGTTTCGCGCTATCGCCGGCGCGGCTCTTCACGTGGTCGATGAAGGCGCGCAGCTTCGGCATGATCTGCCGCCGCCCGGGATAATAGAGAAACACGCCCGGCAACATCGGCGCGAAGGGCTCCAGCACGCGCGTCAGCCGCCCCGCCCTCAGCGCGGCCGCGGCGACCGGCTCCGGCACTTGCGCGAGCCCCATGCCTTCGAGCGCGCCGCCGAGCAGTGTCGGATAGTCGCCGGCGATCAGGGGGCCGGCGACGGCAACCTCGACGGCCTTGTTGCCGTTGACGAAGGACCACGGCGCGATCGCTCCGTTCGACCGTCGCAGCCGCAGGCACGCGTGCCCGGCAAGGTCGTCGACACGTTCCGGCTTCCCACGACGGCGGAAATATTCGGGGCTGCCGACCACCGCGAACGGAAACGGTGGCGTCAAGCGCACGCCGATCATGTCGGCGGCGATGAACTGGCCAAGCCGTACGCCGGCATCGAAGCCCTCGGCCGCGATATCGACGAGTTCCTCGCGCGTGGCGATTTCGATGTCGACTTCAGGATAGGCCGTCCGGAATGAGGCCAGCAGCGGCTGGAGCAGGATCGGGACCACCGACGGCGGCACCGTCAGACGCAGCAGCCCCGACGGACGCTGGCCGAGATCGCGTGCGACAGCGCTGGCGGCGACCAGTTCCTCGAAGGCCGGCTTGGCCCGCGCCAGAAAGCGCTCGCCCGCTTCCGTCAGGCCGACGCTGCGCGTCGTGCGGACGAACAACGCCGCGCCGACGCGCGCCTCGAGCGTGCGGATCGCCTGGCTGATCGCCGACGGCGTCACCCCGAGCCCATCCGCGGCGCGGCGGAAGCTGCGGTGCTCGGCAACGCTCAGGAACGCCTCGACGCCGTCGAGCGCGCCCGATCTCACTGTGAAGTTCTGCTTCATGGCTCATCCACACTATCGCGGATAGTCCCGCGCTGGAAGCGGGCCTATGTCGGACGGCAGCGAAGCCCTGGAGGATACGATGACTGAGGTAATGGACGGCGTGCGAGACCACTATCGCGCGGCGGGATTGATCGAGCGGCTGAAGACGGCGCTCGCCGTGCTCGGGCCGGACGACAAGCGCCTCACGCCGCAACAGCTCGGCGCGCTCGACCAGTTCCACACTTGCGGACTCGCCGCCACCGCCGAGCTCGGCAAGCTCGTCGGCATCACCGAAAAGATGGCGGTGCTCTATGTCGGCGCCGGCGTCGGCGGACCGGCGCGCTATCTGGCGGCGACTTATGGCTGCCGCGTCACCGGCGTCGATCTCAGCCCGGCTTTCGTCAACGGCGCGCGCTATCTGACGGAGCGCACCGGGCAAAGCGGACGCGTGTCGTTCGAAACCGGCAGCGCGCTCGCGCTTCCGTTCGGCGACGCCAGTTTCTGCGTCGCGCTGCTGCAGCATGTCGCGATGAACATCGCCGACCGGGCGCGGCTCTACCGCGAGATCCGCCGCGTGCTCAAGCCGCGCGGCAAGTTCGCGACCTTCGACGTCGTCGCGAACGGCGACGCGCCGCATTTTCCCCTGCCCTGGGCAAAAACCCCGGCGACGAGCGCGCTGCTGACCGCCGCCGCCACGCGCGAGGCGGTCGAGGCCGCCGGCTTTAAGACGGTCGTCTGGCAGGACGACACCGAGCCGGCGAAGGCGTGGTTCGCGCAACTGCGCGCGTCCGGGCCGCCGCCGCCGCCGAACCTCGGCGTGGTGATGGGACCGGAGGTCGCGCAACACGCCGCCAATCTGGGGCGAAGCCTCATGGAAGGCCGGCTCGGCATCCTCACCGCCGTGTTCGACGCCGTCTAGATCAACGCGCGATTGGAGTCTGTCATGTCACCGGAAACGCTGTTCCGCATTCATCTCGTCCTCGGCTATGTGGCCTGGCTGCTGTGCTTCGGCGCCTATATCTGGCCGAGGCTCAAGGCGATGGACGATATCGAAGCGCATCGCGCCATCGCGACGTTGCACAGCTTCCGCTTCTTCGGGCTGGTCTTCATCCTGCCGGCCGTCATCGGCAACGTCCCGGCGCACTTCGCCACGGTCGCCGCTTACGGCGACCTGGCGACCGGCGTGCTGGCGATGCTGGCGCTTGCCACGGTGAGGATACGTCCCGTCTTCTGGCTGTTCGTTGCGGCCTTCAACATCGTCGGCGTCGCCGATCTCATCGCCGACTATTACAACGCCACGGTGCTCGGCTTGCCGGAGGTCGCAGGCCAACTGGCGTCGACCTACTGGATCCCGATCATCTACGTGCCGATCCTGATGATCACGCACGGCGCCGCGTTCCATCTGATGCTGCGTCAGCGCAAAATCCGCCAGGCGGCGCCGTAAGCCTCAGCCGCAGGCGGCCGTCTCGCGCGCGGCCGCGGCGCGCGGCAGATGCAGGCCGCATTCCTTCTCGCCGCTCGTCTCCCACCACCAGCGGCCGTTGCGCTCGGGCTCGCCGGGCGCAATGGCGCGCGTGCACGGCGCGCAGCCGATCGAGACGAAGCCCTTCTCGTGCAGCGCGTTGACCGGCACGTCCGCGACCTTGACCGCCGCGAGCACATCGTCGCGCGTCCAGTCGAACAGCGGATTGAATTTGATGAGATGTCGGCCGGCGTCGAACGAGACGAAGCCGCCGGCGCGCCGGGTCTCGGTCTGGTCGGCGCGCGCGCCGGTGATCCAGGCCGCGGCGCCTTCGAGCGCTGAGTCGAGCGGCTTGACCTTGCGCACGTTGCAGCAGGCGTAGCGCGCCTGCTTGGACTCGTAAAAGCCGTCGATGCCGTGGCGCGCGACCATCGCCTCAAGCGCGGCGCTCTCGGGATAGATGGCGCGGATGCGGCGGCCATAACGGCGCTCGGTCTCCGCCCACAGCGCGTAGGTCTCGGGGAACAGCCGCCCGGTGTCGAGCGTGACGACGTCGATGTCGAGGCCGCGCTCGTTCAACCAATGGAAGATGAGTTGGCCCTCGACGCCGAAGCCGTGCGTGAAGACGATGCGGCCGGACAGCGCGCGGCGCAGTTCGGCGAGGCGCTCGGCCGGGTGAAGCGGCGAGAGCGCTGAGGCGAGACTGTCGGCGAGCGATCCGGTGCGATCAAGCATGCGGCGCACTAGACAGAGCCGCTCGCAGGCCCGTCAAAGCAAAAATATCCTTTGCCGGCAGGCGCTTTTCGCGACGCACGCGCACGCCGGCCACGCCGTTTCGGGCAATGAATTTCTGCAACCCGGCGCCTGCGCGCGGGCAAGAATCGTATCGCCGATCAGCGGAAATAGCAGGCGTCCGTCATCGCGGACCCATGTCGGCTGGAACAAATTTGCCAGGCGGAGAGACTTCTTCTGCGCCGCGCACGACGCGCGCAACGTCTGCGTTGTGGACCGCGCGCGGCGGGCAAGGCCCTTCCCCGCGCCTCACTCCATCGCCGCGCCGGTGTCGATGCGGACCGGCTGATAGCCGGCCGCGCCCATCGCCGCGAAGATTTCGTCGGCGTGCGCCGCGTCGCGCGTCTCGATGGTGACGTCGAGTTTGGCGCCCTTGGCCGGCACGTCGAGGAAGAGCCGGCGGTGGTCGACCTCGAGGATGTTGGCCCCGAGTTCGCCCAATCGCGTGGCGATCTGGCCGAGCACGCCGGGGCGGTCGGGGATGGTGAGGCGGAACGAGACGATGCGGCTGTCGCGGTCCAGTTCGCGCACCATGATGGAGGCGAGAATGCGCGGATCGATGTTGCCGCCGCACAGGATCAAGCCGACGCGCTTGCCGCGGAAGCGCGCGGGCTCGGCCAGCATCGCGGCGAGCCCCGCTGCGCCGGCGCCCTCGGCCATGGTCTTCTGCAAGGTGAGATAGGCGTTCACCGCGCGCTCGAGCTGGGCTTCATTGGCGAGGATGACGCCGGCGACGAGCTCGCGGATCACCGGCAGCGTGCGCTTGCCGACGTTCTTGACGGCGATGCCCTCGGCGAGTGTCGGCCCGCCGATCGGAAGCGACTCGCCCTTGAGCGCATTCCACACCGACGGATAGAGCGCGGCTTCCGTGCCGACGATCTCGATTGCCGGCTTGACCGCCTTCGCCGCAATGGCGTTGCCGGCGATCAGGCCGCCGCCGCCGATCGGAATCACCAGCGTGTCGAGGTCCGGCACCTCTTCGAGCATCTCCAGAGCGATTGTGCCCTGCCCCGCCATGATGCGGTCGTCGTCGTATGGATGCACCAGTGTGAGCTTGCGCGCGGCCTGCATCTCCTCGCAGCACGACTGCGCCTCCGCAACGCTCTCGCCGAAGAGCACCACCTCGGCGCCGTGCGAGCGCGTGGCCGCGACCTTCACGAACGGCGTCGTCACCGGCATGACGATGATCGCCGGGATGCCGAGGCGAGCGGCGTGATAGGCCACCGCCTGGGCGTGGTTGCCGGCCGACATGGCGATGACGCCGCGGGCGCGTTCGGCCTCGCTGAGCGAGGCGAGCTTGACCAGCGCGCCGCGGTCCTTGAACGAGTTGGTGACCTGGAGATTCTCGTATTTGACGAAGACCTCGGCCCCGGTCAGGGCGGAGAGCTTGGGCGCCGGCAGCATCGGCGTGCGCAGCACGGTGCCAGCGATGACGCCGCGCGCCGCCTCGATATCCTTGATGGAAATGCTCAAATCCCGCTTCTCCCCGTGAGGCCGCTACCATGCCGCAGGCACGCTGCCGCGGCCAGTCCACCGGGGCGGTTCCGCCGGCCTTGCGCTTCCGCTAATCTCGCCCCATGTCGCCGTCAGCGCCGGAAATACCACTCCGCCGCCCCGCCAGGAACCGTCCCCCCGGATGCCCATCGACATCAAGCCGCACGCCTACGACCCGCAGCTTTCGCCCGAACTGTTCGACGGCGTGCTGGCCCGCAGGGTCGTCGCCTTCGTCATCGATTTCGTGCTGATCGCGGTGCCGGTGCTGCTCGCGGCGATGTTCATCTTCGCCTTCGGCATCATCACCTTGGGCCTCGGCTTCGCGCTCTACTGGCTGCTGCCGGCGGCGACCGTGATCTGGGCGCTCGTTTATTTCGGCGCGACTTTGGCCTCGCCCGCCTCCGCCACCATCGGCATGCGAGTGATGGATCTGGAAATGCGCACCTGGTACGGCGCGCCGTCCTATTTCGTGCTCGGCGCCGTGCACGCCATCGCCTTCTGGTTCACGGTATCGTTCTTCACCCCCTTCGTGCTGCTGGTCGCTTTCTTCAACGAGCGGCACAGGCTGCTGCACGATATCCTGCTCGGCACCGTGGTCATCAACAACGCGCGGCGCGCGGCCATGCTGCGCGGCGCCGGCTTCGGCGCCTACCGGGGGCTTTGACGTGGCAGCCGGGGCGCGCGATGCTTTTCGCGAATCGGGTGAATAGGACCCTGGCCTGACCGGTGACCCAGCACTCCCGCGATACCCCGCAGTTCTACCTGACCGCGCCGTCGCCCTGCCCGTACCTCAAGGGCCAGGAGGAGCGGAAGGTGTTCACGCACCTCGTCGGTGAGCGCGCAGGCGACCTCAACGACCTGCTGACCCATGGCGGCTTCCGCCGCAGCCAGTCGATCGCCTACCGCCCGGCCTGCGAAGGCTGCCGCGCCTGCGTCTCGGTGCGCGTCGTGGTCGCGGACTTCCAGCCGTCGCGCAACATGCGCCGCGTCGCCGAGCGCAACGCCGACCTGCTCGGCAATGTGCGCACCGCCGCGCCGACCTCCGAGCAGTATTCGGTGTTCCGCGCCTATCTCGACGCCCGTCACCGCGACGGCGGCATGGCCGACATGACGGTGCTCGACTACGCGATGATGATCGAGGACAGCCATGTCGACACGCGCGTCATCGAATACCGGCGGCGCGGGCCCGATAGCGGCATCACCGGCCGCGGCGCCGGCGAGCTGATCGCGGTCGCGCTCTCCGACGTGCTCTCGGACGGCCTGTCGATGGTCTATTCGTTCTTCGAGCCGGGCGAAGCGGACCGCTCGCTCGGCACCTACATGATCCTCGACCACATCGAACGCGCGCAGAAGATGGGCCTTCCCTACGTTTATCTCGGCTACTGGGTCGCCGGCTCGCGCAAGATGGACTACAAGGGCCGCTTCCTGCCGCAGGAGCGGCTGATGCCGTCCGGCTGGGTCCGGTTCGAGCGCTAGCGCCGCCCGCTCCGCCTGTTCACGGCCCCGGTTTTTCCCTAACCTCGCCGGCGGGCCTGGGAAGACAGCGTCATGCAGTCGCGTCGGGGTGCTGCGGCGGCACTATGCGCGATCGCCTCGATCGCCGCATGGCCGGGCGTAGCGCGCGCGCAGACCTTCTCCCGCTTCTTCGGATTCGGCGACAGCACGATCGACAGCGGCTGGTATCGCAGCACGCCGCCGCTCAACACCAGCCCAACCTTCAACACCGACTTCGCGGCCGCGCTCGGCGCCGGCGGCGGCAAGGCGACGACCAATCCGGGCGGCGTCAGCGCCGAATATCTCGCGGGCAAGTTCGGGCTGACGGCGACGCCGGCCAACACCGCGGGCGGCACCGATTATGCAACCGGCGGCGCGCGCAACAACCAGCTCAACACGGCCCTGACGGGCGGCAACACCGCCGCCGTCCCGACCGTCACCCAGATCGGAAATTATCTCGCGGGCAACAACGGCGCGGCCGACGCCGGCGCGCTCTACGTCATCAGCACCGGAGGCAACGACATCACCTATGCGGCCAACCAGCTCGCCGCCGCCGACCGCTCGGCCTATGTCACGACCGCCGCGACCGATCTCGTCGCCGCCATCGCGCGGCTGCAGGCGGCGGGCGCGCGCTACATCGTCATACCGAACCAGCCGGAGTCTTTCGGCACCGCCGAGCTCAAGTCGCTGCGCGCACTCTACGACAGCACGGTGTGGTCGGGGCTTGCGGCGCGCGGCGTCAATTTCGTGCCGGCGGATTTCAACGCCGTCATCGCGGCCGTCATCGCCAATCCGGCGTCGTTCGGATTCCAGTTCGTTTCGAATACCGGCGCCGGCCCCGCCTGCACCCAACCGGCCGGCATCACGTCCGGCTGGGCGACGATGTGCTCGCCGACCTCGCCGGTATCGACCCTGGTCTCACCCGACGCCGCGAGCACGCATCTGTTCGCCGACGATCTTCATCTGACCACCGCCGGCCAGCAGATCGTCGCCGACTACGAATACAGCCTGTTGGTGGCGCCGAGCCAGATCTCGTTCCTGCCGGAAGCGCAGGTGAAGACGCGCGCGGCAATCCTCGACACGATCTTCAGCCAGATTCCGATCTCGCAGCGGAGCAACGCCCCGCGCGGCTTCAACGCCTGGGTGAGCGGCGATTTCTCGTTCCTCAAGATGGCCAACGCCAACGGCTTCCCGGACGATCCCGGCACGCCGGCCGGGGCCACCGCCGGATTGAGCTTCAAATTCGGCGGTGACTGGATCGCCGGCGCCGCCATCTCCGCCGGCAGCACGACGCAGTCGTTCAGCACGATGGGCAGCTACCGGCAGGACGACGTCGCCGGAAGCCTCTATGCCGGCTATCGCCACAACAGGCTCTGGGTCAACGCCGCCGCGACGTTCGGCATGTCGCGTTACAAGGTGGACCGCCCGGTGCAAATCGGGGTGACGACACAGCCCAACACGGGCACCACGAACGGCACCAACGTGTCGCTGGCCTTCGAGACCGGCTACGATCTCGTGTCCGGCAAGATCGAGCACGGCCCGGTCGGCGGCATGCGCTTCCAGCACATCCGCGTCGACGGCTTCATCGAAACGGGCAGCTTCACCAGCTTGTCGTTCGGCGGTCAGACGCGCAATTCGGCGGTAAGCCAGATCGGCTATCAGGCGAGTTACGACGCCGGCAAGGTGCGCCCGTTCGCGCGGGCGGCGTGGAATCACGAATGGGCCTCGACCGACCGCGACGTCGAGGCGTCACTGACCACGACCGCCGCGCCGAGCTACACGATGCCGGCCGTCGTTCTCGGCAAGGACTGGGGCACGGCGACCTTGGGCGTCATCGCGCCGGCGGCCACCAATTGCATGATAATGGTCGCGCTCACCGGCCAGTTCGCGCAGCAGAGCGCGACGGCCTACGGGCTCCAGGTGGGCCTGAACGCGGCGTTCTAGGCCGCGTCAGCCCGCCGCCATCGTATCGATCAGCAGCTTCACGTTGAGCGCCACGATCATCGCGGCGACGATCCACGCCAGGATCGCGACCGGGCGCTTGACGGCGAACCGCCCCATTTTCCTGCCGTCGGCGGTGAACATCACCAGCGGGATGACCGCGAACGGCAACTGCATCGACAGGATCACCTGGCTGAGGATCAGAAGCTTCGCCGTGCCGCTCTCGCCGTAGAGCGCGGTGACGGCAATCACCGGCACGATGGCGATGCCGCGCGTGACAAGCCGCCGCGCCCAATGCGGCAGGCGAATGTGCAGGAAGCCTTCCATCACGATCTGGCCGGCGAGCGTCGCGGTCACCGTCGAGTTGAGGCCGGAGGCGAGCAACGCCACCGCGAACAGCACCGATGCGATGCCGGCGCCGAGCAGCGGCGACAGGAGATCGTAGGCCTGGTCGATCTCGGTCACCGCCTTGCCGTTCGCGTGGAACACCGCCGCCGCGACGATCAGGATCGCCGCGTTGACGAACAGCGCCAGCATCAGCGCGATGGTGGAATCGATCGTCGCCCAGCGGATGGCGTGGGCGCGGCCCTTGTCGCTGTGCTCGAAGCGGCGCGTCTGCACGATCGAGGAATGCAGATAGAGGTTATGCGGCATCACCGTCGCGCCGAGAATGCCGATGGCGATGTAGAGCATCTCCGGATCGGTGACGATTTCGTGCGACGGCAGGAAGCCGCCGGCGATGCCCGCAAGCGGCGGCGCGGCAAGCACGATCTCGACCGCGAAACAGGCCGCGATCACGACCAATAACGCGACGACGAAAGCCTCGAGGAAGCGGAAGCCGCGGTTCATCAACATCAGCAGCAGGAAGGCGTCGAGCGCGGTGATGAGCGCGCCGATGACCAGCGGGATGCCGAACAGCAATTTGAGCGCGATCGCGGTGCCGATCACCTCGGCGAGATCGCAGGCGACAATCGCCAGCTCGCAAGCCATCCAGAGCAGCAATCCGACCGGCCGCGGAAAGGCGTCGCGACAGGCCTGGGCCAGGTCGCGCCCGGTGGCGATGCCGAGCCGCGCGGCAAGCGCCTGCAACAGGATCGCCATGAGGTTCGAGAGCATGACGACGGCGAGCAGCGTGTAGCCAAAGCGCGAGCCGCCGGCGAGGTCGGTCGCCCAGTTGCCCGGGTCCATGTAGCCGACCGAAACCATGTAGCCGGGGCCGGAAAAGGCGATGAGACGCCTGAGCCAGGTGCCCTCGTTCGGCACCGGAATGGTCGCATGCACCTCGGACAGGCTCGCGCGCTGCGGCTCGTCGCCGGGGCGCCAGACGGGCTCGAGGTCACCGTGCATAGAGGTCCAAACCGATTCCTGCAGATGCGAATTAGTAGCAACAAAGTCGCAGACCTTCGGTTCCGCGTCAATCCAGATGCGAACGGCTCGCAAGATGGCGCCATGTATGGAACTTTGGCCACGACCCGGTGTTGTGTCAGGCCTGACCGACCGTCCGGATTTCCGCCGACAACCGCGCTGACGGCGCGCTGCAAGCCTCATGTGCAGCGGTGCCACGCGCGCGCGTGGACGGCGCGGACGCAAGGCCCCGCAACGGAGAGACCCCGGAATGCCCCTGCCCCGCCTGCGCCTCCGATCCGGCCGGCTCGCGGCAGCGGCGGTCGCGCTCGCGCTTGTCGCGGGCCCGGCGCTCGCCCAGGCGTCCGGTGAGGGCAAGGGTCCCTCGGTCGTGATCTTCCTCGCGGAATTGCTGCTGCTCATGCTCACCGGCCGCCTCCTCGGCGAAGCCATGCTGCGCATCAAGCAGCCGGCGGTCATGGGCCAGCTCATTGCCGGCCTGATCCTCGGGCCGTCGCTGCTCGGCGCCCTGTTCCCGGGCGTGCACGATCTTCTTTTCCCCAAGGCGCCGGAGCAGAAGGCGATGCTCGACGGCATCGCGCAATTCGGCGTGCTGCTGCTGCTGGTCATCACCGGCATGGAGACCGACCTGAAACTGGTGCGGCAGACCGGCCGCGCCTCGGTCTATGCCTCGCTGATGGGCATCGTCGTGCCCTTCGGCTGCGGCGTCGGGCTCGGCCTCGCATTGCCGGACTCGCTCATCGCCGATCCGGGCAAGCGCGTCGTCACCGCGCTGTTCCTCGGCACGGCGCTGTCGATCGCCTCGGTCAATTTCGTGGCCATGATCGTGCGCGAGATGAATTTCACGCGCCGCACCGTCGGCCAGGTGATCCTCGCCTCGGCGGTGATCGACGACTCGGTCGGCTGGATCATCGTCTCGATCATCTTCTCGCTCGCCGCCGCCGGCGAGGTCGAGCCGATGAAGCTTGCCAGCAGCATCGTCGGCACGCTCGTGTTCCTCGGCGTCAGCCTGACCATCGGCCGGCGCGCGGTGTTCTTCGCCATCCGCTGGGTCAACGACCATTTCGAGAGCGACTTCGCCGTCATCACCGCGATCCTGGTGATCATGGGCTCCATGTCGCTCATCACCTATGCGATTGGCGTGCACACCGTGCTCGGCGCCTTCGTTGCCGGCGTGCTGGTCGGTGAATCGCCTATCCTGAGCAAGCACATCGACGAGCAGTTACGCGGCCTGGTGATGGCCTTCTTCACGCCGATCTATTTCGGGCTCGCGGGCCAGAACGCCAATCTCACCGTGCTCGGCGACCCGACCATCGCTGCCTACACGGTCGGCCTCGTCGCCATCGCCAGCCTCGGCAAGTTCGGCGGCGCGTTTGCCGGCGCCGAGCTCGGCGGCCTGACGCGGCGCGAGGGCTTCGCGCTCGCCTGCGGCATGAACGCCCGCGGCTCGACCGAAGTCATCATTGCCACCGTCGGCCTGTCGATGGGCGCGCTCAGCTCCACTTTGTTCACAATGATTGTCACCATGGCGGTCGTGACCACGATGGCGATGCCGCCGACCTTGCGCTGGGCGCTGTCGCGCGTGCCAATGCGCAAGGAGGAGAAGCAGCGCATCGAGCGCGAGGAGATGGAGACGAAGGGCTTCGTGCCGAAGCTCGAGCGCCTCCTGCTCGCCATCGACGACAGCGCCAACGGCCAGTTCGCCGCCCGCATCGGCGGCATCATCGCCGGCGCCAATGCCATGCCGACGACGGTGATGCACATCCACGGCAAGAAGCGGCCGAGCAAGACGGCCGTCGAGCAGGCTAAGGAGAAGGCCAAGGAGTTCGGCGAGGCCGTGCAGGTCGCGGCCGGCCGCAGCGACGACGCCAAGCGCGACGAGGAGAAGACCGAGACCAGGATCGACGTCACCACCATCGTCGAGAAGGCGCCGAAGGCGGAGGCCATCGCCGCCGAGGCCGAGAAGGGCTACGACCTGATGGTGGTCGGGCTTGCCAACACGGTCGCCAACAAGGCCGAATTCCATGACGACCCGACCAGCCTCGCCGCCGGTTTCCCCGGCCCGCTGGCGGTCACCGAGGCGCGTGACGGCCTGCTCGAGGATCCGCTGCAAAGCCGGCTGAGCATCCTCGTGCCGGTCAACGGCACCGATCACTCGCGCCGCGCCGCCGAGGTCGCGATCGCCATCGCCCGCGCCGCCAAGGCGCCGCTGACCGCGCTCTACGTCGCGCCCGGCGGCAAGAACAAGCCGCGCCGATCGCGCCAGTACGAGGAGGCGATCCTGAAGGACATCGTGGCGCTGGCCGAGACCTACGCGCTCCAGATCAAGACCGCGGTCCGCGCCGACATCGCCGCCGACGAGGCGATCGTCAAGGAAATGGGCCGCCGCCGCAACAATCTCGTCGTGCTCGGCGTCGGCCGCCGCCCGGGCGAAAAATTGTTCTTCGGCGACACCGCCTCGGCGCTGCTGGCGAAGTCGACCAAGTCGCTGCTGTTCGTGGCGACGTGAGCGCCCTTGAAATGTCCGGTGTTTTACCGTACATTTTGCCAATGGCCCAGCACCCCACCCGCTCCACCCGTCTCGAGGCACGCATCGCACCCGATGCACTCGCCGTCGTCAAACGCGCCGCGGAAATGCAAGGCCGCAGCGTCAGCGATTTCGTCGTTGCGGCTGCGCAGGACGCCGCACACAAGGCGATCGCCGATCTCCAGGTGCTACGGCTTTCAATCGCCGATCAGCGCGCCTTCGCAGACGCCATCATCGACCCGCCCGAACCCGTCCCGGCGCTTAGCCGCGCGAAGGCGGCGCATCGCCGGTTGATCCGGAAGGCGCGGTGACAGCACCGTACCTGATTGCGCCGCTTGGCGAAGCGCACGATAGAACAAACTTTAATTGCGGCGTTGCCGCGCTGGACCGATACCTTCGGACCCAGGCCGGTCAGGATATCCGCCGTCATATCGCGAATTGCTTCGTTGCGGGGCCGGCGGGGTCAAACGATGTCGCCGGCTATTACACGCTGTCCGCCGCCAGCATCACTCTGGGCGATCTGAGAGACGATGTTGTAAGGCGTTTGCCGCGGTATCCTGTGGTTCCGGCCGCGCGGATTGGCCGGCTGGCGATCGATCAGCGGCATCAGGGGCAAGGCCTCGGCGCCGCAATGCTGTTCGACGCCAGCGAGCGCGCGTTACGTTCCGACGCTGCGATCTTTGCGATTCTGGTCGATGCCAAAGACGATCAAGCGGCCGCGTTCTACCGCCATCATGGGTTTGCGCCATTCAAAAGTCGGCCACTCACGCTCTATCTGCCGGCCGGAACGGCTAAGAAATTATAATGCCGTCGCAGCGCCAAAGTCCCACTTTCGCGGGAATGAGCGGCGGCGCACCTACTCCGCCTTCGCCGCCGGCGGCGCGCCGAACTTGTTGTTGGTGAGGAAGCGGTCGGGGCGGATGCGGCCGGCGGCGGCGCGGTCACCGCGCCAGTCCTTCAATTCTTTCAGCGACAGCGTGAAGCTGCGGCCGGCGGTGTCGATCCAGGTCAGGCCCTTCTCGGCTTCGAAGGTGGTGACGTCCGAAAGGCCCTTGTCGAGATAGCGCTGCAACCGCACGCCGCGGCCCTTGGTCATCTCGGGCACCTGGTCAATCGGGAACACCAGCAGCTTGCGGTTCTCGCCGACTGAGGCGACGAGCTCGCCGGTGACGGCGGTCATCGCGGCGGCGCGGTCCGGCGCCTTCAGGTTGAGCACCTGCTTGCCCTTGCGCGTGGTGCCGAGAACTTCCGCCTCCGGCACGATGAAGCCATTGCCCGCATAGCTCGCGACCAGGAACTTGCGGCCGCCGTCATAGGCCATCGCCGCGACGACGTCCGCGTCCTGCTCGAGATCGATGAACAGGCGCAACGGCTCGCCGTGGCCGCGGCCACCGGGAAGCTTGGACGCGTCGATGGTGTAGAAGCGGCCGTTCGAGCCGAAGATCAGCACCTTCGCCGTGGTCTCGGTCGGGAACGCGAACTTGAGCGCGTCGTCCTGCTTGAAGGCGACGCCGGAGAGGTCGCTGACGTGGCCGCGCAGCGCGCGCACCCACCCCTTCTCCGACACGACGACGGTGATCGGCTCGCGCACGACCATCGCCTCCTCGATCGCGGCCTCGTCGTGCTCCGGCGCCTCGGCGAAGGCGGTCCGGCGTTTGCCGAGCGCGGTTTTCGGGCCGAACTTCTCCCGCGTCTCCTTGATCTGCCCGGCGATGGTCTTCCACTGCTGGTCTTCCGAGCCGACCAGCGACTTGAGCTTCTTCTGCTCGTCGCGCAGCGCCTTGTCCTCGGTGCGGATCTCCATCTCCTCGAGCTTGCGCAAATTGCGCAGCCGCATGTTGAGGATGGCGTCGGCCTGCACGTCGGTGAGCTTGAAGGTCTTCATCAGGACGGGCTTGGGCTCGTCCTCGGTGCGGATGATCTTGATGACCTTGTCGAGATTCAAATACGCGACGAGATAGCCGCCGAGCACTTCGAGCCGGTGCTCGATCTGCGACAGGCGGTATTTCGAGCGGCGCACCAGCACGTCGCGGCGGTGGTCGAGCCATTCGCGCAGCGCCTCGGCGAGACCGAGCACCTTCGGGACGCGGCCCTTCACCAGCACGTTCATGTTGAGCGGAATGCGGTTCTCGAGCTCGGTGAGCTTGAACAGCGATTCCATCATCAGCGCGGCGTCGACCGTGCGCGCGCGCGGCTCGATGACGAGGCGGACGTCCTCGGCGCTCTCGTCGCGCACGTCGGCGACCAGCGGCAATTTCTTGTCGTTCAAAAGCTCGGCGATCTTCTCGATCAGCCGCGACTTCTGCACCAGCCACGGGATCTCGGTGATGACCACGACATAGGTGCCGCGGCCGCCCTCCTCCGTCTCCCATTTGGCGCGGACGCGGAACGAACCCCGGCCGGTGGCGTAGGCCTCGGCCAATGCCTCGGCCGAGTCGACGATGATGGCGCCGGTCGGGAAGTCCGGGCCCTTGACGTATTTCAAAAGCGTGCGGCTGCGCGCCGCCGGCGTCTCGATCAGATGCAGCGCGGCATCGCATAGCTCGGCCGCGTTGTGCGGCGGGATCGACGTCGCCATGCCCACGGCGATGCCCTGCGAGCCATTGGCGAGCAGGTTCGGGAATGCCGCCGGCAGAACGACCGGCTCTTCGTTGGAGCCGTCGTAGCTCGGGCGGAAATCGACCGAGTCCTCGTCGAGGCCGTCGAGCAAAAGCCGGGCCACTTCGGTCAGGCGCGATTCGGTGTAGCGCATCGCGGCGGCGTTATCGCCGTCGATGTTGCCGAAATTGCCCTGACCGTCGACCAGCGGATAGCGCTGCGCGAAGTCCTGCGCCAGGCGCACCATGGCGTCGTAGATCGCCTGGTCGCCGTGCGGATGGAAATTGCCCATCACGTCGCCGACCACCTTGGCCGACTTCTTGAAGGCGGCGCCGGGGTCGAGGCGCAGGCCGCGCATGACGTGCAGGATGCGCCGGTGCACGGGCTTGAGGCCGTCGCGCGCATCCGGCAGCGCGCGGTTCATGATGGTCGAGAGGGCGTAGGCGAGATAGCGCTCCTCGAGCGCCTCGCGCAGCGCGACTTCCTCGACCGCCCCCTTCTCGGGGGGAATCAGTCTGGGTCCCATGAGTGGAGTGCTAATCCTTGCCGCCGGGATGAACAAGCGATGAACGCGGCGGCCATCGAACCTTCTAAAATGATCGGTATCATCCTGAACCTGGAACACCGATCCGCGTTATAGTGGGCTTCAAACAGCGTTCGGGCTTTTTTGGGATGGAGGACGGAAATGCGCCGGACTGTTCTTACTGCCGCTGCCACCTTCGCGATCTTGGCCGGTGCGGCCATGCTGCCGCAAAGCGCCGAGGCCATGACCTTGCCGGCTCCGGCCGGCATCGCGGCCGCCGCCGAAGGCACCAATCTCGCTCAGGATATCGCTTACGTCTGCCGCCGCGTCTGGCGGTGCGGACCCTATGGCTGCGGCTGGCGCCGGGCCTGCTACTGGACCGGGCCGCGCTACTACCGGCGCTACTACCGGCATCGCTATTACCGGCGCTGGTAATCGCGCTGCCACGCGTTCCTTGTCAGGATTGCGGCCGGCTTCTGCCGTAAGCCGGCCGCAGGGTTCTCGTCACGGCGACATCGTCGGGGGCACCGGACAGGTGTCTGGGTAAGGGCTCCGCGACACACCGGAGGAAACTGAAACATGCGCAAGATCGTTCTGTCGGCTGTCCTTGCGGCGGGCATGGCTCTCGCCGCCTCGACCGGCGCCTCGGCCACCCCGCTCTCGGTCGGGCTTTCGAACGGCGCGTCGGCGGCCCCGAACGCCTCGCTGATCGAGGACGTGGCGTGGCGCTGCCGCCGCATCACCGTCTGCCACCGCGGCCCCTACGGCCACCGCCGTTGCCGCGTCGAGCGCGTCTGCCGTCACTGGTAATCCGCCTCACTTCCGATGCAGCGGCCCGGCCTTTACGCCGGGCCGTTTGCATTTTCAGGCCGCGCCCGGCAATGCGCGGGCGAGCGCCGCGATGAAATGCGTGCGCTCGTCGCCGAGCATCAACCCGCGCGGCTCGAGCACGTAGCGGTCGAGGAAAAAACCGGTCAGCGCGAAGCCCTCGGCCACGTCCTTGCCGCTCGCAGGCTGCTGCTCGTCGCGCAGGAAGGCCGGCAGCGTCAGCATCCGCTCCGCATAAGGCGCGCCCGCCTCGCGCGAAACGGCGCGCCCTGATTTCGGCGACACGTAGACAAGATCGTCGGTCGCGCCGGTCGCCACGCATTCGGTCAAGTCGAGGCCAAAGCCAAGCTCCGACAACAATTGCAATTCGAAACGCACCACCAGCGGCGCGATCACCTGCGCCTGCTCGAGATGGCCGAGCATGGTGTCGAGCAACTCGTACAGGCTCTCATGCGGGTCGCGCTCCGGCAGCAACCGCATCAGCGCGGTCAGATGCGTCAGGCCGTAGATCGCGTGCGGCGCGGCGAAGAAGCCGGCGGCGCGCAGGTTCATGGGCTCGACGGTGTAGTTGCCGAGATGGTCGTCGAGCCGCGCGCGCCAGGTGGCGCTGACCGCGTTGCCGGGCTGGAGAATCGGCTTCATGCGCGAGCCGAACCCGCCGCGCACCATGCCGAGATGACGGCCGTGCGCGCGCGTCATCAGGTCGAGGATGGCATTCGCCTCCCCGTGCCTTTTGACGCCCAGCACGATGCCTTCATCGGTCCATTGCATTGATTCGGATCAGACCCGCGTCTCAATACTCTACTGTCATCACCGGGCCGACGCGAAGCGGCGAGTCCCGGTGATCTCGCTTAGTGAGGTGCTGCGCCGCCTCATCGGGATCGCCGGGACAAGCCCGGCGATGACAGAATTGGGGCTACTCCTTCTGAAACTCCAGGCCCATCGCCCGATAACGCTCGGGGTCGTCACCCCAGCCCTCGCGCACCTTCACGAACAGGAACAGGTGCACCTTGCCCTCGGTGATCTTTTCGATCTCGCGGCGCGAGGCCTCGCCGATCGCCCTGATCGCCGCGCCGCCCTTGCCGAGCACGATCTTGCGCTGGCTCTCGCGCTCGACATAGATCGTCTGCTCGATGCGCACGGCATTGCCGCGCAAATCCTTCCACTGCTCGGTCTCGACAGTGGCGTGGTACGGCAATTCCTGGTGCAGCCGCTCGAACAGTTTCTCGCGCGTGATCTCGGCCGCCAACTGCCGCATCGGCGCGTCCGACATCTGGTCGGCCGGATAGAGCCACGGCCCTGGGGCGACGCGCTCGGCGAGCCAGCGCTTCAAATCGGCGACACCGTCGCCCGACAGCGCCGAGACCATGAAGGTCGCCTCGAAGCGCGCCTTGTCGTTTGCCCTTTGCGCCAGGGTCAGCAGCACTTCCTTGGCGACGAGATCCACCTTGTTGAGGATGAGCACGACCGGCGGCTTGACCTCGGCCAGCCGTTCGAGGATGGCCTCGTTTTCCTCGTCCAGCCCCTTGCGCGCGTCGATCAGGACGCCGACGAGATCGGCCTCGTGCGCGCCGCTCCACGCCGTGGTCACCATGGCGCGGTCGAGCCGCCGCTTCGGCGTGAAGATGCCGGGCGTGTCGACGAAGATGAGTTGCGATTGCCCCGCCACCGTGATGCCGCGGATTAGCGCGCGCGTCGTCTGCACCTTGTGCGACACGATGGTGACCTTCGAGCCGACCAGCGCGTTGAGCAGCGTCGACTTACCGGCATTGGGCGCGCCGATCAGCGCGACGAAGCCGCAGCGTGTGTCCGCGCCCTTGTTCTCAGGCATCGATCTTGTCCGCGGCGACGCCCACCGCGAGCAGCATCGCGGCGGCGGCGGCCTGCTCGGCCGCGCGTTTCGATTCGCCGATGCCTTCGGCCGGCGGCCGGTCCGGCAGTTCCACGGCGACGCGGAATTTCGGCTTGTGATGCGGGCCGGTGCGCGCCAGCTCGCGATAGGCCGGCGTCGGCAAAGCGCGCGCCTGCGCCCATTCCTGCAACATCGTCTTGGGATCGCGCAGCGGCCGCGGCGGCTTCAACATGCGCTCCTTCCAGAAGCGCTCGATGAAGCCCTCCGCCGCGCCATAGCCGCCGTCGAGATAGACGGCGCCGACCAACGCCTCGCAAGCATCGGCCAGGATGGTGGCGCGCAGGCGGCCGCCGGCCTGCGATTCCGACGAGCCGAGGCTCAAGGCCGGGCCGACGTCGATGGTGCGCGCAACGTCGGCGCAGGTTTCCTTGCGCACGAGATCGGCCAGGCGGCGCGACAGTTCGCCCTCGTTGGCGCGCGGGAACGCGCGATAGAGCATGTCGGAGACGACGAGGCCGAGCACGTGGTCGCCAAGAAATTCGAGGCGCTGGTAGCTGTTGACGCGGGCACCACCGGACGCGGCCGAGATGTGCGTCAGCGCCCGCTCGAGCAACGTCTTGTCGGCGAAATGGTAGCCGATGCGTTCCTCGAGCGCGCTTCTGTCCTTCGCCCTGCTGCGGCTCATCTGACGATCGTGAACAGCCGGCCCCAGCGCACCGAGAACGGCCAGCGCCAGAACTCCCAGGCCCGCTCGCCGTCATAGACGGAGAAGAAGATCAGTTGCGCCTTGCCGACGATGTTCTCGAACGGCACGAAACCGACCTGGCTGAAGCGGCTGTCGGTGGAATTGTCGCGGTTGTCGCCCATCATGAAGTATTCGCCGGGCGGCACGGTGTAGACCTGCGTATTGTCGGCAAAGCCGTTGTCGACGAGGTCGAGCGTATAGAACGTCTTGCCGTTCGGCAGCGTCTCCAGCCAGCGCTTGACCGGCTGTTCGCGCGTGCCCTCTTCGGTCTCGACGAAATCCGGGGCGCGCTCGCGCTTGACGCCGGTGCCGTTGATGAAGACCTGGCCGTCGATCACCTGGATCTTGTCGCCCGGCAGGCCGATCACGCGCTTGATGTAATCGACGGAGGGGTCCTTCGGCAGGCGGAACACGACGACGTCGCCGCGCTCGGGCGTCAGGCTCCCGGGGAAACGACTGGACACCAACGTGCCGAGCTTGTCGCCCATAGGCAGCGAATATTTCGAATAGCCGTAGCTGTATTTCGAGACGAACAGATAGTCGCCGACGAGCAGCGTCGCCTTCATCGAGCCGGACGGGATGTTGAACGGCTGAAACAGGAAGGTGCGGATGACGAGGGCGATGATGAGGGCGTGGAAAACGACGCGGGCGGTTTCCCCAATACCGCCCTCTTTCCGCTTGGTCCCGGATGTCACGCTCATTGGCCTCTCGTCCGCCGTCTTGACGCCCCGGCACGTTCTAGCGGCTGGCCCCGACAGGTGCAATCGAGAACGCGCCCGCCGGCCTGTAAGGGATTGCGGGGACTAGGATTCCGGCGTTCAGCGCGCGGCGGCGCCGAGCGGCACGGCCTGGATGATGACGATGGCCTGCGCGGTCGGCCCCTCGTCCGTCAACGACACGTCGATCACCGCCTCGTGGCCGGCAGGCGTGATGGCTTTCAGCCGCTCCAGCGCCCCGCCCGTGAGCTTCATCGTCGGCCGGCCGGACGGCAGATTGATGACCCCCATGTCGCGCCAGAACACGCCCTTGCGGAAGCCGGTGCCGAGCGCCTTGGCGCAGGCCTCCTTGGCGGCGAACCGCTTCGCGTAGGTTTCGGCGCGGTTGGCGCGGCGCTCGGCCTTGGCGCGCTCGGCCGGCGTGAAGATGCGGTCGAGGAAACGCTCGCCGTGGCGGTCGAGCACCTTCTCGATGCGGCGCGCGTCGCAGAGGTCCGAGCCGAGGCCGATGATCATGCGCGCTTTTCCTGGCGCATGATCTTGTCCGAAAACCGGTGCCCACTTTTCGGGATCATGCGCGCGCCCGGCCGCGGTCCATCGCCGCGCGCATCAACTTGATCGTGGCGTCGAGCCCCTCGAAAACCGCCTCGCCGATCAGGAAATGACCGATGTTCAATTCCATCACCTGCGGCAGCGCGGCGATGGTCTCGGCGCTGGCGTAATCGAGCCCGTGGCCGGCGTGCACCTCGAGGCCGAGACCGTGGGCGAGCAGCGCCCCGGCGCGCAAGGACTGCCATTCCGCCTGCGCCTCGGCTCTGCGGTTCTCGGCCAGCGCGTCGCACCAGGCGCCGGTGTGCAGTTCGACGACCGGCGCGCCGAGCGCCGCCGCGACCTCGATCTGCGCCGGATGGGGCGCGATGAACAGCGAGACGCGGATGCCGGCGTGCTTCAAGTCGTGCACCGCGGGCGCGAGCTGCGCCTGATGGCGCACGGCGTCGAGCCCGCCTTCGGTGGTGCGCTCGGTGCGCTTCTCCGGCACGATGCAGACCGCGTGCGGGCGGATGGCGAGCGCGGCCGCCACCATCTCGTCGGTCGCCGCCATCTCGAAGTTCAACGGCTTGTCGATCTCGGCCTTCAGCCGCGCCATGTCGTCGTCGCGGATGTGACGGCGGTCCTCGCGCAGGTGCGCGGTGATGCCGTCGGCGCCGGCGGCGATGGCGAGCTTGGCGGCGCGCACCGGATCGGGATGGCGGCCTCCGCGCGCGTTGCGGATGGTGGCGACGTGGTCGACGTTGATGCCGAGGCGGAGTTTCTTAGCCATTGACGCGTTCCGCCTTGGCCACCATCGGCTTCGCCCGCAACTGCGCCAGGATCGCGGTCAGGTGCTTGAGGTCATAGACCTCCAGGTCGATGGTGACGTCGGTGAAGTCCGGCGCGCTGCGCGCCATGTGGATGTTGTCGATGTTGCCGTCGTGCTCGGCGATGACTTGCGCAATTTGCGCGAGCGAGCCCGGCTCGTTGACCGACTGCACCGAGATGCGCACCGGGAAGCGGCGCGGCGTGCGCTCGTCCTCGTCCCAGCGCAGGTCGATCCAGCGATCCGGATGGTCCTCGAACTCGCTCAAGGCCGGCGACTGGATCGGATAGATCGTGATCCCCTCGCCCGGATTGAGGATGCCGACGATGCGGTCGCCCGGCACGGCGCCGCCGTTTGGCGCAAATCGCACCGGCAAATCGGTGTTGATGCCGCGGATCGGCAGCGCCGCTTCGGTCGCCTCCGGCACGCGGAACTTGACCGACTTCAGGCGGCGCAATCCGAACCAGCCGCTCTCGGGCTTCTTGGGCCTGAGCGCCAGGGCCGCGGCGCGTTCCTCCTTGTAGTCGGGGTACATCGCGCGGGCGACGTCGGAGGCTTTCAATTCGCTGCGCCCGACCGCCGACATCACCTCCTCGATCGAGGAGCGCGCCAGCCGCGGCAGCGCGCCGGTCAGCTTCTCGTCGGAATAGGCGATCTTGGCGCGCTGAAACAGGCGCTCGACGATGCGGCGGCCGAGCCCCGTGTACTGCGCGCGCACGGCGGCGCGGGTGGCGCGGCGGATCGCGGCGCGCGCCTTGCCGGTGCGCACGATCGACTCCCACGCGGCCGGCGGCGCCGTCTGCGCCTTCGAGGTAATGATCTCGACCTCGTCGCCGTTGGTCAATTCGCTGGTCAGCGGCGCCATCTGGCCGTTGACCTTGGCGCCGACCGCGGTGTTGCCGACGTCGGTGTGCACCGCATAGGCAAAGTCGATCGGCGTCGCCTTGCGCGGCAGCGCGATCAATTTGCCCTTCGGCGAGAAGCAGAACACCTGGTCGTGGAACAGCTCGAGCTTGGTGTGCTCGAGGAATTCTTCCGGGTTCGAGCCTTCGGCCAGCAATTCGATGGTGCGGCGGAGCCAGGCGTAAGCGGTCGACTCCCGCGACAGCAATTCCGTCGGCGAGCCGGCGCCGTCCTTGTAAAGCGCGTGCGCGGCGATGCCGTATTCGGCGATCTCGTGCATTTCCAAGGTGCGGATCTGCAATTCGACGCGCTGCTTGCCCGGGCCGATCACCGTCGTATGAATCGAGCGGTAATCGTTCGCCTTCGGCGTCGAGATGTAATCCTTGAAGCGGCCCGGCACCATCGGCCACGACGAGTGCACGACGCCGAGCGCCTGGTAGCAATCGCCGAGCGTCTTGACGATGACGCGGAAGCCGAAGATGTCGGACAATTGCTCGAAGCCGACCGACTTGCGTTCCATCTTGCGCCAGATCGAATAGGCGCGCTTGCGCCTGCCCTTCACCGTCGCCGCGATACCGCGCTCGGCGAGTTGCTTGGTGAGCTGGCTTTCGATCTCGCCGATCAGGAAGCGGCTGCGCTCCTCCAGCCCGCCGAGGCGCGACGACACGACCCCGTAGGCCTCCGGGTTGAGCTCGCGGAACGCCAGGTCCTCGAGTTCCTCGCGCATCTCGTGCATGCCCATGCGGCCGGCCAGCGGCGCATAGATCTCGAGCGTCTCCTCCGCCACGCGCCGGCGCGAGGGCTCCGGCATCCAGTGCAGCGTGCGCATATTGTGCAGGCGGTCGGCGAGCTTGATCAGCAGCACGCGTACGTCGTCGGCGATGGCGAGCAAAAGCTTGCGCAGGTTCTCGGCCTGCTTGGCCTCCTTGGTGACGAGGTCGAGCTTCTTCAGCTTGGTCAGGCCCTCGACCAGGCGGCCGATGTTCGGGCCGAACAGCTGGTCGATCTCGGCGCGCGTCGCCGCCGTGTCCTCGATCGTGTCGTGCAGGAGCGCCGCGGCGATGGTGGCGTCGTCGAGCTTGAGGTCGGTCAGGATCGCCGCGACCTCGATCGGATGGGAGAAATACGGGTCGCCGGAAGCGCGGCGCTGATCGCCGTGCGCCTTCATGGCGTAGACATAGGCGCGGTTGAGCAGCGCCTCGTTGGTGTTCGGATTGTAGGCGCGCACCCGCTCCACCAGGTCGTACTGGCGCATCATCGGCGTACGGCGGACTTCCAGAGGCTTTTCAGGGGCTTGCGCGACGGCCGCAGCCGGGGGCGGCGGCGCCTTGGCGGGCGCCGGTTTCGGTTTGCGCGACGGCTCGGTGCGCGAGCGTATCATCGACCTGCCTGACGGCCGCGGTTCCCGGGTGGAAAAGCGCATCGCGGCCGGCCTTCTCCCTTAGATATCACGGCATTCCTGTGTGATCGCAACCCTTTGCCGAATGGTTGACAAAAAGACGACGGCCCGGCTTTGGGCCGGGCCGTTATAAGAATTTTATATGGCAGCCGATCACTCGCCGTCGTCCTCGGGGACCTCTTCCGGCGGGGCCAGGCCTTCGAGGCCCTTGAGCAGCTCTTCCTCGGTCATGCGGTCGGCGGTGACCTCGGTGTCGTCGGAATCGACGTTTGCGCCCGAACCGGCGCCGATCAGCGGCACCTCCGGCTCCGGCTCGTCGACTTCGACGTATTTCTGCAGCGAATGGATCAGGTCTTCCTTCAGATCGCCCGGCGAGACGGTGGTCTCGGCGATCTCGCGCAACGACACGACCGGGTTCTTGTCGTTGTCGCGGTCGACCGTGATCTGCGACCCGGACGAGATCATGCGCGCCCTGTGGCTCGCGAGAAGAACGAGATCGAAGCGGTTTTCGACCTTGTCGATGCAGTCTTCGACGGTGACGCGGGCCATCGACGGTCACTCCTTGCGCTGGAACTGATGTCCTGGAAATCAGGCGGTAGCTATCCCCTGCCGGCCGGAAATTCAAGCTTTTTGTCTTGGTTTGGCCGCAACCGTCTGTTACGGAACCGGCATACGAGGACACCGCGACGGGTTTCCGCGCCTGCTTCGTTGATTGCACAGGTACCAGACCAGTTTGATTCCAGGGGTGCCGATTAACCGTTTCGAGGGCCCGAAGGCGCGCCGCCCGCGTCCTTCCCCGCCGCGCGGACACTTTTGCACCGGGCGCGCCGCGCGCCGGCTTTCACAGCGCCATTGCGAGAGACCAAATCCATGACCGTACCCGGCGAAAAGATCGCCTTGTTCATTGACGGCGCCAACCTCTACGCCACGGCCAAGTCGCTCGGCTTCGACATCGACTACAAGAAGCTGCTGCGCGAGTTCCAGTCGCGCGGCTACCTGCTGCGCGCCTTCTATTACACCGCGGTGATCGAGGATCAGGAGTATTCCTCGATCCGCCCGCTGATCGACTGGCTCGACTACAACGGCTACTCGGTCGTCACCAAGGCGACCAAGGAGTTCGTCGACCAGACCGGACGCCGCAAGGTCAAGGGCAACATGGACATCGAACTCGCGGTCGATGCCATGGAGATCGCGCCCACCATCGACCACATGGTGCTGTTCTCCGGCGACGGCGACTTCCGCTCGCTGGTCGAGGCGGTGCAGCGCAAGGGCGTGCGCGTGACGGTCATCTCGACGATCTCGACGCAGCCGCCGATGGTCGCCGACGAATTGCGCCGGCAGGCGGACGTGTTCACCGACATCGTCACGCTCCAGGCCAAGATCGGCCGCGACCCGTCCGAGCGGCCACCGCGCGGCCCGCGCGAGGAGCGCGAGGGCAGCCACACGCCGCAGTTCCTGCAGCGCCCGGCCACGCCGCAACGCGCCGGCGCCGGTGCGCCGGCCGATGACGACGACGAGGAGTCGTTCGAGTAGACGCGCGGCCAGCCATGCCCGCTGCCGCCAAGCCCGGACGCGACTGCCCGCGCTGTCCGCGCCTCGTCAACTTCCGCAAGGAATGGCGCAAGAAGGAACCCGCATGGTTCAACGCGCCGGTGCCCTCCTTCGGGCCCGTTGACGCGCGCCTGCTGATCGTGGGCCTCGCGCCGGGCGTCCAGGGCGCCAACCGCACCGGCCGCCCGTTCACCGGCGATTATGCCGGCGTGCTGCTCTACGAGACGCTCGATAAATACGGCTTCACCAAAGGCGAGTACAAGGCGCATCCCGACGACGGGCTCACACTGGTTGATTGCCGCATCACCAATGCCGTGCGCTGCGTGCCCCCGGAGAACAAGCCGCTGCCGGCCGAGATAAACACCTGCCGCGACTATCTCAAAGAGACGATCGCCGAGATGAAGAACCTGCGCGCCATCGTCGCGCTCGGCCAGATCGCGCACAACAGCGTGCTCTCCGCCTTCGCGGCCAAAAAGTCGGCGTCACCCTTCAAGCATGGCGGCCGCTATCCCGTCGGCCACGTCACGCTGTTCCCGAGCTATCACTGCTCGCGCTACAACACCAATACGGGCGTGCTGACGCCCGAGATGTTCCGCGCCGTCTTCGCGGACGTGCGGCAGTATCTCAAGGATTGAGCTGACGCGCGCGCGCGCAGCTCCGCTTCAGTATGGCGGTCGCCTTCGCGGTCCGCGCGAGGAGCTGATCGACTTCGGCAAACCTGACGCCGAGCATCCGGCCGTCCCGCCACAGCACCTCGCAGGCGTGCCTGCTGGCGTCCGGCACCTTCAGCACGAACACATTGGGAAGCGCGATGTCGGGAGCCGACAGGCATGCGCCGTGCCGAGAGACATCGATGAGTTGGCAGCGCAACGGCGCCTGCCCGTCCCGCTCGATTTGCGCCGGCAGGCTGATACCGCGCCGCAGGAAGGCTCGCCGCTCGGAGAGTGAGATCAATTCGCCCATGCGCATGACACTACGCGCCGGGTTTGAAGAGCAGGTTGAAAAATGCCGCTAACGGCAGCCTATGACGTCAATAGATTTGGAACCATGCTCCGCGCTGGTTGCGATCAGGCGACGGCCCCTCGGTCCTTCCCCAGCCACGCCACCACCTCGGCGGCGCTCTTGTCCGGCGGGAACACCGGGTAGAAGACGTGGGTGATGACGGCGTCGTCGATCACCCAGGCCATGCGCTTGATGAGCTTCATGCCGTCGACGTCGAAGGTCGGCAGATTCATTGTTTTGGCGAAGGCGAGCTTCTCGTCGGAGAGGATCGCGAACGGCAGATGCAGGCGATCGACCGCCTCCTGCTGATAGGCAGTGTCCTGTGTCGACAGGCCGAACAGGTGCTTGACGCCGAGCCGCGTCAATTCGGCGTGGTGGTCGCGGAAGCTGCAGGACTGCGGCGTGCAGCCGCGCGCGCCGGGGATGCCGTCCCAGCCGGTCGGCAGCGCCTGCCCCGGCCGGCCGGTGCGCGGATAGATGTAGAGGATCGTGCGGCCGTTGAGCTTCGACAGGTTGATCGTCGTGCCGCCGGTCGCGGGTAGCGCGATGTCGGCGACGCGCATGCCCTTGAGGTGGCGTGCGGCGCCATCGTCGATGGGAGCCGGGATATTGTCCGGCAGGACGGTCGGATCGTGGGCCTGGCTCATTTGCGCGCTCCATAAGACATGAATTCCATCAGCGAGCCGTCGGGGTCGCGGAAGTAGACCGAAGTTCCCGGCCCCTTGGCGCCGAACCGCTCCATCGGGCCGCGTTCGACTGCGATGCCCTGTGAATTGAGATGAGCGACGGCCTCGTCGATCGGCCCGTGCCATTCGAAGCAGAGATCGCTGTTGCCGGGCTGGACGGGCAGCCGCGCCACCTCCGCCGGCTGCACGCCGGGCCCATGCACGTTGAGCTGGCGGTCGCCGAAGCGGTAGGCGAAGCCGACGGGTCGCGTGACGAGCTCGGCGCCCATTACTTCGACGTAAAATTTGTTCGACCGCGCCCACTCCGAGACGTGGATGACGCAGTGATCGAGGCTGGTCTTCGGCATCGACAGGTCCTTTTGCCGCAGTCGCGAAGTTATGACCCGCGCGGAATGGACCGCCGCGGGCCGGGTTCATACCATGCGTAACGGCCCGCGACAGGGCCGCCCAGGGAGCGACACATGACCATGTCCAAATTCGTGAGCGGCGCAGGCCTTGCCGCGCTGTTGATGGCGGCCACCGCCCTGCCCGCTTCGGCGCAGAGCGCGAAAGCCGCGCTCAAGACCGCCGACGGCAAGGACGCCGGGGTGGCGACGCTGACGCAGACGCCGTCCGGCGTGCTGATCGCGCTGGCGGTCAAGGGATTGCCCGCCGGCGAGCATGCCTTCCACGTGCACGCGGTCGGCAAATGCGAGCCGCCCTTCACCAGCGCCGGCGGACATTTCAATCCGGCCGGCAAGAAGCACGGCATGATGGCGGCGGACGGCCATCACGCCGGCGACATGCCGAACCTGCACATCCCCGCGGGCGGCGAACTCGCGGTCGAGGTGCAGAACGCATCGATCACGCTGGAGAAGGGCAAGCCGAACTCGGCCTTCGGGGCGAACGGCACCGCGCTCGTCATCCATGCTGGCAAGGACGACTACAAGACCGATCCGACCGGAGACGCCGGCGGCCGCATCGCCTGCGGCGTGATCGAGTAGCGCGCTCACGGCACGGTGCCGAGCCTGCGGCCGACGCGGGCGGCCACCGCGCGGCGCTCCTCGCCGAGTTTGGCGAGGCGCGCCTTCACCGTGGCGAGCGTCTCGGGCGCGGCGCGCTCGGGCGAGCCGGAGTCGAACGGCGGCTCCGGCTCGTATTCGATCTGGAGCTGGATTTCACGCGCGACCTGCTCGCCGTCGAGGATGGCGGCGAGCTTGAGCGCGAAGTCGATGCCGGAGGTGACGCCGGCGCCGGTGACGATATTGCCGTCGATGACAACCTGTTCGCGCACCGGGATGGCGCCCAGGAGCACGAGGTGCTCGACCGCCGCCCAGTGGCTGGTCGCCCGCTTGCCCTTCAGCAGACCGGCGGCGGCCAGCACCAGCGAGCCGGTGCAGACGGAGGTGACGTATTTCGCCTGCGCCGCCTGACGCCGCAGGAAGGACAGCGCCTCGTCGTCCTCCATG
Organism: Pseudolabrys sp.; assembly: GCA_035571935.1. GTDB lineage: Bacteria > Pseudomonadota > Alphaproteobacteria > Rhizobiales > Xanthobacteraceae > Pseudolabrys. The sequence continues at coordinate 30,280 of DATNBL010000094.1, forward strand.
AGGTCCTGCTGGCCCGGTCCGCCGGGCACCATGACGATGTCGAGCGGCGCGCAAGTCGCGTAGGTGACGGTCGGGACGATCTGCATGCCGCGATCGGTGGTCACCGGATCGAGCGTCCTGGCGACGAGGTCGACCTTGGTGTCGGGGAGCCGCGCCAGCACCTCGTAGGGGCCGGTCATGTCGAGCTGCGTCAACCGCGGGAAAATCAGCATTCCGATGCGGCGGGGCATTCCGTCGTCTCCTAGCCTGTGGCGCGGGAGAGATAGTGGCCCCGGCCGCGCCGGGGAAATTCAATCTTTTGATCGCGCGCTTGCCGGACGCTGATACCGGATCACCCTTTCACGCGCATGAGGCGGCTCTTTTCACGCTCCCACGAGCGTTTCTTGAGCGTCTCGCGCTTGTCGTGCAGCTTCTTGCCGCGCGCCAGCGCGATCTCGATCTTCGCCCGCCCCCGCTCGTTGAAGTAGAGCTTGAGCGGCACCACCGTCATGCCCTCGCGCTCGACCGCGCTCGACAGACGGTCGATCTCGCGCTGGTGCAGGAGCAGGCGGCGCGCCCGCTTCGGCGCGTGGTTGTTGAACGGGCCCGCCTGCAGATACTCGGGGATATTGGCGTTGATCAGCCACAACTCGCCGGCCTTGGCGTCGGCGTACGACTCCGCGATCGTCGCCTTGCCTGAGCGCAGCGACTTGACCTCGCTGCCGGTCAAGGCAATGCCGGCCTCGAAGGTGTCGCCGATCTCGTAGTTGAACCGCGCCTTGCGGTTTTCAGCGACGACCTTGAGCCGCCGCTCGGGTGATTTGGCCATGGCGCCTTAGCTAGTGGGCTGGCGCGCTTTGAGCAAATCGCGGATTTCGGCGAGCAATTCTTCCTGCTTTGTCGGCGGCGCGGGCTTTGCCTCTTCCTTCTTCACCAGCCGGCTCATGGCCCGGATGACCAGGAACAGCACCCATGCGATAATGATGAAGTTGATGACGAGGGTGATGAAATTCCCCCAAGCCAATACAGCGCCTTGCTTTTTTGCCTCGACCAGCGTGGTAGCGGTAACCTTGGCCGAGAGCGGCAGGAAGTAGTTGGAGAAGTCGACGCCGCCGGTCGCAGCCCCCACGATCGGCATGATGATGTCGGCGACCAGCGAGTTGACGATGGCGCCGAAGGCCGCGCCGATGATGACGCCGATCGCGAGATCGACGACGTTGCCGCGGAGCGCGAACTTCTTGAAATCCTCCAGCACGGCGTCACCCCTGCCCGATGGGCTAGTTGATCAGGCCGGCGTGCACCATCGCCTCGCGCACGGCAGCCTGCGCCTTCTCGGTCGCCGGCACCATCGGCAGCCGCACCGTGTTGGCGCACTTGCCGATCAGCGACATCGCGTACTTGACCGGCGCCGGGCTCGTCTCGACGAACAGGTTGATGTGCAGCGGCGCCAGCTTGTCCTGCAGCTTGAGCGCGGCGGCGAAGTCGCCCTTGAGGCACGCGTTCTGGAATTCCGAGCACAGCCTGGGCGCAACGTTCGACGTCACCGAGATGCAGCCGTGGCCGCCATGGGCCATGAAGCCGAGCGCGGTGATGTCCTCGCCCGACATCTGGTTGAAGTCCTCGCCCATCGCCGCGCGCTGCTGCGACAGGCGCGACATGTTGGCGGTCGCGTCCTTCACGCCGGCGATGTTCTTCAACTCATAGAGCCGCTTCATGGTATCGACCGACATGTCGACGATGGAGCGACCGGGGATGTTGTAGATGATGATCGGAATGCCGATGGCGTCGTTGATCGCCTTGTAGTGCTGGTAGAGGCCTTCCTGCGTCGGCTTGTTGTAGTAGGGCGTGACGATCAGAACGGCGTCGGCGCCCGCCTTCTCGGCGTGCTTCGAGAAGTCGACGGCCTCGGCGGTCGAATTGGAGCCGGCGCCGGCGACGACGGGGACGCGGCCCTTGGCCTCCCCGACGCACCACTCGACGACCTTCTTGTGCTCGTCGTGCGAGAGCGTCGGGCTCTCGCCGGTGGTGCCCACCGGCACCAGGCCGTGCGTGCCCTCACCGATCTGCCACTCGACCAGATCGCGGAACGCTTTCTCGTCCACCGACCCGTTCTTGAACGGGGTGACCAAGGCGGTGAAGGAGCCGCGGAAACGCGTCTTGGCGGTCATGGCACGAGATCTCCGAACGGACGAACCACCATCAATATCGCCAAGGCCGCGGCGATGAAAGCCCCGCGGCAACTTGACGTCCGTCATGGCCCGTTCCGGCCCCGTTTTCGCCCGTTTCGGCCAGCAGGGTGCCGGATTGCGCCCGCTTGCGCGGCTATCGCTTCGGCAGCGGGTTTGGCCTAGTAAAACAGGGTCCGGAAGCGCCCCGATTCGGGCGCGGCGGGAACTTTGGGCGCCAGCTTCATGGGTGGAACCGAGCGCAGGCCTTGGGGCCTCACCGTCGCCGTCCTGACCGCCGTTGCGCTCGGCGCCGGCGCGGCCGATGCGGCCCCGCAGGTGCCGCTGCCCCGCGCCCGGCCCGCCATCAAGACCGTCGCCGCGGCCGAGGCCAGGAGCCCCGCCAGCGTACCGATCCCACCCCGGCGTCCGCAGATCGTTCAGGCCGCGCCAGCGCCTGCGCAGCGCCTCGACCCGATCGCCCAGCTCACTCAGCCGACCCCGATGGCCGAAACCGCGGCCCTTCCCTACGCCACCGAGAAGGCAGCGGCCGCGACGGCGCCGCTCGCGCCGGTACGCTTGAGCCCGGCCACCGCCGGCCACATCCTGTCGACGCCGCTGGTGCGGCCGGCGAGCGGCCCGTTCGCCGTCGCGTCGAGCCGCGAGACGCCGGCCGCCGACATCGCCGCGCTCAAGCGGCTGATCGAGGCGATCCACGCCGGCCGCACCGCCGACGCCGACACGATCGAGCGCGGTCTGAGCGATCCGGTCGCGCGCAAGCTCGCCGAGTGGATCATCCTGCGCTCCGACGCCACCGACGCCGGCTACGCGCGCTATGCCGCCTTCGTCGAG
>DATNBL010000095.1:0-21231 GCA_035571935.1 Pseudolabrys sp.
GTGATTTGCCCGTCATTGGCCAAGCCTTCGAGCGTCGCCCGTCTTCGCCCTACGGCCTACGACGCGCAACCTTTGCGGCGCGAAGGTCGGCTCGCCAACCGAAGCGGCCTTGGCCGCGAAGGTTGGTGGGAGAGGTAGGACTCGAACCTACGAAGGCATAGCCAGCGGATTTACAGTCCGCCCCCTTTGCCGCTCGGGACACTCTCCCAGACCCCGACGCACAGCGTTGGCCGCTCAGAGAAAAACGGAACCGACGCTGTCGGGATATGCCCGGCTTTATGGTCAGCCGATAAGGCGAAGTCAATGGAGGCCTGTTCGCCACGAGGCGGATCGCGTAAGGCACGCAAAAGCCACGCTCTCCGCCGTCCTGGACGGCAAACCCGGATAACGCCAATGGCCTCAACCCCGCCTCCCGCCCGCCCCCGCTCCGCCGCCAAAGCCGGCGCGAAGCCGGGCTCCACCCGCGAGCAGATCGAGCGGCGCGAGCGCTTCACCCGCGCCCGCCGCGAGAGCCTGCGGCCGGCGGAGGCGGACGGGCCCGCAATCCTCTACGGCTGGCACACCGTCACTGCGGCGCTGCGCAATCCGGCACGGCACGTGCGCAAGCTGCTCGCGACCGAGAACGCTGCGCGGCGGCTCGCCGCGGACGGCATCCCGGCCGCGCCGGAAGTGGTGCGGCCCTCGGCCATCGACGAGCGGCTTTTGCCCGACGCCGTGCATCAGGGTCTCTATCTCGAGACCGATCCCCTGCCCTCGCCGGCAATCGCCGACCTGCCGGCGGACGCTCTTGTGCTAGCGCTCGACCAGATCACCGATCCGCACAATGTCGGCGCCATCTTCCGCTCCGCCGCGGCCTTCGGCGCGGCCGCGATCATCACCACCGAGCGCCACAGCCCGGACGCGGCCGGCGCGCTGGCGAAGGCGGCCTCGGGTGCGCTGGAGGTCGTGCCGCTTGTGACGGTACAGAACCTCGCTCGCGCGCTCGCCGAACTGCGCGGACGCGGCTTCCTGCTGGTCGGGCTCGACAGCGGGGGCGACAGCGACCTTGCGGACCTCCGCCTGCGCGCGCCGCTCGCGCTCGTGCTTGGCGCCGAGGGCAAGGGCCTGCGGCAGCTGACGCGCGAGACCTGCGAAAAGCTGGCGCGCATCGACGTGCCGGGCGCGATCAAGAGCCTCAACGTGTCGAACGCCGCAGCGCTGTCGCTCTACGTCGCCAGCCGCGCGCTGGCCGGGCGCTGAAAAGCAAAACGGCGGGCCCCCCAGCCCGCCGCCGCTCCCGCTATCGGTGGAATGCTATTCGGCTTCGGCCTTGGCGGCGGCGCCGGCCTTGCCCTTGCGGAACAGGCGGATGCTCATGCGGTCGGGCCCGAGGATCGTGACCTCGGCCTCGGCGCGGATGACGCGCTTGCCGGCCTTCTTTTCCGCCGGCGCCATCACGTCGGCTTCGACTTTCGCCGTGCGCCGATGCGGCTTCGCCGGCGGCGCATCCTCGACGTAGTGGCGGCGCTCGATGACGCGCGGCGGATCGTCGACCACGCGCTCATGCTCGATCACCACCGGCTTGTCACGCACGATCCGCGTCGTGTTGACGACCTCATGCTTGACCTTGCCGCCGTGCCGCCTGCGCAACTCCTCGATCAGCGCCGGATCGTTGTGTGTGACGCGCCGCTCGCTGCGCGGCGACGGATTGCGCGGCGTCGTCGCGGCCGAGCCGTCGCAGCCGGTGACGCAACGAACGTAAGGATAGCCGCGCCTCTCGGCCGGCCGCTTGATCACATAGGTGCCGGGCGCGACCTCGACGGCGTAAGGCTGGCCGGGCTGCACCGCATAAGGATACAGCGGCGCCGGCTGCGCCGAGGCGTATTGCGCCTGCGCGGCCGCGGGCAGAAACGCGGCGGCGAGTGCGGCGAGAGCAAGGGAACGCAACGTCTTCATTTCAGAGGCGGCTCCGTTGGCGGCGGCGGCTGACGCCCATCGAAGTCGCGGAAGCGGCCGCGCGGGTCCTCGACGACGAAGGCGGACGACGTCGTCCAGGTGCGCGAAAAGGCTTCGGCGGGATCCGTCGCCTCGGCGCGCGCCGACAGGTCCTCGTCGCGGCCGGCGATCGGCTGCTGGCCGGTGACCGGGTAATAGTGACGATGGCGCCACGGCGCGAGCCAGTAGGCGCGCACGACGACGCCGGGCTGATAATCGTAGATGACGATCGGCGAGGAGCGGTGGCCGCGCCCCGAATAATGCAGGCCGACGTTTCGCTCGGCCTGCACCGGCGGCAAATCGGCGGCGCATGCGGACGCGATCCCGCAAAGTCCGGCGCAGAAACCGATAATGGGTGCCAAGAAGCGCATGCGCTATCACTCCACGCGACAATGCGCACTCTATACGAACGCTTTATCCTGCCGACGCCATTCGCGGGGTAACATTAATCGCCGCGCGGCGCCTCGGCGCCGGCGGGACGCAACCGGAGCGACGGTGGCGCGCGGCGGCGCGTTGCGCTACCACTTGCCCTCCCGCTTCGAGAGTTAACGCGCGCAATGCCGAACCGCCGTCCTCCGCTCCCGCCGATCGCCCCGCCCGCGGACAAGCCGCGCGGCACGTTTCGCCAGCGCTATGACGAGCTCGAGGCGCGACGCGCCGAATTGATGCGCCGCCTGCGCGCGCTCGGCGACGGCGCGCAGCGTCATCCCGGCTACAAGCGGGCGCTGAAACTGCTCAACGACACCTTCCGAAAGTCGAAACTGGCGCAGCGCCTGGCGGTGTTGCAGGCCGCCGCCTGGCTGATCGATATTCTGGAAAAACTCACGACCAGCCTGTGATTATTTCTTGATATTCGTCAGATGTTTAGAACATCATTTTAGCCCTTAGTCTAAGACGATTTCGACTTTCGGATTAAGACTCCAAGCCGAGAGACGGCCCTGTCCCGGGTGGATAATTTTACCGCGGGGACGGCCCATGGAAGGACAAAAACAGCGTCAGGCGTAGCGCCGCCAAGGCCGTGCCCCAGGCACCGACAGTCACGTCAACCTCTGGGGAAGCGCCCATGACTACTGCAACAACCACCGGCTTCACGTCGCGTGGAATGACCTCCGAAGAACGGATGGTCATCTTTGCCTCGTCGCTCGGCACCGTCTTCGAGTGGTACGACTTCTACATCTACGGCACGCTGGCGCCGATTCTGGCCGCGCAATTCTTCTCCGGCGTCAATCCGACCGCCGCCTTCATCTTCACCCTGATGGCCTTCGCCGCCGGCTTCGCGGTGCGCCCGTTCGGCGCATTGTTCTTCGGCCGCCTCGGCGACATCATCGGCCGCAAGTACACCTTCCTCATCACCATGACGCTGATGGGCGTCGGCACCTTCTTCATCGGCCTCCTGCCGTCCTACGCCTCGGCCGGCATCGTCGCGCCGATCATCCTGATCTGCCTGCGCCTGGCGCAAGGCCTCGCGCTCGGCGGCGAGTACGGCGGCGCGGCGACCTACGTCGCCGAGCACGCGCCGAAGGACAAGCGCGGCTTCTACACATCGTGGATCCAGACCACCGCCACCGTCGGCCTGTTTATGGCGCTGCTGCTCGTGCTCGGCGTGCGCAGCGCGCAGGGCGAGCCGACTTTCGCCTCCTGGGGCTGGCGCATTCCGTTCCTGCTCTCGGCCATCCTGCTCGGCGTGTCGATCTGGATCCGGCTGCGGCTCAACGAGTCGCCGCTGTTCCAGCGCATGAAGCAGGAAGGCAAGGCGTCCAAGCGCCCGCTGTCGGAAGCCTTCGGCGAATGGTCGAACGCGAAGATCGCGATCTTTGCGCTGCTCGGCGCCACCGCCGGCGAAGCGGTCGTGTGGTACGGCGGACAGTTCTACGCGCTGTTCTTCCTGACGCAGACGCTGAAGGTGCCGGCGATCACCGCGCAGATCATGATCGCCGTGTCGCTCCTGCTCGGCACGCCGTTCTTCATCGTGTTCGGCTGGCTGTCGGACAAGATCGGCCGCAAGCCAATCATCCTCGCGGGCTTTGCGCTGGCGGTCGTGACCTACTTCCCGATCTTCCAGGGCATCACGCACTTCGCCAACCCGAAACTGGAAGCCGCCATCGCATCGGCGCCGGTGACAGTCGTCGCCGACCCGAGCGAATGCTCGTTCCAGTTCAATCCGGTGGGCATCGCCAAATTCACCACCTCGTGCGACATCGCCAAGTCGGCGCTGGTCGCCCGCTCGGTGAACTATCAGAACCAGGCGGCACCTGCGGGCACCAAGGCGAGCGTGAAGATCGGCGACCAGACCATCTCGGCCACGGCGCCGGACTTCGCCAAGCAGCTCACCGACGCGATCGGCAAGCACGGCTATCCGGCGAGCGCCAACCCCGCCGAGATCAACTACGTCATGACGGTGATCCTGCTGACGATCCTGGTGGTCTACGTCACCTTGGTCTACGCGCCGATCGCCGCCTGGCTGGTCGAACTGTTCCCGACGCGCATCCGCTACTCGGGCCTGTCGCTGCCGTACCACATCGGCAACGGCTGGTTCGGCGGCTTCCTGCCCGCCACGGTGTTCGCGATCGTGGCGGCCACCGGCAACATCTACTCCGGCCTCTGGTACCCGATCGTGGTGGCGGCTATGAGCTTCGTCATCGGCCTCATCTTCCTGCCGGAAACCAAGGACCGCGACATCGAGACGATGTGACGGTTGGGGTGGGGCGGCCCCGAGCCGCTCTGCCATTTTCACCGGTGTAAAGCGCCCCGCGGGCCCGCCTGCGGGGCGCTCCCTTTTGGGCAGGGATAGCCGCGCTTGTCGCCCGGGCGCGACGCTGATAGCAGTCCGGCCAGCGCGCACCTCCGGAAGCCGGGTTAGCTCAGCGGTAGAGCAGCGGTTTTGTAAACCGAAGGTCGGGGGTTCAATCCCCTCACCCGGCACCGGATTCGCGCGGAATCGCCAAAAAATTGCCAGGCGCCGCCCGCTGTCCGCGCGGAATGGGCCTTTCCGGCGGTTTCGGAGTGTGCCAGACTGACGGGGTTAGCAATACCCTCGGAGATCTAGCAATGCCTCAGGGCACCGTTAAGTGGTTCAATCCGACGAAAGGCTACGGCTTCATCCAGCCGCAAGAAGGCGGGAAGGATGTGTTCGTACACATCTCGGCGGTCGAGCGCGCCGGACTTAGCACGCTGAACGAAGGACAGAGCGTTCAGTTTGAACTCGTCGAGAACCGCGGGAAGACGTCCGCGGAGAACCTCAAGGTCAAGTGACCCTGAGTCTTCTGCTGAACTGACTGAAGCGTCGTTTCTGTCTTGAGAGTGTGCCGCCGAGCCGTCCGGCCCGGCGGTTGTCGTGTGCCCATTCCGATGGGCGTACAAATTTTTATTTGCACGACCGATCTTCTCAGCGCGTCAGCTTCTCGAGTTCGGGGAACGGCGCGAAGACCGCGTCCTTGCACAAGTCCGTCACCTCGCGCTTCACATCGACATAACGGTCGAGCTTGGCCGACACGTAGACCGCCGCCCCGTCCTTCAGCCCCGGATATTTGCCGTCCATGTCGCGCGCGTTGTAGCGCAGGCAGGCGACGTAGCGCTGGCCCGGACCGACGTCCTTGAGCATTGGCTGCGACACGACGGCGCTTTTCACATGCGCCGGGTCGTTGAGGTAGGTGCGCAGGAAGGCGAGCAAGTCCGTCTTGTAGCTCTGCGGATAGACGTTCTGCGCGTCCCACCGCGCCTTCAGCTCGGCCGGCGACGGGCCGAGGTCGGGCGTCGAGCAGCCGCCAAGAAACCCGGCGCCGATCAGCGCCGCGACAAGCGCACCACGCATCGTCCAGACACTCTGCAAGACGGCCGCCCCTGACGGTCCTTCAACTACATTTTCGACAGCTTGGCCACATCCACCGCCTGCGCATAGGCGAGCTTCGAGGCGGCGTCGGCCGAGCCCTGGACGTGGATCATGAATTTGTTGCCGACCATCATGAGCACGTCGCCGTCGTTCGTCTGGATGGCGCGCTGGCTGCCGACCTTGATCAGCTTGCCCATCGCGCCCGCGAGCGCCGGGTTGTTCAGCATCGGGCCGAACTGCATCAGCATGGCGGAGTCGCCGGTGATCGACACCTCGACGTTGTCGCCCTTGGCGCTGGTATAGCTCCGCGAGGCGGCCGAGGCGCCGCCGAAGATGGAGGCGCCGACGGCGTTGGCCTGCGCCTGCTCCGCCTTCCAGCCCGGCAGCGGCGCCGGCAGCAGCGCGGCGAAGGCCTCCGCGTTCTTCTGCCCGATGAGTTGCGAGGCGAGGTCGAGCGACTGCTTGGCGTTCTGCATGTCGCCCGACTGGTAGGCTTTACGCGCGCCATCGATCGCATCGAGAATGTCGTCGGCGGCAAGAGCCGGCGCGGCCGCCGCCCCAATCAGGAAAACCACCGCAATTGTCCGCAGGATCTGCATGGAAGCCCCCCGTACTCCGCGAATCCGGGCGGCAGGTTAGCAGAAAACTCGGGCGGCGGCCCCGGCACGGAGCGCCGCCCGCCGCCGCTCAGGGCAGGTTGAAGCCGATCCGCCCCATCACGGTCCGGCCCGGCTGCGGATACGCGTTAAATCGCCCGATCGTGAACGTGCTGGCGATGCCGTAGTCGTAGAACATCTCATTGAACAGGTTCTCGATCGACAACGACCAGAACGCGTTCTTGAACTCCCCGCCGATGCGCATATCGACGGTCGTATGCGCCGGGATCAAGGGCTGCACGTTGGCGGAGTCGTTATCGAGCCGGCGCGGGCCCGCATAGCGCACGGTCACGTCGTAGACCACGAACTTGTCCCAGACGTTCCAGGTCAGGCCGGCATTGGCCGTCCACTTCGAGATCAGGGGGATGTCGTTGGCGGCGAACTGCCCGTCCGTGAACACCGCGCGGCTATAGGTGAGATTGCCGCGCAAGCGTACCGTGTCGGAGACCTGCAGGGTCGCCGTGTTCTCGACGCCGTAGTGGTGCGTCGGATCGAGATTGACGTTGGTGCCGGTCGCCGGGCTGAAGAATATCTCGTCGTGCAGCCGCATGTCGTACGCGCTGGTCTGCCACTTCAACGGCCCGAGCGTGGCGCGGAATCCCCCTTCGATCTCGTTCGACGTCTGCGTGCGGAGATCGAAATTGGTCGGCGTCGGCGCCGGGAAATTGAACGCGACCGCCTGGCCGACGCGCTCGTCGGCATTCGGCACCCGGAAGCTGTGCGCGACATGGCCGAACAGGACGAAATCTGGCGTGATGCGGTGCTCGAGGCCGCCTTGCGCCGCGTATTTCCACTCGCTCTTGTCGAGCGGCAGCCCCTGGGCGTCGCCGGCGCCGGAAGGTGCATTCGGGTCGTAGGTGTCGCGGGCCGAGATCGTGTTCTGCTGGTAGCGAACGCCCGCCGTCACATCCGTGTCCGGCCGAAGCGCGATCGTGCCGTTGCCGTAGAAGCCCGCCGTGGTCTGCTTGATGTCGTAGATATGGTAAGGCGACGAGACGAAGTCCTGCGACCGGTCCTGCTCGAAGGTGGTTCGATAATAATCGAAGCCGGTCGTGAACTTCGCCGGGCGTCCGAGCATGTCGGTGTCGATCTTCAGCCGCGGCGTGATGGACGCGGTTCTCAGCCTGGTGTCGACGCCGTTGAACGGCGAGCCATTGAAGAACAGCTCCGCCTGCTGCGTCTTGCGCCGGTAACTGCCGTCGAGAATTGCCTCGATGCCAGGCGCAACGATGCGGCTGATGCCGAGGGTATAATTTTGACCCTGCTTGTTGCTGTAATCGTTCGGAGTCGTGGCCCCGGTCCGATCCGTCACGAGCTGGTTGATGCCGGTCGTCTGGTCGACCAGCCGCCCACCCGGCAGGCCGAGTTTCTGGTCGTCGGCGATGACGTTGAAATAGACGCTGCCCTCGCTCGTCGTGTAGCGGACGTCGCCGTTGATGCCCTTCTGGTGCAGCTTGCTGTTGTCGCGATAGCCATCGGTGGTGAGGCCGATGGTATTCAGCGCCACCGAGAACGGGCCGGACGAGCCGCTGGCCGACGCGCGCGCCTCCTTGTAGCGAAACGATCCGAAGGCGGTTTCGACACGCGCGGCTGGCGGCAGGTTCGCGCCGTTCTTGGTCACGATATTGATGACGCCGCCGACCGCGCCGTCGCCGTACAGCACGGCGCCGCTGTTGCCGCGTGTCACCTCGATGCGCTCGATCGCGTTGAGCGGAATCGAGGAATAGTCGAAGCCCTGCAGATCGAAATCATTGAAGCGCCGCCCGTTGACAAGAACGAGCACATTCGACGGCGCGCTGGCGCCGAAACCGCGGAGGTCGACGACGTCGCGCGCGCCGTTCACGCCGGCGCCGACGTGCTGAATCTGGACGCCGGCTTGCTCGCTGAGAATGTCGGTCAGCGTCTGCCGCGCCGACCGCGCGATCTCCTCCGAGGTGATGATGCTTGTCGACGTTCCGGCAAGGCCGCCGCCCCCGAGCCGGGTGACGCCGACGTCGATGGTCGGCAGCGTCACGGCCGTGTCCTGCGCTTGCGCGCCTTGCACTGCGAAGCCGAGCGCGAGCGCCGCGCCGGCAAGACGAAATACGGATCCCATGTCACACGTTCCTTCGTTCGCGCAGCGACGTTCTTAGACGTCGTGCGCAGCGGGTCAGACCGGACCCGATGCGAAGGAAACGCGTGCACACACGGCGGACCGCGCGGCAGTGGCGTTTCGAAGACGTGAAGGAGGGATGATCACCCGCCGCACGGCCTCCGCACCGGCATTGCCGTCACCGCTGCGAAAGACCGCTCCGTATGGACGCCCCGTCCACCGGTTGGGTGACCGCGCTGGCAGGTCTCCTGGCTCGCGGGTCGTCGCTCAGTTGCGTCCGGCCTTCCCGGTTGCCCAGTGGCCGTATGGACGCGAGCTATCCGCTCACAGTTGCGGGGGCAGCCACGGATATGGTCCGTGTTCCCTCTTTCGTCCCCGGTCTCCCGAGGAACCAGCACGGCGAAAATGTGGCGCGGAAGGCGGAACGGAGTCAAGCGGCGCCCGCCCACAGTCCGCCCACTTTCGTCGCGCTACACCACTGCGTGTACCGCGCAGCGTCTTCCGATTGACGCGCTTGCGCTGACGGCAAAGCCGCGATGCACCAAACACACACTCACATCACATTTTAGCGAGTGCGCGGCGCCGCACCCCGCGTCGTGCTAGATTTCATGCGGAATTTCGGGCGGTGCGCGCGTGAGGCCAGCGCAATTAATCGCGCCGCCCGGGGATGAAATGCCCGGCGACAATTGTTCGTCCTGTCACCAACAAGGAGAACACTCATGCCCTCGAGCAGCAAGCTTTGTCAGATCGGCCTTCTCAGCGCCTTCGCGCTGGCGGTCGTCGCGGCCCCGGCCTTCGCGCAGGACGCCGACGGCGCGAAGACCAAGAAGGCCACGCAGCAGCAGAAGGCCAAGGCCGAGAAGCCGAAGCCGATGGATAAGGACACCACGTCGAACTATCCGCCGACGCAGGTGCCCGGCAGCGGTTACTGACGGCCGGCCGCGTTCACCGCGGCTGAATATCCCCTCACTTCTATCGGTTGCGAAGCGCGCGGCGGCTGTCATGGCCGCCGCCGCATTCGTTTCAGCGCATGCCGTGCGCAACCCGGCGCGGCGATCAGCCCCCTGTCTCCTTCAGGATCCAGGCGTAGTAATCGGCGTCAACGCTTTCGATCGGCATCACGACGATCGACGGCGTCTCGTACGGGTGCGCCTCCTTCAAGGCCCGCCGCAGCGGCTCGGCGAGGCTCGCGCGCGTCTTGAAGATCGCTACCGCCTCCTCGCCGCGCTCCAGCTTCCCCTGCCACCAGTAATGCGAGACCATGCCGGGCAGGATGTTGACGCAGGCCGCCAGCCGCCGCTCGACCAGCGCCCGGCCGGAGTGCTCCGCCTCGACAACCGAGGGCCAGGTCGTATACACGAGCACCGCGCGTTCCATCGGTCCCGGACCCTCATGAGCCGTCCCCAGAGCATCGCATTCGTCGCCGGCCAGATGCCGGAAGCGCGCGACGCCTGTGCGCTGTTGTCGGCCACGTACGGCAACGCCGAGCCGGAGCAAGCCGATGTCATCGTCGCGCTCGGCGGCGACGGCCTGATGCTGCAGACCCTGCACAAGTTCATGAAGTCGGGCAAGCCGATCTACGGCATGCACCGCGGGACCGTAGGCTTCCTGATGAACGACTTCGCCGTCGAGAACTTGCGCGAGCGCCTGGCCGCCGCGAAGGAGACGGTCATCCATCCGCTGGTGATGCGCGCGCGGGACGCAAGCGGCAAGGCGCACGAGCATCGCGCCATCAACGAGGTGTCGCTGTTCCGCCAGAGCGCGCAGGCCGCGCACCTGCGCGTCAAGGTCGACGGCCAGGAGCGCATGCCGGAATTGATCGCCGACGGCCTCCTGGTCGCGACACCCGCCGGTTCGACCGCCTATAACCTGTCGGTGCAGGGGCCGATCATCCCGATCAACGCGCCGCTTCTGGCGCTCACGCCGATCAGCCCGTTCCGCCCGCGGCGCTGGCGCGGCGCGCTGCTCCCCGACAAGGCGACGATCACCATCGACGTGCTGGAAGCGGAGAAGCGGCCGGTCGCCGCCGTCGCCGACCACGACGAGGTGCGCTCGGTGCGTAGCGTCGACGTCAGCATGGACCATACCATCTCGATCAACCTGCTGTTCGATCCGGGGCACAATCTCGACGACCGCATCCTGCGCGAGCAGTTCGGCGTGTGACGATCCGCGCGGGGGCGGAATGACGCAGTCCTTCGATTTCGAGGTCAACGGCAAGCAAGTGAGCGTCGCGCCGGCGAGCGACGACACGCCGCTGCTCGACGTGCTGCGCAACACGCTCGGCCTGATGGGCACGCGCTTCGGCTGCGGCCTCGAGCAATGCGGCGCATGCACGGTGTTGGTCGATGACAAACCCGAGAAGGCCTGCGCCAAGCCGGCGTGGTCGGTCGCCGGCAAGTCGGTCGTCACCATCGAAGGGCTCGGCACGAAAGAGAAGCCGCACCCGCTGCAGCAGGCCTTCCTCGACGAGCAGGCCGGCCAGTGCGGCTACTGCCTCTCCGGCATCATCGTCGCGGCCAAGGCCCTGCTCGACAAGAACCCGTCACCAGCGCGCGCCGAGATCGCGGCCGCGCTCGACGGCAACATCTGCCGCTGCGGCTCGCATAACCGCATCCTGCGCGCGGTCGAGAAGGCCGCGGCGGCGATGCGCGCGGGAGGCGGCCGATGAACGCGCCACTCCCCGGCCCGCTCAAGGACAATCCGCGACTCGACCGCTGGCTCGCCTTCCCGTCGCCCGGCAAAGTCACCGTGCTCACCGGCCGCGTCGAGCTCGGCCAGGGCGTGCTCACCGCCATGGCGCAGATCGCCGCCGACGAACTCGACGTCTCGCTCGCGCGCATCTCGGTGCATTCCGGCGACACCGCGGCGACGCCGAACGAGGGCTACACCGCCGGCAGCCAGTCGATCCAGTTCGGCGGCGTGGCGCTGCGCCAGGCCTGCGCCGACGCCCGCGCGCTGTTCATGGTGGCCGCCGCGGCAAAGCTCGGCTGCGACGCGCGCGACTTGTCGGTGCGCGACGGGGCGGTGCTGCGCAATAGCAAGGCGACCGGCGAGGACTACTGGACGCTCGCGCCGCTGGTGAGCCTCGCGGTGGAGGCGACCGGGGCCGGCACCGCCAAGGCCGTTTCGGAATTCTCCGCCATTGGCGCGAGCACCGCGCGGCTCGACCTGCCCGACAAGATCTTCGGCGAGCCGACCTTCATCCACGACATGCGGCTGCCCGGCATGCGCCACGCGCGCGTCGTGCGCCAGCCGAGCCTTCACGCGACCATCGCGGCGGTCGACGAGGCCGCGATCCGCCGCGCCGCCAAGGCGCCGGTCGACTTCGTGCGCACCGGCAATTTCCTGGCCATTCTCGGCGACGACGAGACCGCGGTCGAGCGCGCCGCCGTCGCCGCGCTCGACGCCGTGCGCTGGGCGAACGTCGAGCAGCCGGCCGCCTCGCAGCAGGAGGCAACCTGGCTGTTGCAGCGGCCGATGCTCGACATCAGGTTCGGCGCGCCCGAGGCGCCCGCCGCGCCGGGCACGGAGCGCTTCGAGGCCACCTATTCGCGCGGCTATCTCGCGCACGCCTCGATCTCGCCCTCCTGCGCGCTCGCGCTCTACAAGGACGGCCATCTCACCGTCTGGACGCATTGCCAGGGCGTGTTCCCGTTGCGGGGTGCGCTCGCGCGCACGCTCAAGCTCGCGCCGGAGCAGATCACGGTGCAGCACGTCCAGGGCAGCGGTTGTTACGGCCACAATGGCGCCGATGACGCCGCCGCCGACGCCGCCATCATCGCCATACACACTCCCGGTGCGCCCGTGCGCATCCGCTGGCGTCGCGAGGAGGAGTTCGTCTACGAGCCGAAGACGAGCGCCATGCTCGTCAAGGTGCACGTGCAGGTGGGCGCCGACGGCAAGCCGTCCGACTGGACCGCGGAGATCTGGAGCGGCACGCATAACGGCCGCCCGGGCAGCGGCGCCAACCTGCTCGGCGCCTACGCCCTGCCCGACCATCCGCCCGATCCGCCGCCGCACGACGTGCCGGAAGCGAACGGCGGCGGCGCCACCCGCAATGCCGAGCCGCTCTACGACATCCCCCGGAAACGCATCCTCCAGCACCTCGTCACCGAGACGCCGGTGCGCGTGTCCTCACTGCGCGGCCTCGGCGCCATGCCCAACGTATTCGCGCTCGAATGCGCCGTCGATGAGCTTGCCGCGCGCGCCGGCCGCGACCCGGTCGACTACAGGCTCTCGATCACCGCCGATCCGCGCGCCCGCGCCGTAATCGAAAAGGTGGCGGCGATGGCGCAATGGAACGCGAAGGCGCCCGCCGGCACCGGCGTCGGCCGCGGCATCGCCTTTGCCCGCTACAAAAACAAGGCCGCTTACGCCGCCGTCGTGGTCGAGCTCGAAGCCGGCGACGAGATCAGGCTGCGCCACGTCTGGTGCGCGGCCGACGCGGGCCTCGTGGTCAATCCCGACGGCGCCGTCAACCAACTCGAGGGCGGCATCATCCAGTCGGCGAGCTGGGTGCTCAAGGAGCAGGTGCGTTTCGACAACGGCGTCGCCTCGTTCGACTGGGAGACTTATCCGGTGCTGAAATTCTCCGAGGTGCCGGAGATCGAGGTCGAACTTGTCAACACGCGCGATCCGGTGCCTCTCGGCGTCGGTGAGGCGACCGCGGGGCCTACGGCCGCGGCGATCGGCAATGCCGTGTCGCACGCTCTCGGTGCACGCATCCGCGACTTGCCGCTGACGCGCGAGCGCGTCATGGCGGCGCTGCTCCGGGACTGAGCGGTCAGATCCGCCGCTGCGGATTGGTCCAGGCGAGCACGCAGCCGGCCGCGGTGAACACGCCGATCAGGAGGAACGCCGCGCGGAAGGCGGCGACAATGTCGGCGTGGATGACGCCGCGCTGCGCCGCCGAGATCACCGGCCCGCCGCCGCCAACGTGCTCGACCATCTGGGCAAAGACCCGCGCCGCTTCCGGATTGCGCAGTGCTAGGTAAGCGAACAGCACAGTGCCGACCAGCGCGGTGCCGAAGGCGGCGCCGATCGAGCGCGAGAACTGCACCGAGGCCGCCGCCTCGCCGAGCCGCAGCGATCCGGCCGCGTTCTGCACGATCACCTGCACCACCCCCATCACCGGCCCCATGAACAGGCCGTTGAGCAGCAACAGGCCGGAGATCGCCACGTTGCCGAGCTCGGACGCCCAGATCGCCATGACGATGAACGTCGCGGTCGCCAGGATCAGCCCGGTGACCGGAAAGATCGTGGTGCGGCCGGTGTGGCTGACGAGGCGCCCGGTAATCAGCGAGCCGGCGCCGATGCCGATGGTCAGCGGCACCAGGAGTACGCCGGTCTCCGAGGGAGACGTTTCGCGCACCACTTCGAGGAACACCGGCATGAAGGTGATGAGCGAGACCAGCGCAGCGCCGTGGCACGCTGCCATGGCGTCGCTGTGCCAGATCTCCGGCAAGCGCAGCAGCTTCAGCGGAATGAGCGGAGACGCCGCGCGGTTCTCGTGGCGCACCAGGAGCACGAGCGCGATCAGCCCGAGCGCGAGAAGGGCGCCGCCGGTCGGCAGCTGCGCCACATTGGCGTGCTGCACCTGCTCCAGTGCGAACAGCGACGTCGCCACGAAGATCGTGAAATAGACAAGGCCGCCGGGATCGGATGTCCACTTCAGCCGGTCGGCGCGCGGCGGCGGCAGGCGCATGGCCAGCACCATGGCGCCGAGGCCGATCGGAATGTTGACGAGGAAGATCGACTGCCAGCCGAAATGCTCGGTCAGATAGCCGCCCGCCACCGGTCCGAAGGTGTTGGCACACACGGCCACCGCCGCGAGATAGCCCTGGTAGCGGGCGCGCTCGCGCGGCGGGATCGTCTCGCCGACCAGCGCCTGCGACAGGGTCATCAGCCCGCCGCCGCCGAGGCCCTGGAGGATGCGCGCCAGCGTCAGCATCAGAATGGTCGGCGACGCCGCGCACAGGATGGACGCAACGATGAAGACGGTCAGCGCGCCGAACATGATCGGCTTGCGGCCGAAGGAATCGCCGAGCCGGCCGTAGATCGGCGCGGCGATGGTCGCCGCGATCAGATAGGCGACGACGATCCACGAGGCGCGACCGACGTCGCCGGTCGCCGCGGCGATGGCCGGCAGCGCGGTCGCGACGATGGTCTGGTCGACCACCGCCAGGAACATCGGCAGCATGATCGATGGGAAAACGGTGAGAAAAGCCGGGTGCTTCGCGGGGGGTGCGGCGCCGTCCTGCTGCTCGTGCCCGTTCGCCAAGGCGCGGTCGTCCCGATCTGGTGGCGCGGCCGCGGCTCTCGCTCAGTGCGCCATCAGCACCGGCAGTGTCGCGTGCGCGAGGATGTGGCGTGTCGCCCCGCCGAAGATCATCTGCCGCAGGCGGCTCTGCGTGTACGCGCTCTTCACCAGAAGATCGCAACCGAGCGAGGCCGCATGGTCGAGGATCACTTCGCCGGTCGTACGGTCCCCGGTCTTCACCGTCAATGCCGTTGCCTTCACACCGTTCCTGCGCAAATGCAGGGCTGCCTGCTCGGCGGTCGGGCCGTCGCCGATATGGCCTTCCGACGCCAGCACCGTCACCTTGTCGGCGGCCTTGAGGAACGGCATGGCGAAGGCGTTGGTGTGCGCCTGCTCGGTCGAGCCGTTCCAGGCGATGAGGATGTTACGGCCGAGCGCCGTGGGCGCGGTCTTGGGCACGATCATCACCGGCCGGCCGCTCTCGAACAGCGCCGACTCCAAGGGCGGCATCCTCGGGTTCTCGACGTCGCGGCCGGGGCGCCCGAGCATGATGAGGTCGAACACGCGCCCGTAGCTGCCGAGGGCCGCGTCGTCGATCGCCTCGCTGCGCGGCCAGGCCCAGGAGAAGGTCGCCGGCCCCTCGCCCGCCCGCGGCACGCCATTCTCGGTCATGAATTTCTCGAACGTGGCCTGCGCCTCGCGCGCGGTGTCCTCGTCGAAGGCGCCGGAAATCGCCAGGCTGCTGACCGGCTCGACCGTCACGTAGGTGCCGACGGCGGGGCGGATGGCGAACCCCTCCATGTAGCTGTCAAAGGTGCGGGCGAGCAGCCGCGCGGTCTGCAGCACCGCCGGCATCGTGTCGTGGTCCTCGGTCGGGATCAGGATCGTTTTCATGGCGTGTCCCCACAGACGGTGTCCGATTGTCCCGGCTCATCCCGCTAGCGTCCACAGCAAAAATGACCGCCGCGGGCGCGCTGGTCCAGAGCAAAAATGCCCGGTCCACCCGGTATTTGCACGGCCCGCAGGGGGTGCAGGGAGCCTAAACCTCTCCTTAAGGGGAGGCCGCTAATTTTCCCGGACGGAATCGGGCGGGTCGGCCCGGTGCCGGGGGCACCATGGTCCGCATCGAATTCAACCGCCTGCGCTTCCTCGTCATCGACGATAACGCGCACATGCGTCGCATCCTGCGCACGCTCCTGCACGGCTTCGGTGCGCGCGAAGTCTATGAGGCCGAGGACGGCGCTTCCGGACTCGAGGCCTTCACGCACTACGTGCCCGACATCATCATCGTCGACTGGGCGATGCCGATCTTCGACGGGCTCGAGCTGACGCAGATGATCCGCCAGCCCGGCGCCAACGCGAACCCTTATGTCTCGATCATCATGCTCACCGGCCACTCCGAGAAGCGGCGCGTCGTAGCCGCGCGCGACGCCGGCATCACCGAATTCCTCGCCAAGCCGATCTCGGCGAAGGCGCTCTACGAGCGCATTGTCAACGTCGTCGCCAACCCGCGGCCGTTCATCAAGACGGCGACCTATTTCGGGCCCGACCGGCGGCGGCTGACCAATCCGAGCTACATCGGGCCGGAGCGCCGCAAGGGCGGCGTCAAGGCCGACATCATCCGTCAAGCGCCCCTGCTGGACAAAATCCGGACGCAGGGTTGAAGGAAGAAGAGACGCCCATGGCTTCCGCCAAGAACACGGCTGCGGTCAAGACTTTCGGCGATCACGAGGTGATCGTGCCGGAGAACAAGCTGCGCAAGGCGGTGTCGAAGGAGCCGTTCAATCCGGACGACGATCCCGTCGCGCGCGCCGAGAAGGCGCTGGCCGACCTGTCGGGCGAATTCGCCGCCTGGATGGACATGGAGTGCGACCGGCTCGATGCCGCCCGGCAGAAGGTGAAGCTCGAAGGCTTCGACGACCAGACCAAGGAGGCGCTGTTCCACGCCGCGCACGACCTGAAGGGCCAGGCGGCGACGTTCGGATTTCCGGCGGTCGCCTCGGCCGCCGACAGCCTGTGCCGGCTGATCGAACTGACGCCGAACGCCAAGCGCATCCCGCCCGTCCTGCTCGACCAGCACGTCGACGCGGTACGCGCGATCTATCGCGAATACGCGCGTTCCGACGCCAAGGAACTGGCCAAGCTCCTGACCCGCCGCCTGCGCGAGGTCACCGACGAGTTCCTGATCGGCGAGAACCGCAACCGCCCCGACGTGCTCGAGCAGATCAAGGGCCCGTCGCTCGTGCCGGAGTGAAAGCCGCCGGTTTCGGTCTGAGACGCCAATGGCCGGGCTCGTCCCGGCCTTTTCATTTTGGCGTCATGCGGACCTAGGCCGCGACGCGCGCGTCGGCGATTTGATACGGCGCCATCGCCATCATGCCGTCGGCGACGAGATCGTCACAGAACGACCGTGCCTCCTCCCGCGCCGCCTCGACCGCGAAGCGCCGCAACAGCGCGAGCAGCGCCGCCTCGGCGCCCTCCTGCATGCACGCGTCGAGCACGTGTTCGACCATCCGCCGCTTCAGCCGCGCCGCATCGCGCGGCTCGCCGATAAGCACGCCCTGGCGCAGCGCCGCAAGGCCCGCGCGGAACGCCGGATAGGCGAGTTCGGGAAGCTCGGCCTTCCGGTAGAGCGCGCGGAAGCCTGTGAGGTTGCGGTCGTGCACATGGCTGCCGACGCGGTCGAGCGGCAGGTCGGACAATTCCGCCAGCGCCTCCTCGAACAGCACGACGTTGCCGGAGAGCAGCGCGCGCAGCAACATGCCGGCGGTGAGCTGGCCGCTCTGGCGTAGGTGCCGCACGAGTTCGCCGATCTCCTCGTAGGGCGTATCGGCGGCGAGCGCGACCGTCGCCTTCTCGCAGGCCTCGCGCGCCGCGTATTCGGCATGCTCGGGCACCAGCCATTGCCGCGCAGCGACGAAGCCGGCGAGCGTGCGCGAGAGTTTCGACAGCAGCGACTGGCGCATGGCCATCGGCAGATCGTCGCGGTCCAGCAGGTTCTCGCGGATCGGCGCCAGATGGCCGAAGCGATCGATGATGCGGTCGACGGATGCGAGCGTGATGTCGGCGTCGCCGTTCTCGAGCAGCGCAAGGCAGGCTTCGGGCGTCGCCATGTCGGCGAGCGCCGCCGCGACGGTGACCGTGAGCAAGGGCCGGCCGGCGATGACGAGCTGGCTCTGCGGCTTGCCGGCGGCGACGAGATCGACGAGGTCCTCGTCGGCGAGCAGCGGCGAGCGCTCGATCAGCGGCTGCGCCACCTCGAACTGGTCGGCCGCGAGCGCGCGCACCACGACCGGGGGCGCCTTCTGCGACGAGGCGAAGACCTCCGACATCGCCTGCCGGACCAGCGGCGAGGGATCGTCGAGCAGCATGATCATCGCGCCTTCGGCGGCGGCGAGATCGTCGGGCGAGAGATCGGAATGGAGATAGGCGCGCGCCAGCGCGGAGGTCGCTTCGGCGCGCTCGCCCGGACGGGCGGCGCGGACCCACTGAAGGAACTGACGGACAATCATGACACCCGACGCGACAAACAGACCGCCCGCACTGGCGACCGGACTCCAAGCTAGCGCCGGAGCACTAACAAACCGTTCACCATGGTTCTTGAGCCGGCATTAAGCACGGCGGCCGCGAAAGCCCTGCAAAATCAAGGGCCGGCGTTCAGCTGGCGCCGAACATGCCGCGCAGATTGGGCTTGCCGTCGGTGAACAGATCGAGCGGGCGATCGGCGGCCGGGGTGGCCGAGCCGGCCGGGGCGGCGGCTCCCGCCGGCGACCACAGGCTGGAAACACCGGGCGCGACGGCAAAGCCGACCCGGTCGGTGAAGATCGATTCAAACAGCGGCCGGTTGTCCGGCGCGGCCGGTGGCGCATTGGCCGCGGCGAAGGCCTGCGTCATGCCGGCGGGATCGGGCGTGCCCTGCGTGCCGGGCGGGGCGAAGGCGAGCGAGCGCGCCAGATCGAAGCGGCCGGTCAGGCGGCTTAAGACCTGCGACGCGCTGCGCGGCTGGCCGCCCCCATCGTAAAAGATCGCGCGGTTGGCGGCGGCGGCCTGCGGGAACATCGCGGCGGCGTCGGCGCGCGGATGGCTGGTGGCGGCGGCGATCAGCCGGCCCGCGCCCTCGGCGCCGAGGAAATGCGCGACGTAAAGCTCGGCCTCACTCGGCTTGCGGCCCAAACTCGCCGCGAGCTGCGAGGCGTTGTTGCGGGTGAAGGCGCCCGCCATCATGGCGCTGACCTGCGGATTGTTGCGCAGGCCCATGATCGCCGTGCGCGCCGCGGGATTCGGCACGTCGAAGCGCCCGTCCGGCCCCTGCACGATCGCCTGCGCGTAGCGGCCGAGGCCGAACGCTGCCCCCTCGTTCTTCACGGTGGCGAGCCAGGTCTGGTCGATGAACTGGTAGAGGCCGCCGGCCGACGACGTCGGCGCCTGCGCCCCGGGGTTGAGCTTCGATTCGATCTGCGCGGTGGTGAGCAGGTACTCGAAGCTCGTGCCGGTGGTCGCCGCCGCCTGACGGATCGCGCCCGCGATCTGCGGCGGGCTTGCGCTCACATTCAGAACGGCCATTGACTTTGCCCCGGCCCGGCTGGCCTTTGCGCGCTGATTGTTGCTTGAGGTCGGCTACCAACAGCCCTAAAGACCTTGGGCGATTATGGTAAACGAGCGGTTAACGGCCTCCCCGGCGGGGCCGCGAGAGGAGACGAGCGATGACGGACACGGCGATGCGGCACAAGCGCGGCGGCCTCTTTTTCGAGGATTTCGAGGTCGGCAAGACCACCGAGCACCGCTACACGCGCACGGTGACGCAGATGGACAACATGCTGTTCTCCAACATGACGCTCAATCCACAGCCGTTGCACATCGACCGCCACTTCTGCGAGACCGAGACCGAGTGGGGCCAGCCGCTGATGAACTCGCTGTTCACGCTCGGCCTGATGATCGGCATCCAGGTCTCCGACATGACCGTCGGCACCACAATCGCCAATCTCGGCATGACCGACGTGCGCTTCCCCAATCCGCTGTTCGAGGGCGATACCGTTCACTGCAAGACCACGGTGGTGTCAAAGCGCGAGTCGAAGTCGCGGCCGAACGCCGGCATCGTCGAATTCCACCACCAGGCGTTCAAGCAGGACGGCAAGCTCGTCGCCGAATGCCACCGCAACGCCTTCATCACCAAAAGGCCGAAGTAAGCGGCATGCGTTCCCTTCTCTTCGTTCCCGCCGACGGCGGCTCCAAGCTCGACAAGGCGATGGCGTCGGGCGCCGACGGCGTCATCGTCGATCTCGAGGATTCGATCGCGCCGGAGCGGAAGGCCGCCGCGCGGCAGATGGCGCTCGATTTCCTCAAGAGCAACGCGGCCAAGCCGAACCGGCCGCAGCTTCTCGTGCGCATCAACGGCCTCGACACCGGCATGACCGACGACGATCTCGCCGCGATCGTACCGGGCAAGCCTGATGCGCTGCTGTTTCCGAAGGCCGAAGGCGGCGCGAGCGTCATTCATCTCGACGCCAAGCTTGCGGCGCAGGAAGCGATCGCGGCATTGCCGGAAGGCACGATCAAGGTGCTGGCGCAGACGGTGGAGTCGGCGCAGGGCCTGTTCCTCGCCGGTACGTTTCGTGGGAGCAGCAAACGCCTCATCGGCATGACCTGGGGGCCGGAGGATCTCGCCGCCGAGATCGGCGCCGAAGCCAACCGCGAGGCCGACGGCTCACTGACCGAGCCCTATCGCCTCGCGCGCGCGATCTGTCTGCTCGGCGCCACCGCGGCGAAGCTGCCGGCAATCGAGACCATCCACGTCGACTTCCGCAATCTCGACGCCTTGCGCAAGGACACCGAGCTCGCGCGCCGCGACGGCTTCACCGGGCGGCTTGC
Organism: Pseudolabrys sp.; assembly: GCA_035571935.1. GTDB lineage: Bacteria > Pseudomonadota > Alphaproteobacteria > Rhizobiales > Xanthobacteraceae > Pseudolabrys. The sequence continues at coordinate 20,679 of DATNBL010000095.1, forward strand.
CATCCATCCGGCGCAGGTGCCCGTGTTCAACGCGGTGTTCACGCCGTCGCAAGCGCAGATCGAGAAGGCGAAAGCCATCGTCGCGGCCTTTGCGGCCAAGCCCGGCGCCGGCGCGGTCGGCATCGACGGCCGCATGCACGACCGCCCGCATCTCGCCCGCGCGCTGGCGCTCCTGGCGCGGACGGGGAATTGAGAGTCCCACCGCTCTCTCCGATTCAATTGTCAAACAGCCATGCGCGCGGCGGGCTTGCCCGCTTCGCGCCACGCATGCGCGATCGCCCGCATTCTTTGGTCGGCGCCGGGTACGCCCTCGTCTCCTTCGGCCCTCGGCCCACAGGGGCTTCGGGGAGTCCTCCCCCGGCAAGATGCCGAGGGCGTGGCGCGCCGATGAGGCGCGACACTCTTTCCGTAGGCCGCATGTTCCTCTCGAAACATGCGGGCGCCTCTCGGCGCGCCACAGCGGTGTCGTTGCACGGCGTACGGGCCACGCTTCCGGTACGTGGACCAGCCACGCCCGTCAGCCAGCTCCTGGCGCCGGGTCTTAGTGCCCGGG
>DATNBL010000096.1:0-8076 GCA_035571935.1 Pseudolabrys sp.
TCGAGCAGGCGCTGGCCGTCGTCGGTGAGCTTCGAGGCGCGGCCGTCGCGGGCGAAGATCGGCCGCTCGATGCGCTCCTCGAGACGCTTCATCTGCATGGATACTGCCGACTGGGTCTTGTGCACGACCTCGGCGGCGCGGGTGAAGCTGCCGGTCTCGGCAATGGCGATGAAGGTACGAAGTTGGTCGACGTCGAGAAGGGCGGTCATGGGTCAGGATCCTGATCTGCCGGCGCTTTTCGGGCCCGGCGCCACATCATCGGCTCTTATCGATCAGATTAAAAACATTCGTTTCACTAATCAATAGGGGAGGCGCATATCAGCGTCCGCACCCGGTTGGAATCGGGTGGGGCTTTCGGGTGTCTGCGGGACCCGGGGGCTGCGACATAGGGCGGCAAGGACGCCAAAGACCGCAAGGAGAACGACAATGAGCGCGCAATACTCAGTCCTCCCCGTCGCCGGCTCAGCGCTGGTCCGGGTCTTCGCTTCGCTCGTGGCGATGGTGTCGCACTGGCTGAAAGCGATCGCGCGCGCTCGCCGCCACCGTCGCGAGGCGGCCGCCCTGGCCGGGCTCGACCGCCGCATGCTCGCCGATATCGGCATCAGCCGCTCGGATGTCAGCGACGCCTTCTCGGAGCCGTTCTGGGAAGACCCCACGGCGCTGCTTCGTGAACGCGCGCTGGAGCGCCGCTGGGGCCGCGCGCTGATGCGCGAGGAGGCCGAGAAGGGCTTCCGCCGCCCGTCGATCGGCCGCCCGTCGCGGCAGACGGTCTGAATTCACCAAAACGGCCGACCCCTCTCATCGGCCGTTCCGATCCGGGACACATGCGAACATCCCCTCTCGCGTCCGGATCCAGCGCCCGCCGGCCCCTCCGGCGGGCGCTTTCTTTTTACGCTAGTTCCGATGCGCCGCCTGCCGTGACAGCCCGCGGCGGTCCTTGACGACGCCGATCATCACGCCGAGCCGCGAGATCGTGGCGATCACCTTGCCGTCGAGCGCGCGGTCGCAGTTCATGTGCGTCGGCGCGATGAAAAAGTCGGCGCTCGACCAGTCCTCGGTCCATTGCAGGCTCGGATCGTCGTGTGCCTCGTCTTCGAACGAGGCCCGCTCGCCGCACACCGCGACCGTGTAGCGCCGCGCGCCCGCGGCCGCGCTGCCGAGTTTGGCGACGTAGCCTTCGAGGTCGTCGACGGCCTCCGGCATGATGCTGACCCAGTAGTCGGTGGCGAAGCGGCGCTGCGCGCCCTCGAGGCCGCCGATCAGCGGATTGTAATAGAGGTACTGGTAAGGGTGCAGACGCACCAGCAGCACCGCGTTCGACATGATGGCGACGACGACCGCCGCCGCCGCGCCATAGGCAATCCAGCGCCGGCTTGCGTCGCGCGGCAGCATCAGCCAGTCGAGGCCGATGCCGGCGAGCACGGCGAACAGCGGCACCACGAACAGGAAATGCCGCATGCCGGTGAAGGCCGGCCCGCGGTCGACCACCTCGCAGGCGACTGGGAACAGCGCCATGAAGACGATGAGGCCGACGTCGGCGCGCCGCCAGGCCCGCGCTTTGTCGTGCCGCGCCAGGCACAACAGCGAGACCAGCGCGCCGGCCAGCACGATCAGCGGCAGCTTGATGACGAGATAGAACGGCACGTACCAGCGCGGCACCTGGTCCATCTCGTAGACATGGCCCGCCAGCAGCGTGTCGATGTGATAGTGGAACTCGCCGAAATCGATCAGCCCGCGCACCGGATTGAGCGGCGACAGCGCCGACCACGGCCACGCGGCGATCATCAGCACGTAGGCGACGGCGAAGGCGGGGGCCACGGCGACGGCCGATTCCGCGAAAAAGGCGAGGCGGTCGCGCGGCGCCTCGCTGGCGCGCCGCATCGCGATCAGGATCGCCAGCCCCGCATAGCCGACCATCAATAGCCCCAGCACGCGGATGCCGAGCGCGGCGCCAAGCAGCACCCCGAACGCCATCACGTGCCGCCGCCGCGGCCGCGGCAGGTCGTGCATCGCGCGCAGCAGGAAATAGGCCGCGCCGGCCATCGCCGCGCCGAAGGGGATGTCTTTGGTGTGGTTGAACATCGAGCCGTACCACGGCCCGCAGGCGGCGAGCGCGAAGGCGGCGATCGCTCCGGCGCGCGCGCCCGCGACCAGCCGGGCGATGGCAAACGCCGCGCCGATGCCGGCGATGCCGGTGAAGGCGCACAGGATGTGGCGCACGTCGTAAGGGTCGAGGAACGGCAGCGCCCGCTCGAACAAGGTCGCGACGACGTCGAACAGCCCGCCATAGAGATAGAGATTGACGTAGTGGAACAGCGACGTGTCGGTGAAGCCGCTGCGGAAATAGGCGATGATCAGCTCGCCGTAATGCTGCTGCACCGGCTCGTCGTTCGACACCGCATAGGCGCCGTAGGTGGCGAAGACGAGTACGACCAGCGCGGCGATGAGGCCCGCCACGGCAAGGTCATAGGGCGACGCCGCCGTCATGCGAACGCGCAGGCGTGCTCCGTAGCCCCGGATCGTTGTGCTCGGCGCCATGTGCGCGAATGAAAGGCGCCACGTCCGTGCCGGCCACGTCGGTCCGGCACGGGCCATCGACGCCCCGGCGCTTCCCCCCTTGTTGTTCGTTGCGCAGGATTTTGGCCTGTCCGGGCGTTTCTGTCATGCTGCACCTGCAAAGCGGCGCGACATGCGGTACCATGCGCGCGGGGACGGCTGAGGAATCGGCGGCGCGAATGCGGTGTCTGATCGGGCTGGCCGTTGTACTCGGGCTCCTGCTGCCGTCATTTTCGGCGCAGGCGCAGACCGGTTTCGACCGCCGCGGCGGCGACTACTCGAAATTCGAGATCAGGAACGGCGATCCGGCCGTCTGCGCCGCGCGCTGCGAGCGCGACAGCCGTTGCCGCGCCTGGAGCTTTTCATATCCTCGAACCGAGACCACGGCGGCGATCTGCTGGCTGAAGAGCAAGGTGACGCCGCGGGTCGAGGCCACGTGCTGCGTTTCGGGCGTGCGCGGCGCCGGCGTCATCGAGCCGCGCGGGCCGGTCGAGTATTCGATCGACCGCACCGGCGGCGACCTGCGCTATTTCGACCTGAAGGAGCCGGACAATGACGGCGCTGCCTGCCGCGCCGCCTGCGACGGCGAGGCGCGCTGCCGCGCCTGGACTTATGTGCGGCCCGGCTACATCAGCGCCGCGCCGAGATGCTATCTCAAGGATAGGATCACGCGGCCGCGCAAGAAGCCGTGCTGCATTTCGGGCGTGGTTCGGTAGGCGGCGTTACCGCTCCGCGGCCGCTCCCGACGTGATGCCCTTGCCGGTGCCCGCCGCGCCGCCTTGCGCCGCGCCTTGTGCCGCTCCCGCCGCCGCGCCGGCTGCCGCGCCCGGCAGCCCGCCGACCACCGCGCCGCCGACCGCGCTTTCCAGCGCACCCGTGGCGGCGCCGTTGGTCGCTCCGGCCGCGCCGGATCTGACGGGATTTGCATTCCTGTCCGGATGCGTCGCGCCTTGAACGCCGCCCGATGCCGCGCCGGTCAAGTCGGAATCGCCGGGCGTCGTTCCGGGCGTGACGGTCTGGGCGAAGGCGGCGGTGGTGCCGATGAAAATGACGGCGCCGGCAAGCAATGCTCTCACGGAACACCTCTTTGAAAAAAGCGATTGTCCGGAAAACGCGCACAGCGGGGAGCCGTTCCGTGCGCGCGGCGCGGCGCGCAACGCATTATCCGATCGGGAACGTCATTGCGTGCCGCCCGACTGCGCTTCCCAGGCTTGCTGTGTGCGCACGAGCTTGTGCACCTCGGGCAGGTAGCCGGCGAGATTGAGCACGGTCTTGTTCACCCGTGTCAGCCATGCGGGAAGGGGCCGGCAGACGTCGATGAGCAGCACGACGCGCATGCCGTCGGTGTCGTTCCAGACCTCGTGCTTGTAGGTGTCGTCGAACACGACGCATTTTCCTTCTTCCCAATGCACCATCGCGTCGCCGACGCGCATGCGCACGTCCGCGTTCGGCTCCGGCACGATCAGACCGAGGTGGCAGCGCACGACGCCCTTGTAGCTGCCGCGATGCGCCTTGATGTGCATGCCGGGCGCCAGCACCGAGAAGAACGCGAGCTGGAGGTCGGGAATGGAGTCGAGCAGCCTGCCGGTCTCGGGGCAGCTCCTGTAGCTGTCGCCGATCCGGTGGCCGAACAGATAGAAGAAATACGTTTTCCAGCCGTCGGCCTTGCTCAGGTTGGTCTGGCGCGGCGACATGTCCTGGATGTTCGGCAACTGTTTCTGCCGGTCGAGCAGGGACACCAACTCGCGCTTGATCGCGTCGCTGTTCTGCTCCAGCCGCTCCACCCACTCGAAGGCCCGCGAGTCGATGAGGGATGCGGTGCCGACCGGCGACTGCTCCGCGACCCATCGCTCGATGGCGTGGCCGACCTTCTTCATCGGCATGCGGATCGCGCGCTTCACCTGCTCGCGCACTTTGACGCGCGGCGCCGTGTCAGGCACTGAGCGGGACAACGACATGAACGCCCCCACGCAACAGACCAATTCCACAGGGCGATCATGCTAGCCGGAATTGAAACAACCGTGAATTGGAGAAATTCCGCGTTTTACGCAGCATTTATGCACGAAATGCGCTAGCGCGTTGCCGATTGCAATTCACGGTTCGCGGCAGCAAGTGGCGCCGAATGGCCGCGGCGCCGCGTCAGAGCTCGGCCGCGATGCGGCACTGCACCCCGGAGGCGGCGAAGTCGAGCTTGATGTCGCCGCCGAGGTCGCGAAGCACGAGCTCTTCGAGCAGCCGGCTGCCGAAGCCTTTCCGCTGCGGCGGCGCGACCGGCGGGCCGCCGCTCTCGGCCCAATCGAGGCGCAGCTTGCGGCTGTCGACGCCCCACCGCACGTTCACGCGGCCATCCGGGCTCGACAGCGCGCCGTATTTCGTCGCGTTGGTCGCGAGCTCGTGCAGCGCCAGCGACAGCGCGAGCGCATGCCTCGGCGACACGTCGATCGGCGCGCCCGACATTTGCAGCCTCGCGCGCGGGAAGGCCTCCAGGGAGCGCGAGACCACGTCGGTCAAATTCGCGCCGGTCCAGGCGCGCGCGACGTCAGCAGGTCGTGCGCCTGCGCCATCGCGCGGATGCGGCGGTCGAGCGCCTCACGGGCCGAGGGCAGGTCGCGCGCGCTGCGCAAGGTCTGCCAGGCGATCGCCTGGATCGTCGCGAGCGTGTTCTTGACGCGATGCTTGAGCTCGTTGTTGAGCAGCCGCTGCAATTCCTCGGCTTCTTTGAGCTGGGTCAGGTCGCGGCTCGCGCCGGTGATCGCGACCGGCTTGCGCTCCGGGCCTTCGCCTTCGAACTCGACGTAGCCCCACGCGCTGAGCCAGCGCCAGCTGCCGTCGCGCTGCTTGACGCGGTATTCGACGTCGTAGTGGCCGTCGCCGTTGGGATCGAGCGCCTTGGCGACGCGCGACCACATCAGCGGCAGGTCGTCGGCGTGGAATTTCTCCTTAACGCCGTCCTCGTCGTGAAGGAAGCGCGCCTGGGTCAGGCCATAGAGACGCTGCGCGTTCTCGTCGTAGACACAGATGTTGTCGGCCATCGTGTAGCGCCACGTGCCCATCTGCGACGCCACCATCGCCAGGTCGAAGGTACGCTTCTGCCGCTCCAGGGCGAGGCGCAACGCCCGCTCGGCCGCCGTCTCCCCGGCCGAAGGCCGGATGGCGGCGCCGTTCAAGGCGCGTCGCGGCCGCGGCGCGCCGGGCACCATCAGGTCGTGGTTGTCCATCACGTCGAGGTGCATGCCGTCGCGCACCTGGCTGGCGCAGTAGCTGCACAGGCACACCATCGGACGGCCGCGAACGGAGGCCTGCACCAACCGCTCGTACTCGACGAAGTCCGCCCATTGCTCCCGCGCCACCCAGGCGCAGTTGCCGCTGGTCCTCAGGCCGGTGTGGCCGTCGGCAAGCGCCGCTTCGCCGCGCCGGAGCAATTGATCGACCAGTTCGCGCGGCTGCGGCCTTCCCTGCGCGGTGTACCATTCGCCCGCATCGGCGATTTCGACCTGCTTGCGTCGCTCGCGCTTGTCGAGATCGGGCACCACCGCCCGCAAGGCGGAACGGGCTTCCTCGGCATTGAAGTCGCGGCCGGTCACCCAGAGGCAGCGCTCGTTGTTATCGAGCCCGGCCTTGATGTACGGCACCAGCACGTCGCGCAGCTCCTCGCCCGACGCGAAGACGTGCGCGAGATGACTGCCGGCTTGGAGGTGAGGAACGGTCGGTAGTCCGGATGGAAACCAGGGCTGCGTGGGCATCGGCGTCTAGTCCCGGTCAAGTCCCCCATTCGAGATGCAATATATGTAGCGTCATTCCGCACGCCACGGAAGGGTCATGCGACGCTGGCTCCCATGCGTTGCAGGCCTGAGCCGCTTACTCAAATTGAGTATTGTACGCCGGCTGACACATGGTGGCCGCGTTCCTTCACTCTACCGCCGTGAAGAACCGTGACAGCCGCAGGCCCGACGGCCAGGTCCAGATCGGCTGGTGCTTCATGCCGAGGTCCCACGAGCCGACGATGGCGTCGACCCGGCCGACCAGGTCGGAGACGGGGAGGAGGCCGACGCCGCCCTCGCGCAGCGGCACGCGGCTGTCGGCGGAGTTGTCGCGGTTGTCGCCCATGACGAACAGGCGGCCGGGCGGCACGGTGATCTCGGCCATGTTGTCGAGCGGCTCGGACGGCGTCAGCTTGAAGATGACGTGGCTGCGGCCGCCGGGCAGCGTCTCGATGTAACGCGCGGCGCGGGTGCGGCCGCCGTCCTCGTTTTCGGACTGGCCGGTGCCGTCGGCCTTCAGGCCGGCCGGCGTGCCGTTGATGATGACGCGGCCGTCGCGCATGGCGATGCGGTCGCCAGGCAGGCCGATGACGCGCTTGACCCAGACCTGCGAGCGGTCGCCCGGCCAGCGGAACACGACGACGTCGCCGCGCTTCGGCAGTTCGCCGAAGACGCGGCCGCTGTTCGGCAAAGTGACGAAGCCGGGCAGCGACGCGGTCGAATAGCCGTAGGGGTATTTGGTCGCGAGCAACTCGTCGCCGATCTGCAGCGTCGGCTCCATCGAGCCGGACGGAACGTAGAACGGCTCGGCGATCGCCGTCTTCGCCGCCATCACGATGGCGATGATGGCGACGATGTCGACGATATTTCTCACCCAGCCGCGCAAGCGTGAGGCGGACTTTGCGGTCTCATCGGTGGTCGCCATCAGGCGGTCCCCCCGACGGTGATCTTGTCCATGCGCAAGCTCGGCTGGCCAACGCCGACCGGCACGCCCTGGCCGTTCTTGCCGCAGGTGCCGATGCCGGGGTCGAGCGCGAAGTCGTTGCCGATCATGGTGATACGATTCAAGTCGGTTGGGCCGTTGCCGATCAGCATCGCGCCTTTCACCGGCGCGGTGACCTTGCCGTTCTCAATCTTATAAGCCTCGGTGCACTGGAACACGTACTTGCCGGAGGTTATGTCGACCTGACCGCCGCCGAAGTTCACGGCGTAGAGGCCGTTCTTCACCGACGCGATCATCTCCTTCGGGTCGTGCTGGCCGGCGAGCATGTATGTGTTGGTCATGCGCGGCATCGGCACGTGCGCGTGGCTCTCGCGGCGGCCGTTGCCGGTCGGCTTCATCCCCATGAGCCGCGCGTTCTGCCGGTCCTGCATGTAGCCGACGAGGATGCCGTCCTCGATCAGCACGGTGCGGTTGGTCGGCGTGCCCTCGTCGTCGATGGAGAGCGAGCCGCGGCGGTCCTGCATGGTGCCGTCGTCGACGACGGTGACGCCCTTGGCCGCAACCTGCTTGCCCATGAGGCCGGCGAAGGCGGAGGTTTTCTTGCGATTGAAATCGCCCTCGAGCCCGTGCCCGACCGCCTCGTGCAGCATCACGCCGGGCCAGCCTGAGCCGAGCACGACATCCATTTCGCCCGCGGGCGCCGGCACCGCTTCGAGATTGACCACGGCCTGGCGCACGGCGTCCTCGACCGCTCCCTTCCATTGCCCGGCTTCGATGAAGCGCTGGTATCCCTCGCGCCCGCCATAGCCGTGGCTG
>DATNBL010000097.1:0-30886 GCA_035571935.1 Pseudolabrys sp.
ACCCGCCACCCCTTCATCTCCGCCACGTGCAGCCCTGCTCGTGGGCGGCCGGTCTTAATGCCGGCGGGCGGCTGTGCGGGGCCTCCCGGGCGCGGGGTTACAAGCCCCGCTCGCGGGCGCCGCCGTCCACCCCACGTTGAGTAGTGTCCTGCAGAACGCCCCTCGCGGGGGTGGATAAGCCTAGGATAGGGAGACTAGGATGGATGTCAAGGGGTCGGGGCAAATTTCGCAAACTCAACCCGTGATGGTATAGAAATCGAGGGGCGGGGAGGGTTCTTGACTATGGACGCCATAAAGGCCGCGATTGAGAAGGGCCAGTTACCAGAAGATCGGTCGGCACTCCTTTCTTCCTTGATGCAGCCGGACGGAAGTTTTGTGCCGCAAGAAGGTCCTGTGTGGGACTTTAAGCGGGAATGGCCCTTCTCCTATTCGGACGATTATTTCGCGGGAATTGCGCGACTTATTTGCGCTTTTGCTAACTCGTATGGCGGAATTATTGTCTTTGGCGTCCATGACGAACTGCGCACCGCGGGACACAACAAAGTTTCTCCAAACATCGATCGCCTTCAACAGGCACTTGATCAAATTCTTTCCGCATCCGTATCCCTATCATGTCGTCGCTACGATACGGGAACCTCGTCCGCCATTGATGTTCTTCTTGTCTGCCCTGTCAATTCGACCGAGCTGCCGCTTCGATTCGATAAGCCATTTGGTAAGCAGCGCGCAAACGTCATTTGGGTCCGTCAAAATCACGAAGTAGTATCTGCAGAACCGCGCCATGTGTCTCTACTATATTGTCGCGCAACTGAGGCGTCCGACGCTGAGGCTGAGTCCTCACTTAGTGGCGGTCTCCCGCCAAGCCCAGCCACAATTAAGAGATTTGTTGGCCGCTTAAGCACTATCGATAAAATTTTTAGGTGGCTCAAGCTGTCCGATGAGCCGCGCACCTTTCTTTATGGGAAGGGTGGGTCCGGGAAGACCACGATCGCATATGAAGTATCGAAGGTCCTCAAATCAGAAGGAATGCGAATAAGGACCTACGGTGGGGAAGGGCTAGACAATGTAATCTTCGTAAGCGCTAAGCAGAGCATGCTTAATGTAATGAATCAGGCAGCCGAAGCGTTCATTGGTCTGGACTTCGCCAACGAGCGCGAGTTGTACGAATCGATTCTTACTCTATCCCGATCTCTGGATTTGATGTTGCGAGATCGTCTTACCAAGGTGGAAAATCAAAAGCTTCGTGGCCGTGTTGAGCATCTTTCGCGCGAAATTGAGCGAAAATCTCAATGGTATGACCGGACCGCAAATAAGCGCGTGGTTGAAAAGGCTCGGGCGACTGCAATCGCTCTGGGCCAAAAATGTAGTCGGTAGGATGTTCAATCTGTAACCGACCGGCCCTGCCTTTCACCCTCCGAAACGGACTTTCCGCCACCTCCGCGTTGTTTCCCCTCATGCCGATCCCTGCCATCATCGGGCAGGGACGACGCCTATAACGACAAGCCGAACAACGAACACTTGGGGGAGAGACACACCATGCGCACAACAACACGCGCGGGGCTGTTCGCCATCGCCGCCGCGGCGCTGGCGCTGACCGCGGGCGCCGCGGGCGCCGAGGACTATCCCGCCCGCACCATCAGCCTGATCGTGCCCTATCCGGCCGGCGGCGGCGTCGACACCGTCGGCCGCGTCATCGCCAACAAGCTCTCCGAGGGCCTCGGCCAGCAGGTCATCGTCGTCAACCGGCCCGGCGCCGGCTCGGTGATCGGCGTGCGCGACGCCGCGCGCTCGGCCCCCGACGGCTACACCATCCTGATGCTGGTGACCGGCGCCTCGCTGCCGTCAAATCCCGGCTACGACCTCGAAAAGGACTTCGCGCCGATCGGCATCGTCGCCTCGATCCCGATCGTCGTCATGGCGCACCCCTCGCTGCCGGTGAAGACGATGACCGACATCGTCGCGCTTGCGAAGAAGGAGCCGGGCAAGCTCAACATCGGCACGCCGCCGTCGCCGACGCTCAATTATTTCGGCGCCGAGCTGTTCAAGTCGATGACCAAGGCCGACATCGTTATCGTCACCTACAAGGGCACCGGGCCCTTGACCACCGACCTGCTCGGCGGCCACGTCAAGCTCGCCTTCAACACGCTGCCGCCGGCGATCGGCAACATCAAGGCCGGCGGCATCCGCGCCATCGCGGTGGCCGCGCCCGAGCGCCTCGCCGCGATCCCGGACGTGCCGACGACCAAGGAGGCCGGCATCCCGCTCGACATCGTGCAGTATTACGGCCTGGTCGCGCCGGCCAGGACGCCGAAGGACGTCGTCGCGCGGCTGAACAAGGAATTGAACAAGGTGCTGGCGATGCCGGACATCAAGCAGCGGCTGATCGACGACGGCGGCGCGGCGATGCCGTCGACGCCGGAAGCCTACGCGGCCAACATCAAGGAGAACGAGGGCAAGTGGGCGGCGCTGATCAAGAAGCTCGGGCTGAAGGTGCCGTGAGCGAGATCGTGGGCGTGTGGCGGCTGGCGGAAACGTCGGCGCGCGGCGACGACGGGCAGCCGATGCATCCGCCCTATGGAGAAGACCCGCGCGGGCTGCTCGTCTTCTACGCCGACGGGCGGATGATGTCGGTCCTGTGCGACTCGCGGAAGGAACTGCCGGCGGGCGAGAGCGTGCGCGAGTACATGTCGTATTGCGGCAACTACACCTGGGACGGCCAGACGCTGGTGACGCGCGTCGATGCGAGCGCCGAGGCCAAGCGCGTCGGCGGCGAGCAGACGCGGTTCACGGCGTTCCGCGACGGGCGGCTCGTGCTGACGCAAAAGCCGCGCGTCTGGCAGGGCAAGACGCAGCACCGCGAATTGGTGTGGGAGAAGATCGCGGAGGCGAAGTAGGGCGCTTCTTCACCTCTCCCATAGGGAGAGGTCGGATCGCCGAAGGCGATCCGGGTGAGGGGTTACAAAATTCGAGAGTCCGGAACCCCCTCACCCCAACCCTCTCCCCACAGGGGAGAGGGGGCCCGCCGTGCTCGCGGCGTTGCTCACGCCACCCGGTATTTCAATTCCCCGCTCTTGAGGATGGCCCGGCAATTGCCAAGCACCGCCGCAACCTCCTCGATGATCCCGGTGCGCGAGCCGCCGGCGATGTGCGGCGTCAGGATCACGTTCGGCGCGGTGGCGAGCGGCGAGGGCAGTTTCAGCGGCTCCTCGAAGAACACGTCGAGCCCGGCGCCGGCGATGGTGCCGCGCGTCAGCGCCTCGGCCAGCGCGGCTTCGTCGACCATGCGGCCGCGGCTGGTGTTGACGAAATAGGCCGTGCGTTTCATCGCCGCGAAAAACTTCGCGTCGATCATGCCCTTGTTGTCCGGCAGGTTCGAGGCGTTGAGCGAGACGAAGTCGGCCTCCGCGAGCAGCGCGTCGAGCGCGCGGTAGTCGACGCCGAGCGCGGTTTCTTTCTCCGGCGGCAGCCGCGTGCGGTTGCAGTAGAGAACGCGCGCGCCGAACGCGCCCGCCATGCGCGCCAGCATGCCGCCGACCTCGCCCATGCCGACGATGCCGACCGATTTGCCGTAAAGCCCGGCGAGCGGCGCCTGCCGCGTCCAGTTGTAGGCGACGCCGTGATCGGGATGCACGCGGTTTGCGTCATAGGCGCCGGCGCGCGTCGCCGCGTCGGCGGCGATCAGCCGCTTGCCGAGCGCCAGCATCAGCAGCATCGCGTGCTCGGCGGTCAGTTGCAGCGACGGCCGCGGCACGCAGGAGACGGCGATCTGGCGCGCCTTCGCGGCGGCGAGGTCGATCTGGTCGGCGCGCTCGCCGATGCGCTGGATCAGCCGCAGGCGCGGATGCGCGTCCATCAGCGCGGCGTCGATCTTGCCGCGGCGGAAAATCAGCACGTCGAGGTCGCCGCCTGTGCGGACGTCCGTGCCGAGCGGCAGCAGCGTCACGCCGTCGGCCGCGTGCAGGCCGTCGCCGGCGGCGGTGACGCGCGCGAGCTTGGCCTCCTCCGGCAGGAAGAACCCTTGCGCCCACGCCTGCGTGACCTCGCCCGGCCCGGCAATGGCGTAACGGATCAGGCGCAGGATGTGGTCGTCGTCGAGAATGGCGATGGTGGGCATGAACAAAACCTATTCCACCTTCGCGCCGGAGAGCGCGACCACGTCCTTCCACTTCGCCGCCTCGCGCTGCGCGTAGGCGCGGGCCTCCTCGGGCGTCGAGGCGATGCAGCGCGCGCCGGCAACCTGGAAGCGCTTCTGGATCGATTGGTCGGCGGCGATGGTCTTCATCAGGCCCGAGACCTTGTCGACGATCGCGCGCGGCGTCCCCTTGGGGAACACGAAGGCCGCCCACGAGGTGACGATGAAGTCCTTCACGCCCGCTTCTCCCATCGTCGGCACGTCCGGCATGGTCGGCCAGCGCTGCGCCGACGTCACGGCAAGCGCGCGCATCTGCCCGGACTGGATGGTGCCGACGTAAGACGCGAGGTTGTCGATGGCGAAGTTGACGTCGCCGGCGAGCATCGCCGGGATGGTCTGCGCCGCGCCGCGGAACGGCACGTGCGTCGCCTTGATGCCGGCGGTCTTGGAAAACAGCACGCCGGAGAGATGCGGCGAGGTGCCGACGCCGGGTGAGCCGAATGTGACCTCGCCCTTCTGTTTCGCCCAGGCGATGAACTCGGCGACCGACTTTGCCGGCACGCGGTCGGCGGCGACGACGAAGACGTTCGGCAGTTCCCAGGTCAGCGACGCCGGGAGCAGGTCCTTCTCGGCGTCGAACGGCATGGTCTTGTAGAGATACTGGTTGATGGCGAAGTGGCCGATGGTCGCCGCGCCCATCATGTAACCGTCGCCGGGGCTGCCGGCGACGACGGCCATGCCGATATTGCCGCCCGCGCCGCTGCGGTTCTCGACCACGAAGCTTTGCCCGAGCGCCTCCCTGAACCTCTCCATGAGGATGCGCGTGAGCACGTCGGTCGAGCCGCCGGCCGGGTAGGGCACGATGACTCGCACCGGATGCGTCGGCCAGGCGTCGTCGGCGCGGGCGCCGGTTGTGAGCGCGAGGCTTGCGCCGGCGGCGGTCAGCAGCAATCGGCGGCGATCGATCATGGATGTCTCCCCCTGCACGGGCGCCTCTTGAAGGGCGCCGGTCACGCCATCGTAGCGCGGATTTGCGCGGCCGCCCATCGGGCGCGCGCGGCGTCGCCGGCGAGGGCGCAGCGGCCAGCGCCTCCCGATCCGCTTATCGGCGCCGGTTCAGACTCACCCCATGCTGCCGGCGGGCTTCACGGCGCGCAACACGATCTGAAACTCGACGACGACATTGTTGTAATGGCGCACGGCGTGCTGAAGCTCGTCGTCGGCGATTTCCTTGCGCTCATGGCGCGTGCGCCACGGTTCGTCGAGCGGGAGATTGACCGACTCGATTGAGAAATCGACGCCGTGATAGATGCCAAGCGGTGTATTTGCGGCGCCGCTCGCGATCCACTGACGGTTTGCCTTCTGCGAAAACAGCGCGAGGCCGCCGGGCGTGATCGTCCGGACGTGGGTGGGATCGTCGAGGAAGAAATCATGCCGGGGATGCGGAACGAGAATTACAATTTTCGCGCCGTTACGGCAGACCCGATAAAGCTCCTTGATAAGGCCGAGGTAGGTTTTCGTGTCCTCGCCAAGGTGCTCCAGCACGTGTGAGAGCATGACCTCTTCGACTGAATCGTCGGCCCAGGGCCATGGCAGTTGTTCCAGATCCACGACCTGGTCGGGATGACAGGCCTGCACTTTATCGACGTTGACCCAGCCCGGCACCTTCCGGTTGCCACACCCCAGATTCAAGCGCATCGCACCCCCGGACCGTTAGCGGACGGCAATTTTGCGCAATCTGCGCACGGGGGTGCGACTTATTCAAGGGTGCGATGCCTGATCGTCGATGCCGTAAACGCGCGGGCTTGCGAGGGCGTCGCTTAACCTTGTGCCGCCGCCGGTTCGCATGGTCCGCCGCCGCAGGCTATGATGCCGCCGGCCGGCGGACGCCGGCGGCCTGGGGAGCGGGAATGCGAAGGTTCTGGTGGGCCGGCCTCGTCGCGGTGGTGGCGGTGCTGACAGGCGCGGTGGCGTATCGGCACGTCGATCGGCCGGCGCCGTCCGTCGCGCCGTCCGCGCCATTGGAACTGGCCGCGCTGCCTCCCGTTGCGCATGAGCAGAAGCCCGTGCTGCCGCCGCTCCCAATGAGTGACGCGCGGCCTAACGAGGCGCGGGTGCCCGACGTCGAGCCGGCATCTGCCGCGCCGGAGCCCGCGCAGGTTCCCGCCCCGCAGCAGGAGGCGCGGCTCGAGGACGCGGCTGCACCCGTTGCGGTCGACACGGCCCCGGTCACGGTCGCGACGATTTCCTCGCCGGTCGCGCCCGCCGCGGACGACGACGCACAGCGGGATCTGTCGTACCTGCATTACTATGCCTATTCGGAAATCCCGCCCGCGACCAAGCCGGCGGAGACCGTGCTCGACTCCTTGAAAAGCATTCCGCCGGGCGCGCCGATCGACGAGATCAAGCGCGTCTCCGATCTTTTAAAGCTCGACTTCTCCTTCATGAAGACGGTCGCCAGGATCGAGTCCGGCTTCGACCCGAAGCAGCGCACCGGGTCGTATATCGGCCTGTTTCAGCTGAGCCAGAAGGAATTCGAAATGTACGGCTCCGGCGACATCCTCGACGCGCGCGACAACACCGTCGCCGCCGCGCTGAAATTCATGACCGAAAACGTCATGTTCGAGATGTTCACGCAGCGGACGCCGACCTTCAATGACATCTACCTCATTCACCAACAGGGCGTCGAAGGCGCGGTGGAGCATTTGAGCAAGCCGCGCCGGCTTGCCTGGCGGTCGATGTGCGCGACCTACGAGGGCAAGGAAAAAGGCGAGAAGTGGTGCAAGCGCGCGATCTGGGGCAACACGCTTCCGGCCGTCAAGCGCGTCTGGAAAAACGTCAACCGGGTCACGTCGGCCGACTTCGTCGGCATGTGGCGCCAGCGCGTCGCCGAGTTCTACGCGCAGTATTCCAAATCCGCCGCGAAATGACGGGCGGAGATCAGAACGGCCAGGTCCAGCCCCGGCGCGGCCGATAATAATAGCCGCCGCTGCGCCGGTACGAATTGTTGTCCCAGTTGTCGCGATAATACGGGAAGCTGCCGCCGCCGCGGTAGTCGTCGTCGCCGGCAACGTCGACATTGTTGCTCGGCTGGCGCGTGATGAATCCGCCCTGCGGCTGGTTGCTCAGCACCGCGACGAATTCGGTGCGATAGTTGGTCTCGCTGCTCAGCGGCTCGTCCGAGATGATGATCGAGGAGCGCGGCGCGGCGGTCGGCGCGACGCGGTCGAGCACGTCCTGCGGGATGGTGACGCGGTCGAGCGCGTCCTTGGCCTCGTCGCCATGATCGATCGTCACCACGCTCCAGCGCAGGCCCGTATCGGTGCGCGCCATCGCCGTGAACACATGCGTGCCGATCGGCCTGTCGGGATCGCGGATCGTGACCGGGACCTCGATCGACGAGTCGAAGACCTCGCCGCCGTCGGGCCAGTGCCTGTGCGTGTTGCGGCGGACGTAAAGCTTCCGCGTCGCGCGGCTGATGTAGATCGAGACCGGTTCGAGCGCGAGCCTGGCTTCGGTCGCCGCCTTGGCGGCGGCGGTCTTCTTGCTCTCGGCCGCCTTCACGGCATCCTTGGCGGCCGCGCCGGCATCGCGTTCCGCCGTCGCATCGGCCGTGGCGGTGTCGAGCCGCGTTCCGGCCTCCGCCGCCCTGGCGGCCGCCTTTTGCTTCCGCTCCTCGGCCCGCGCTTTCGCCCGATCTGTCGTGGCTGCGGCAAGCGCCCGTTCGGCGGACGCCAGCTCGGCGTCGGCGCGGGCCTTGGCCGATTTCAACCCGCGCAGCGAAGCGGTCAGCGATTTCGCCTCGCGAGCCGCGCGCGCGGCCGCCTTCTTGGCGTCGGCGGCGGAGGCTGCGGCCTCGGCGGCCTCGCGCGTGAGCGTCTCGGCGCGCGCCGGCGCGGCGGCGAGCGCGTCCGGCTTCGGCGTCAACAGCGCCGGATGCGAAATCTCCACCGGGGCCGGATCGTCTGGCGCGATGATAACGCGCATGCCGATCCGCGTCTTGTCGTACAGCTTCTCGGCAAATCCGTAGGGCATCCGGATGCAGCCGTGCGAGGCGGCGTAACCGGGCAGGGGTCCGCCGTGCAGCGCGATACCGTTCCAGGTGATGCGCTGCATGTTCGGCATCCACGCGTCGTCATACATCGTGGAGTGGTGGTCTTTTTCTTTCTCGAGGACGGCGAAGACGCCGGCCGGCGTCTCGCGCTCGGTGACGCCGGTCGATACCGGCGCGCGCAGGATCCAGCCGTCGGCATCGTAGAAGGTGACCTGCTGCGCCTTGATGGAGACGATCGCCATGATCGGCTCGCCGGCGGGGCGCGGGGCCGCCGTTTCGGCCGGTTGCGCCTGACGCGCCGGTTTCGCCGACGCATCGGCGGTCAGGGCCGTCAGCGCGGTTACCGCGGCGAGCGCGACCGGCCGCCAATACCGCATCGCCGCGGCCGATCCCGCCAGCCGATTGACCATCGCCCGCTCCGCTTCGCCAGGGTCCCTGCCGCCAGCCTAGCGCCGCCGGCCTGTCCGAAACAACATGGTTGCGGCGAGGTTAGTTCAGGATGTTTTGATCGCGCCGCGGGCGAGGCGCTAGTCACAGGGGGAGAGGGCACAGCGACGAGCGCTGCGAGCTTAACTCACTCCCCCTTCCACTGCGGCGGGCGCTTGTTGAGGAACGCGTCCATGCCCTCGCGGAAATCCTTGCTCATGTAGCACATGAGGATGAGGTCCTCGCCTTCCTCGCGCGTCAGCCGCGTCATCAGGCGGGCGAGGCCCTGCTTGATCGCGGTCATGGTCAGCGGCGCGTGCGTCGCGATGAGCGCCGCCATCTCGGCCGCGCGCTTTTGCAGCGCGGCGCCGTCCTCGACCACTTCGGTCAGGAGGCCGACGGCGGCTGCTTCCTCCGCCTCGACGAGCCGCGCCGTGAAGATCATATCCTTCACCCGCGCCGGGCCGACCAAAGCGGTCAGCCGCGACAGGTTCGACATGGACAGGCAGTTGCCGAGCGTGCGCGCGATCGGAAAGCCGAGGCGCGCCGTCTTCGTGCCGATCCGGATGTCGCAGCAGGCGGCGATGCCGGCGCCGCCGCCGGTGCAGGCGCCGTTGATCGCGGCGATGGTCGGCACGCGGCAGGTCTCGAGCTGGCCGAGCACGCGGTCGATGCGGCTCTCGTAGGCGAGCGCGTCCTCCGGCGACTTGAAGGCGCGGAACTGGTTGATGTCGGTGCCGGCGGCGAAGGCCTTCTCGCCGGCGCCCTGGAACACCAGCACCTTGATCGACTTGTCGGTATTGGCCTGTTCGCTGATCTCGGCCAGCCGCTCGTACATCGCGAAGGTGAAGGCGTTGCGGGCCTGCGGGCGGTTGAAGGTGACCCAGCCGATGCCGTCCTTCACCTCGTAGAGCATGTCTTCGGTCGCGGGGGTGGAAGTCACGGAATGTCCTTTCGTCGGCGGGGTTCATCAAGGCGGCGGGCCGCGGCCCAAGCCGCGTGATAGTCCGGCGGGCCGCGCCCGTCCAGTTCCGCGGGCACAGGTTTCCCTTGCGGTTCACGTTTAGCTATATGAAGCGGGGGGCGGGCGCGGGCAGGACGCCAGGAGATCGGGATCATGAAAACGATTGTTGCGGCGGCCGCGATGGCGGCGGGCGTGATCGGCGGCGCGGTGCTGCTGGCGCCGGCCCCGGCCCAGGCCGAGATCGAATATCCGTGGTGCGCGATCTACGGCGGCGGCCTCGAGGGCAGCAACGGCACCAATTGCGGCTTCTCGACCCATCAACAGTGCTGGGACACGGTCGCCGGCGGCCGCATCGGCGACTGCTTCGAGAACCCGCGCTACACCGGCGCCGCCGCGCCCGCGCGGCACAAGAAGCGGCACCGGCGCGACTGATCCGGGACGACGGATAGGGCGATGGCGCGGCGCGGCGCGGCCGCTACAATGCGCGGTGTACGAGCCGGGGAATCGCCATGACCGAAACCGTCCTTGCCGCGCCGGGCGCAGCCGCGCCGCCGGCGATCGCCTCGCCCTTCCGGCCCTGGTATCTCATCCCGGCGCTGGCCGCGCTCGCCGCGATGGTCGTGGCCATCCTCGGCGACAGCCTCTGGTTCCTCAATTTCGTGCACGTGATGGCCGGCGCGTTGTGGACCGGCATCGACCTGTTCATGGGCTTCATCGTCGGCCCGGTGCTGCGCCGCGTCTCGCCGGAAACGCGCAAGGCGGTGATGAGCGGCATCATCCCGCGCACGCTCATCCTGATGCCGGCGCTCTCGACCATCACCTCGACCGCCGGCTGGTTCCTCGCGGTGCGGCTCGGCTTTCTCGACCTTGCCTATCCGCAGTTCTGGTGGGTGATCGCGGCGCTCGACATCGTCACCGTGCTGACGGTGCAGGGGCTCGGCTATCTCCTGCCGACCAATCTGCGCCTCTACTTCGAGATGCAGAAGCCGCAGCCCGACGGCGCCAAAATCGCGCGCTGGATGAAGACCTACGTGCGCATCGTCGCCGTGCAGGGCACGATGCAGGTGGCGATCATCGTGGTGATGGCGCGCTTCGCGACGGGGTTTTGAGCGCGCCTACTGCGCCAGCGGCTTGAGCCCCGCCTTGGCGATGACGGGGGCGGCGTCCTTCGACGACAGAAAGCGCAGCAGCGCCACGGCCGCCTCCGGCTGGCGCGCGTTGGTGGTCAGCGCGCCGATGAAATAGGTCGGCGGCTGCACCTCGGGCGGCACGGTGCCGACGAAATCGGCGCCGGGGACGTTGATGAGCTCGGGCACCTGCTGGAAGCCGATCTCGGCCTCGCCGCGCGCGACGACGGCGGCGACCGGCTCGCCCGACGGCGGCCCGCGCACCTTGCGCGACTTCGCCGCGACGGCGTCCGCAACGCCGATCTTCTTGAAGCCGACGGTCGACAGATAAGTGCCGCTGCTCGAGTCGGAAAACGCGATCGACTTGGCCGCCAGCAGCACCTTGCGCAAATTCTCGACCGTGCCGATGTCGGGCTTGGGCTGGCCGGACTTGACCACCATTCCGATGAAGGATTGCGCCAGCGGCATCTTGCTGTCGGCGCGGATGAGCTTGTGCGCGATCAGGTAGTCGGCGCCGGCGCCGTCCATGATGGTGACGTCGGCCTCCTCGCCACGCGTCAATCGCGCCGGGATCGCCTCCGGTGAATCGCCGAGCGAGGGGCCGCGGATGGTGACGAGATGATTGCCGGTCGCCTTCTCGTAAGCCGGGCCGAGCGCGGCATAGACGTGGAAGAAGCCGGCCGAAATCATGACGCGGACGTCGGCGGCCTGCGCCGGCAAGGTCCAGGCGAGCAGCGCGACGGCCAAAGCGAGACGATGCGCGAAACGCGGCATGACGGTGCTTCCGGACTGACGATCGGATGACACCGGCGGCGCCGTGCGGCGCCACCGGCCTTGTGCCGGCGCGCTTACGCCGGCGTGGCGAGCGGTTTGCCCTTCTGCACGATGTAATTGATCATCAGCCGCGTCTTCTCGGTCGGCGGCTTGCCGCCCGCATGCGGCGTCTCCGGCGGAATCTGGAATGCGTCGCCCGCCTTCACCATCTTGGTCGGCTGGCCCTGAACGGGAAGCTCGAAGCCGCCGTCCATGACGTACGTCGACTCGATTCCCGGATGGGTATGGCGCGCGATGACAGCGCCCGGATCGAGCGTCACGTCCATGATGATCGTCTCGTAGCCGGCGGCGGGGCCGTCGGTGCGCGACAGGATTTTCCGCGTCACTCCGTTCGCCGTCGTCGCCGGCGCGCCCTGCGCCATGACTTCGGTCGCCGCAAAGCCCGCCAGGCTGCAGATCGCGCAGCCCGCTACGCCTGCGAAACCTCTTCGCGTGAGCATTGTCGCCTCCCTGCACAAAATTTATCCGCCGTTTATACCGGCTTTTCAATTCTGCCAGAGGGCGGCGTGCGCGGGAAGGGCGGGGGCTCTAGCGGCCCTGGTAGGACGGCGTGTGCACAATCAGGCCGTCGAGCGCGTCGGTCACCTTGATCTGGCACGACAGGCGCGAGGTCGGCTTCACCTCGAAGGCGGCGTCGAGCATCTGGTCTTCTTCCGGATGCGGCTTTCCGACGATGTCGGTCCACGTTTCGTCGACATGCACGAGGCAGGTGGCGCAGGTGCACGAGCCGCCGCACTCGGCGACGATGCCGCCGATGTCATTCTTCAGCGCCGTCTCCATCACGGTGGCGCCGAGCTCGGCCTCGACCGTGTGCTTCGTGCCGTCGTGCTCGATGAAGGTGATGTGGGGCATTGAGCTATCTCTTGGAGCGAAAGAAATTCGTCGTCGACATTGCCGCAGGCACTGCGGGCTCCCTCTCCCCTTCGGGGAGAGGGCCGGGGTGAGGGGGATACTGAATCTGAAGTTTGTAACCCCTCACCCGGATCGCCTGCGGCGATCCGACCTCTCCCTATGGGAGAGGTGAAGCCTGCGTGCGGCGCGCTCGCAGGCTCACGCCACGCCCAGCTTCTTCTGCAAATTGGTCGACGACGTCGTGTACTGGAACACCAGCCGCTTGTCCGGATAGACGTAGTGGTAAGCCTTCTGCGCCATCAGCGCGCCTTCGTGGAAGCCGGACAGAATGAGCTTCAATTTGCCGGCATAGGTGTTGATGTCGCCGATGGCGAAGATGCCCGGGATGTTGGTCTCGAACGCCGCGGTGTCGACCGGGATCAATTCGTCTTCCATCTTGATGCCCCAGTCGGCGACCGGGCCTAGCTTCATGGTCAGGCCGAAGAACGGCAGCATGGCGTCGCACGCGATGCGGTCGCTCGTGTCCTTGCCCTTGACGGTCGCGGCGACGAGCTGGCCGTCCGAGCCTTCGAGTTCGGTGACCTGGCCGATCTTGAGATCCATGTCGCCGGCGGCAACGAGCGCGCGCATCTTGTTGACGCTGTCGGGCGCGCCGCGGAATTCGTCGCGCCGGTGCACCAGCGTCAGGCGCTTGGCGATCGGCTGCAGATTGAGCGTCCAGTCGAGCGCCGAGTCGCCGCCGCCGACGATGAGCAGGTTCTTGCCGCGGAAGGCGTCCATTTTGCGCACGGCGTAGTGCACCGACTTCGCCTCGTAGGGCTCGATGCCGGCGATCGGCGGCCGCTTCGGCTGGAACGAGCCGCCGCCGGCGGCGATCACCACGCATTTGCATTCGAATGTCTTGCCGCCGTCGGTCGTGACGCGGAACGAGGTCTCGCCGAGCTTCTCGACCTTCAGGACCATCTCGCCGAGATGGAACGTGGGGTGGAACGGCTTGATCTGCTCCATCAGCGCTTCGGTCAGCCCGTGGCCGGTGACCATCGGGATGCCGGGAATGTCGTAGATCGGCTTCTCCGGATAGAGCTCGGCGCACTGGCCGCCGACCTTGTCGAGGATGTCGATCAGGTGCGCCTTGATGTCGAGAGGCCGAGCTCGAACACCGCGAACAGGCCGATCGGGCCCGCGCCGATGATGACAACGTCAGTCTTGATCGTCTCGCTCATGCCTTGCCCGGCCTATCGCCGGCTCCTGTCAGGGAAATTCAGGGTGGCTCACGCCGAACGGCGCGCAATGCGATTATCGGGAACCGCGACCGCGCGCAACAGTTCCGCCAGCGTCTCCTCCGGCGTCCGCCCGGTGGTCGAGACGGCAAGGTCGGCCTTGGCGTAAAGCGGCTTGCGGCTGTCGAGAATCGAGTTGAGGTCGGCCATGGCGCGGGGCGAGCCGGCCATCGGCCGCATGTCGCCCTGGCTCATCACCCGCTGCATGTGCTCGGCCGGCTCCGCCTTGACCCAGACGGTGAGGCAGGAGGAGAGCAGGCGCTCGAGCGTCGCGGCCTCGGTGACGATCGAGCCGGACGTCGCCATCACGAATTGCGGGTGCTTGGCCAGCACGTCCTCCAGCGCCTCGCGCTCGGCGCGGCGGAAGGTCTGCTGGCCGAACATGTCGAAGATCTCGCTGAGAGAAGCGCCGGCGCGGCGCTCGATCTCGCGGTCGAGCTCGATGAAGGGCACGCCGAGCGCCTGCGCCGCGAGCGGGCCGAGGGTGGACTTGCCGCCGCCGCGCAGACCGATCAGCGCGATGCGGCGCGAGCGGTCGGCCTCGGCGGGGGAGCGGAAGCGCTCGGTGACGAGCCTGCGCACCTCGGCGAGCGTGTCGGCCGGCAGGCGCTCGAGATATTGCGTGAGCAAGGTCAGCTCGATCGCCGGCTCGGGGCCTTCGCGCACGAGTTCCGCGACCGAGGTTCCGATCGCCTTGGCGACGCGGCGCAAGAGCACGATCGAGCCGTTGCCCTTGCCGGCCTCGAGCTGCGCCAGGTACCGCTCGGACACTTTCGCGTGGGCCGACAGCGCCTTGCGCGTCATGCCGCGCTGGCTGCGCAGCAGGCGCACGCGCTCACCGAGCCTGGCGAGATAGGCCTCGGAATCGCGGACGCCGGGGGTGGAGAGCGGATTGGTCATCGTCATATGCACTATATTTCCAAGCACTATGACGGCCCCGGGCGGCGAAAGCAATCAATTTCGCGGGACTTTTCGATGTTCCGGCGCGACTTTGCTTGCCGCGTCCCGGACCGGATGGTAGGTCATCTGCATAATAATGCATAGGGCCGAAGAGCCCGGCAGGACACACCCAAGGACCGGATCGGGATGAGCACGATCGACTTCCGCACCGAGCCGTCCCGCTATCGCCATTGGCGCATCGAGACCGACGGCGAGGTGGCGTCGCTGATCATGGACGTCGATCCGGCCGGCGGCCTCTCGCCCGACTACGAGCTCAAGCTCAACTCCTACGACCTCGCCGTCGACATCGAATTGAACGATGCCGTGCAGCGCTTACGCTTCGAGCATCCGGAAGTGCGCTGCGTGGTGGTCAAGTCCGGCAAGGACAACGTGTTCTGCGCCGGCGCCAACATCCGTATGCTCGGCAAGGCGACGCACGGCCACAAGGTGAACTTCTGCAAGTTCACCAACGAGACGCGGCTCGCCATGGAAGACGCCAGCGAGAACTCGCGGCAGATCTATATGAGCGCGGTCAACGGCTCCTGCGCCGGCGGCGGCTACGAGCTGGCGCTCGCCACCGACCACATCATGCTGATCGACGACCGGCGCTCGACCGTGTCGCTGCCAGAGACGCCGCTGCTCGGCGTGCTGCCGGGCACCGGCGGGCTGACGCGCGTCACCGACAAGCGCAAGGTGCGGCGCGACCGCGCCGACGTATTCTGTTCGACCGAGGAGGGCCTGCGCGGCGCGAAGGCGCGCGACTGGCGCCTCGTCGACGAGGTGGTGCCGCCGTCGAAATGGGACGAGGCGGTCAAGGCGCGCGCGCATGCGCTGGCGCAGAAGTCCGACCGGCCGAAGGACGGCAAGGGCATCGCGCTCACGCCGTTGCAGCGCGCGAACGGCGGCGACCGCGTCACCTACGCGCATGTCGAGATCGACATCGACCGCGCGCGCAGCATCGCGACGTTGACCGTGCGCGGGCCGTCGCAGCCCGTGCCGGCGTCGGCCGCCGCCGCGCATGCGCTCGGCGCGGCGTTCTGGCCGCTGGCGATGGCGCGCGAACTGGAAGACGCGATTTTGCACCTGCGCACCAACGAGCCGGCCATCGGCGTTGTCCTCTTGAAAGCCGACGGCGAGGCGCAAGGCGTGCTCGACCATGACGCGCTGCTGGCCGCAGGGCAGGGCGACTGGCTGCTGCGCGAGGTGCGGCATTACGTGAAGCGTGTATTGAAGCGCATCGACGTGACGCCGAAGACCTTCATCGCCGTGATCGAGCCGGGCTCGTGCTTTGCCGGGACTTTGGCGGAACTCGTCTTCGCGTCCGACCGCGCCATGATGCTGATCGGCACGCGCGAGGGCGGCAACCGGCAGCCGGCGGCGATCGTGCTCGGAGAGGCGAATTTCGGTCTCTATCCGATGGGCAACGGGCTGACGCGCTTGCAGGCGCGCCTCCTCGGCGAGCCTGAGACGCTCGATGCGCTGAAGGCACGTATCGGCGAGGCATTGGACGCCGAAGCGGCGGACGAGGCCGGTCTCGTCACCTTCGCGCGCGAGGATTTCGATTTTGATGATGAACTCCGCGTGATGGTCGAGGAGCGCGCGGCGCAGTCGCCGGACGCGCTGACCGGCATGGAGGCGAATTTGCGCTTCGCGGGACCCGAGACGATGGAAACGAAAATCTTCGGCCGCCTCACCGCCTGGCAGAACTGGATTTTCCAGCGCCCCAACGCCGTCGGCGAGCAGGGCGCGCTGAAGCTCTATGGCTCCGGCGTGAAGCCGAGTTACGGGAAGGACAGGGTGTGATGGGCCTCCGTGTCCCGGATGCGGTGCAGCGTGTAGCGCAGCGAAACCTTGCACCGCTGATCCGGGACCCCGGTTGCCTTGGGAGTGAAGAACCGGGGTCCCGGGTCTGCGGCGCACCTCTACGTGCTGCGCCGCGCCCGGGACACGCAACTACGGTCAAAGGACAACGGCCATGAACGTCGCCACCAGCATCGGCAAGGTCGATTACGACGGCCTGATCCCGAACAATGTCGGCCTCGGCGAGGACGTGCGCGTCAAGCGCGCGCTGGAGAAGTGGCATCCCGGCTACATCGACTGGTGGAAGGACATGGGGCCGGAAGGCTTCCAGGAGTCGCTGGTCTACCTGCGCACCGCGGTAAGCGTCGATCCGAAGGGCTGGGCCAAATTCGATTACGTGAAGATGCCCGATTACAAATGGGGCATTCTTCTCGCGCCGCAGGCGGAGGGCCGCACCATTCCGTTCGGCGCGCATGCGGGCGAGCCGGCGTGGCAGGAAGTGCCTGGCGAATATCGGGCCATGCTGCGCCGCCTGATCGTCATCCAGGGCGACACCGAGCCGGCCTCGGTCGAGCAGCAGCGCCATCTCGGCAAGACCGCGCCGTCGCTCTACGACATGCGCAACCTGTTCCAGGTCAACGTCGAGGAGGGCCGTCATCTCTGGGCGATGGTCTACCTGCTGCAAAAGTATTTCGGCACCGACGGCCGCGAGGAGGCGGAAGCCTTGTTGCAGCGCCGCTCGGGCGACGCGGATTCGCCGCGCATGCTAGGGGCCTTCAACGAGAAGACGCCGGACTGGCTGTCGTTCTTCATGTTCACTTATTTCACCGACCGCGACGGCAAGATGCAGCTCGAGGCGCTGGCGCAGTCGGGCTTCGATCCCCTGTCGCGCACCTGCCGCTTCATGCTGACGGAAGAGGCGCACCACATGTTCGTCGGCGAGACCGGCGTGACGCGCGTCATTCAACGGACGTGCGAGGCGATGAAGGAGGCGGGGATCGCCGACCCCTTCGACATCGCGCGTGTGCGCAAGCTCGGCGTCATCGACCTGCCGACCATCCAGAAGAAGGCGAATCTGCACTTCTCGCTGACGCTCGATCTGTTCGGCAACGAAATCTCGACCAATGCGGCGAACGCCTTCCATGCCGGCTTGAAGGGCCGCTACCGCGAGAACCGCCTCGACGACGACCACAGGCTCGAGCAGTCGACCTATCCGGTGCTGCGGCTGATCGACGGCCACATCCAGAACGAGAATGCGCCGGCGCTCTCCGCGCTCAACATGCGGCTGCGCGACGATTACGTGAACGACGCCAATGTCGGCGTCGGCCGCTGGAACAAGGTGATCGAGAGCTTCGGCATTCCGTTC
The DNA here is from genome assembly GCA_035571935.1 of Pseudolabrys sp. GTDB lineage: Bacteria > Pseudomonadota > Alphaproteobacteria > Rhizobiales > Xanthobacteraceae > Pseudolabrys. Next base: position 17,772 of record DATNBL010000097.1, read on the forward strand.
GAGATCAAATTGCCGCACGTCGCGTTCAACCGCCACATCGGCGAGTTCGCGAAGATCAAGGCGGATACCGGCGGCACGGTGCTCTCCGATCCCGATTGGGCGCGCCGCCGCAGCGAGTTCCTGCCCAACGACGCCGACCGCGACTTCATCGAGAGCCTGATGCAGCCGCAATACGAGCCGGGCAAATTCGCCTCGTGGATCGCCCCGCCCAAGGTCGGCATCGACAACCGTCCCGGCGAGTTCGAGTACGTGAAGATCGCGTGAGTTTTGCAGCCGCGCGCGCGGCGCTACCCGAATTTCGCGATCACCTCCGCCGGGATCGGCGCGGTGGTGATGCGGTCGGGATCGTCCTTGTGCCGCACGGCCCAGACGCGGCTCTCGCGGCCTTCGACCATGACCTCGCCGGCCTTGACGATCCTGTGCTCGACGTCGAACGAGGAGCGGCGGAATTCCGACACGCGCGAGGTAATCGCGACGGTGTCGCCGAAAGCGACCGGCTTCATGAAGTTGCCGCGCGCGTCGACCAGCGCGATGCCGACGATGCCGTAGCGCGCCGCGAGGTCGTGCTGGCTGACGCCGAGCGCGGCCTCGAACAGGCCCCACGAGCTGGTGTCGAAGAACTCGAAGAAGCGCGGGTTGAACACGATGCCGGCCGGGTCGCAATGCGCCCAGGCGATCCTGATCTCGCGCGTGTAGGTGAAGGTGGTCATCGGCCGGTCCTGCGGCTAACGAAGCCCGTGGCGCGCGCGGATGTCAATGTTCACCGCTTCACCTTGCGCGGTCGCCGCCACTCCGTCATCCCCTGCGCCTTGATCTCGATCGGGTGCGAGCGGCGCTGCTTCACGCGCTTGGGCGCGACGTCCTCGTGCGGCGAGGCGTCGAGATCGTCCATCAGCCAGTGGAGGTCCTCGTCCGCTGTCACCCAGCGCTTCGGCGCATAACGCGCCAGCGAAAACGGCCGCGAGAACGCCAGCAGCGACTTCTGCCCGCTCGGCAAACAATATTCGTGCGCATAGCTCACCGCCAGTTCGCGCACGCTTTTGTAGATCGGGTCGCGCCAGCGCAGGATCGAATGGTTGGTCTTGCTGATGGCGCCGAGGCGGCCGTGTTCCTTGAACACCGCGACGACGTGATCGTGATCGCTCGGCCGCGCGCGCAGGTCGACGAGCCAGACCGGCTTCTTGTGAAACATCAGCACGGCGGCGGCGAACAGCGCGCCCTCGGCGCAATGCGCCGCCTTCGCGCGCAGCATCCGCCGCGGCGACATCACGGTGTCGCCGTCGGGCTCGAAATTCACCGGCAGGCGGTCGAGGAAGTCCTGGATCTTCTGCGGCGTGTCGAGCCGCGCGAACAGCCGCCGTTCGGCGGGCGTCAGCAAAGCGGCAAAGGCGCGCGGCGGGGGCATGAAGGGCCGACTCTTCCGGAGGGGCCGCAAGGCCCGTTGTGACCTCTTTGCCACGGTCCGGCGGGCGAGACACGCAAGACCGGCGTTCTCCACAGAGCCGGGCGGAGGGGAATGGCTTTGCTCTCCGGACCCGCCCGGCACAACTATCTTCTTATTTTTTCACACTTATTGCCGCTTCCGAGCATGGCCTTCTATCTATGGCTCCTGTTTCCGTTGGAGCCCCGACCGATGACCGATTTCCCCCACGAGCCGCACGGCCTCTGGCCGCAGCAGTCGCTGGAAAGCTGGCTGATCGCGATCGCCTCGGCGCTGGTGGCGCTGATCGCCATCGGCGTGCTGCCGCGGCTGTGGGGCTAAGGCATGTCGGTGTTTTCGTCCATTCCGAAGACGGCGCCCTTCTCCGAGGAGGACGTCGACCTGTTGAACCGCGTCGTCGGCCCGGCGACGGCGGTGCAACGCGCCTGGCTCGCCGGCTTCCTCGCCGGCGTTGAGGCGGCCAACAGCGGCGAAGCGGTGCATGCGGCGGCGCCGCCGCGCGCGGCCGAGCCGCTGACGATCGTCTATGCGAGCGAGTCGGGCAATTCCGAGAAGCTCGCGGCCGACATGGCCAAGGCCGCGCGCAAGCTCGGCTTCAAGCCGGCGGTCGTCGACATGGCCGAGCTCGAGCTTTCGACGTTGACCAAGGCGAAGCGCCTCGTCGTCATCGCCGCCACCTGGGGCGAGGGCGATCCGCCGGCGCGCGCCGTGCGCGTCTACAACGAGTTGATGGGCGAGGGCGCGCCGCGCCTCGACGGCGTCGAGTTCGGCGTGCTGGCGCTCGGCGACACCGCCTACGCGGATTTCTGCGGCGTCGGCAAGAAAATCGACGAGCGGCTCGAAGCGCTCGGCGGCAAACGTGTCGCGACCCGCGTCGACTGCGATCTCGATTTCGCCGAGCCGGCGGGACAGTGGATCGACGGCGCGTTGAAGGCGCTCGCCCCGGCCGGTCTCAACCAGGCCAAGGTGATCTCGGTCGACTTCAGCGGCAAGCCGCATGCCGCGGCGAACACCGACATCGTCGAGGCCGAGGTGATCGAGCACGTCAACCTCAACTCGTCGCGTTCGGGCAAGGAGACGATCCATCTCGCGCTCGGCTTCGACGGCGCGGCGCCGGCCTACGAGCCGGGCGCCTCGCTCGACCTCTATCCCGAGAACGATCCGGCCTATGTCGACGAGTTCCTGAAGCTCGCCGGCGTCACGGACGACGCGCTGCGCCACGAGTTCCTGACCGCGCGCGACGTCACGACCTTGTCGGTCAAGGCGATCGAGAACTACGCCGCCGCGACCGGCCACCAGTACGTCAAGAAGCTGATCGCCGACGGCGAGGCGCGCGACTGGGTCAACGGCCGCCAGCTGATCGACCTCGTCGGCACGTTCCCGATTTCGCTCGACGCCGAGCGGCTGCGCGCGCTGACGCGGCCGCTGGCGCCGCGCGCCTATTCGATCGCCTCGTCGCGCAAGGACGTCGGCGAGGAAGCGCATCTGCTCGTCTCGGCGGTGCGCTATGGCAGTCACGGCCGCGACCGCAAGGGCGTCGCCTCGAATTACGTTGCCGAGCGGCTCAGGCGCGGCGCGCGCGTGCGCGTCAAGCTCAAGCCCAACAAGCATTTCGGCCTGCCGCTGCCCGACAAGGACATCATCATGGTCGGCCCCGGCACCGGCGTGGCGCCGTTCCGCGCCTTCGTGCAGGAGCGCCGCGCTATCGGCGCGACCGGCAAGAACTGGCTGTTCTTCGGCGACCGCGCGTTCCGCGACGACTTCCTCTACCAGCTCGACTGGCAGGATGCGTTGAAGGACGGCGCGCTCGCCCGCATGGACCTCGCTTTCTCGCGCGACCGGCTGGACAAGGTCTACGTCCAGCACAAGATCTGGGAGCAGCGGAAGGACGTCGTCGACTGGCTGGAGAACGGCGCGCACTTCTACGTCTGCGGCGATGCGAAAAGCATGGCCAAGGACGTGCAGGCGACGCTGGCGAAGGCCTATGCCGACGTGAAGGGGCTGTCGGCCGAAGGCGCCGAACAGGCGGTCGCCGCCCTCGAGCGCGACAAGCGCTACCTTCAGGACGTATATTGAGCCCGGTGTCCCGGGAGCGGCGCGGCATGATAATGACGCGCGGCAGACCCGGGACCGCACAACCTCCGTATCCTTGACGGTCCCGGCTCCGTGGCGCACCGCTTTTGGCGCTGCTGCCTGCGTCCGGGACAAGAGACATCACGATGGCCGACAAGAAGAACGAACTGACCGCGATGGAGCACCTCAAGGCGCGGAGCCGCTATCTGCGCGGCGACCTCGCCGCCGACATGGCCGATCCGATGACCGGCGGCGTGTCCGAGGACAGCCAGCAGCTTCTGAAGTTCCACGGCATGTACCTCCAGGACGACCGCGACCTGCGGCCCGAGCGCGCCAAGAAGAAGATGGAGAAGGCCTTCGGCTTCATGATCCGCATCCGCCTGCCGGGCGGCGTCATCACGCCGAAGCAGTGGCTGGCGCTCGACGACGTCGCGCGCACTTATGCCGGCGACACGCTGCGGCTGACGACGCGGCAGACCTTCCAGCTGCACGGCGTCTTGAAATTCAACGTCAAGACGGCGCTGAAGGCGATCAACGCGGTGGCGCTCGACACCATCGCCGCCTGCGGCGACGACAATCGCGGCGTCATGGCGGTGGCGAACCCGCACCAGTCGAAAATTCACGCGCTGGCCTACGAGCTTGCCAACCGCGCCTCGGCGCATTTCAAGCCGCAGACGCACGCCTATTACGAAATCTTCCTCGACGGCGAAAAGGTCGCCGGCGAAGGCGAGCGCGACGACGTCGAACCGATCTACGGCAAGACCTATCTGCCGCGGAAATTCAAGATCGGCTTCGCGGTGCCGCCCTCGAACGACATCGACGTGTTCGCACAGGATCTCGGATTCATCGCCATCGTCGGAAAGAAGGGCGAGATCGAAGGCTGGAACGTCGCGGTCGGCGGCGGCATGGGCATGACGCATGGCGAGCCGGAGACCTATCCGCGCACCGGCGACGTGCTCGGCTTTTGCCGCACCGAGGACCTGATGAAGGTCGCGGAAGCCGTCGTCACCATCCAGCGCGACTGGGGCGACCGCACCAACCGCAAGCATGCGCGGCTCAAATACACGCTCGACGACAATGGCGCAGACAAGTTCCGCGCCGAGATCGCCAGGCGCGCCGGCAAGCCGCTGGAAAAGGCGCGGCCCTATGCGTTCACCTCGAACGGCGACCGCTACGGCTGGACGCAGGGCGAGAACGGCAAGTACCACCTGACGCTGTTCGTCGAGAACGGCCGCCTGCGCGATTTTCCCGGCGGGCCGCAATTGATGACCGGCATGCGGCGTATCGCCGAGGTGCACGAGGGCGAGATCCGCATCACGCCGAACCAGAACCTGATCATCGCCAATGTCGCCGACGACCAGCGCGCCGACATCGAGAAGCTCGCCGCCGAGCATGGCCTCGCCGGGCAGGCGGGCGCGCTGCGGCGCAATGCCATGGCCTGCGTGGCGCTGCCGACCTGCGGCCTGGCGCTGGCCGAGAGCGAACGCTACCTGCCGAGCCTGATCACCAAGCTCGAGGAACGGCTCGCCGCGCACGGTCTGGCGAACGAGGACATCACTTTGCGCATGACCGGCTGCCCGAACGGCTGCGCGCGACCCTACATCGCCGAGATCGCCTTGGTCGGCAAAGGCCCCGGCCGCTACAATTTGTATCTCGGCGCCGCCTTCGACGGCTCGCGCCTGAACAAGCTCTATGCCGAGGACCTCGACGACGCCGGCATCGTCGCCGCGCTCGATCCGATCTTCGCCGCCTATGCGGCGAAGCGCGAGAAGGGCGAGCACTTCGGCGACTTCTGCGTCCGCGCCGGCTACGTGGCCAAGACGGTCAACGGCCTCGACTTCCACGCCAATGTGCGGGTGCCGGCGGCGGCCGCTGGCTGAATTTTGGGCGCGCGTGGGCGGTGCACAAAATTTCGTCTACGGCCGCTCAATTCGCCGCCACCGCCTTCGCGGCCGAATCGGCATTTGTTGAATATTCTATCAGAATCAATGACTTCCTGACTGGCACGCTCCTTGCTGCTCTGCAGCATGCCGGTGCCAAGCACAGGGAGCGGAGAGATGGATTACGTGAAGCCGGTCGACGTCGCCTCGGCCATGATGAACACGGGACGGATGAAGCTCGGGCTGACGCCGGTCGACCTGATCGTGCGCGGCGCGCTGGCCGGCAGCATCCTCGGCGCGGCGACGAGCCTGGCCTTCACCGGCGCCTTGCAGACCGGCGTGCCGCTGGTCGGCGCGCTGATCTTCCCGGTCGGCCTCGGCATCATCGTGCTGCTCGGCCTCGACCTGGTGACCGGCAGCTTCGGCCTTCTGCCATTGCCGTGCATCGAGAGGACCGGCGATCCGCGCACGATGCTGATGAACTGGGTCTACGTCTTCACCGGCAACCTGCTCGGCAGCATGGCCTATGGCGCACTGCTGGCGATCGCGCTCACCAATTTCGGCTCGACGGCGCCGACCGGCGTGGCGGCGACGATCATCGCCGTGGCGCAGGCCAAGACGACCGGCTACGCGGCGCTCGGCGTCGCGGGCATGGTCACGGTCTTCGTCAAGGCGATCCTGTGCAACTGGATGGTCTGCCTCGCCATCGTCATCGCCATGACCAGCGCCTCGACAGTCGGCAAGCTCGCCGCGCTGTGGATGCCGATGCTGATCTTCTTCGGCCAGGGCTTCGAACATTCGGTCGTGAACATGTTCGTCATCCCGACCGGCATGCTGATGGGCGCGAAGGTGACGTTCGCGCAGTGGTGGCTGTGGAACCAGATCCCGGTGACGCTGGGCAATCTGGTCGGCGGTTCGATCTTCACCGGGATCGCGCTCTACATCACGCACAGGCCGAAGGTCTCCGCGCCCGCGCCGCTCGGCGCCGCAAGCCAGGTGCCGGCGGAATGAGCGAGACCGAACTCAAGCCCGCGGCGGCGCTCGGCGCCGGCGACTTCGAGCCCGAGCAGAAGCGTTATCTCGAGGGCTTCGTCGCCGGCATGCAGATCGCCAAGGCTGCGAAGAACGTCGCCGGCGCCGGGTCAGTCCCCGGCGCCGTTGCGGCTGTCGCACCCGAGCCGGTCGGCCCCGACGCCGCGGCATTGAAGGCGCAGGACCGCGTCATCGCCGCCGGCGGCAAGCTTTCCGATCCGGAGAAGTTCAAGCGCGAACAGCATCCCTTCGACGCCTACGAGCGGCTGAAGATGCAGGCCGCGGCCAACGAATATCCGAAGCCGCCGGACAATTTCCGCTGGCGCTTCTACGGTCTCTTTTATGTCGCGCCGAACCAGAACTCCTATATGTGCCGGCTGCGCATGCCGAACGGGATTTTGAAGGCGCATCAATTTGCGGGGCTTGCCGATCTCGCCGCGCGCTACGGCGGCGGCTATGCGCATGTGACGACGCGCGCCAATCTCCAGATCCGCGAGATCGAGGCGAAGAATGCCGTCGCCATGATCGAGGGCATCCAGGACCTCGGGCTGACCTCGCGCGGCTCCGGCGCCGACAATATCCGCAACGTCACCGGCACGCCGACCGCGGGCATCGACCCGCAGGAATTGATCGACACGCGGCCTTACGCGCGCGAGTGGCACTTCCATATCCTCAACGACCGCTCGCTCACCGGCCTGCCGCGCAAGTTCAACGTCGCCTTCGACGGCGCCGGAACGATTCCGGTGCTGGAGGATACCAACGACATCGGCTTCCAGGCGGTGACGGTGAAGGACGGCTTCGGCTTCGAGGCCGGCGTCTGGTTCAAGCTCTGTCTCGGCGGCATCACCGGGCATGCCGACTTCGCGCGCGACACCGGCGTGCTGGTGAAGCCCGCCGATGCCACCAAAGTCGCGGACGCGGTGGTGCGCGTCTTCATCGAGCACGGCAATCGCACCGACCGCACCAAGGCGCGGCTGAAATACGTGCTCGACGCCGTCGGCATCGAGAGGTTCGTTGCGTTCACGGAGGAAAAATTCGGCCGCACGTTCGACCGCGCGGTGCCTGGAGCCGTGGAGCCGCGGCCGGCCTTCAGCCGCACCGCGCATATCGGCGTGCACGCGCAAAGCCAGGCGGGCCTCAACTGGATCGGCGTCGTCACGCCGACCGGCAGGCTCACCGTCGAGCAGATGCGCGGCCTGGCGATGATCGCCGGCGACCTCGGCGACGGCGACCTGCGCCTGACGGTGTGGCAGAACCTGTTGATCTCCGGCGTCGCGGACGAGAGCGTCGCGCGCGCGATCGACCGCATCGCCTCGCTCGGGCTCGCGACCGAGGCCAGCGCCGTGCGCGCCGGGCTCATCGCCTGCACCGGCAACACCGGCTGCAAGTTCGCGGCATCGAACACCAAGCAGCACGCCGAGGACATCGCGGCCTGGTGCGAAAGCCGCGTCGCGCTCGACGCGCCCGTCAACATCCATCTCACCGGATGTCATCACTCCTGCGCGCAGCACGCGATCAGCGAAATAGGTCTGCTCGCCTGCAAGGTGCAGACGAAAGAGGAGGCTGATCCGGTCGAGGGCTATCACGTGCTGATCGGCGGCGGCTTCGGGCCGAACGCCGCGATCGGCCGCGCGCTCTACCGCGACGTCACGGCCGACGAGACGCCGCGCACGGTCGAACGCATCCTCAAGGCCTATCTCGCGCATCGCGCCGCGCCGGACGAGAGCTTCCTCAGCTTTACGCGGCGGCACGAGATCGACGCGCTCAAGGGCATGATCGACGCGGAGGCCGCCGCATGAGCATCGCACCCCGGCCGCCGATCCCGAGCTTCATTCCGGAGAACGCGCCGTTCACGGTCGAGCAGCGCACGTGGCTCAACGGTCTGTTCGCCGGCCTGTTCGGCCTGCAGGAGAGCATCACGCCGCTGTCGCCGGCGGAAGCCGCGCGGCTGGTGCCGGGCCTCATCGATCTGCCGGCGCCCGAAGCGGACGACGCGCCGTGGCACGATCCGGCGATGGCGCTCGCCGACCGCATGACGCTCGCCGCGGGCAAGCCGCTGCCGCGCCGCATGATGGCGGCGATGGCGCAGCAGGACTGCGGCCAGTGCGGCTACAATTGCAAGGACTACGCGGCGAAGCTGTTCGACAAGTCGGAGACGCGGCTGACCCTGTGCGTGCCGGGCGGCAAGGACACCGCGCGCATGCTCAAGCAGCTTTATGCCGAGCTCGAACCTGCGACCGCGCCCGTCGCCGAGGCGCCGGCCGCGCCGCGTGCCGCTGCACCGGCCGGCCGCTCGCGCGACAATCCGGTCTACGCGACGTTTTTGTCGCGGCGTCGGCTGAACAAGCCGGGCTCGGAGAAGGAGACCTGGCACATCGAGATCGATCTCCGCGATAGCGGTCTCGACTTCGAAGTCGGCGATTCCTTCGGCATCTTCCCGGCCAACGAGCCGTCATTGGTCGAGGGCGTCATCGCCGCGCTCGGCGCGCCGCCAGATTTCCCGATCGGCGACCGCACTTTGCGCGAGGTACTGAGCGACGGCGTGTCGCTGTCGCCGGCGCCGGACATGCTGTTCCAGTTGATCTCCTACATCACCGGCGGCGAACGCAAGGCGAAGGCCAAGGCGCTGGCCGAGGGCAAGGACCCCGACGGCGATGCCGGCACGCTCGACGTGCTGGCGGCGCTGCACAAGTTTCCCGGCATCCGTCCCGACCCGGAAGCCGTCATCGAATGTCTCGATGCCTTGCAGCCGCGCGTCTATTCGATCTCGTCGTCGCCGAAGATGGCGGCGGACCGTGTCGCGCTCACGGTCGACGCGGTGCGCTATGAGGTCGACAAGCGCATGCGCTTTGGCGTCTGCTCGACCTTCCTCGGCAGCCGCGTCGCTCCCGGCGACCGCCTGCGCGTCTATGTGCAGAAGGCGCACGGCTTCGCGCTGCCGGCCGATCCGGCAAAGCCCGTCATCATGATCGGCCCCGGCACCGGCATCGCGCCGTTCCGCGCCTTCCTGCAGGAGCGGCAGGCGGTGAAGGCTCCGGGCCGCAACTGGCTGTTCTTCGGCCACCAGCACCGCGATTTAGATTTCTTCTACGAGGAGGAGTTGACGGCGATGCGGGCGGCGGGTCTGCTCACCCGGCTGACGCTCGCCTGGTCGCGGGATGCCGGCGAGAAGATCTACGTGCAGCACCGCATGCGCGAGGTCGGCCGCGATTTGTGGTCGTGGATGAACGACGGCGCGTATATCTATGTCTGCGGCGATGCGCTGCGCATGGCCAAGGACGTCGAGGCGGCGCTGATCGAGATTGTCGCGCAGCACGGCGGGGTTTCGCCGGCCGACGCCAGGGATTTCGTCGTCGATCTGAAGAGCAAAGGCCGCTATCAGGCGGATGTGTATTGAGACGAGGATGCCGGGACGTGACTGACGATCGTACGCCTTTCGAAACGCGGCCGGGCCGCATGGAGCCCTTGGCGCGGTTGCCGGTGTTTCTGTCGCTGGACGGCAGGCGCGCGGTGTTGGCCGGCGGCAGCGCCGCCGCGGCCTGGAAGGCGGAGTTGCTCTCCGCCGCCGGGGCGCGTGTCGATGTCTATGCGGCGGAGGTCTCCGACGACATGGCGGCAGTCGTCGCCGACCCGCCGCGCGGCGCGATCACCGTGCATGGACGCGCGTGGACAGCCGCGGACATGGCCGGCGCGGCGGTCGCCATCGGCGCCTTCGATAACGATGTGTCCGCCGCTGCTTTCGCCGCCGCGGCGCGCGCGGCCGGCGTGCCGGTCAACGTCATCGACAAGCCCGCCTTCTGCGATTTCTCCTTCGGCGCCATCGTCAACCGCTCGCCGCTGGTCATCGGCATCTCCACCGACGGCGCCGCGCCGGTGTTCGCGCAAGCCATCCGCGCCAAGCTCGAGGCGATGCTGCCGCAGGGCTTTTCCGCCTGGGCGGCGGCGGCGCACCGCTGGCGCGCGGCGGTGAAGGCGTCGGGTCTTTCATTTGCCGGGCGGCGCCGGTTCTGGCAGCTCTTCACCGCGCATGCCGTCAAGAACCCCGACGCCGCGCCAGGCGAGGCCGATTTCGACCGCTTCATCGCCGAGGTGTCAGGCGAGGGCGCCGCGGTCGAGGCGGGCACGGTGACGCTCGTCGGCGCCGGTCCGGGCGATCCGGAACTGCTGACGCTGCGCGCGGTGCGCGCGCTGCAATCGGCCGATGTCATTCTGTTCGACGATCTCGTCTCGCGCGACGTGCTCGACTTCGCCCGCCGCGAGGCACGCAAGATGCTGGTCGGCAAGACCGGCTTCGGCCCGTCCTGCAAGCAGGAGGACATCAACGCGCTGATGGTGGCGCTGGCCAAGCAAGGCAAGCGCGTGGTGCGGCTGAAGGGCGGCGATCCGCTGATCTTCGGCCGCGCCGCGGAAGAGCTCGACGCCTGCGCGGAGGCGGAGATCGTGGTCGAGGTCATCCCCGGCATCACCGCGGCGCAAGGCGCAGCGGCGAGCCTCGGCCTGACGCTGACCGGGCGCGGCCATGCGCGGCGGCTGCAATACGTCACCGGCCATGCGCGCGACGGCAAGCTGCCGCAGGATCTCGACTGGAAGGCGCTCGCCGACGCCGCGACCACGACGGCGATCTATATGCCGACCCGCACGCTCGCCGAACTCGTTACGAAGGCGGTCTCCGAGGGCCTCGATCCGGCAACGCCGGCGATCGCGGTGGCCCGCGCGACGCGGCCGGATCAGCAGGCCGTGCACGCGCCGATCGGCGATCTCGCGCGCCGGCTCGTCCTTGCGGACCTGCCCGGGCCGGTGCTGGTGATGCTCGGTAAGACTATCGGCCGAACACAGAGCCAAACGGCTCGCGCTGCGCGGCGGAAGCGCGGCTGAGCGCGGCGCGGCGCGGGATCACGACCGGCTTCTTCTCCGAGATGCGCGGATGACGCGGCAGCGTCGCCCGCTGCGGCTGGCGCTGCAAGCGGTGCGGCGGCATCGGCACCGGCCCGCGCCGGACCGGACGGGCGGCGGCGGTTTCATGCGCGGCGGCTTTCGGCTTCTCCGGCACCGCGCGCAGACGCGCCTGCGTTTCGTGATGGTCGGCCGCCGAGACCGGCGTGTGCGCGGCAACGGGCACTGGCGCGGCCTGACGGGGCACCTCGGCCTGCGCCGAGGCGATCAGCGCCGGTGACGCCGGCGGGAACGTGTCCGGCGAATAGGCGAACGCGTTGTACTGCGTATTGCGCACCGGCGCGCTCGCCTCCTGGATGATGCGGTCGCCCTCGCGGCGGTTCTCGTAGCTGGCGCCGCGGCCGCCGAAGCTCACCGCGTAGCCGGCCTTCGGCACGATCGAGGCGTCGGCCGCGAGCAAAGCGCGGTCGTAGTCGTGCTTGTCGTAGAGCACGATGCCGCGGTCCATGAACGCGGCGGAGAAATTCGGGTTGAGCTTGATCGCCTGGTTCATGTCGCGCGTGGCGTGCTCGAAGTCGCGCTTGTCGTAATAAACGATGCCGCGATTGTAGAGCGCCAGCGCGTAGCCCGCGTTCAGCGTCAGCGCCTGATTGTAGTCGGCGATCGCCTTGTCGAGATCGCCGCGGTTGCGCCAGGCGAAGCCGCGATTGTTGAAGGCGCGCGCGTTCTTCGGGTCGAGCTTGATGGCCTGGCCGAAGTCGGCGATGGCCTCGTCGAACTTGCCCTTGGTGTCGAGCGCGACGCCGCGCGCGTTATAGGCCTCGGCGAAATTCGGGTTGAGCTTGATCGCCGCCTCGAAGTCGGCGGTGGCGTGGTCGAAGTCGCGCTTCTCGAAATAGGCGTTGGCGCGGTTGAAGAAGGCGGCGGTGTATTTCGGGTCGAGCTTGATCGCTTCGCCGAAGTCGGCGATCGCTTTGTCGAGCTCGTTCTTGTTGCGCCAGGCGAAGCCGCGATTGTTGAGCGCGACCGCGTTCTTCGGGTCCAGCTTGAGCGCGGCCGAGAGGTCGGCGATGGCGCGGTCGGCGTCGCCGCGCATGCCGTAGGCCGTGCCGCGGTCGTGGTAGGCGGCCGCGAGCTTCGGCTCGAGCCTGATCGCCTGGTCGAAGTCTGCGATGGCGCGATCGAGGTCGCCCTTCATGCGCCAAGCCAGCCCGCGATTGTCGTAGAGTACGGCGTCCTTGGCCGAAAGCTTGATCGCCTGGCTGAAATCGTTGACGGCGCGGTCGTAATCCTGCTTGGCGCGCCAGGCGAGCGCGCGACGCGTGAAGGCGGCCTCGTCACCCGGATTGTAACGTATGGCTTCGGTCAGGTCGGCGATGGCGTGGTCGTAGTCGCGCTTGTCGAACCAGGCGTAGCCGCGCTGCGCGTAAGCGAGCGCGAATTTCGGGTCGAGCTTCGCCGCCTCGCCGAAATCGGCGGTCGCCTTGTCGGTGTCGCCCTTGAGACGCCAGGCAATGCCGCGGTTGTAGAAGGCGAAGGGATCCTTGCCGTCGCGCTTGATGCTCTCGCTCAAGTCGGCGATGGCGCGGTCGGCGTCGCCCTTGGCGCCATAGGCCACGGCACGATCGGTGTAGGCCGCGGCATTGGCCGGGGCGAGCTTGATGACGCGGTCGAGGTCGGCGATGGCGCGGCCGAAGTCGCGCTTGCTCAGATAGGCGTTGCCGCGCGCGTAGAGCGCGACCGTGTAGCTCGGATTGAGCTTGATGGCGCCGTCGAAGTCGGCGATGGCGGGGTCA
>DATNBL010000098.1:0-66375 GCA_035571935.1 Pseudolabrys sp.
TTCCGCGCGCCGGAATACCGCAAGGTGACGTTGTTGCCGGTGTCGCCGGCTGAGCTCGCCAAGCCTGATAAGGTGTCCGACGCCGACGCGAAGACCTATTTCGACCAGCACCAGGACCAGTACGGCACGCCGGAAAAGCGCGAGCTGCACCAGATGGTCTTCCCGGACGAGGCCAAGGCCGCGGCCGCGCGCGACGAGATCGCCAAGGGCAAGTCGTTCGCCGACGTCGCCAAGGAGCGGGGGCTGAACCCGTCCGACGTCGACGTCGGGACGGTGACCAAGAAGCAGATCATCGATCCGACCGCGGCGGAATCCGCCTTCAGGCTGCCGCTCAACGAGATCAGCGAGCCGGTCAAGGGCCGCTTCGGCACGCTGCTCCTCTACGTCACCAAGATCGACCCGGGCTCGCAACAGTCCTTCGACGACGTCAAGCAGCAGATCAAGCAGTCCATCGCCGAGACGCGCGCGCGCTCCGCGATCAACGACCTGCGCGACAAGGTCGAGGACGAGCGCGCCAGCGGCGCCACCCTGCCCGAGACGGCGCAGAAGCTCGGCCTGAAGGCGCTCACGGTCGATGCCGTCGACCGTTCCGGTCGCGGCCCCGACGGCAAGCCGGTGGCGGTGATGCTCGGCTTCCCGCAGAACCTGTTGACCTCGGTGTTCTCGAGCGATGTCGGCGTCGACAACGAGGCGCTGCAACTGCCGAACGGCGGCTTCCTCTATTACGACGTCGGCGGCATCACGCCGTCGCACGATCGCAAGCTCGACGAGATCAAGCCGCAGGTCGAGAAGAGCTGGCACGACGAGCAGGTGGCGCAGGCGCTGCAGAAAAAGGCCGACGCGATGCTCGCCAAGATCAAAGGCGGCGCGAGCCTCGATCAGGTCGCGAGCGAGAACGGCGTCAAGGTCGAGAAGGCGATCGACCTGCAACGCGGCAAGTCCGCGCCGAACGTGCCCGCTTCGGTCGTCGACGACGTGTTCAAGACCGCCAAGGACGCCGTCGGCAGCGCCGTCGGCCAGAGCGACACGCAGCGCTATGTGTTCCGCGTCGCGCAGGTCACCGATCCGGCGCTCGACGCCAACGCCGTCACCGCGCAGCAGGTCAAGAGCGTGTTGCAGAACTCCTATTCGGACGACCTGGTCGGCGAATACCTGGCGCGGCTCGAGAACGAGTTCAACGTCAGCATCAACCAGTCGGCTTTGAACCAGGTCGTCGGCGGCACGACCGAACAATAGCCATGCAGATCGAGCCGACCGAAGAGGCCTTTGCCGCGCGGTACGCGCGCGGCGAGGCGCAGGTCGTCTGGACGACGCTGGTCGCCGATCTGGAGACGCCGGTCTCCGCGTTCCTGAAACTCGGCGGCGGCCGGCCGATGAGCTTCCTGCTCGAGTCGGTCGAGGGCGGCGCGGTGCGCGGCCGCTATTCGATCATCGGCCTTGAGCCCGATCTTGTCTGGCGCGCACAGGACGGCAAAGCCTCGATCAACCGTGCCGCGCGCGTAAAGCCCGATGCCTTCACGCCGTGCCCAGAGCCGCCGCTCGATGCGCTGCGCGCGTTGATCGGCGAAAGCCGCATCGCGCTGCCGGACGGATTGCCGCCGATGGCGGCCGGCGTATTTGGCTATCTCGGCTACGACATGGTGCGGCAGATGGAGCACCTGCCGGCGATCAAGCCCGACCCGGTCGGCATTCCCGACGCGGTGATGGTGCGGCCGACGCTGATCGTGGTGTTCGACGCGGTCAAGGACGCGATGACGGTCGTGACACCGGTGCGCCCGGAACGCGGCATCGACGCCAAGGCGGCGCTGGCGCGCGCGATGGAGCGGCTTTCGGGCGTCGTCGACGCACTCGACAAGCCGCTCGACAAGTCGCTCGCCGAATACACCGAAGGCCCGCTCGACGTGCCGCCGCGTTCGAACACGACGCCGGCGGAATTCGCCGGCATGGTCAAGCGCGCGAAGGACTACATCGCCGCCGGCGACGCCTTCCAGATCGTGCTGGCGCAGCGCTTCGAGGCGCCGTTTTCGTTGCCGCCGTTTTCGCTCTACCGAGCGCTGCGGCGCACCAACCCCTCGCCCTATCTTTATTTCCTCGACTTCGGGGGCTTCGCCGTTGCCGGCTCCAGCCCGGAAATCCTGGTGAAGGTGTCGCACGACATCGTCACCATCCGCCCGATCGCCGGCACGCGGCCGCGCGGCGCGACACCGCATGAGGACAAGGCGCTGGAGGACGAACTCATCGCCGATCCGAAGGAACGTGCCGAGCATCTCATGCTGCTCGACCTCGGCCGCAACGATGTCGGCCGCGTCGCCAAGATCGGCTCGGTGAGCGTGACCGACCAGTTCTTCATCGAGCGCTACAGCCATGTGATGCACATCGTCTCGAACGTCGAGGGCAGACTCGATCCGAAGCACGACGCGCTCGATGCCCTCGCCGCCGGCTTCCCGGCCGGCACCGTGTCCGGCGCGCCAAAGGTACGGGCGATGCAGATCATCGACGAACTGGAGAAGGACAAGCGCGGCCTGTATGCCGGCTGCGTCGGCTATTTCTCGGCCGCCGGCGAGATGGACACCTGCATCGTGCTGCGGACCGCGCTGGTGAAGGACGGCACGATGTACGTGCAGGCCGGCGCCGGCATCGTCGCCGATTCAGATCCCGCCTTTGAGCAGCAGGAGTGCATCAACAAGGCGAAGGCCCTCTTCCGTGCGGCAGAGGAAGCGCGACGCTTCGCCAGCGCCGCCCGCCGCGGGCAGTAGTGGCACCCGCGCAGGTTGTGTTACGGTTGTAGCATGAGCCTGATCGAGAATGAGCGAACGAAACTCCTGGCAACGGCGCTCAACAATACGGCCGTGGCGACCGTCGTAACGGCAGTCATCGGCCCCATCGCCGGTTTCTTCTACGGCCTTCCGACCGTCTCGAGCCGGTGGTGGTTCCTATTCTGGCTGCTCTGGCTTTTGGTCGGGATCGGCTTACATTTGAGCGCACAGTCCATTCTTGGGAGACTTCAAGAATGACCGGGCTTGAGATTTATCTTGTCGTTGCACCCTTGGTGCTTCTGGCCATCGGCATGGCGGCGGCTTATTGGTGGCTGCATCGCCCCTACCCCGAAGACGGCAGGCACAAGTCGCACTGATGGGCCACGACCACGATCATTCCCACGAGCCGAAGTGGAAGCACGACGGCGTCCGCGTCATCCCCGGCAACCAGCTCGATCCGAACACGGCGCAGACGCCGGGCATGGACCGCAAGGCGGCGATCAATGCCGCGCGCGTCGGCGCACAGAAAATCTGGGCGGGTACCGTCGCCATCCATCCCAACGCCAAGACTGGCGCTCACCATCACGGTGCGCTCGAAAGCGTCATCTACGTCGTGAAGGGACGCGCCCGCATGCGCTGGGGCGACAACCTGGAATTCACCGCGGAAGCCGGCCCCGGCGATTTCATCTACGTGCCGCCTTACGTGCCGCACCAGGAGATCAACGCCAACCGCGACGAAGTGCTCGAATGCGTTCTGGTGCGCTCCGACAACGAAGCGGTCGTCGTCAATCTCGACATCGAGCCGGTCGAGAAGCCCGAGGACGTCGCGTGGATCGATCCGATACATAAGGCTTAGTCGACAGGCTTAGTCGACGTCGCGCCGAGGCGGGCGGTCCCGCCGGAGCCGCGCTTGACCCCCCTCCTGCCCCGCCTTAAGACCTTGAGCGGGCAGGAAAACATGATCGTCCTGATCGACAATTACGACAGTTTCACCTTCAACCTCGTCCACTATCTCGGCGGGCTGGGGGCGGACGTTCTCGTGCACCGGAACGACAAGATCTCGTCCGAGGCCGTGCTTGCCATGGCGCCGGAGGCGATCGTGCTCTCGCCCGGCCCCTGCACGCCCAACGAAGCCGGCATCTGCCTCGATCTCATCGGCAAGGCGGCGGGACAGGTGCCGCTGCTCGGCGTCTGCCTCGGCCACCAGGCGATCGGCCAGGCCTTCGGCGGCAGGATCGTGCGCGCGCCGGTCCCGGTGCACGGCAAGCTGTCCGAAATCGTGCACACCGGCAGCGGCGTGTTCCGCGGCATCAACGGCCCGTTCAAGGCGACGCGCTATCACTCGCTGGTTGTCGATCGCGAGAGCCTGCCGCGCGAAATCTCCGTCAATGCCGAGATCGGCGACGGCCTCGTCATGGGCCTGATGCACGAGAGCCTGCCGGTGCACGGCGTGCAATTCCATCCCGAGAGCATCGCCTCGGAGCACGGCCATCTCATGCTGAAGAATTTTCTCGATATCGCCGCCCAATGGAACGCGCGCAGCGGGCGGCGCACCGCGGCGTCGCTCAAAGCGGCTGTGTAAGAAGGGGCGGACATGGCCGACGAATTCAAGGCGCTCATCGCCAAGGTCGCGACCGGCGCGAGTCTCACCCGCGAGGAGGCCGCATCCGCCTTCGACCGCATGATGTCGGGCGAAGCAACGCCCTCGCAGATGGGCGGGCTCCTGATGGCCTTGCGCGTGCGCGGCGAGACGGTCGACGAGATCACCGGCGCGGTGACGACCATGCGCGCCAAGATGCTCGGCGTGAAGGCGCCCGCCGACGCCATCGACGTCGTCGGCACGGGGGGCGACGCGTCCGGCTCGTACAACATCTCGACCTGCGCGGCGTTCATCGTCGCGGGCGCCGGCGTGCCGGTCGCCAAGCACGGCAATCGGGCGCTATCGTCGAAATCCGGCGCGGCCGACGTTCTGCAGGCGCTCGGCGTCAAGATCGATCTCGATTCCGCGCAGGTGGGCCGCTGCATCAAGGAGGCCGGCATCGGCTTCATGTTCGCGCCGGCGCACCATCCGGCGATGAAGAACGTCGGCCCGACCCGCGTCGAACTGGGCACGCGTACGATCTTCAACCTGCTCGGACCGCTGTCGAACCCGGCCAGCGTCAGGCGGCAGATGATCGGCACTTTCTCTCGACACTGGATCGAGCCGATGGCGCAGGTGCTCAATAATCTCGGCTCGGAATCGATCTGGGTCGTGCACGGCTCCGACGGCCTCGACGAGATCACCACCACCGGGTCGACCGCGGTCGCCGAGCTCAAGGGCGGCAAGGTGCGCACCTTCGAGATTTCGCCGGAGGACGCCGGTTTGCCGAAGGCGAAGCCCGATACGCTGCGCGGCGGCGACGCCGAGCACAACGCCAGGGCGCTGCTCGACGTGCTGAAGGGCAAGCCCGGGCCGTTCCGCGACGTCGCTCTGCTCAACGCCGCCGCCGCGCTCGTCGTCGCCGGCAAGGCGAAGGACTTGAAGGAAGGCGCAGCCCTCGCCGCCAAGTCGGTCGACAGCGGCGAAGCGGAAGGCCGTCTCGACCGCCTGATCGCCGTGTCGAACGCCACGCCGGAGGACTAACGTGGCCGACATCCTCAAAAAGATCGAGGCCTACAAGCGCGAGGAGATCGCGGCGGCCAAGCGCGCGAAGCCTCTGTCCGTGATTGAAGCAGAGGCGAAGGCGCAGACGCCGCCGCGCGGCTTCCTCGAGGCGATCGAGCGCAAGGTCGCGTCCGGTGGCTACGCGCTGATCGCCGAGATCAAGAAGGCGAGCCCGTCGAAGGGGCTGATCCGCGCCGATTTCGACCCGCCGACGCTGGCGAAGGCCTACGAGCACGGCGGCGCGACCTGTCTTTCGGTGCTCACCGACGCGCCCTCGTTCCAGGGGCGGCCGGAGTACCTGACTCAGGCGCGCAATGCGACCAGGCTGCCGGCATTGCGCAAGGACTTCATCTACGAGCCCTATCAGGTGGTCGAGGCCCGCGCCTGGGGCGCCGATTGCATTCTGATCATCATGGCCGGCGTCAGCGATACGGCCGCGCTTGAGATCGAGGCGGCGTCGATCGATCAGGGCATGGACGCGCTTGTTGAAGTTCATCACGAAGATGAGCTGGATCGTGCCTTGAAGTTAAAGTCGAGGTTGATTGGTATCAACAACCGCGACCTGCGCACCTTCGAGACCTCGCTCGCCGTCTCCGAGCGCCTCGCCCCGCGCGTGCCGAAGGACCGCGTGATCGTCGGGGAAAGCGGCCTCTATGCGCCGGCCGACCTCGCCCGCCTGGCCAAGGCCGGCATCTCGGCGTTCCTGATCGGCGAAAGCCTGATGCGGCAGGCCGACGTCGCCGCCGCCACCCGCGCTTTGCTGGCGCGGCAGACGGCGCCGGCGGAGTAGACCCCATGGCCGCCCGCAAGACCGGCAAGTCTTCGCGGAGCCGCAAGCCGCCTTCGCCGCCGGCCGCCGCGCCCAAGCTCAGTCACATCGACCAGCGCGGCGAGGCCCGCATGGTCGATGTTTCCGGCAAGCCGCAGACCGAGCGCACCGCGGTGGCCGAAGGCCACGTCATCATGCGCAAGGAGACACTGGACCGCGTGATTGCCGGCAATTCGCTGAAAGGCGATGTGCTCGGTGCCGCGCGGCTCGCGGGCATCATGGCCGCCAAGCGCACGCATGCGCTGATCCCACTCTGCCATCCGCTGCCGATCACCAAGGTCGACGTCGCGATCGATCCCGAGCACGCGCTGCCCGGCTACCGCGTGCAGGCGACGGTCAAGGTGACCGGGCAGACCGGCGTCGAGATGGAGGCGCTGACGGCCGTCTCGGTCGCGTGCCTGACCATCTACGACATGGTCAAGGCGATCGAGAAAGGCATGCGCATCGAGGGCATCCGCCTGCTGGAGAAGCGCGGCGGCAAGTCGGGCGACTGGCGCGCGGAGAGTTAGAAATGGCGTTGATGCCGGTTGCCGAAGCGTTGCGTCAGGTGCTCGCCGGAGGCGAGCCGCTGGCGACCGAGACGGTGGCGCTCGACGACGCGCTCGGCCGCACTTTGGCGCAGGATCTCGCCGCCAAACGCACGCAGCCGCCGGACGACGTTTCCGCCATGGACGGCTACGCCGTGCGCGCCGCCGACACGGCGAGCGAGCCGGCAACGCTGACCGTCATCGGCGAGGTCGCCGCCGGGCATCCGTTCCAGGGCACGGTCGGGCCGCGCCAGGCCGCGCGCATCTTCACCGGCGGCGTCGTGCCGGAGGGTGCCGACTGCGTGGTGATCCAGGAGGTGACCGAGCGCGACGGCGACCGGGTGACGATCAAGCGCTCGGGCATCAAGGGCAAGCACATCCGCCGCAAGGGCATCGACTTCCGCGAGGGCGAGGCGCTGCTCTCGCGCGGCCGCCGTCTCGACGACCGCGACCTGATGCTCGCCGCCTCGATGAACTACCCGCGCGTCGAGGTCTATCGCCGCCCGAAGGTCGCCATCGTCGGCACCGGCGATGAGCTGGTCATGCCCGGCACCGAGCCGAGGCCGGGCGAGATCGTCTATTCGAACGGCTTTGCGCTGACTGCGCTCGCCCGCGGCGAAGGCGCCGAGGCGCGCGACTTCGGCATCGCCCGCGACAGGCTAGACGACATCGCCGCTTACGTCCGCCGCGCCCGCGACTGGGGCGCCGACATCCTTGTGACCTCCGGCGGCGCCTCGGTCGGCGAGCACGACCTGGTGCAACGAGCGCTGAAAGCCGAAGGCCTCGACCTCTCCTTCTGGCGCGTCGCGCTGCGGCCAGGCCGGCCGATGATGCACGGCCGCCTCGGCCGCCTTCAGGTGCTCGGGGTGCCGGGCAATCCGGTCTCGTCCTATGTGTGCAGCGTGCTGTTCCTGGTGCCGCTGATCCGCAAGCTCTCGGGCCGGGCCGACCTCGAGCGCCCGCGCGAGACCGCCCGGCTCGGACGCGACCTGCCGGCCAATGACGAGCGCGAGGACTATCTGAGAGCCGTCCTGACCTTCGACCCGGACGGGCCGGTCGCCACCCCGGTATCGTCGCAGGACTCGTCCCTGATGGCGCCGCTGTCCCGGTCAGGCTGCCTCGTGATTCGGCCGCCAAACGCCCCCGCAGCGGCTACCGGTTCTTCGTGCGTCATCCTTAAGCTCGCGTTTTAGCGGCCTTTCGACTTCTTCACCTCAAATTAAATGGTTGCGGAACACATATCGAACAGATAGTGTCCGTTCATGATTTGTTTCTGACCTGCCCCTACCCTTGCGTGAACTGGGTCCGGCAGGCCGGCGACCGGGGAAAGGCGACCATGCTGACGCGCAAGCAGTTCGAGCTCCTGCGTTTCATCCACGAGCGGCTGACGGAAGCCGGCGTGCCGCCTTCTTTCGACGAAATGAAGGATGCGCTCGACCTGCGCTCCAAGTCCGGCATCCACCGGCTCATTACGGCCCTGGAGGAGCGCGGCTTCATCCGCCGCCTGCCCAACCGGGCGCGCGCCATCGAGGTGATCAAGCTGCCCGACTCGGTCGGCCACGGCATGGGGTCGAACCGCTCCCGCGGCTTCACCCCGAGCGTGATCGAGGGCGACCTCGGCCGCGTGCGGCAGGTCTCCGAGGACGACAACAGCGGCCGGCCGATCGCGGTGCCGGTCATGGGCCGCATCGCCGCCGGCACGCCGATCGAGGCAATCCAGCAGCGCAGCCACGTCATCAACATGCCGCCCGACCTGCTCTCGGCGGGTGAGCACTTCGCCCTCGAGGTGCGCGGCGATTCGATGATCGAGGCCGGCATTCTCGACGGCGACATTGCCCTCATCCGCCGCTCCGAAGCCGCCGACACCGGCGACATCGTCGTGGCGCTGATCGACGACGAGGAGGCGACGCTCAAGCGCTTCCGCCGCCGCGGTGCCTCGATCGCGCTCGAACCGGCCAATACGGCCTACGAGGTGCGCATCCTGCCGCCCAACCGCGTGCGCATCCAGGGCAAGCTGGTTGGCCTGTTCAGGCGCTATTGAGGCGGCTCATTTCGCCGTGTTGGGCGGCGAGAAATAGACAGCAACCGCCGTGACCACGGTTTGCAGCGCAGCCTGAGCGCCGGGTGTCGACAAGGCTTTCGACATGTCCGGCCAGAATTGATTCAGGATCGCGAGGAGGATCGTGACGACGGCGCCGGACACGCCGGCGGCGATGGTCTTGCTGTAGTTCGACATTGGTGTGCCCCGAAGTTTCCCATCCAACAGCAGCAACTTAAGAGCGTTTTCGGATACCACGCAACTAATAGGCTAGTCGCCCGGCTCCAGGTCGCTGGCGGCCGGCGAGGCCGGCAGTGGCGCGGTCTTTGATTGGCGCCGCGCCGGCGCCCAGGGGCGGTCCGTTCCGGCCGGCCGTGAGGCGATGAGGTCGAAGCCCTCCCCGCGCCGCCGCAATGCGATGGCGCCGCGCGCCTGCCAGACCGGGCTGTCGACGAGCGCCGCCTTGCAGGGCATTTGCGCCGTCCGCGGGCTGACGACGACCGCCGCACGGGCGCAGTCCTCCTCGAACGCCTCGATCGTGAGCGCCATCGAGACGAGCCGCCCGTCCTTCAGCGTGCCGATGCAGCCTGCGGCGTCGCATAGCGCGCCTTCGGTGAGCGTCTTGTCCTTCGGCGCGCGGCCGTCGGCGTCGGCGGCCAGCCATTCCTTGACGGCAAAGGAGTCGCGGCCGCTATGCAGCAGAACGAGCCGCCCCTCCGCGCCGCGGATCGCCGCGGTGTCCCCGTCGGCTGAAATCAGCACGTCGGGACGCGGCGCGAGCCCCGCCCAGACACAGGCGGCAATGGCGATCGCCACCCCGGCGAGCCGCAACGGCGTGCGCAGAAGGCACAGAATGAGGATCGCCCCGGTCGCCAGCAGAAGCGGCCCGCTTCCAAATGCGCCGACCCGGCCGACCGCCCCGGGCAGGTGCGCGACCCACACCACTACGTCGATCATCCAGTCGATGCCCCAGCCCATCACCGCCCAGCACGGCGCGTCGAAGCCGAACGGGATCAGCACGACGCCGAGAATGCCGGCCGGCATCACCACCGCGGAAACGACCGGCATGGCGCCGAGATTGGCCAGCACCCCGTAAGGCGCGAGGCGGTGGAAGTGATAGGCGGCGTAAGGCGTCGTCGCGAGGCCGGCGACGACCGAGGCGAGGACGAGCCCGGCCATCTCGCGCCCGCCCCAGAGCGCGACCCGCGCGGCGAGCGGCGTATCCCGATCGGCCCGCCAGCCGATGCCGTGCTGATAGCCGGCGACGAGCGCCAAGGTAGCGGCAAACGACATCTGGAAACTCGGATGCGCCACCGCCTGCGGCGAGAGCAGCAGCACGCCGAAGGCGGCGAGCGTGATGGTGCGAAACGTCAGCGCCGGCCGATCCATCATCACGCCGAGAAGCACGATGCCGATCATGATGAAGGAGCGCTGCGTCGCGACTTCCGAGCCGGACAGCAGCAGGTAGAACAGCGCCGCGGCAAATGCACCGCCGGCGGCCCATTTCTTGATCGGACGCCGCAGCGCCAGCCCCGGCACCAGCGCCAGCGCGCCGCGCATCATGAAGAACACGATGCCCGCGACCACCGCCATGTGATAGCCGGAAATCGACAAAACGTGCGCGAGGCTCGATATGTACATCGCGTCGTTGACTGGCGTTGAGATGGCGTCGCGCGTGCCGGTGATCAGCGCCGAGGCGATGGCGCCGCGGTCGCCTTCGAGCACGGCGTGGATGCGGCGGTCGATGGTCGCGCGCGTTGCATCGAGGAAGGCGGCATAGGCGAGCCACCAACCGCCGGCTTCGGCCTGCGGCGCCACCGTGATGCGGCCGAGCGCGTAGCCGGACGCGCCGATTTCCTGGAAATACATGTCGCGCGCAAAGTCATAACCGCCCGGCCTGAGCGGCGGCAGCGGCGGCGACAGATGCGCCTTGAGCGCGACGAAGCTTCCGACCGGCGGCGCCGTGCCCTTGCGGATGGCGAGCCGCACGCGCTGCGGTTTGCCCTCGATCCGCCGCGCCGCGAGCGTCGCGACGCGCACGGTGATGCGGTCGGTGCGCTCGCGCCCCTCGCGGCGCTCGACATAGCCCGAGAGCGTGGCGCTGCCGACGGGATAGCGAAGCACCGGATGGGCGATGCGCGCGGTCTGCGCGGTCGACACCGCAAAGCCCGCCGCGATTCCGGCCGCGCCGAGCAGCAGCGGAAAGGCGACCGGACGTTGCCGCGCCAGCGCCGCGGCGACCGCCGCCGCGGCCACAGCCGCCCACAGGCGCGGCTCGGTATCGGCGTCGAGGTAGAGCACCGCGCCGAAGCCGAAGGCGACCGCGAGCCAGGGCAGCAGGCGGCCCGGCGCGACTTCGGCCACGGCCCATTCCGCCAGCACGCAGCCAAGCTTTTCAGCGCGGTGAGCGGTGGCTCCCGAGGCCGCCCTGCGCCCGGCGGCGGCAATGACGCCGGCGACGGCACGCGCCCGTGGTCCCCCGTCCCCGCCCAACGCCATGACGCGACCTCGCACAACCGGGGTCGATCGTACGGCACGCTCAGGTTGTGACTAGGGGAACGGTTGTGAACGGGGATCAGCCGCCCTTCGCCACGTCCTTGGCGTAGGAGTCGCGCAGGCCGACGGTGCGGTTGAAAACGGGCTTGCCCGGCGCGGATTCTATATCCCGGCAGAAATAGCCCTGCCGCTCGAACTGCACCGCCTCGCCCGTGTTCATCGCCGCCAGCGACGGCTCCAGCCGAGCATCGCGCAGAACCTCGAGCGAATGTGGATTGAGGTCGGCGGCGAAATCCTCGCCGCCGCGCGGCGACGGATTGGCGAACAGCGGATGATAGACGCGCACTTCGGCCTCGACCGCGTCCTTCGCCGCGACCCAATGGATGGTCGCTTTGACCTTGCGGCCGTCCGGCGCGTTGCCGCCTTTGGTCGCCGGATCGTAGGTGCAGCGCAGCTCGACCACGTTGCCCGACGCGTCCTTCACCACCTCCTTGCAGGTGATGAAATAGGCGTAGCGCAGCCGCACCTCGGCGCCGGGAGACAGCCGGAAGAACTTCTTCGGCGGCACCTCCATGAAGTCGTCCTGCTCGATATAGAGTTCGCGGCCGAACGTGATCTTGCGCGTGCCGGCGGCCGGATCGTCGGGATGATTGACCGCGTCCAGTTGCTCGCTTTTGCCCTCCGGATAGTTCTCGATCGTGACCTTGAGCGGCTTCAACACCGCCATCCGCCGCTCCGCCGTCTTGTTGAGCACTTCCCGCACGGCGAACTCGAACATGCCGGCGTCGACCACGCTATTGGCTTTCGCCACGCCGATGCGCTTGATGAACTCGCGCAACGCCGGCGCCGGCACGCCGCGCCGGCGCAGGCCCGCGAGCGTCGGCATGCGCGGATCGTCCCAGCCGGCGACGTGCTTGTCCTGCACCAGCCGTGTCAGCACCCGCTTCGACAGCACGGTGTAGGTGAGGTTGAGCCGCGCGAATTCATACTGATGCGGCGTCGACGGCACGTTCAGGTTGGCGATGAACCAGTCGTAGAGCGGCCGGTGATCCTCGAATTCGAGCGTGCAGACCGAGTGCGTGATGCCCTCGATGGCGTCCGACTGGCCGTGCGCGTAGTCGTAGCTCGGATAGATCTTCCACGCGGTGCCGGTGCGGGGATGCGCCGCGTGCAGGATGCGGTACATCACCGGGTCGCGCAGGTTGATGTTGCCGCTCGCCATGTCGATCTTCGCCCGCAGCACCCGTGCGCCGTTCGGGAATTCGCCGGCGCGCATCCGGCGGAACAGATCGAGGTTCTCCTCGACCGGGCGGTCGCGGAACGGCGAGTTCCGGCCCGGCTCGGTCAGCGTGCCGCGATTGATCCGCATCTCCTCCGGGCTCTGGTCGTCGACGTAGGCCAGGCCGGCGCGGATCAGGTCCTCGGCCCAGCCGTAGAGCCGCTCGAAGTAATCCGACGCATGATAAAGGTGCTCGCCCCAGTCGAAGCCGAGCCATGTCACGTCGCGCTTGATGGCGTCGATATATTCCTGCTCTTCCCGGACCGGATTGGTGTCGTCGAAGCGCAGATGGCAGCGGCCGCCGAACTCCTGCGCGATGCCGAAGTTGAGGCAGATGGATTTGGCGTGACCGATGTGCAGATAGCCGTTCGGCTCCGGCGGAAAACGGGTAACGACTTGCTTGATACGACCGGAATCGAGATCGGCCTTGACGATGTCGCGGATGAAATCGCGGCCGGCCTCGTCCGCAGTACCGCTCGCCTTGACGTCCGTCGCCATGCTTCCCGATATCCCTCAAACCCGGCCGCCTGCAGCCCTGCGGTCGCGACCGGCGGCCTATGCCATGTCGGCAGGATCACCTCAATGTCAACCGGCGCTGACAATCCGCCGGCAACCGTGCTAGACGCGCCCCCCAGATGACCGTCGTCACCCGTTTCGCACCCTCTCCCACCGGCTTCCTCCACATCGGCGGCGGCCGCACGGCGCTGTTCAACTGGCTCTACGCGCGGCGCCAGGGCGGCACGATGCTGCTGCGGATCGAGGACACCGACCGCGAGCGATCGACCAAGCCCGCCATCGACGCCATCATCGACGGCCTCACATGGCTCGGCCTCACCTGGGACGGCGACATCGTCTACCAGTTTTCCCGCGCCGCCCGGCACCGCGAGATCGCCGAAAGCCTGCTCGCCGCCGGCAAGGCCTATCACTGCTACGCCAGCCCGGAAGAGCTACAGGCGATGCGCGAGGCCGCGCGCAAGGAGGGCCGCTCCAAGCTCTATAACGGGCTGTGGCGCGACCGCGACCCGTCCGAGGCGCCGGCCGGCGTCAAGCCGGTCATACGCCTGAAGGCGCCGCAGACCGGGGAGACCGTGATCGAGGACCAGGTGCAGGGCCGCGTCGTCTGGCAGAACGCCGACCTCGACGACCTCGTGCTGCTGCGTTCGGACGGCACGCCGACCTACATGCTCGCCGTCGTCGTCGACGATCACGACATGGGCGTCACCAACATCATCCGCGGCGACGACCACCTGACCAACGGCGCCCGCCAGAAGCACATCTACGACGCGCTCGGCTGGGATGTGCCGTCGATGGCGCACATCCCGCTGATCCACGGTCCGGACGGCTCGAAGCTGTCGAAGCGCCACGGCGCGCTCGGCGTCGACGCCTACCGCGCCATGGGCTACCTGCCGGCCGCGATGCGCAACTATCTGGTCCGGCTCGGCTGGAGCCACGGCGACCAGGAGATGTTCACGACCGAGGAGATGGTCGCGGCCTTCGATCTCGCCCATATCGGGCGCTCGCCGGCGCGCTTCGACTTCGCCAAGCTCGAGAACCTCAACGGCCACTACATCCGCGCGACGGCGGACACCGACCTGCTGGCCGAGCTCGAGAAGGTGCTGCCGCATATCGCCGGCGGTGAGGCACTCGCCGGCAAGCTATCGCCGGCCTTGCGCGCGCAGCTCACGGCGGCGATGCCGGGCCTGAAAGAACGGGCCAAGACCCTGGTCGAGCTGTTCGAGGCCAGCCGCTTCGTCTGGACCGAGCGGCCGCTGCCGCTGTCCGAGCAGGCCGCCGCGCTGCTCACGCCGGAGGCGCGGCAGACCATCGCCGCGCTGCTGCCGGAACTCGAGGGCGCCGCCGACTGGTCGGCCGCCGCGATCGAGGCGATGGTGCGCGCCTTCGCCGAGCGCGCGGCCTTGAAGCTCGGTTCGGTGGCGCAGCCTTTGCGCGCCGCGCTGACCGGCAAGACGACCTCGCCGCCCATCTTCGACGTGCTGGCGGTACTGGGGCGCGACGAGAGCCTCGCCCGCCTGCGCGACCAGACCGTCACCGTCCCCGCGTCATAAGGCGGCAGGCCGCGCGGCCGCGCGAAGCCATGCCTATATGGCAGGCAGAACAACGCGGTAGCCTGTCTTGCAGCGCACACTGGGATGGGTTACGCAAGCAGCGGCCGGAACCCGATCAACGCCGACGCGGCGTCTCGCCTCTTCCGGTGACTGCCTGTCCCCCGCGCACCGTTCGCCGCCAACTCGAGGGCTCGACCATGGACGCCAAAACCGACAAGAAAACCAGCACGATCGCGGTCGGCAACAAGAATTGGGACTTCCCCGTCTATCCAGGCACGGTCGGTCCGGACGTCATCGACATCTCCAAGCTCTACGGCGAGAGCGGGATGTTCACCTACGACCCCGGCTTCACCTCGACCGCGAGCTGCGAGTCCAAGATCACCTACATCGACGGCGATGAAGGGATCCTGATGTACCGCGGCTATCCGATCGAGCAGCTGGCGGAGCACGGCGACTTCCTCGAGACCTGCTACCTGCTGCTCTACGGCGAGCTGCCGACGCCGGGGCAGAAGGCCGATTTCGACTACCGCGTCACGCGCCACACGATGGTGCATGAGCAGATGAGCCGCTTCTTCCAGGGCTTCCGCCGCGACGCGCATCCGATGGCGGTGATGGTCGGCTCGGTCGGCGCGCTGTCGGCGTTCTATCACGATTCAACCGACATTTCGGACCCGCACCAGCGCATGGTCGCGTCGATCCGCATGATCGCCAAGGTGCCGACGCTCGCCGCGATGGCCTACAAGTATTCGATCGGCCAGCCCTTCGTTTATCCGAAGAACGAGCTCGACTTCGCGTCGAACTTCCTGCGCATGTGCTTTGCCGTGCCGTCGGAGGAGTACAAGCCCAATCCGGTGCTGGCGCGCGCGATGGACCGCATCTTCATCCTGCACGCCGACCACGAGCAGAACGCCTCGACCTCGACGGTCAGGCTTGCCGGCTCGTCGGGCGCCAACCCGTTCGCCTGCATCGCCGCCGGCTGCGCCTGCCTCTGGGGCCCGGCGCATGGCGGCGCCAACGAGGCGGCGCTCAACATGCTGCGCGAGATCGGCTCGGTCGATCGCATCCCCGAATTCGTCAAGCGCGCCAAGGACAAGAACGATAGTTTCCGCCTGATGGGCTTCGGCCACCGCGTCTACAAGAACTACGACCCGCGCGCCAAGATCATGCAGAAGACCTGTCACGAGGTCTTGACCGAGCTCGGCATCAAGGACGACCCGCTGCTCGACGTCGCCATGGAGCTCGAGAAGATCGCGCTGCACGACGAGTATTTCATCGAGAAAAAGCTCTACCCGAACATCGACTTCTATTCGGGCATCACGCTGAAGGCGATGGGCTTCCCGACCACGATGTTCACCGTGCTGTTCGCGGTGGCGCGCACGGTCGGCTGGATCGCGCAGTGGAAAGAGATGATCGAGGACCCGAAGCAGAAGATCGGCCGTCCGCGTCAGCTCTACACCGGCGCCGCCCGCCGCGACTACGTGCCGATCTCGCGTCGGAAGTAGCGCTCCCTAAAAATTGCGCGCGTGGTCATGGCCGGGTTCGTCCCGGCCATGACCTTTTTCAAAGGGAGCCAGCGCACCATTTGATTTCTAGCCGGATATCCACTATATCTATACGGCTAGATAGCGGAGTGCAGGCATGGCTTTCCACGTTCGCGACAATGAGACTGACAGGCTGGTTCGAAAGCTTGCCCGCAGCAAAGGCGTCGGCCTGACCGACGCGGTGAAGCTCGCGGTCCGCAACGAATTGCAACGGGAGGCCGAGGTCACGCCTCTGCGCGAGCGCCTGCGCAAGGTCGCCGCACCACTGGCGCGCTATCGCCAAAGCGGCAAGCGGGCCGACAAGAAGTTCTTCGACGAACTGTCCGGCACCTGACCATGTTCATCGATGCCTCGGCGTTTCTCGCAATCCTTTTACAGGAGTCCGAGGCCGACGGGCTGGCCGACGCCATCGAAGCCGCGCCGAGTCGGTGCACATCGGCCATTGCGATCTTCGAAACAGTCGCCGGCATGATGCGGGAGAAAGGGCTGCCACGGGCGGTCGCCGAGGATCACCTGCGCGCGGCCCTGGCGACGGCGCGCATCGAGATCGTGCCGATCACGGACGAGATCGGTCGCTTGGCGCTCGACGCCTTCGACCGCTACGGCAAGGGGCGCGGGCATCCCGCGCAACTCAACATGGGCGACTGCTTCGCCTATGCCTGCGCCAAGACGCTGCGGATTCCCCTGCTCTACAAAGGCAACGACTTCCGTCAGACGGACCTTGCTTAGCCCGCCTCACGCCAGCTTGCGCGGGGCCGCCGTTTTCGTGTCGCCGGTATTGGGCGTGCCGGTCGGTTCGATCAGCAAGAGGTGCACTTCCTCGCGGGCGACCGGACGGTGCTCGACGCCCTTCGGCACGATGAACAGCTCGCCTGGCCCGAGCGTCACGGTGCGGTCGCGCAACTCGATGTCGAGCGCGCCCTTGAGCACAAGAAAGAAATCGTCGGTGTCGTCGTGCTTGTGCCAGACGAACTCGCCCTCGACCTTCACGACCATGACGTCGCAGTCGTTGAACTGCGCGACCGTACGCGGCGACCAGCGCTCGGCGAACGTCGCGAGTTTCGCCGCGAGATCGACTTTGTCGGACATAGGCTACTGCGCGCGGCCGTTGCCGCCCTTGCCGTTGAGCGGCGCCTTGGCGCCGTCATAGGCCCATTGCACGTAAATGCCGGCCCAGGTGAAGCCGCCGCCGAAGGCCGCCAGCACGAGCTTGTTGCCGGCCTTGAGCCGCGCCTCGTAGTCCCACAGGCAGAGCGGGATCGTGGCGTTGGTGGTGTTGCCGTATTTGTCGATCGTCACCATCACGCGATCCATCGGCATGCCCATCCGCTCGGCGGTCGACTCGATGATGCGTTTGTTGGCCTGGTGCGGCACCAGCCAGTCGATCATGTCGCCGCGCAAATTGTTGCGGGCCATGATCTCGCCGGACACCTCGGCCATCTTGGCGATCGCGAATTTGTAGACCGCGGCGCCTTCCTGGTGCACGTAGTGCAGCCTGCCCGCGACCGTCTCGGGCGACGCCGGCATGCGCGAGCCGCCCGCCTTCTGATGCAGGTGGATCATGCCGGAGCCGTCGGAGCGAATCAGCGAGTCCATGATGCCGTAGCCGTTGGCGTCCGGCTCCAGCAGCACCGCGCCCGCGGCGTCGCCGAACAGCACGCAGGTGGCGCGGTCGGTGTAGTCGATGATCGACGACATCTTGTCGGCGCCGACCACGATCACCTTGCGGGCGGTGCCGGCGGCGATGAACTGCGCCCCGATGGTCAGCGAATAAAGGAACCCGGAGCACGCCGCCTGCACGTCGAACGAGCCGATGTCGCGGATGCCGACCATGTCGCAGATGAGGTTGGCGGTCGACGGAAATTGCAGGTCGGGCGTCGTCGTGGCGCAGATCAGCAGATCGACGTCCTGCGGCCGCGTGTGCGTCTTCTCGAGCAGGCCGCGCACCGCTTCCGCCGCCATGTGCGACGTGCCGAGCCCCTCGCCCTTGAGAATGTGGCGCTCCTTGATGCCGGTGCGCTCGGTGATCCAGGCATCGGTCGTGTCCACGAGCCGCGCCAGATCCGCATTGGTCAGCAGGTCGGGCGGCACGTAGCCGTGCACGGCGGTAATGGCGGCACGCGGGTGCGGAAGGGTCACAGGCGGGGGTCCCGGTGGATCGTTGACATAAGCCCGTTCGCTGCGCCGGGGCAAGTTACTCTTGCCCGCCGGGGGCGGTCACCGGCCCTTGCGCGGATTGGTTAAGACGTTGCGCCGCCTCAAGAACCAGCGCTGCGGCGCGGGCCGCCGGCGCGGCCGTACCGATCTCCATCACCGCGTCGAGCCGCGCCAGCGCCGCGGCCTGAGCGCGCCGCTGCGGCGTGTCGGACAAGAGCGGCGTGAGCGCCGCGGCGAGCTTCTCCGGCGTGGCGTCGCGCTGCAGGAACTCGGGCACCGCCCTCTCGCCGAGTACGAGATTGGCGAGGATGGCGCTGTCGGCCTTGACGAGCAGGCGCGCAATCGCCTCCTCGAACAGCGATACCTTGTAAGCGGCAATCATCGGCACGCCGGCGACCGCGAGTTCCAGCGTCGAGGTGCCGGACTTGGTCAGCGCCGCGCGGGCGGTGCGGAACGCCGCGTCTTTCTCCGCCGCATCCGTGACGGCCCGCGCCGCGACCGGCCATTGCGCGACCGCCGCGCGCACGAGGCCGGCAAGCCGCGGCACCGCCGGCACCACAATCTCGAGCGGGCCGGCGTCCGCCGCAATGCGCGCGACCGCGTCGCCGAACACGGACGCCATGCGCCGCACCTCGCCGGAGCGGCTACCCGGCAGCACCAACAGCACCGGCGGGTCGGCAAGCCGCCGCCGCGCCTCCTCCGCATTGGGACGCAGGCGCGCGACGGCCTCGGCGAGCGGATGACCGACATAATCGGTCGGCGGCCCGCCGAGACGGCGCATCGCCTCCGGCTCGAACGGCAGCAGCGCCAGCACGCGATCGATATAGGTGCGCATGGTGCGCGCGCGCCCCGGCCGCCACGCCCACACCGACGGGCAGACGTAGTCGACGATGGGGATATGCGGCGCTCGCGCGCGCACGCGGCGCGCCACGCGATGGGTGAACTCGGGGCTGTCGACGATCACCAGCACGTCGGGCTTCGCGGCAACCGCGGCATCCGCCGCCTCGCGGATGCGGCGCAGGATCAGCGGCAGCCGCGCCGGAATGGCGGCAAAGCCCATGATGGCGAGATCGCCGAGCGCGAACGGGCTCGCGACACCCGCCTCGGCCATGTGCGCACCGCCGATGCCCGAGACGCGCACCGCGCCTTGCGTCGCGACCTTGAGTGCCGCGATCAGCGCGGCGCCGAGACGGTCGCCTGACTCTTCGCCGGCGACGATGAACACATGCGGCGTCGTGCTCATCCCTGCGGTCCGCGCACGCCGGCAACGAACAGCCCGGCGCGGTCGGCGGCCTCGGCGAGCGCCGCCGGCTCCGCGACGACGGTTTCCCGCGCGATCACCGCGATGCCGGCCAGACCGGCTAGACCGGCCGCTTCCACCGTTTTCGGCCCGATCGACGGCAGGTCGAAGCGGCGGTCCTGTTGCGGCTTCGGCGCCTTCACCAGCACGCCGCGGGCGGCGCGAATGCGGCCCTCGGCGCGCAACGCGGCGACGCGCGCCAGCATGCCGTCGGTGCCCTCGGCGGCCTCGACAGCGACGATGTGCCGCCCCGCGACCACCGCCGCCTGCCCGATGTCGAAGCGGCCGCTGGCGGCGAGATAATCCAGCCCCAGCGCGATGTCGGCGCGATCGCTATCCGTCGGCGCCAACCGCCCGAGCGGCCCCTCCGGCGCGAGGATTTCCGGCGCGACCTCATGCGCGCCGCGCAAGGTGAAGCCATGCTCCTCGACCAGCTTCGCGATGTTCGAGAGCAAGTGGTTGTCACCACCGCGGAAGGCCATCGCGATGCGCGGCATCAATTTCAGCGACGTCCAGTCCGGGCGGATCGACCACAACGACGGCCGCGTGAGCGACCCGATCAGCACGACCTCGCGGCAGCCGAGCGGCCGCGCCACGCGCACCAGCGTGCCGAGCTGGCCGACATAGACCCAGGTGTGCTCGCGGCCGGCATAGTCGGCCTCCCGCGCGGCGCCGCGAATGGGAAACAGCAGCACCCGCCGGCCGCGCGCGGCGACGTGGTCGGCCACTGCAAGCGGCAGGCTGCCGCCGCCGCAGACCAGCGCCAGCGGCCCGTCCGCGACCGGTGGCGGCGCCGCGCTCATGTCGCCTCGTCCGCCTCGCCGCGCTTGATGGCCATGGTCAGCGGCCGCTTGCCGGCGCGGATGAAGTCGACGATGCGCCGCACCAGCGCGTCGCCGGCATAATCGGCCGCGACCTTGTCGAGCCGGGCGCGGAACTCGCCCGCGCCGAAGAACAGCGCCTGGTAGGCCTCGCGCACGCGGTGGATCTCGGCCTTCGACAGGCCGCGGCGGCGCATGCCGACTACGTTGAGGCCGACGAGGAGCGCCAGCGGCCCGTGCGCCATGCCGAACGGGATGATGTCGGCGCGGATGCCTGACAGCCCGACCAGCATCGCGCCCTCGCCGATGCGCACGAACTGGCGCACCGCGACGCCGCCGCCGAACACGACGTTGTCGCCGACCGTGACGTGACCGCCGAGCACGGCGTTGTTGGCGAAGGTGACCTTGTTGCCGACGGTGCAGTCATGCGCGACGTGCGAATTGACCATGAACATGCAGCCGTCGCCGACCTGCGTGATGCCGCGGTCGCCCTCGGTGCCGGTGTTCATTGTAACGTGTTCGCGGATGTCGTTGTCGGCGCCGATGACGAGCTTCGTCGGGCCGCCGCGATAGTTGACCGATTGCGGCGGCGTGCCGAGCGACGCGAACGACTGGATCCTGGTGCGCGGGCCGATGCTCGTGTGGCCGTCGACATTGACATGCGCGGCGAGCACGCAGCCGTCGCTGATCGTCACATGGGGACCTATGGTGCAATAGGCGCCGATCGTCACGTCGCGGCCGATCGCGGCCCCGGAGGCGATGCGCGCCGTCGAATCGATGCTCGCGCCGCTCATCGGTCGGCAATCATCGCGCCGACCTCGGCCTCGGCGACGACCTGGCCGGCGACCTTCGCCTCGCCGCGGAACCACCACATCGTGCGTCGGCGGTGGATCCGGTTCATGTGGTACTCGATTGTATCGCCCGGCAGCACCGGCTTGCGGAACTTGGCCTTGTCGATGGTCAGGAAGAACACTGACTTCGGCGTCGAGCCGGCCGCGATAATGCACATCACGCCCGCCGTCTGCGCCATGCCCTCGATCATCAGCACGCCGGGGAACACGGGGTTCTCCGGAAAGTGGCCCTGGAAATGCGGCTCGTTGATCGTGACGTTCTTGATGCCGATGCCGTGCTCGTCGCCTTTGATGTCGATGATGCGATCGACCATCAGGAACGGGTAGCGATGCGGCAGCATCGCCAGCACCTTCGCAATATCGGCCGTTTCGAGCCGGGTGACCACTTCGTCCATCGTGTCAGAACCTGCCTTATTCGTCCTTGCCCGAGGCGTCCTTGCGCCGGGCCATCTGCTCCAGAACCTTTATTTCGCGGA
Source organism: Pseudolabrys sp. (assembly GCA_035571935.1). Taxonomy (GTDB): domain Bacteria; phylum Pseudomonadota; class Alphaproteobacteria; order Rhizobiales; family Xanthobacteraceae; genus Pseudolabrys. Next base: position 21,782 of record DATNBL010000098.1, read on the forward strand.
ACCACTGCTTGACTGGCTTTGCCGGCGTGCCGCCCCAGCGCGCGCCGGGAGGCACATCGCCGTGCACGACACTGACGGCCGCGATCTGCGCGCCCTCGCCGATCGTGACCTGGTTGTTCACCCCGGCGCGCGCTCCGAGCACGACGAAGTCCTCGAGCGTCGACGAGCCGGAGATGCCCGTCTGCGCCACGACGATGCAGTGGCGTCCGATCGTCACATTGTGGCCCACCTGCACCAGGTTGTCGATCTTGGTCCCCTCGCCGATCACGGTATCGCGGATGGCGCCGCGATCGATGGTGGTGCCGGCGCCGATTTCTACATTGTCCTGGATGATGACGCGCCCGACTTGCGGAATCTTGACGTGGCCCTTGCCGCCCATGACGTAGCCGAAGCCGTCCTGGCCGATCTTGCAGCCGGGGTGGACGATGACGCGGTCGCCGATGAGGCAGTGCGTGACGACGGCGCCGGAGCCGATGGCGCAGTCGCGGCCGATGCGCACCTCGGCGCCGATCACCGCATTGGCGCCGATCACCGTGCCGCCGCCGATCTCGGCATGCGCGCCGATCACGGCGCCGGGCTCGACCGTGACGTCCGGTTCGAGCCGGGCGCTCTTGTCGACATGCGCGCCGGCGGCCGAGCCGGCGGCAGCGAGCGAGGACGGCCGCAGCGCATGCGGAAACATCGCGCGCGTCACCGTGACGAAAGCCCGGAACGGCGCATCGACGACGACCGCCGCGGTATCGGGCGGCAGCAAGGCCGCCAGCGCCGCCGTCGTGAGGCAGGCGCCGGCGCGTGTCGTGCGTGCGGCGTCGGCGAAGTTTCGGCTTTCAAGAAAGGCGAGATCGCCGGGCGAGGCGCGGTCGAGCGCGCCGATGCCGCCGATCCGCCGCGCGGCGAAGGCCGCCGCCGGCGCTGCGGCGCCGGCCAGCGCCGCGATCTCGGCAAGCGTCAGGCCGCTTGATTGCCGCAGGAAAACCGGCTCGCTCATCGCCCACCATTTCCCCGCCGCGGCAGCGCGGCCAAGGTCAGAACGTGGTGCCGCCGCTGAACCGGAAGACCTGCTGCTTGTCGCAGACTTCGTTGCCGGCGATTCCGGTCTCACAGTACTTGGTGATCGGATAGGCGAAGTCGAAGCGCAGCGGCCCGAGCGGCGAGTCCCAAAGCAGGCCGATACCGACCGAGGAGCGGATGTCGCTGAACTTGTCGAGGCCGACCTGCACGTTTTCGCCGGTCACGTTCCACGACGTCGGGCCCTTGTAGCCCCACACCGAGCCGGCGTCGACGAAGGTGGCGAGCTTGATGCCGATCTCCTTCGGCAGGAAGTACAGCGGGGTCTGTGCCTCGAGCGTGGCGCCCCAGTACATCGTGCCGCCGAGCGAGTCGTTGGTCGTGCCGCTGGTCAGGTCGCGCGGACCGATGCCCGAAGGCGCGAAGCCGCGCACAATGTTCGGGCCCATCTGGAAGTGGTCCAGCATGCGCAGGTCTTTGCCGCCCCAGCTCGCGATGTGGCCGCCCGACACCTTGAGAACGCTGATCACGTCGGGGAACACTTCGTAGTAGTTGCGCGCCTCGGCCTGGGTGCGGATGAAGTTCACGTCGCCGCCGACGCCGGCGAGGTCCTGCTTGATGTCGGCGTAGAGGCCGCTGCTCGGGTTCTTGGTGTTGTCGAGCGTGTTGTAGGCGAGCGTGTAGCCGACCAATGAGACGGTGACCGGGCCGTTGGCGAGCTCCATGCGCACCGGCAGCGAGGCTTCGCCGTCGCCGTAGCAACCGTCTCCGGGCTGGACGCCAGCGCCGATGCCATTGCGGAAGTTAACGGCCGCCGTCGAGTCCTTACAGTTGTTGTACTGATCGACCAGCGAGATTTCCTGCCGGTAGATCGAATAGCGCGGCGCGAAGGACAGCTCCTCCGTCAGGCCGAAGCCGAGGCGGAGATTGGTGCCGACGGTCTTGGTGCCGTAGGACAGGTAGTTGTTGGCGAGATTCTGGCGCCAGAACAGGTCGATGCCGCCGGCCATGCGATAGCCGAGCAGGTATGGCTCGACGAAGTTCAATTCGACGCCGCGCGAGTACTGCCCGTAGCTGACCGACGCCTTGGCATACTGGCCGCGGCCCATCAGGTTGCGGTCGGCGATGCTGACTTCGGAGATGAAGCCGTCGGCGGTCGAATACCCGCCGGCGACCGAGAACTGGCCGGTGGGCTGCTCTTCGACATCGACATTGACGATGACGCGGTCCGGCGCCGAGCCCGGCTCGTTGGTGATCTTGACCGTCTTGAAGAAGTTCAGGTTCTTCAGCCGGCGTTCGGCGCGGTCGATCAGTGCGCGATTGTAGGCGTCGCCCTCGCCGATATCGAACTCGCGGCGGATGACGTAATCGCGCGTGCGGACGTTGCCGCGGATGTTGATGCGCTCGATGTAGGCGCGCGCGCCCTCTTCCACGACGAAGGTGAGGTTGATCGTGTGGGCCTGGGCGTTGCGGTCGCCGCGCGGGCGCACATTGGCGAAGGCGTACCCGCGGCGCGAGGCCTCGACGGTCATCGCCTCGACGCTCTTCTGCACCAGGTCGGCGTTGTAGACGCTGCCCGAGCTGAGCTTGACCTGGCTGCGCACGACGGCCGGATCGATCGCGCGCACGTTCGAGACGACGTCGATCTTGCCGACCTTGTACTGCGCGCCCTCGTCGATGGTGAAGGTGATGACGAAGCCCTTCTTGGCCGGGTCGTACTCACCGATCGCCGAGAGGATTCGCACGTCGGCGTAGCCGTGCTGGAGGTAGAAGCGGCGCAAGAGGTCGCGGTCGGCCTCGACGCGGTCCGGATCGTAGATGTCGGTGGTCTGCAGGAAGCTCAGCCAGTTGCTGATCGAGGTCTTGACCACGCTCCTGAGCCGGCTCGCCGAATAAGCGTGCGCGCCGACGAAGCGGATGTCCTTCACGCCGGTCTTCTCGCCTTCGCGGATGTCGAAGACGAGGTTCACGCGGTTGTTCGGCAATTCGATGATCTGCGGCGTGACGGTGACGTCGAAGCGGCCGCTGCGGTGATAGATTTCGATGATGCGCTGGACGTCGGCCTGCACGGTCGGCTTCGACAGCGTGCCGCGCGGCTTCGACTGCACTTCGGCCTTGAGCTGATCGTCCTTGGCCTTCTTGTTGCCCTCGAAGGCGACCTGATTGATGACCGGGTTTTCCGACACGACGACGACGATGCGGCCGCCGGCGTGGTTGATGTGCACGTCGGAAAACAGGCCGGTGGCGTAGAGGCCTTTCAGGCCCTCGTCGATCTCGGCCGGGCCGAGCCGGCCGCCCGGGCCGGGGTGGAAATACGACCGGACGGTGCCGGCCTCGACGCGGCGGTTGCCCTGGACCTCGATCGAGTTCGCGGACTGCGCGGCGGCAATGGTGGCCCCGGCGACGGACAGGGTGCCGCCACCGACAAGGATGCCGCTGAGGAGTACGCCAGCGAGCGCAAGTCCCCTAACAAACCGCACACAAAGTCCCATGCGCTACGCGCCCTCTTGTCCTTGCGGCCGCCCCCAATCGCGGATTCGGCAGGCGTCCGGGCTGGCTTTCGTGCTTTGTACAGCGTTTTACCGGCGCTGCAAACGAAAGTGCCCGTGCAACTTCCCCTTTCCCCTCAAAAAGTTGCCGGCAGGCAACGCTTACGAGGTGGCGAGGTGTAGAATGTCATTAAAGGTTGCGAAAATCATCAACATGACGACGATCGCCAGCCCGATGCGGAAGCCAATTTCCTGGGACCGCTCGGACAATGGCCTGCCGCGGGCCGCCTCGATTCCGTAGAACAAAAGGTGACCCCCGTCGAGCAGGGGGATCGGAAACAGGTTGAGCAGGCCGATGGATACCGACAGGACCGCGGTAAGGTGCATCAGGGCCACGAATCCCACGGTCGCCACCTCCCCCGACACCTGGGCGATGCGGATCGGGCCGCCGAGCTGGTCGGCCGCCTCGCGGCCCGAGAACACCCCGCCGATATAGGACAGGGTCCGGTCGACGATGAACCAGGTCTCCTTGGCCCCTTCGGCGACCGCCTGGAGCGGGCCGTAGCGGCGGGTCTTGATGTCGCCCGGCTGCATCGACCGGCTGATGCCGAGCACACCGAGGCGGTGGGCGTTGCCGAAATTGTCCTTGATCTCGCGCAGCTGCGGCGTGGCGGTCAGCGTGACCGGAGCGCCGCCGCGGTCGACGACGATCTTGAGCGCCTCGCCGGCGCTGACGCTGACGATGCGCTGCATGTCGGCGAAGCTGTCGATCGCCTCGCCGTTGATCGCGGTGACGAGGTCGCCCGGCTTGAAGCCGGCGGCCTGCGCGGCACTGTTGGGCTGCACCGTGTCGACGCGGGCGCTGGTCGTCTGGCGGCCGGCGGTGGCGAAGATGATGGCGAAGATGGCGATGGCGAGGATGAAGTTGGCGATCGGGCCGGCGGCGACGACGGCGGCGCGCGAGCCGACCGGCTTGAACACGAAGGAGACCTTCTTCTCCTCCTCGGTCATCAGCGCGGCGGCGTCCCGATCCGGGACACTGGCCGCATTCTCGTCGCCGAAGAATTTCACAAAGCCGCCGAGGGGAATGGCGGAGAGTTTCCAGCGGGTGCCGTAGCGGTCGTTGAAGCCGACGATCTCCGGGCCGAAGCCGATGGAGAAGGCCTGCACCTTCACGCCGCACCAGCGGGCAATGAGGAAGTGCCCGAGCTCGTGGAAGAAGACGACGATGGTCAGGACGAACAGGAAGGGCACGATGTACCCCGCCGCGCCTCCACCCCAGGCCCCCAGGCTCGCCATGATCCCGCTACCCATTACGACCTCGTCCCATAAGCCCCGGGTTCCTTAATCAAGGGTTACCTAGGATGCCTTTACGGCAATTTCGGGCAAGAGCCCCCGCGCCAAATGTCTTGCATCATGGTCAACGGCCAGGGCCGCGGCGATGCTGTCGGGCTCCTCGAGCAGGCCGCGCCGGGCCGCCGCCTCCAGGGTCGCCTCGACCAGCGCCGGAATGCCGGGGAATGAAATACGGCCGGCCAGGAATTCGGCCACGGCGACCTCGTCGGCGGCATTGAGCACGGTCGGCGCCGCGCCGCCGGTGGCGATCGCCTCGCGGGCAAGCCGCAGCGCCGGGAAGCGGACGAGGTCGGGGGCCTCGAAGGTCAATTGGCGGACCGCGGCGAGGTCGAGCCGCGTGGCGGGTCCGTCGATCCGCTCCGGCCAGGCGAGGCAGTGCGCGATCGGGATGCGCATGTCGGGCGCGCCGAGCTGGGCCATCACCGAACCGTCGCGATATTCGACGAGGCCGTGGATCACAGATTGCGGGTGCACGAGCACGTCGATCTGCGCGATCGGCAGGGCGAAGAGGTGATGCGCCTCGATCAATTCCAGCCCCTTGTTCATCAGGCTGGCGGAATCGATCGTGACCTTCGGTCCCATCGACCAGTTCGGATGTTTCAGGGCCTGCTCCGGCGTGGCGGCGCGGATCTGATCGATGCTCCAGGTGCGGAACGGCCCGCCGGAGGCGGTGAGGATGATGCGCTTGACGCCCTCGCGAGGGCCCGCCGTGAGCGCCTGGAAGATGGCGTTGTGCTCCGAATCGACCGGCAGCACGGTGGCGCCGGTCGCCGCGGCGCGGCGCATGAACAGGCCGCCGGCGCAGACCAGGCATTCCTTGTTGGCGAGCGCGACGGTCATGCCGCGCTCGATCGCGGCAAGCGTCGGCTTCAAGCCGATTGCGCCGGCGATCGCCGCCATCACCCAGTCGGCCGGCCGCGTCGCCGCCTCGACCAAAGCGCCCTCGCCCGCCGCGGCTTCGATGCCGGTGCCGGCGAGCGCGTCCTTCAAATCGGCGTAGGCGCCCTCGTCGGAGACAACGGCGATCCTCGCGCCAACCTCGCGCGCGACCTTGGCCAGTGCCGGCGCGTTGCGCCCGGCGGCGACGGTCTCGACGCGGTAGCGGTCGCGGTTGCGCCGGATCAGATCGACGGTGGAGGCGCCGATCGATCCGGTCGCGCCGAGAATGGAGATGCTGCGCATGCTCACCATATCAGCAGCCCCAATGCCGCGTTGGACAGGCCGCCGTGCACGAGCCCGATCAGGCAGGCGGCGACGGCCGCGGCCCAGAAGCCGTCGAGGCGGTCCATGACGCCGCCGTGGCCGGGAATGAGATGGCTCGCATCCTTGGCGCCGAAGCGGCGCTTGATCCAGGATTCCAGGAGATCGCCGAGCTGCGCCAGCACCGACAAGGTCAGGCCGAGCACCGCGAGCACGCCCGGCTGCACCATCCTGGCGACGACGGCAAATTCGCTCGCCGCGACGGCGCTGAGGATGCGCGGCAGCAGGACCGCGACCACCGTCGCGCAGAGCGCGCCGCCGGCGGCGCCGGACCAGGTCTTTTTCGGGCTGACCGGCGGACACAGTTTCGGTCCGCCCAACGCGCGGCCCGTGAAATAGGCCATCACGTCGGTCGTCCACACCACCGCAAACAGCAGCACGATGGCGAACAGGCCGTAATCCGGATCGATGCGCAACAGCATCGGGGCGAGCAGCATCGCGCCGGCATAGCCGACGCCGGCGGTGATCCAGAGCCGGTGCCGCCGCTGCGCGAAGATGAGCGAGGCGATCGCGCCAAGCACGATCAGCAGCATGGCCGTGATCGGCCGCTCCCGCACCTCGACCAGCGCCGCCACCGCCAGCGCGGTCGCGCTCGCCGAGAACATCAGGATGTGGCGCGGGCCCGCGACGAGATGGATCCACTCCCACAGCACGAGCAGCGCCGCGATGAGCCAGAACAGCGCGAACACCCAGTTGCCGGGCCAGGCGGCGGTGAGCGCCAGCGGCGCCAGCACCGCGGCCGAGACGATGCGGAGAACGAGATTGCCGAGGCCGGCGGCGGCTTGCGGCGCGGACGCGGGCTTTGACGCGTGGTCGGGCACGCCGGTCACGACCCGGTCTTGGCGGCGAGGCCGCCGAAACGGCGCTCGCGCTGCTGGTATTCGCGGATCGCGGCCTCGAGCGTGTTGCGGTCGAAATCGGGCCAGTAGGTCGGCACGAAGACGAGCTCGCTATAGGCCGCCTGCCAGAGCAGGAAGTTGGACAGCCGCTGCTCCCCGCTGGTGCGGATGATGAGATCGGGCTCGGGCAGATCGGGCGCGTCGAGCGCGGCGCCGAAGGTCTCCATCGTGATGTCGGCCGGCTTCAGCGCGCCGGCAGCGACCTGCTCGGCCATGCGCTGCGCCGCGCGCACCAGTTCCTGCCGCGAGCCGTAGTTGAAGGCGACGACCAGCGTCAGCCCGGTGTTGGCGCGGGTCAGTTCCTCGGCGTCGTTGAGCAGGCGCGCGATCTCCGGCTCGAGGCCGTCGCGGCCGCCGATGATGCGCACGCGCACGTTCGATTTGTGCAGGTCGGCGAGGTCGTTGCGGATGAAGCGGCGCAACAGCCCCATCAATTCGCCGATCTCGCTCGCCGGCCGGGTCCAGTTCTCGGCACTGAAGGAGAAGATGGTGACGATCTCGATGCCGATGTCGGCCGCCGCGCGCACGGTGCGCCGCACCGCCTCGACGCCGCGGCGGTGGCCCTCGACCCGCGGCAGGCCGCGCGCCGCGGCCCATCGCCCGTTGCCGTCCATGATGATGGCGACGTGCCTGGGCACGGCGATGGCCGGCGTCTCCTCATGCGGCGGCTTGGCCTCGGTCATCGGCGCGGTCTCACCTAGACGGTGAGGATCTCCTTTTCCTTGGCGGACAAGAGATGGTCGATCTCGGCGATGCCGGCGTCGGTCGCTTTCTGGACTTCGGCGGAGTGGCGGTCGTGATCGTCCTTGCTGATCGCGTGATCCTTCTCCAATTTCTTGATCAGGTCCATGGCGTCGCGGCGCACATGGCGCACGGCGACGCGCGCGGTCTCGGCGTATTTGTGCGCGACCTTCACGAGCTCCTTGCGGCGGTCCTCGTTCAATTCCGGGATGCGCAGGCGGATGGTCTGCCCCTCGGTCGCCGGCGACAGGCCCAGATTGGAATTGATGATCGCCTTCTCGACCGCGTGCACCAGCGAGCGGTCCCAGACATTGACCGAGATGAGCCGCGGCTCCGGCACGGTGACGCTGGCGCACTGGTTGAGCGGCATCTGCGCGCCGTAGGCCTCGACCATCACCGGATCGAGCAGGTGCGCCGAGGCGCGGCCGGTGCGCAGGCCGGACAATTCAGTCTTCAGCGCCGCGCTCGCACCCTGCATGCGACGCTTGATGTCGTTGATGTCGTAGGTTGGGTTGGCCATGGAGATCCCCGGAGTGAATCGTCTTCGCTCGTCATGTCAGTCGCGCCCGGCGGGCCGGCAGCCGGCCGCCGCGCCTTACGCGACGACGGTCGCGCGGCCCTTGCCGCGCAATACGGCTTCGACCGCGCCCTTGTCCGCGATCGAAAACACGATGATAGGCATACGGTTTTCTCGGGCAAGCGCGAAGGCGGCGCCATCCATGACCCGCAAATCCTTCTCGATCGCCTCCTGGTGGGTGAGCCGATCGTAGCGCTTTGCCTTCGGGTCCTTCTTCGGGTCGGCGGTATAGACGCCGTCGACGTTCGTCGCCTTGAGCACGGCCTGCGCCTCGAGCTCGGCGGCGCGCAGGACCGCGGTGGTGTCGGTGGTGAAGAACGGATTGCCGGTGCCGGCGGCGAGCAGCACGACCCTGCCCTTGCCGAGGTTCTTCATCGCGCGCTTGCGATTGTACTGCTCGCAGACCGCCGGCATCGCCAGCGCCGAGAGCGTGCGCGCCTCGCGGCCGGCGCGCTCGATCGCCGCCTCGAGCACAAGGCAGTTCATCACGGTTGCGAGCATGCCCATCGTGTCGCCGACCGGGCGCGGCACGCCGCGATGGGAGACCTCGACGCCGCGGAAGATATTGCCGCCGCCGACGACGACGCCGAGCTCGACGCCGAGCTGGGCGGTGGCGACGAGATCGGCGGCGAGGCTCTCGACGGTCGGCTGGTCGATGCCGAAGTCACCGTCGCCGCAGAGGGCTTCGCCCGACAATTTGACGATCACGCGCTTGTAGAGCGGATCACTCATGGTCTCGCGAAGCCTCCGCTGTCGGCGGCCGGCCGGATCAGCTCTGGCCCGCCGCGGCCGCCACCTCGGCGGCGAAATCGCTTTCCTGCTTCTCGATGCCCTCGCCGAGCGCGAAGCGGACGAAGCCGGTCACCTTGATGGCGCCGCCGGCCTTGCCCTCGGCCTCCTTGAGCGCCTGCGCGACCGACTTGGAAGGTTCGTGCACGTAGGCCTGCTCGAGCAGGCAGACCTCCTTGTAGAAGGTCTTCAGGCCGGAATCGACGATCTTCTCGATGACGTTCTCGGGTTTCCCCTGTTGCCGGAATTTGTCGGCCAGCACGGCCTTCTCGCGCTTGACCGCCTCCGGATCGAGACCCGACGGGTCGATCGCCTGCGGGTTTGCGGCGGCGATGTGCATCGCGACCATCCTGCCCATCGTGACCAACTCGTCGGCCTTGCCCGGCGATTCGAGCGCGACGATGACGCCGATCTTGCCGAGGCCCTCGGTCACCGAATTGTGCACGTACATGCCGATGGCGCCCTTGCCGACCTCGAGAGCGGCGGCGCGGCGCAAGGTCATGTTCTCGCCGACCTTGGCGATGGTGTCGCTGATGGCATCGGCGACCGTGATCGAGCCGACCTTGGCCGCCTTGATCTTCTCCACGTCGGCGCCGGCGAGCGCGACGTCCGCGATCATGGCGACGAGCCCCTGGAACAGGTCGTTGCGCGCGACGAAGTCGGTCTCGGAATTGACCTCGACCACGACGCCCTTCGTGCCCGCGACCTTGACGCCGATCAGGCCCTCGGCAGCGACGCGCCCGGCCTTCTTGGCGGCCTTGGACAGGCCCTTCTTGCGCAGCCAGTCCTGCGCCGCGGTCAGGTCGCCCTGGGTCTCGGTCAGCGCCGCCTTGCAATCCATCATGCCGGCGCCGGTCGACTCGCGCAGCTCCTTGACCATCTGGGCGGTGATATTTGCCATCTCACAATTCCTCGAATGGAGTCATGGCCGAGGCCAAGCGTCCCGGCCAGCCGCGCCGCCCGGATCGGCGGCGCCCTTCGCGATAGTGCGCGCCCGGCAAAAACCCGGGCGCCGCGACGCCGCGGCTACTCGACCTCGGCGGTCAGTTCCTTGGCCTTGGCGATCCAGCCGGCGATGCGGCCCGGCAGGCCGACCTCCTCGCCGACATTGTGCGCGGCCTTCTCGTTGAGCCCGGCGATCTGCGAGAAGTGGAAGATGCCGAGATCGTTGAGCTGCTTCTCGACCGCGCCGGAGACGCCCGGCAGCTTCTTGAGGTCGTCGGCCTGGCCGCGCGGACCCGGCAGCTGCTCGAAGCCGAGATCGGCCGACGGCTGCGTCGGGATGACTTCCGCGACGGTCGGCTTCTCCTGGGCGCCGAGATCGATGCCGGCATCGCCCTGCGCGCGCGAGATGCCGTCGATGGCGGCGCGCGCGATCAGGTCGCAGTAGAGCGACACGGCGCGGCTCGCGTCATCGTTGCCCGGCACGACGAAATTGATGCCGGCCGGATCGCAATTGGTGTCGACCACCGCCGCCACCGGAATGTTGAGGCGGCGCGCCTCCTTGATGGCGATGTCTTCCTTGTTGGTGTCGATGACGAAGATGAGGTCCGGGATGCCGCCCATGTCCTTGATGCCGCCGAGCGAGCGGTCGAGCTTGTCGCGCTCGCGCTGCATGGTCAGGCGCTCTTTCTTGGTGTAGCCGCCGGACTCGCCCGAAGAGAGCATCTCGTCGAGCTTGCGCAGGCGCGAGATCGAGCCGGAGATAGTCTTCCAGTTGGTCAGCGTGCCGCCGAGCCAGCGCGAATTGACGTAATACTGCGCGCAGCGCTTCGCGGCGTCGGCGATCGCGTCCTGCGCCTGGCGCTTGGTGCCGACGAAGAGAATGCGGCCGCCTTTGGCGACGGTGTCGGACACCGCCTGCAGCGCCTGATGCAGCATCGGCACGGTCTGCGCGAGGTCGATGATGTGGATGTTGTTGCGGGTGCCGAAGATGTATTGCCCCATCTTCGGGTTCCAGCGGTGGGCCTGATGGCCGAAGTGCACGCCAGCTTCCAAAAGCTGACGCATCGAAAAGTCAGGAAGCGCCATAGATCTTCTCCGGTTGATCCGCCGCGGACGGTTGTGAGCGCCTGATTTCGTTAAAGGAATTCAGGGCCACCGGATGGCCAGCCGGCCCATTGTCGGGGCCGCAGCCGAACGTCCGCGTGAGTGATGGCCGGGCTTATATAGGCGGGTTTTGAAGGATGCAAGGCGGGACAGGGACTTAACCGCGCGCGCCGGGCACGGCTTCTCGCCCCTGTTCTTTGCGCGGCCCGGGGAGGCCGGTCCCCTTTTTCCGTTCCCTTAAAGGGAATGGAGCGCCGGGAGGCGCCAGGGAGCTTGCGAGGCTCCCTCGTGGGCGAACCCTTGCGATCGGGTCCGCCCTGCACGCCGTTCGGGAGCGGGGTGATGAGGCCCGCCCCGGGCGCGCGACCCTCCTTGCGATCGGAGGGTGCTGCGCCTCCCGGCGCTCCACCGCCGGACCGCGCCTCGCGGCACGAACCGGCGACAGCGGCCATTGTCGGGCCGCCGGTCCGTCCGGCGTCACGCGGCGCGCCTCATGAGAGCGCACCGCCACACCGGGCGGACGTGGACTATGTTCTATAAAATGGGATTGCTGTCAAGATGCGGAGTTAGGATTTCGTCGGAACGCTACGATCTTTACCTTGACGCTTTCGTACGGCAGGTTGCACAGGAGGTGTATCTGGCAATGGTTCGGGCGGCCAAGGCTGTCCGGACGTCATAACGAAGAACCTCACACGCGATCTAGCCGATACGAAGCGCGATATGAGCGCGCCCGTGCGCATAAAACCAAAGCCGCACTAGGAAATGAAGATCAAAGGCAAAGCAAAGGGTGCAGAAAAGAAGCGGAAAAAGAACTCCGATTAACGCCTCTCCGTCGTCGCGCCGATATGAAACCCGATAATTTTGTTGCGTCCCCAGGATGACAGATAGAAAAGATAGAGAATTGCTAGCAAGTCGACGGTATTGAAGAAAGCAGAGTAGTTCGCCCACTCTTTATTAGCGTCGAAAACGCTCTTGTTTACGATGGTCACGATCACCGCCACGGCCACACCAATCGTCTTATTTAGCGTCTTCATTGATTCGTCGGCGCGGGTTACGACCATGCTGGAACCTCGGCCCGCCGAGCGCACATCAATAAAGGCAGCCCATCCTGTCACTAAGACCAGAAGAATTTGAAGAAATGGAAAGAATAGGTCGTTTGAGACCAAGCTCATTTTTTATCTCCCCTATTTTTCCTGCTAGGTAGTCAGCGGCCCCACCCCCGGCGCTACGCGCCGGACCCTCCCCCCGCAAGCGGGGGAGGGATAAGAAAGCCTACAGCGCCTCGACCTGCACGACGCCCGGCACGGCCTTGATGGCGCCGGCGATCTGCGGCGACACCTTGAACCGGCCCGGAAGCTTCACTTCAACTTCCGTCCCCTGCCCTAACATCAAGACCATGCTCACTTCTCCGTCGCCGTTGCCCGCGCGCGGGGCGGGCTCCAGCCGCTTGGCCACGGCATCGAGCGGCAGCTTGTCGCGCAGAAACACGCGCAGGCCCTTGGCGAGGTTGGCGGCGGCGGCATCGAGCGGCTCGGCCGACTGGATGCGGGCGCGGATCTCGTCGCCCTGCACCTCCGCCGACAGGAACAGCAGCACGGCGTTGCCGGGCTCGAGCAGGTCGCGATGCTCGGCCAGGCCCTCCGAGAAGATCACCGCCTCGTAGGCGCCGGTCGCGTCGGACAGGCCGATGATGCCCATCTTGTTGCCGGTCTTGGTGCGCCGCTCCTGCCGCGACACCACCGTACCGGCGACGCGGCCGGCGGTCGCGCCCCCCTTCACGGCGCGGGCAAACTCGGCCCAGGGCTGCACGCGCAGCTTCTTGAGCACGGCCGTGTAGTCGTCGAGCGGATGACCGGAGAGGAAGAAGCCGATCGCCTCGTATTCGCGCTTCAATCGCTCGGCCGGCAGCCACGGCTCGACATTCGGCAGCGCGATCGGCTCGGGGCGCCCCGCGCCGCCGAACAATTCGCTCTGGCCGATGGCCGCCGTCTCGTGGGCGTGCTGCGCGCGGCCGAGCACGACGTCGACCGCGGCGAAGACGCGGGCGCGGTTCTTCTCGAATTCGTCGAAGGCGCCGGCGGCGGCGAGGCTCTCCAGCACACGCTTGTTGACCGCGCGCGGGTTCATGCGCGCGGCGAAATCGGCCAGATCGGCGAACCTCTTCTTGGCGCGCTCGCCGACGATGGCCTCGACCGCCTGGCGGCCCACGCCCTTGAGCGCGGCCAGCGCGTAGATGATGGTGTTGCCATCCACCTCGAATTCGACGTCGGAGCGGTTGATCGACGGCGGATCGACCTTGAGGCCAAGCCGCTCCGCCTCGGCGCGGAATTCGGCGAGCTTGTCGGTGTTGCCCATGTCGAGCGTCATGGTCGCGGCCAGGAACTCGACCGGATGGTTCGCCTTCATCCAGGCGGTCTGGTAGGCGACCAGCGCGTAGGCCGCCGCGTGGCTCTTGTTGAAGCCGTATTCGGCAAAACGCTCGAGCAGGTCGAAGATGGCGTCGGCCTGGCCTTTCGCGATGTCATTGGCGAGGCAGCCGGAGACGAAGCGCTCGCGCTGCGCCTCCATCTCCTTCCTGATCTTCTTGCCCATGGCGCGGCGCAGGAGATCGGCTTCGCCGAGCGAGTAGCCGGCGAGGATCTGCGCCGCCTGCATCACCTGCTCCTGGTAGACGATGACGCCGAAGGTTTCCTTCAGCACCGTCTCCAGCTTGGGATGGATATAGTCGGGCGTCTCGAGGCCGTGCTTGCGGGCGCAATAGGTCGGGATGTTGGCCATCGGGCCGGGGCGGTAGAGCGCGACCAGCGCGATGATGTCCTCGAAGCGGTCCGGCTGCATGTCCAGCAGCGCGCGGCGCATGCCGGCGCTTTCCAGCTGGAACACGCCGACGGCTTCCGCGCGGGCGAGCAGGTCGTAGGTTTTCTTGTCGTCGAGCGGGATCTGCCCGAGGTCGATGTCGATGCCGCGCCGCGCGACCAGCTTCACTGCCGTCTGGAGCACCGTCAGGGTCTTCAGGCCGAGGAAGTCGAATTTGACGAGGCCCGCCTGCTCCACCCATTTCATGTTGAACTGGGTGACCGGCATATCGGATTTAGGATCGCGGTAGAGCGGCACGAGCTGCGACAGCGGCCGGTCGCCGATGACGATGCCGGCGGCGTGCGTCGAGGCGTGACGGTTGAGACCCTCGAGCTTCTTGGCGATGGCGAAGGCGCGCTTGACCGTGGCGTCGGCCTCCGCCTCGGCCTGGAGTTTCGGCTCGTCGTCGATGGCTTTCGCGAGGCTGATCGGATTGGCCGGGTTCTGCGGCACCAGCTTGCACAATTTGTCGACCTGCCCGTACGGCATCTGCAGCACGCGGCCGACGTCGCGCAGCACGCCGCGCGCCTGCAAGGTGCCGAAGGTGATGATCTGCGCCACCTGATCGCGGCCGTAGCGCTCCTGCACGTAGCGGATCACCTCGTCGCGGCGGTCCTGGCAGAAGTCGATGTCGAAGTCCGGCATCGACACGCGCTCGGGATTGAGGAAGCGCTCGAAGAGGAGGTTGAAGCGCAGCGGATCGAGGTCGGTAATGGTCAGCGAATAGGCGACGAGCGAGCCGGCGCCGGAGCCGCGGCCCGGGCCGACCGGAATGCCGTGCGCCTTCGCCCATTTGATGAAGTCCGACACGATGAGGAAGTAGCCCGGGTACTTCATGCGCTCGATGACGCCGAGCTCGAAGTCGAGCCGCTTGCGGTAGTCGTCCTCGCTGACGCCATCGGCGAGGCCCGCGGTCGCGAGCCGGTGCGCGAGCCCCTCCTCCGCCTCCTTGCGCAGCACGGCGGCCTCGTCCTCGCCGGCCGAGAAGCGCGGCAGGATGGGCTTGGCGGTGTGCGGGCGGTACGCGCAGCGGTGCGCGATCTCGACCGTGTGCGCGATCGCCTCGGGCAGGTCGGCGAACAGGGCCGCCATCTCGGCGCGCGTCTTGAAGCGATGCTGCGGCGTCAGCTGCCGACGCTCGGTCTCGGCGATCAGCTTGCCCTCGGCGATGCAGATCAGGCCGTCATGCGCCTCATAGTCGGTGGCGGCCGCGAAGAACGGCTCGTTGGTCGCGACCAGCGGCAGATGGTTCTTGTAGGCGAGGTCGATCAGCACCGGCTCGGCGCGCTTTTCCGCCGCCGTGCCGTGGCGCTGCAATTCGACATAGAGCCGGTCGCCGAACAGGCGCATCAGCGTCTCGAGCCGGGCGGCGGCGAGATGGCTCTGGCCTGAGGCAATGACGGTATCGAGCGGGCCGTTCGGGCCGCCGGTGAGGCAGATCAGGCCGCCGGTTTCGCCATCAAGCCATTCGGCCTTGAGCGTGGGCTTCTCGTTCGGCGGCGACTCCAGGAAGGCGCGCGAATTCAGCCGCATCAGGCTGCGGTAGCCCTCCTCGCGCGCGGCGAGGAGCACGATACGCGACCGCTCGGCCGCGACGTTCGGTCCGCGCGCGGCGCCGTGGTCGGTGTCGGCGAAATCGATCGCCAGCGCGCAGCCGACGATCGGCTGGATGCCGGAACCGGCGATCTTCTCGGAGAATTCGAGCGCGCCGAACATGTTGTCGGTGTCGGTCAGCGCCAAAGCCGGCTGCTTGTCGGCCTTCGCCAGCTCCGCGAGCTTGCCGATCGGCAGCGCGCCTTCGAGCAGCGAATAGGACGAGTGCACGTGCAGGTGCACGAAGTTCGGGCCGGGCATGGACGGGTCTTCTTCGGGTGATTCCTTTATCCACCCAAGGTGCGGGCAGCCCCGCCGGGTGTCCACCGGCGTGTCCGCAAGGACTTACCCTTTCCCCGTCATCCTGACGGGTCACACAGCCCCGCACACAGCGCGCGGGGCGGCTCAGGCGCCGGTCACAGGTTCCCCAGCACCTGGGTCCAGACGGCGATCATGCTGACGAACAGCGCCAGCGAGGCCAGCGCGGCGGCTTCCTGAACGAAGGTCTTGATCATGGCTCTCTCCCTGAACGGAAAGAGAACATAGTTCCTGTTGTGTTCTTTCGTCAAACGGATTCCGCAGCTGGGTAAATGCTTCCTTGTGTTCGCGGTAACCGACTGATTGCACGCTTGTTTTCGCGATGATCGTGGCGGCCGGCGCGTGTTGCGGCCCGCTCGACACAATGCCGCATGGGCCGTGGCGCGCCTCATTTCGTCATTGCTCGTTTGGCGTGTGTATTTATTATTGCACTCGCCAAAGTGTATCGCGTCAACGACACAAGGAAGGACCCGCAATGATCGCATCGAAACTTGCTGCCGCCACGCTCACAGCCGCCAGCCTCGCCGCCCCCGCCTGGGCGGGCTGCCCGACACCGGAGGCCACCGGCGCCACCGCCAAATACATCGCGGTTTACAACCGCAGTCCGCAGAACGCCGGCCGCTCCTGGCGCTTCTATATCCGGCCACGCAAGGGCGCCTGCCTCGAACCCAGCGGCACCGGCTTCCGGTCGCCCTACAAGACGCCGGGCCAGAACGACGGCAAGAAACAAGCTGCCGCCATTCATCCCGGCTCGAAGAACTGCAGCGCCAATTACAAGAGCTACATTGCCGTCGACGTGCCGTCGCCCCAGGCCGTGTACGACACCTTCACCGGCTACAAGACGGCCGACGGAAAGCCCCAGCCCACGATCATCGGCTGGTCGGTCGCCAACACCTTGGCCAAGGGCCCCGGCTACGACGGGGCGATCTTCGTGGCTCCCATGAAGAACACGGACGGCACGCCGTCGAACACGCAAGTTCAGGTCATCGGCGTCTGCATCAACTAGAGCCCGACACGAACGGCGGGCCGCGCGGGACGACGACCGCGCGGCCCGCTTGCGTTCCACGGATACGCCGGCGCAGTGGCAGCCACGTAGCGGCACCCGCGCATTATACCTATGGCGGTAGTAAATTACGCCCGCTACCCTATCCGCGTCGGCCGCGCCTCATTCAGAGCCGCGCGACATGGGGGGCTCGTCATGAAATTCGCGATGGCGGTTGTGGCTTTCGCCGGTTGCGTGATCGCAGGCAGCGCACTGGCGCAATCGGACGACGTGAAGTGGGTCAACAAGTGCATCGCCGACAGCGCCGGCATCCCGGGAACGATGCAGCAGAAGACAATGTATTGCAGCTGCATGGTCTCCAAGATGGACGAGAAGGAAACGCGCTCCGTCACGCAGTGGGAAAAGGCCAATCCCGCGGCCATGAAGGATTGTGAGAAGCGCGCCGGCTGGGAATGAAAATTCGCGCCGCGTAGGGCCGCCCTACTCCATCTCCACCACCCGCCCCTCCTGCAACGTGACGCGCCGGTCCATGCGGGCGGCGAGCTCCATGTTGTGGGTGGCGATGATGGTGGCGAGGCCCGAGGCCTTCACGAGCGTCGCCAGCGCGTTGAAGACGCGGTCGGCGGTGTGGACGTCGAGATTGCCTGTCGGCTCGTCGGCGAGCAGGATGCGCGGCGCGTTCGCCACCGCGCGGGCAATCGCCACGCGCTGCTGCTCGCCGCCCGAAAGCTCGGCCGGGCGATGCTTGAGCCGGTCGCGTAAGCCCAGATAGGCCAGCAGCTCGCTCGCGCGCTTCTCGCACTCGCCGCGCGACAGGCCGCGGATCATCTGCGGCAGCATGACGTTCTCGATCGCCGAGAACTCCGGCAGCAGCCGGTGCGACTGGTAGACGAAGCCGATCTCGTTGCGGCGGATGCGCGTGCGCTCCGAGTCCGGCAAGATCGCAGTGGCACGGCCGTCGATATAGACCTCGCCGTGATCCGGTTGCTCGAGCAGGCCGGCGATGTGCAGGAGCGTCGACTTGCCGGCGCCGGAGGGCGCGACCAGCGCCACCGACTGTCCCGGCCAGATCGCAAGCTCGGCGCCGCGCAGGATGTGAAGCGCCTCGTCGCCCTGCCGGTAGGTGCGCTCGACCTCGCGCAGGAACAGCACCGGATTGGGCTCGGCGCTCGCCTCGGCCGCGCCGGCGCCTTCGGCCTCCACGATCGTCGTCTCACTCATAGCGCAGCGCCTCCACCGGATCGAGGCGCGCCGCCCGCCATGACGGATAGAGCGTGGCGAGGAACGACAGAACCAGCGCCATGATGACGACGGCGCTTGTCTCCGCCGTGTCCATGTCGGCCGGCAGGTGCGAGAGGAAATAGAGTTCCGGCGAGAACAGTTCGGTGTTCGTCAGCCACGACAGGAACTGGCGGATGTTCTCGATGTTGAGGCACACGACGACGCCGAGCAGGAAGCCCACGAGCGTGCCGACGACGCCGATCGAGGCGCCGGTGATCAGGAACACGCGCATGATGGACCCTTGCGTCGCGCCCATCGTGCGCAGGATGGCGATGTCCTGGCCCTTGTCCTTCACCAGCATGATGAGGCCGGAGACGATGTTGAGCGCCGCCACCAGCACGATCAATGTCAGGATCAGGAACATGACGTTGCGCTCGACCTGGAGCGCGTTGAAGAAGGTGGCGTTCCGCTGCCGCCAATCGATCATGAAGATCGGCCGCTGCGCCGCGTCCTGCACCGCCTTGCGGTAGGCGGCGACGTTGTCGGGATTGTCGGTGTAGACCTCGATCGCGGTGACGTCGCCGGCGCGGTTGAAGTAGGCCTGCGCTTCCTTCAGCGGCATGAACACCATGGCGCTGTCGTATTCCGACATGCCAATCTCGAACACGGCGGCGACTTTATAAATCTTGATACGCGGCGTCGTGCCCATCGGCGTCACCGCGCCGCGCGGCGCGACCAGCGTGATGTTGTCGCCGGCGTGCAGCGACAATTGATCGGCGAGACGGCGGCCGATGGCGACACCGCCGCCGTCGTCAAAGCCGTTGAGCGTGCCCTGCTTGATGTTCTTCGCGACCGAGGGGAGCTTCTCGAGGTCCTGCAGACGGATGCCGCGGATCAGCACGCCGCCGGCGTTGAACGGCGAGGACGCGAGCGCCTGCCCCTCGACGATGGGCGCGGCGAGCTTGATGCCCGACACCTTGTCGAGTCGCGCCGAGACGTCGGCCCAGTCGGTGAGCGGCTTCTCCAGCGGCTGGATCAGCAGGTGGCCGTTGAGGCCGAGGATCTTGTCGAGGAGCTCATGGCGGAAGCCGTTCATCACCGCCATGACGATGATGAGGGTGGCGACGCCAAGCATGATGCCGAGGAACGAGAACCCGGCGATGACCGAGATGAATCCCTCCTTGCGGCGCGCGCGCAGGTAGCGCAGCGACAGCATCCATTCGAACGGGGAGAAGGGCCGCGTCCCCTTGGGCTCGGTCATTGTTGGTTGGTTCCCACCAAGTCCGGATTTTCACACGATTCTGGCCGTTTCGTGGGCGCCGGCAGCGGAAAGTGCTTGGCCGCACACAGGTTTCTCACGGCGGGACGTAGGCGGGTGTGGCGTCTTCTCCCCTCCCCCCACGAGCGCAGCGAGTGGCGGGGAGGGGTCGGGGGTGGGGGGACGACGTCAGCGCACAATGAACCGCGAATGCCCCCCACCCCGATTGGCAATCGCAAGCGATTGCCAATCGACCCTCCCCACCGCTTCGCGGGGGGAGGGAAAGAGTCACCGCGTCAGCAAATCCACCGCCGCGGCAGGGCTCATCAGCTCCTTGGCGCCGCCGGCGCGCGTCTTGACCTCGACCTTGCCCTCGGCAAGCCCGCGCGGGCCGACCATGACCTGGTACGGCAGACCGATGAGATCGGCGGTCGCGAACTTGGCGCCGGGCCGGTCGTCGCGGTCGTCGTAGAGCACCTCGACGCCCTTGCCGGTGAGCTGCGTGTAGAGCTCGCCGCAGGCCGCGTCGCAGGCCGCGTCGCCCTGCTTGAGGTTGAGGAGCGCGACCTTGTAGGGCGCGACCTGCTCCGGCCAGATGATGCCGTTGTCGTCGTGGAACGCCTCGATGATCGCCGCCACCAGCCGCGTCGGGCCGATGCCGTAGGAACCGCCGTGGATCGGCGTCTCCTTGCCGTCGGGGCCGTTGACCACGGCCTTCATCGGCGCGGAATATTTGGTGCCGAAATAGAAGATGTGGCCGACCTCAATGCCGCGCGCGGAGACGCGCTTGTCGGCGGGCACTTTCTCCCACGCGGCGGGGTCGTGCATGTCGGAGGTCGCGGCGTATTGCGACGTCCACTGGTCGACGACTTTTTGCAGGGACGCGACGTCGTCGAAGTTCACGTCGGCGCCCGGCACGCTCATGTCGAGGTAGTCCTTGTGGCAGAACACCTCGGACTCGCCGGTCGAGGCGAGGATGATGAACTCGTGGCTCAGATTGCCGCCGATCGGACCGGTCTCGGCGCGCATCGGGATCGACTTCAGCCCGAGCCGCGCGAAGGTTCGCAAGTAAGCGACGAACATCTTGTTGTAGGAGTGCCGCGCGCCGGCCTCGTCGAGGTCGAACGAGTAGGCGTCCTTCATCAGGAACTCGCGGCCGCGCATGACGCCGAAGCGCGGGCGCACCTCGTCGCGGAACTTCCACTGGATATGATAGAGGTTGAGCGGCAGGTCCTTGTACGAGCGCACATAGGCGCGGAAGATCTCGGTGATCATCTCCTCGTTGGTCGGGCCGTAGAGCATGTCACGCTCGTGCCGGTCCTTGATGCGCAGCATCTCCTTGCCGTAGGCGTCGTAGCGCCCGCTCTCGCGCCACAGGTCGGCCGACTGGATGGTCGGCATCAGGAGTTCGACGGCGCCGGAGCGGTCCTGCTCCTCGCGCACGATGGTTTCGATCTTGCGCAGCACACGCAGGCCGAGCGGCAGGAAGGCATAAATGCCCGCGGCCTCCTGCCGCAGCATGCCGGCGCGCAGCATCAGCCGGTGCGAGACGATCTCCGCCTCTTTCGGGGTTTCACGCAGGATCGGCAGGAAATAGCGGGACAGGCGCATGGAAACCGGCGGGATTCGAGGGTGGAAACGGGCGTGGGAGTGAAACCGGATCGGGCAGCAAAACACAAGGCCCGGTCCCAGGGGCACGCCGCACGGTTCCGTGGCGCTACCATGCCACCGCGCGATGGCACGATCATCCCGCTCGATGGAACGATCGATTTCATGCAGCAATGGCAACAAAAATTCGTGACAGGGCCCGGTTCATAGGCTAGCGTTTCATTTGTCCGTGTGAGAGGAGAATTCCGGCTCGACAAGACCGGCTCCGATTTGCGGTCCAAGTCTTGGGAGGGAAGAAGTCCTCGGCGCGTTCATCCGCAGCCGCTCCGGTCTCGATCAAGAAGAACCGGGTCAGGACACTGATAAGACGAGCAGGGCCCGACGCCCTGCTCTTTTTTTGTCCGGAATCGGTCACAGCAGAGCGCCTCAGTACCGCTCCGGCGGGCCGAACCGCGTCATCAGCCAGTCGAACGGCCCCTGCACCAACCCGTTGACGTAGAGGACGTAGAACACGGCGAAGATGAGCGTCGCCGTCAGCGTGGTCCAGCCGAGCTTGCGCCACATCACGTTCGCGAGCGGCGCGCCCGGATCGGAGCCGGGCGTGTGGCCCTCCTCCGCCTGCCGGCTCATGCCGAACGGCAGCACGGCGAACAGAGTGATCCACCAGATCAGGAAGTAGATCGCGAACATGGTGCCGGTGCTCATGGCCGCTATGCCTGCTCGAGTTCGACCAGAGTGCCGCAGAAATCCTTCGGGTGGAGGAACAGCACCGGTCTGCCGTGCGCGCCGATCTTCGGCTCGCCGTCGCCGAGCACGCGCGCGCCTTTGGCCTTGAGGCGGTCGCGCGCCGCCTTGATGTCGTCGACCTCGTAGCAGACGTGATGGATGCCGCCGTCCGGGTTCTTGGCGAGGAATTTGGCGATCGGCGAGCCCTCGCCCATCGGCTCCAGCAGTTCGATCTTGGTGTTCGGCAGCGTGATGAAAACGGTGTAGACGCCATGCTCCGGCTGCGCGACCTTGACTGACACCTCGGCGCCGAGCGTATCGCGGTAGACGGCGGACGCTTTCGCGATGTCGCGCACCGCAATGGCCACGTGGTTGAGACGGCCGATCATGAAATCTCCAATTCGCTCTCCCCTGTCGTCCCCGCGAAGGCGGAGACCCAGACTCCGCAGCATCTCATGTCTGCTGCGGCGTATGGGTCCCGGGCCTCGCTAGAGCTCGCCCGGGACGACAGCTCCTGCATCATACTTCCAGCACGTGCACGTAGCACATGGGCTTCTTGCCCCAGCGCTCATTGACCGCGGCGCGCACGGCGCGGCGCACGGCCTCCGCGACGGCATCGGGATCGCGCCTCTTGCCGCGCGGCAGCGACTCAAAGGTCTCCAGCACGGCGTCGTGCACCGCCTCGTGCAGTAAGCCGCCATCGCGGTCGCGCTCGGGAATCCCCAGCAGATCGTAGGACGGATCGTCGGCCAGCTCGCCCTTCTCGGTCAGCGCCAACGCGACGGACACCGAGCCGGCAAAGGACAGCCGCCGCCGGTCGGCGACGGTGCGCTGCTGAGCATCGACCAAGAGCCAGCCGTCCTTGTAGATGCGGCCGGCCGGCACCTCGTCGATCAGGCCGGGCTTGGGCGCAAGGCGCACGAGATCGCCGTTGCGGCACTGGATCACCTCGGGCACGCCGGCCTTGCGCGCGATCTTCGCGTGCTCGGAGAGATGCAGCGCCTCGCCGTGCACGGGGATCAGCACCTGCGGCTTGACCCAGGAGATCAACTCCTCGACCTCGGCGCGGCGCGGATGGCCGGAGACGTGCACGAGGTGCGTGCGGTCGGTGATGACCTCGATGCCCTGCTCGATCAGGCCGTTGATGACGCGGCCGACGGCCTTCTCGTTGCCGGGGATGGTGCGCGCCGAATAGATGACGGTGTCGCCGCGCGACAGCGTCACCTCCGGGTGCTGGTCCTCGGCGATGCGCGAGAGCGCGGCGCGCGGCTCGCCCTGGCTGCCGGTGCACAAGGCGACGACCTTGTCCGGCGGCAGATAGCCGTAGGCCTCCATCGGCCGGAAATCCGGCAGGTCGCCGAACAGGCCGAGTTCGCGTCCGATCGCCGCCACGCGGTCCATTGCGCGGCCGACGACCACCACCTCCCGCCCGGCCGCGCGCGCCGCTTCGGCGACAGCGCGCAGGCGGGCGACGTTGGAGGCGAAGGTCGTCACGGCGACGCGGCCCTTGGCGGCCTTGATCAGCTCGGTGAGCGTCTTCGCGACGTCGGCTTCCGAGGGCGAGCGGCCGTCGCGCACGGAGTTCGTGGAGTCGCCGATCAGTGCGAGACACCCCGCCGTGCCGAGCGCGCGCAGCTTTCCCTCGTCGGTCTTGTCGCCGAGGATCGGCGTCGGGTCGATCTTCCAGTCGCCGGTGTGCAGCACCGCGCCGGCGCCGGTGCGGATGATGAGCGCGTTCGCCTCGGGGATCGAGTGCGCCATGGTGACGAGCTCGACGTCGAACGGGCCGACGGTAAAGCGGCCGCCGACCGGCACGATCGTCACCGGGATCTCCGGCGCGCCCGGCTCGCCGCGGCGCTTGGCCTCGATCAGCGCCGCGGTGAACGGCGTCGCGTAGACCGGCACCTTCAGCCGCGGCCACAGCTCGATGAGCGCGCCGAAATGGTCCTCGTGCGCGTGCGTGATGACGATGCCGGCGAGGTTCTTCTTCTCTTCCACCAGATAGCGGATGTCCGGCAGGATCAGGTCGACGCCGGGCAGATGATCCTCGGCGGCAAAGGAGACGCCGACGTCGACCGCCAGCCATTGCCGCTTGTTCGGCGGGCCGTAGCCGTAGATCGACAGGTTCATGCCAATCTCGCCGACGCCGCCGAGCGGCGCGAATACGAGTTCCTGCGCAGGTCCGGCCATCAGTCTGTCACTCCCAATCCAAACACCTCGCCGGCGCCGACGGCGGTCAGCCCGCCGCCCTCGGTCACCAGCAGACGGCCTGTCTCATCCAGACCTTCGAAACGGCCGGTGAACTCGCGCTCCGGCAGGCGCACGCGGATATCGCCACCCAAGCCGGCCGCGCGCTTGAGCCAGTCGGCGCGGATGCGGGCAAAGCCCTCGCCCCGGTCCCACTGCGCGAGGCGCTGCGCCATCGCGGCGGCGAGCGCCGAAAGCAGCGCCTCGGGCGTGACCAGCGCACCGGCGGCGGCGAGATCGGTCGCCGGATAGGCCGCGCCGTCCGGATGGTGCGCGCAGTTGACGCCGAGGCCGACGGCGACCGCGAAGGCCGGATCGCTCTCGCCTTCGATCAGGATACCGGCAAGCTTGGCCCCGCCGAGCAGCAGGTCGTTCGGCCATTTCAGGGCTAACGCCGGGCCGAGTTGCGGCGCGCAGGCCGCCACCGCGTCGTGCAGCGCCAGCGCCGCGACGAACGAAAGCTGCGGCGCGGCGGCTTTCGGCGACGGCTCGGTGAGCAGCAGCGTGGCGTAAAGATTGCCCGGCACGGAGACCCATGCGGCGCCGCGGCGGCCGCGGCCTTGCGTCTGCGTCGCGGCCGCGATCCACAACGGCCCGCGCTCGCCGGCACGCGCACGCACCAGCGCCTCGGCATTGGCGGAGCCGAGCGTATCGAATCTCAGGGTCCGGACCCCCGCCAGGTCCGTGGCTTCGCGGTTCATCTCGTATTCGTGGCGCGTGATCTTATCCGAAAACCGGTACCCACTTTTCGGGATCACGCGCTGGGCCGCGCACGCGCGTCCCGCAAAACTTTAGAACAGCGACTTCGCCGCCGCGCTGGCCGCGCCGACGATCGGCGCCGGCCACGCGAAGAACAACACGTTGACGACGCCGCTCACCAGCAGCACCAGCCGCAGCAGGCCGGGCATCCGGTCGAAGCTTTCCTTCGGGTCGTCGAAGTACATCGTCTTGACGATCATCAGATAGTAGTAGGCGCCGACGACGCTCGACAAAACACCGATCACCGCCAGCGCGTAGAGCCCGGCATTGATGGCGGCGAGGAAGACGTAAAACTTGGCGAAGAAGCCGGCGAGCGGCGGAATGCCCGCAAGCGAGAACATCAGCATGGCGAAGACAAAGGCCATGGTCGGGTGCGAGCGCGCGAGGCCCGCGAGGTCGGAGATGTTCTCGACCGCCTGCCCCTGCCGGCGCATCGCCACGATCACGGCGAAGGAGCCGAGCGTCATCGACACGTAGATCGCCATGTAGACGAGCACGCCCTGCACGCCTTCCGGCGACGCGGCGGCCAGGCCGACAAGCGCAAAGCCCATGTGGCCGATCGAGGAATAGGCCATCAGCCGCTTGATGTTCTTCTGGCCGATGGCCGCGAAGGCGCCGAGCGCCATCGACAGGATCGACACGAAGACGATGATCTGCTGCCACTCGTGCGTGATGCCGGGGAAGGCCGTGATAGTCGCGCGCACGAAGATGGCGATGGCCGCGACCTTCGGCGCCGAGGCGAAGAACGCCGTCACCGGCGACGGCGCGCCTTCGTAGACGTCGGGCGTCCACATGTGGAACGGCACCGCCGAGATCTTGAAGCAGAAGCCGACGAACAGGAACACCAGCCCGAAGATCAGGCCGATGCCGGCCCCCGCCTGCGTCGCCTTGGCGATGCCTGCGAACGTCACCGTGCCGGTGAAGCCGTAAATCAGCGAGGCGCCGTACAGCAGCATGCCGGACGACAGCGCGCCCAGCACGAAGTACTTCAGGCCGGCTTCCGTCGACTTCAGGTTCTCCCGGTTCGACGCCGCGACCACGTAGAGCGCCAGGGACATCAGTTCGAGGCCGAGATAGAGCGCGATCAGGTCGCCGGCCGAGATCAGCATCATCATGCCGAGCGTCGAGAGGATGAAAAGCGCGCCGTATTCGAACCGCTGTTGTTTCTCCATCGACAGCCAGTCGATCGACAGGAGCAACGCGCCGGCCGAGCCGATCAGCGCCAAAAGCTTGAGGAAGCGCGCGAAATCGTCGACCAGGAAGCTGCCGCCGAACTCCGACAGGCGCCCGGCGGGCAGCCAGTGCATCGACGCGGCGGCGGCAACGAGCACCAGCACGGAAAAGCTATTGACGGCGCGGCCGCTGCCTTCGCCGAACACGACGCCCGCCATCAGCATTAGCATGGCGCCGCCGGCGAGCGTCAGCTCGGGCAGGAACGGCAAATAACCGGACCAGTGGGTGAGTTCGTTCATCGTGCGGCAACCCTTGCGCGGCCGGCGTCTGCGACCTGCTCGTTTGTCATCGTCGGCTCACCCGCCTCGAGGCGGCGGACGGCGGGAGCCTGCTCGGCCGTCTTGATCGCGTGATTGTAGTTGTCGAGTAGCTGCGCGACCGAGGCCGCGGAAACATCGAGCACCGGCTTCGGCGCAACGCCGAGCAGGATCGTCAGCACGACAAGCGGCATCAAGATCACCGCCTCGCGCCAGCCCATGTCGCGGATTGCCGCGACCGTCGGCCCGAGGGTGCCGAACACGATCTTGCGGTAGAGCCACAGCGCGTAGGCAGCCGACAGGATGACCCCGAGCGTCGCGAAGAAGGCGACGTGGATGTTGGCCTTGAAGGTGCCGATCAGCGACAGGAACTCGCCGACGAAGCCCGACGTGCCTGGCAGGCCGACATTGGCCATCGTGAACACCATGAACACGAAGGCGTAGAGCGGCATGCGGTTGACCAGCCCGCCATAGGCGGCGATCTCGCGCGTGTGCATGCGGTCGTAGACGACGCCGACGCAGAGGAACAGCGCGCCCGAGACGATGCCGTGCGAGATCATCTGGAAAATGCCGCCCTGCACGCCCTGCGTGGTCGCGGCGAAGATGCCCATGGTGACGAATCCCATGTGCGCGACCGAGGAATAGGCGATCAGCTTCTTCATGTCCTCCTGCATCAGCGCCACCAGCGAGGTGTAGACGATGGCGACGACCGAAAGCGTGAAGACGAGCGGCGCGAAGACGTGGCTCGCCTCCGGGAACATCGGCAGCGAGAAGCGCAGGAAGCCGTAGCCGCCCATCTTCAGGAGGATGGCGGCGAGGATGACGGAGCCGGCGGTCGGCGCCTCGACGTGCGCGTCAGGCAGCCAGGTGTGCACCGGCCACATCGGCATCTTCACCGCGAAGGACGCGAAGAAGGCGAGCCACAGCCACTTCTGCATGTCGGCCGGGAAGCCGTGATGCAGCAGGGTCGCGATATCGGTGGTGTGCGCCTGCCAGTACATCGCCATGATGGCGAGCAGCATCAGCACCGAGCCGAGCAGCGTGTAGAGGAAGAACTTGAACGAGGCGTAGACGCGGCGCGGCCCACCCCACACTCCGATGATCAGGAACATCGGGATCAGGCCGCCCTCGAAGAACAGGTAGAACAGCACGATATCGAGCGCCGAGAAGGTGCCGATCATCAGCGTCTCGAGGACGAGAAACGCGATCATGTATTCCTTCACGCGCCGCTGCACCGACGTCCACGAGGCCAGGATGCAGAGCGGCATTAGCGCCGTCGTCAGGACCACGAACGGCAGCGAGATGCCGTCGAGGCCCATGTGATAGGAGGCGATGCCGAGCCAGTCGTGCTTCTCGACGAACTGGAATTCGGCCGACGCCGGATCGAAGTGCTTGATGAGCAGAAGCGAGATCGCGAAGGTGACGACGGTCGCCCACAGCGCGATCCAGCGCGACGTGCCGCGCGCCATCGGCGAATTGCCGCGCGCCATCAGCGCGATGAGGATCGCGCCGAGCAGCGGCAGGAAGGTGACGACGGAGAGGATCGGCCAGGTCATATATCTAAATCCGTCAATGCACCGAGAACATGAACCAGGTGATGATGGCCGCCGCGCCGATCAGCATGGCGAAGGCGTAGTGATAGAGGTAGCCGCTCTGCAGCCGCACGACGTTGCGCGTGACGTCGAGCACGCGCGCCGACACGCCGTCGGGGCCGAAGCCGTCGATCAGCCAGCCGTCTCCGCCCTTCCAGAGCGCGCGGCCGAGCCACTTCGCCGGACGAACGAAGATGACGTCGTAAAGCTCGTCGAAGTACCATTTGTTGAGCAGGAAGAGATAAAGCGGCCGGTGCGTGCGCGCGAGCTCGACCGGGATGTCCGGCCGGCGGATATAGAAGTGCCAGGCGATCAAGAAGCCGACGACCATCATGATGGTCGGCATCAGGCCGATCCACAGCGGGATGTGCTCCATCTCCTCGAGCACATGGTTCGACGGCGCGAAGGTCAACGAGTGGCGGAAGAACTCCTCGACGCCTGAGCCGGCGAAGATCGCCTTGAATGGATAGCCGGCGACGATCGAGCCGACCGCGAGGAAGCCGATCGGGATCAGCATCGTCATCGGGCTCTCGTGCGCCTCGCGCCAGTGCTTGCGGTCGTGCGGCTCGCCGTGGAAGGTCTTGAAGATCAACCGCCACGAGTAGAACGAGGTCAGCGCCGCCGCGACCACGGTCGAGATGAAGCCGTACAGCGCCATCGGATTGTGCGCGACGAAGGCCGACTCGATGATGGCATCCTTGGAAAAATAGCCGGCGGTGAGCGGGAAGCCGGTCAGCGCCAGCGTGCCGACGATCATCACCGCGTAAGTGAACGGGATGCGATCCTTCAGGCCGCCCATGTGGCGGATGTCCTGCTCGTGATGCATGGCGACGATCACCGAGCCCGAGCCGAGGAACAACAGCGCCTTGAAGAAGGCGTGCGTGAACAGGTGGAACATGCCGACCGAATAGGCGCCCGCCCCCATCGCCACGAACATGTAGCCGAGCTGCGAGCAGGTCGAATAGGCGACGATGCGCTTGATGTCGTTCTGCACGAGGCCGATCGTCGCCGCGAAGAAGCAGGTGGTCGCGCCGATGAACATGACGAAGGCCTGCGCGGTCGGCGCAAGCTCGAACAGCGGCGACAGCCGCGCCACCATGAACACGCCGGCGGTGACCATGGTCGCGGCATGGATCAGCGCGGAGACCGGCGTCGGGCCTTCCATCGCGTCCGGCAGCCAGGTGTGCAGCAGGAACTGCGCCGACTTGCCCATCGCGCCCATGAACAAGAGGAAGCAGGTGAGCGTCAGCGCGTCCGGTTTCCAGCCGAAGAAGGGAATGGTCTTGCCGACGAGGCCGGGCGCCTGGTGGAACACGGTCTCGAAGTCGACGGCGTTGGTCAGATAGAACAGCGCGAAAATGCCGAGTGCGAAGCCGAAGTCGCCGACGCGGTTGACGACGAAGGCCTTGATCGCCGCCGCGTTCGCCTCCGGCTTGTAGTACCAGAAGCCGATCAGCAGGTAGCTGGCGAGGCCGACGCCCTCCCAGCCGAAGAACATCTGCACGAGGTTGTCGGAGGTCACCAGCATCAGCATGGCGAAGGTGAACAGCGACAGATACGCAAAGAAGCGCGGCCGGTACGGATCCTCGTTCATGTAGCCGATCGAATAGAGATGAACGAAGGCCGACACCGTGTTGACAACCACCAGCATCACCGCGGTGAGGGTATCGACGCGCAGCGCCCAGTCGACCTTGAGGTCGCCCGCCGTCATCCAGGTCAGGATCGGCACGCGCACGTCCTGATGGCCGAAGCCGACCTGCACGAAGGCGATCCAGGACAGGATCATCGAGACGAATAGCAATGTCGTGGTGATGAGCTCGGCCATACGCGAGCCGGCCGCGGCCGGCTCCGCCGGCCCGTGCCCGTGATCGTCGTGCCCGTCATCGCCATGCGCGTGATCGTGGTGCGCGTGCGCGTCACGATGATGCGCGGCGTGGTCCGACACGCCGTCTTCCAAGCCTTTCGGCGGCCCCTCGCCGGGGAAGCGGGCGCGCGCGCCGGCGAGCGCGATCAGACCGGCGAGGATCGCGCCGAGCAGAGGCAGGAAGACGATGGCCTGGTACATCGGAAGGCTCAGCCCTTCATCAGATTGATGTCGTCGACCGCGATCGAGCCGCGGTTACGGAAGAAGACCACGAGGATGGCAAGGCCGATCGCCGCTTCCGCCGCCGCGACCGTGAGCACGAACAGCGCGTAGACCTGGCCGACGATGTCGCCGAGATGCGTCGAGAACGCGACGAGGTTGATGTTGACCGCGAGCAGGATCAACTCGATCGACATCAGGATGATGATGACGTTCTTGCGATTGAGGAAGATGCCGGCGATCCCGAGCGTGAACAGGATGGCGGCGACGCTCAAATAGTGGCCGAGGCCGACGGTCATGTATTGCTCCCCAGCCCATTACTTCCAAGACCTTGCCCGGTCTTGACCTTGACGATCTCGATCGCGGTCGCCGGCGTGCGCGCGTTCTGCACTGGGATGCTCTGGCGCCTGACACGGACCCGATGATGCAGCGTCAAAACGATGGCGCCCACCATGGCGACGAGCAGCACCATGCCGGCGCCCTCGAAGAAATAGACGTACTTCGTGTAGAGGACGAGGCCGAGCGCCTCTGTGTTGGAGATGTTCGCAGGGATCGGCGCGGCCAGCGCAGACTTCACGCCCGGCCCGATGGCCCAGCCGCCGACGACGATCAGCAGCTCGGCGAGGAAGATGCCGCCGACCAGCGCGCCGACCGGCAGGTATTGCAGCACGCCGTGCTTCAACTCGGCAAAGTCGACGTCGAGCATCATGACGACGAACAGGAACAGCACCGCGACGGCGCCGACATAGACGACGATCAGGATCATCGCCAGGAACTCCGCGCCCATCATCACGAACAGGCCAGCCGCGTTGACGAAAGCGAGGATCAGGAACAGCACCGAGTGCACCGGGTTGCGCGAGGCAATCACCATCACCGCGCTGGCGACGCAGATGCAGGAGAAGAGATAAAAGAACAGGGCGGCGATCATCGTGATCTCACCTGTACGGCGCGTCGAGCGCGATGTTCTTCGCGATCTCGCGTTCCCAGCGGTCGCCATTGGCCAGCAGGCGCTCCTTGTCGAAGTAGAGTTCCTCGCGCGTCTCGGTGGCGAACTCGAAATTCGGCCCCTCGACGATGGCGTCGACCGGGCACGCCTCCTGGCACAGCCCGCAATAGATGCACTTGACCATGTCGATGTCGTAGCGGGTCGTGCGCCGCGTGCCATCGTTGCGGCGCGGGCCGGCCTCGATGGTGATGGCCTGCGCCGGGCAGATCGCCTCGCACAATTTGCAGGCGATGCAGCGCTCCTCGCCGTTCGGGTAACGGCGCAGCGCGTGCTCGCCGCGGAAGCGCGGCGAGATCGGGTTCTTCTCGAACGGATAGTTGATGGTCGGCTTCGGCTTGAAGAAATAGCGCATCGCCAGCACGAAGCCGGTCAAGAATTCCCAGAAGAAGATCTGCTTGGCCGCGCGGTCGAGTGTCATCGCATCCTCACTTCATCGCGGCGGTCGCCACGCCGCCATACTGGATGACGGCGGCAACGATCGCGACCATGGCCAGAGACACCGGCAGGAACACCTTCCAGCCGAGCCGCATCAGCTGGTCGTAGCGATAACGCGGCACCATCGCCTTGGCCATGGCGATCAGGAAGAACATGAAGAACGCTTTCAGCACGAACCAGATCACGCCCGGCACCCAGGTGAAGGGCGCGAACGGGATCGGGGAGAGCCAGCCGCCGAGGAACAGGATCGTCATCATGGCGCACATCGTGGCGATGGCCACGTATTCGCCGAGCATGAACATCATGTACGGCGTCGAGCCGTATTCGACCATGAAGCCGGCGACCAGTTCCGACTCCGCCTCGACCAGGTCGAACGGCGGCCGGTTGGTCTCGGCCAGCGCCGAGACGAAGAAGATGGCGAACATCGGCAACAGCGGCAGCCAGTACCAGCCGAGCAGGCCCCATTTCGTGTTCTGCGCCTCGACGATCTGCGACAGGTTGAGCGAGCCGGCGCAGAGCAGCACGGTGATGATGACGAAGCCGATCGAGACCTCGTAGGACACCATCTGCGCGGCCGAGCGCAGCGCGGCGAGGAAGGGGTACTTCGAGTTCGACGCCCAGCCCGCCATGATCACGCCGTAGACCATCAGCGAGGAGATCGCGAAGATATAGAGGACGCCGACATTGATGTTGGCGATCACCCAGCCGGCGTTGACCGGCACCACCGCCCAGGCGGCCAGCGCCAGGACGCAGGTGACGAGCGGCGCCAAAAGGAACACGCCCTTATTGGCGCCGGCCGGGATGACCGGCTCCTTCAGCATGAACTTGAGCAAATCGGCGAAGGACTGGAACAGGCCCCATGGGCCGACCACGTTCGGGCCGCGGCGGATCTGCACCGCCGCCCAGATCTTGCGGTCGGCGTAGAGCACGTAGGCGATCGCCACGAGTAGCACGACCAGCATCAGCAC
Source organism: Pseudolabrys sp. (assembly GCA_035571935.1). Lineage (GTDB taxonomy): Bacteria > Pseudomonadota > Alphaproteobacteria > Rhizobiales > Xanthobacteraceae > Pseudolabrys. The sequence continues at coordinate 54,113 of DATNBL010000098.1, forward strand.
GGATTCGGCGACCGTGATGATGAGCGGCCAGAGATAGGTCCAGAAGAAATCCATGTCCCCTACTCCGCCGCCGTCTTGTGCGCCGCGTTCGCCAGGGCCGAGCATTCGGCCATGATGGCGGAGGCGCGCGCGATCGGATTGGTGAAGTAGAAGTCGCCCACCGTGGATTTCAGCGCCGCCTTGTCCGGCGTGCCGGCAAGCTTCGCGAGCCTGCCGATGTCGGCGGCGTCGCCCGCGGCGATCTGGTCGATGCGCATGAGATGCGGGTGCGCGGCGAACATCGCCTGGCGCACCGCAAGGAGCGAGTCGTAGGGCAGCTTCTTGCCGAGCGCGTCCGACAGCGCCCGCAGGATCGCCCAGTCCTCGCGCGCATCGCCCGGCGGGAACGCGGCGCGGTTGGCAAGCTGCACGCGGCCTTCGGTGTTGACGTAGATCGCGGATTTCTCAGGGTACGCCGCGGCCGGCAGGATGACGTCGGCGCGGTGCGCGCCGCGATCGCCGTGCGTGCCGATGTAGACGACGAAGGGACCCGTGGCGACGTCGACCTCATCGGCGCCGAGCAGGAAGAGCACGTCGAGCCCGCCTGCGGCCATCTCGGCGGCGGTCTTGCCGCCGGCGCCCGGCACGAGGCCCAGGTCGAGCGCCGCGACGCGCGAGGCCGCGGTGTGCAGCACCGAGAAGCCGTTCCAGCCGTCCTTGACGACGCCAAAATCGGCCGCCGCTTTCGCCGCGAGCGACGCCAGCGCCGCGCCGTCCTTGCGCGCGAACACGCCGGCACCAACGATGATCATCGGCTTCTTCGCCGCCTTGAAGGTATCAGCGAACTTCGACTTGCCGAGATCGGCCAGCGTCTCGGCGCCCGCGCCGAGATAATCGTAAGTGTAAGTAAGGTCGGCCTTCTCGCCGATGAGCGCGATCGGGAAATTGCCGTGCCGCCACCGCTTGCGGATACGGGCATTGAGCACGGCGGCCTCGCGCCGCGGATTGGCGCCGATAATCAACAGCGCATCGGCCTCATCGATGCCGGCGATGGTGGCGTTGAAGAGATATGACGCGCGGCCCCACGCCGGATCGAACACGGCGCCATCCTGGCGCGCGTCGATGTTCGGCGAGCCGAGCCGGGTCATCAGGTCCTTAAGCGCGAACATCTCCTCGGCGCCGCACAGGTCGCCGGCGATCGCGCCGATCTTGTTGCCGGACGCCGCCTTCACCCGGCCGGCGATGATCGCGAAGGCCTCCGGCCACGACGCCGCCTTGAGCCGGCCGCCGACGCGCACGTAAGGCTGGTCGAGCCGCTGCGTGCGCAGGCCGTCGACCACGTGCCGCGTCTTGTCGGAGATCCACTCCTCGTTCACCTCGTCATTGTTGCGCGGCAGGATGCGCATGACCTCTCGGCCCCGCGTATCGACGCGGATAGCCGAGCCGAGCGCGTCCATGACGTCGATCGACTGCGTCTTGGCGAGTTCCCACGGCCGCGCCGTGAAGGCGTAGGGCTTCGAGGTCAGTGCGCCGACCGGGCACAGGTCGACGACGTTCGACTGCAACTCCGACGTCATCGCGTGCTCGAGATAGGTGGTGATCTCCATGTCCTCGCCGCGGCCGATGGCGCCGAGCTCCGACACACCCGCGACTTCCGTGGTGAAGCGGATGCACCGCGTGCAATGGATGCAGCGGTTCATGATCGTCTTGACCAGCGGGCCGATATATTTGTCTTCGACCGCGCGCTTGTTCTCGACGTAGCGAGAGCTATCGACGCCGTAGGCCATCGCCTGATCCTGGAGATCGCACTCGCCGCCCTGATCGCAGATCGGGCAGTCGAGCGGATGATTGATCAGCAGGAACTCCATGACGCCTTCGCGCGCCTTCTTGACCATCGGCGTCTTGGTGTTGACGACCGGCGGCTCGCCGTTCGGGCCCGGACGGCAGTCACGCACGCCCCAGGCGCAGGAGGCGACCGGCTTCGGCGAGCCCTTCAATTCGACGAGACACATGCGGCAGTTGCCGGCGATCGACAGCCGCTCGTGGAAGCAGAAGCGCGGGATTTCCGCGCCCGCGGCCTCGCATGCCTGGAGCAGCGTGTACTCCGGCGGAACGTCGATCTCTTTGCCGTCGACAATCAGTTTGGTCATGCCGCTTGCTCGCTCGCGCGCTTGTCCCGCGCCGTCTTGTCCACGCCGGCCGCCGGCAGGCTCTCCCAGCCGAAGGCGAAATCGCTCGGCCCGCGCGCCTTGAGGTGATCGAGGCGGGCGACGCCCTCCTCCAATGTCGGGCGGTGCCCCGCCGGCACCCACCACAGCACCAGTGTCGGCTCCGGCTGCTCGAACCAGGTCTCGCGCCGCTCGAAGAAACGGCCGTGCACGGTCTTGAACACGAAGCGCCGCAGCGCCTCCGCGTCCTGCCACACGGTCAGGTTCGGCAGGATGGCGGGATCGTCACAGACGCGCATGCCCATGGCGTGACCGCTCTCGTCCTGAAGCCGCCAGACGAAGCCCGGCAGCGTGTCGGCGAGCTTGTTGATGCGGTCGACGTTATCGACGAACACCTTCATGCGCGGATCGTCGAGCGGATACTTAATCCGCGCGATGTTGAACTCGGCCAGATGGCGCTCAGGCGAGGACATGCGAATGCTCCCCGCACCAGTCTGCCGCCTGGACGATAGCCCATTCCTGCTCGGCCGCGACCGGCGGCGGCGCGTGCCGGCGGCACTGGCCGCGCTTGGCGTGCTCGCGCAGATGCTGGTGCGGCGCGTCGTCCTGCAACGGCCACCAGAATCGGCAGTTTCGGCACCTGAGATTTGTGTTCTCATAGCTCATTCAGCCGCCACCGCGACGGGTTCGGAATGCGGGTTGGCGGAATACTGGTCGATGCGCTCTTCGATCTCGTGACGGAAATGCGCGATCAGGCCCTGGATCGGCCACGCCGCCGCGTCACCGAGCGCGCAGATGGTGTGGCCTTCGACCTGCTTGGTCACTTCCAGCAGCATGTCGATCTCGCGCTTCTGCGCGCGGCCTTCGGCCATGCGGGTGAGCACGCGCCACATCCAGCCGGTGCCCTCGCGGCACGGCGTGCACTGGCCGCAGCTCTCGTGCTTGTAGAAATAGGCCAGCCGCGCGACGGCGCGAATGAGGTCGGTCGACTTGTCCATGACGATGACCGCGGCGGTGCCGAGGCCGGACTTCAGCTTCATCAGGCTGTCGAAGTCCATCGGCGTGTCGACGATCTGCGCCGCCGGCACCATGCGCACCGACGAGCCGCCGGGGATGACAGCCTTGAGATTGTCCCAGCCGCCGCGGATGCCGCCGCAATGCGTCTCGATCAGTTCGCGGAAGGTGATGCCCATCGCCTCTTCGACGTTGCACGGCTTGTTCACGTGCCCGGAGACGCAGAAGAGCTTGGTGCCGACATTGTTCGGATTGCCGAAGGAGGAGAACCACGCGGCACCGCGGCGCATGATGTCGGGCGCGACCGCGATCGACTCCACGTTGTTCACGGTCGTCGGGCAGCCATAGAGGCCGACATTGGCCGGGAACGGCGGCTTGAGCCGCGGCATGCCCTTCTTGCCTTCGAGGCTTTCGAGCAGCGCCGTCTCCTCGCCGCAGATATAGGCGCCGGCGCCGTGGTGGACGATGACGTCGAAATCCCAGCCGTTGACGCTGTTCTTGCCGATCAGCCTGGCCTCGTAGGCCTCGTCGACCGCCGCCTGAAGCCGCTCGCGTTCGCGGATGAACTCGCCGCGCACATAGATGTAGGCGGCGTGCGCGCCCATCGAGAAGCCGGCGATCAGGCAGCCCTCGACGAGAAGATGCGGATCGTGCCGCATGATCTCGCGATCCTTGCAGGTACCGGGCTCGGACTCGTCGGCGTTGACGACAAGGTAATGTGGCCGCTCGCCGATCTCCTTCGGCATGAACGACCACTTCAAGCCGGTCGGGAAGCCGGCGCCGCCGCGGCCGCGCAGGCCCGACGCCTTCATCTCGTTGATGATGCCGTCACGGCCACGCTCGAGGATCGCCTTGGTGCCATCCCAGGCGCCGCGCGCCCGCGCGCCCTTGAGGGTCCAGTCATGGAGCCCGTAGAGGTTCTTGAAGATGCGATCCTTGTCAGCGAGCATCAGTCGGCCTTCACGGACTTGAGGGTGGTCGGTCCGCCCACGGGCGCGGAAAACTGCCGGTCGACCTGCGGGCCGGGCTTGACCGGCTTGCCCTTGGCGAAGCCGTCGAGCACCTTGCCAAACGACTCCGCCGTCAGGTCCTCGTAGGTGTCGCGGCCGATCAGCACCATCGGCGCGTTGACGCAGGCGCCGAGACACTCGACCTCTTCCCAGGAGAACTCGCCGTCCGCCGAGACGTGATGCGGATCGTGATGGATGCGGTGCTGGCAGACCTCGAGGATGTCCTCGGCGCCGCGCAGCCGGCACGGCGTCGTGCCGCAGACCTGCACGTGCGCCTTCCTGCCGGCGGGCTGGAGGATGAACTGCGTATAGAACGTCGCGATCTCGAGCGCGCGAATGTGCGCCATGCCGAGCATGTCGGCGACGTGGCGGATCGCGGCCTCGGGCAGCCAGCCGCCGTGCTGCTCCTGCGCGCGCCACAGGATCGGGATGATCGCGGAAGCCTGCCGGCCTTCGGGATACTTCGCGATCTGCTGCTTCGCCCAGGCAAGGTTCTCCGCCGTGAAGGCGAAGCTCTTCGGCTGCACTTCGGCGGGCGCGAGACGGCGGACGCTCATCGGTCGACCTCCCCGAACACGATATCGAGGGAGCCGAGCACGGCGGAGACGTCCGCCAGCATGTGACCGCGTGTCATGAAATCCATCGCCTGGAGATGCGCAAAGCCCGGCGCGCGGATCTTGCACTTGTACGGCTTGTTGGTGCCGTCGGAGACGAGGAACACGCCGAACTCGCCCTTCGGCGCCTCGACTGCGGCGTAAACCTCGCCGGCCGGCACGTGATAACCCTCGGTGTAGAGCTTGAAGTGGTGGATGAGCGCCTCCATCGAGCGCTTCATCTCGCCGCGCTTGGGCGGGACGATCTTGTGGTCGTCGACCGCGACGCGGCCCTGCCCGTCCGGCGAGCGCAGCTTCTCAATACACTGCTTCATGATCCTGGCCGACTGGCGCATCTCCTCCATGCGGATGAGATAGCGGTCGTAACAGTCGCCGTTCTTGCCGATGGGAATGTCGAAATCCATCTCGGCGTAGCATTCGTAGGGCTGCGACTTGCGCAGGTCCCAGGCCGCGCCCGAGCCGCGCACCATCACGCCGGAGAAGCCCCAGTTCCAAGCGTCCTGGAGCGACACGACGCCGATGTCGACGTTGCGCTGCTTGAAGATGCGGTTGTCGGTGAGCAAGGCGTCGAGATCGGCGACGACCTGCAGGAACGGATCGCAGAAGTCCCAGATGTCGTCGATCAGCTGTGGCGGCAGGTCCTCGTGCACGCCGCCCGGGCGGAAATAGTTGGCGTGCATGCGCGAGCCGGAAGCGCGCTCGTAGAACACCATCAGCTTCTCGCGCTGCTCGAAGCCCCACAGCGGCGGGGTGAGCGCGCCGACGTCCATCGCCTGCGTCGTGACGTTGAGAAGATGTGAGAGAAGGCGCCCGATCTCGGAATAGAGCACGCGGATCAATTGCGCGCGCCGCGGCACCTGGATGCCCAGGAGCTTCTCGACCGCCAGGCAGAAGGCGTGCTCCTGGTTCATCGGCGCGACGTAGTCGAGCCGGTCGAAATACGGCACCGCCTGCGTGTAGGTCTTGGCCTCGATCAGCTTCTCGGTGCCGCGATGCAGCAGGCCGATATGCGGATCGACGCGCTCGACCACCTCGCCATCCAATTCGAGCACGAGGCGCAGCACACCGTGCGCGGCCGGATGCTGCGGCCCGAAATTGATGGTGAAGTTGCGGATCGCGGTTTCCGCCATCATGCCACTCCCGCCGCGGCTGCTTTCTGAGCGACCCGCGAATTGAATTTGTCCCAGGCGACGACGACACGCGCGTGCGTGCCCTCGCCGATCAGGTCGACGCCGTCATGGGCGCGGACCTTGAAAACGAGCTTGCGGCCGGCGGCCTCGACGATCTCGGCATCGACCTGCACAGTCATGCCGGGCGGCGTCGCCGCCGCGTGGCTGACGTCCACATGCGTGCCGAGCGAGCCTTCGCCGGCGTCGAGATAGGGCTCGATCAGTTCGGCGCAGGCCCATTCCATCAGCACGATCATGAATCCGGTCGCGAACACCTTCGGCATGCCGGCGATGATCGCCGACTCCGGATAGGTGTACGGCACCGTCTTGTTCTCCGGCACGACGTAGGAGAACGAATGCTTCACGCCCGGCGAGAGAGGCTTCATGAGGCCTTCTTCTCCGGCTCGGGAGGCTTCCCCGCCTTCTCGTCGCCGGGCAGCACGTAATCGGTGCCTTCCCACGGCGAGAGGAAATCGAAGGTGCGGAATTCCTGCGCCAGCGCCACCTTGTCGTAGCGCACGCGCTTCTCCTCGTCGTCGTAACGCACCTCGACGAAGCCGGTAAGCGGGAAATCCTTGCGCAGCGGATGCCCCTCGAAGCCGTAATCGGTGAGGATCCGCCGCATGTCGGGATGGCCGGTGAACAGCACACCATAGAGGTCGTAGGCCTCGCGCTCGAACCAGTCGGCGCCGTGGAACACGCCGATGATCGACGGCACCGGCGTCGCCTCGTCGGTCGCGGCCTTGACGCGGATGCGCTGGTTCAGCCGCGGCGACAGGAAATGATAGACGACGTCGAAGCGCTTCTCGCGGCTCGGCCAGTCGACCGCGGTGATGTCGATGATGTTGACGAACTGGCAGGCCGGATCGTCGCGCAGATAGGCCGCGACCTTGACCATATCGGCGGCGTTGGCGGTGAGCGTGAGCTCGCCGACCTTGACCTCGTGACCGGTCACCGCCCCCGGCAGCGCCGTGCGGATCGACTGTCCGAGCCTGTCGAGCGTGTCTTCCATGTCAGTCCACAATGAAGAGGCGCGCGCCGCGCGACGTTCGGGAACGGTGCGGCTCGGCGCCGTCGGCAACCTGATAGCTCATGCCCGGCTTGAGTACGAAGATGCGGCCGTCCTTGAGCTCGGTGGTGAGCTGGCCGGCGACGCAATAGAGAATGTGGCCCTTGTCGCACCAATGATTGGCGGTGTAGCCCGGCGAATAGTCGACCATGCGCACGCGGATGCCGCCGAACTCCTGCGTCCGCCACTCGGCGATGCCGGTCTCCCCTTTGTGCTGGGTCGGCTTGACGGAGTTCCAGTCGGTCGTTCCGAACGGGATGCCCTTCATGCGCATGCCGGTCACCGCTCGATCGTGCCGGTGCGGCGGATCTTCTTCTGCAGCAGCATCACGCCGTAGAGCAGCGCCTCGGCGGTCGGCGGACAGCCGGGCACGTAGATGTCGACGGGGACGATGCGGTCGCAGCCGCGCACGACGGAATAGGAATAGTGATAGTAGCCGCCGCCGTTCGCGCACGACCCCATCGAGATGACATAGCGCGGCTCCGGCATCTGGTCGTAGACCTTGCGCAGCGCCGGCGCCATCTTGTTGGTCAGCGTGCCGGCGACGATCATCACGTCGGACTGCCGCGGGCTAGCGCGCGGCGCGAAGCCGAACCGCTCGGCGTCGTAGCGCGGCATCGACATCTGCATCATCTCGACGGCGCAGCAGGCGAGCCCGAACGTCATCCACATCAGCGAGCCGGTGCGCGCCCAGGTGATGAGGTCGTCGACCGCGGTGACGACGAAGCCCTTGTCGGCGAGGTCGTTGTTGACGCTCGTGAAGAACGCGTCATCCGAACCGACCGGACGGCCGGTCGCCGGATCGAGGATGCCTTTCGGCGCGGGTGCGACCAGGGTCATGGAATCAATCCCACTCCAACGCCCCCTTCTTCCACTCATATATGAAGCCGATGGTCAGCACGCCAAGGAAGACCATCATCGCCCAGAAGCCGAAATGGCCGATGTCGCGGAAGACGATCGCCCAGGGGAACAGGAAGCTGACCTCGAGGTCGAAGATGATGAAGAGGATCGCGACGAGGTAGAAGCGCACGTCGAACTTCATGCGCGCGTCGTCGAAGGCGTTGAAGCCGCATTCGTAGGCCGACAGCTTCTCCGGATCGGGCTGCGAATAGGCGACGACAAACGGCACGGCGAGCAGCACGAGGCCGATGACAAGGGCGACAGCGATGAAAATCACGAGGGGCAGGTAATCGAGAAGCAATGTGCTCATGACGACCTCGCGCAGCCCCCGAATCCCGAAAATTGCCGCCCAAGGACCAACCGGCAGCCGAAAAGGCGCCGAAAAACCGAAAACGCCCTTGGTTTTTGGGATGAGTCCTCAAGGACGGGAAGCGCCGGAGGCTTAGCGCAGGCAAACCGGAGTGGCAAGCCGACATTGGAATGCATCCACGGTGCAAATCCTGCGCTGGCACGGCCCTTCGATTGACGTTGCGCAAGTCCGGCTCGATAGTCGCGCCCGCGCGGCATAAAGGACAATAATCGGGAGGAACGGCATGGCTCGTCTCCGGCCAGTTGCGGCCGCGATCGCGCTCGGCGCGATGATGCTGACCCTTCCCGCCCAAGCCGCCGACACGTACCCGTCACGTCCGGTAAAGATCATCGTACCGTTCGGCGCCGGCGGCCCGACCGACCTGTTCACCCGCGCGGTCGCGGAGGAGTTGGGCAAGGCGCTGCACCAGACCTTCGTCATGGAAAACCGGCCGGGCGCCGGCACCACCATCGGAACCGAGGCCGCCGCCAAGGCGGCGCCCGACGGCTATACGCTGCTGATGGTGTCGGGCACCCAAACGGTCAACGAGACGCTCTACGCCCACAAGGCGTACCACCTGATGACCGACCTCGTGCCGGTCGCGCCGCTGATCGAGAGCGACCTTGTCCTCGTTGTGCACCCGTCCGTGCCGGCCAAGAACCTTGGGGAGTTCATCGCCTTCGCCAAGGCCAATCCGGGCAAGCTCAATTTCGGCTCGTCCGGCCCCGGCTCGAACTATCATATGGCGGCGGAGCTGCTGAAGAACCTGACCGGCGTTAACATCGTGCACGTCCCCTACCGCGGTTCGAACGGGATGCGCACGGACATCCTCAGCGGCCAGATCCAGATGTTGTTCGATTCGGTGCCGACCATGGCGCCGATGATCAAGGAGGGCATGGTGCGCGCGCTCGGCACCACGGGCACCCAGCGCTCGCCGATCCTGCCCGACGTCCCGACCATCGCGGAGGCCGGCGTGCCCGGTTTCCAGGCCACCCTCTGGGTCGGCTTCATGGCGCCGGCCGGCACGCCGCAGCCGATCGTCGACCGGCTCAACCGCGAGATCACCAAGATCGTCTCGCGTCCGGACATCAAGGGTGCCTGGGCGCAGCAGGGCGCGACCGCGATGACCATGACCCAGCCCGCGTTCAAGGCGTTCATGGAGGCCCAGATCGCCAAATGGGCGAAAGTGATCGCCGCCAACCACATCCATCTCATCAATTAGGCGAGCCGCACATGAACGAGATGACGACGCCCGCCATCAAGGGCGAAGAGCACTGGACGACCAAGGACGGCGGCGCCGCCAAGCTGTTCCTGTTCGAGAAATGCCTCGGCGACCCGGCCAAAAGCCGCGGCACGATCCTGTTCGTGCACGGCTCCTCGATGGCCTCGCAGCCGACCTTCGACCTGCAGGTGCCGGGGCGGCCGGATTCATCGGCGATGGACTTCTTCGCCAGGCGCGGCTTCGACTGCTGGTGCGTCGACATGGAGGGCTACGGCCGCTCGACCAAGGACCGCGACAACAACGCGCCGATCGCCATGGGCGCCGACGACTGTCACGCTGCCGCGCTCTATATCCGCAAGCTGCGCGGGCCCCGGCCGTTCCTCGTCTACGGCATCTCGTCCGGCGCGCTGCGCGCGGCGTTGTTTGCCGAGCGCCATCCCGAGATGGTCGCCCGCCTTGCGCTCGATGCGATGGTGTGGACCGGCGAAGGCTCGCCGACGCTCGAGCAGCGCCGCAAGCGGCTGCCCGAATTCCAGGCAAAGAACCGCCGGCCGATCGACAAGGCCTTCATCCACTCGATCTTCGACCGCGACCATCCAGGCACCGCGGAGGAGAAGGTGATCGACGCCTTCGCCGACGCCGTGACGGCGCTCGACGACAGCGTGCCGACCGGCACCTATGTCGACATGTGCTCGCGCCTGCCGGTGGTCGATCCGGAGAAGATCACGGTGCCGACGATCGTCATGCGCGGCCAGTGGGACGGCATTGCCTCGATGGACGATTTGATGAAGTTCTTCGCCAAGCTGCCGAACCCGGACAAGCAGTTCACGGTGATGGCCGGCATCTCGCACGCCAGCTTCCAGCAGAAGAACTACATGCTGGTCTATCACATCTTGGCGGGGTTCTTCGAACAGCCGCCGCCGGTGTATCGGGGCTAAGAGGTCACTCGCACCTATTGCTGAGTGGAAGACTCGTGCACCGCGTCGCGATGCGCGAATGTTTCCTTGGCGGCAAACAAACCGTTCACCGCGGCCGGGAAACCCGCGTAAACGGCCATCTGCATGATGATCTCGGTGATCTCACCGCGCGAGAGCCCTACATTCAAGCCGGCCTCGATATGGACCTTGAGTTGGGGCGTCGCGTTGCCCATTGCCGTCAGCGCGGCGATGGTCGCGATCTCTCGCGCGCGTAAATCAAGACCTGGCCTCGAGTAGATGTCGCCGAACGAAAACTCGATTATGTATCGGGCAAAATCCGGCGCGATGTCGGCAAGCGATGCAACGACATTCTCGCCGGCCTGGCCGTCTATCTCAGAGAGAGCGCGCGACCCGCGCTGATAACGGCTTTCGCCGGCGTATTGATTCTGTGCCATGATTTTTTGTCCTTTGTTCCGTGCCGCCATAGCCGGCGATTTTGGTGTCGAGGACGAGCAGACAGGCTTGCAATTCGGCCACGTGCGCACGCACGCGCTGGCGATGCCGATCAAGCAGCGCGCGCCGTTCCATCTGTGTTGAGGCTCCGGCTTCCCGGAGTCTCGCGTAGAGCCGCATGTCCCGGATCGGCATGCCGACTGTCTTCATACGGCCGAGAAATTCGATCCAAGTCAGGATCGACGCGTCGTAGTCGCGTTGTTTCGATCGATCGCGACGCGCGTAGGGAAGCAGCCCGATCCGCTCGTAATAGCGGATGGTATGGGCCGACAGTCCCGACCGTTTCGCGAGTTCGCCGATTTTCATGGCCGTTTTGGTCTCGTCACGACGCGGCCCACCGTACGGGTTAGAGCGCGCTCTAAGTCAAGGCCCCAAAAAGGCATCACGGCGCGCCCGCGCGCGGGTGCTAGGCGCCGAGCTTATCCGCCAGTTCCGCCAGATCCTTCCCGAACACATCGACCGGCACGGTCGGGCCGGGCTCGCCGGTGTTGGGGCCGTATTCGTTGACGCGGGCGGTGTGGCCGGTGCGCAGTCCGTTCGAGGCCGCGGCTTTGAGGTCGCGCGAATGCGCGGCGACCATCATGCAGCGCGAAGGCTCCCTGTTGAGCGCCTCGCAGGCGGCGAGATAGGCCCGCGGCTTCGGCTTGTAGTCGCCGGCGATCTCGGCGCCGAGGATCGCGTCCCAGGGCAGGTTGTTGCGCCGGGCATTGTCGACCATCAGCGCGATGTTGCCGTTCGAACACGGCGCGATGATGTACTTCGTCTTGAGCCGCGCCAGCGCTGCCGGCACGTCGGGCCAGGCGTCGAGCCGGTGCCAGGCATTGTTCAAGTCGGCCATCACCGCTTCGGACAGGCCGCTCACGTTGAAGCGCGGCAGGCAGCGCTCGAGGTTGCGCCGGTGCAGCACGTCGAGCTTGGAGAACGGGATGCGGCCCGAACGGACCTCCTCCATGCCGGGCTGGTATTCGCCCCGCCAGGCGTCGGCAAAGGCGATCCAGTCGAGCGTGTAACCGAGCGGCGCGAGGACTTTTTCGGCCTCCCGCGCGATCGAGGTGCGCCAGTCGAGCAGCGTCCCGAACACGTCGAAGAAGAGGGCCTCGACGCCGTCGACGGAGGTGTTCTGTGGCATGCGCCGGCTCCTCGACTGGCGCCCGAGGCGCGGCCGGAACCTGGGCTGGGTTTGGGCTTAAGTGTTTGAAAGAATGGCGGGAGCGACGGGACTCGAACCCGCGGCCTCTGCCGTGACAGGGCAGCGCTCTAACCAACTGAGCTACGCCCCCGCGGGCGTGGGGCAGGACTTAAAGGCGGCCTCCCCCCAAGTCAAGGATAACCCGCCCCG
>DATNBL010000099.1:0-11052 GCA_035571935.1 Pseudolabrys sp.
GCATTCGAAAGCGCGCGCGCCGGTCTCCTGCGCGAGACGCGCCAGCTTGTCCGGCTGGCGCGCGGCGAGCGCGACCGCCATGCCCTCTTTCGCGAAGGCGTGGGCGAGCGAGGCCGACAGGCCGGAACCTGCGCCGACGATAAGCGCTGATTTGTAATTCAAAAGCCTACTTCTTCTTGCACGCGGCGGACAGCCATTTCGAATCGACCTGCTTGTCTGCGGTCATCGTCCGCCCGCCGAACGAAATCGTCGACTTCATCGACGTCTGGTAGTGCTTGCGGTCGATGAAGGTGAAGGTGCCGACAAGCTCGACCGTGGTCTGCTTGGCGTCGCCGCATTTCATGTTGAGCGAGACGACGTTGCCGGTCTGCTTGACGTCCATGGTCTGGCACTGGCCGGCGCCCTCGGCCTGCATCTTCGACAGCGACTTGACCGGGTCCTTGGCGTCCTCGGCGGTCATGCAGTCGGTCGTCACCTCGGTCTTGGCCGGCTTGCCGTTCTCGACCCCGGTCTCGGTGTCCTGCCAGGTGCCCGGCTCGAGTTCGATCGCGGCGCGCGCCACCGGCGCGAGCAGCAGCCCCACCAGCAACAGCGGCGCGGCAAAAGCCGCGCGCGAAACGCCCCTCATAATCATTTGCAAATTCTCCCGTCCAGTCGCATCCGGATATCGCCACCCGCGCGTGGCAATCGCGCGGCCGACGGTGCTAGGCTACGCAAGAATCGACCGCTTGTCTGCCGATGGATGGCATGTCCGCCACGCAGAAGACCCGCGCCCGAACCGGCGTCCTCGCCTTTCTCGACGGCGAGGTCCGAAGCCTCTATCCCGGCTCCTTCGCGCTGGTGATGGCGACCGGCATCATCTCCAACGCCTTCTTCTTCGAGGGGCGGCTGTGGCTCGCCGACGCGCTGTTCGCCGTCAACACCGTCGCCTATCCGTGGCTCATCGCAGCGACGCTCATCCGCGCCCTGCGCCACGGCCGCGCGCTGTGGGCCGACCTCATCAATCCAAGGCTGGTCTTCTCCTTCTTCACTATCGTCGCGGCGACCGACGTGTTCGGCATCGGCGTCAATTTGCGCGGCTTCGGCACGCTGGCGCTGGCGCTGTGGCTGTTCGCGCTCGTCCTGTGGTTCTGCCTGATCTATCTGAGCTTCGGCGTGCTGACCTTCCTTAACACTGCGCGCGGCGCCAATGTCGTGCATGGCGGCTGGCTGATCGCCATCGTCGGCACGGAATCGCTGGTCATCCTCGGCGCCTTCGTGGCGCAACCGCTCGGCGCGCTCGGCACCGCTATCTTCGTCGGCATCCACATGCTGTGGGGCATTGGGCTGGCGTTCTACGGCATCTTCATCGTGCTGTTCGCGCACCGCATCTTCTTCTTCGAGTTCGAGCCGGACGACATCACGCCGCTGCTGTGGGTGGTGATGGGCGCCGCGGCGATCTCGACCAATGCCGGCTCGATGCTGCTCCTGACCGAGAGCGGGTTGCGCTTCCTCGATTCCATGCGGCCGTTCATCGACGGCGTGACCTTGATCATCTGGGCCTGGGGCACGTGGTGGATCCCGCTGCTCGTTCTGTTCGGCGTCTGGAAGCACGGCGTCTGGCGCGTGCCGCTGACGTATACGCCGATGCTGTGGAGCCTGGTGTTCCCGCTGGGCATGTACGCTCTGGCGAGTCTGCGGCTCTCGCTCGCCAGCGACTATCCGCCGCTGCATCTCATTTCGCTCGGCATGGTGTGGCTGGCGCTGGCCGCATGGCTTGCCACCGCGACCGGGCTCGTGCGCGCGACCTGGCGGGCGTGGCGGATTACGCTGCGCTAATCCGCCCTACGGATTTGAAGGCAGGCGATTGGTAGCCCCCTCACATCCTGAACACGCCAAACCTCGTCGCCTCCACCGGCGCATTCAGCGCCGCGGAAAATGCCAGCGCCAAAACCCGCCGCGTCTCGCTTGGCGCGATGATGCCGTCGTCCCACAGCCGCGCGGTCGCGTAATAGGGATTGCCCTCGGTCTCGTACTGGTCGCGGATCGGCGCCTTGAACTCCTCCTCCTCGACCTGCGACCATTTTTTGCCGTCGGCCTCGATGTTGTCGCGGCGCACGGTGGCGAGCACCGACGCCGCCTGCTCGCCGCCCATCACCGAAATGCGCGCGTTCGGCCAGGTGAACAGGAAACGCGGCGAGTAAGCGCGGCCGCACATGCCGTAATTGCCGGCACCGTAGGAGCCGCCGACGATCAGCGTCACCTTCGGCACGCGCGCGCAGGCGACCGCGGTCACCATCTTGGCGCCGTCCTTGGCGATCCCGCCGGCCTCGTAGTCGCGGCCGACCATGAAGCCGACGATGTTCTGGAGAAACAGCAGCGGAATGCGGCGTTGGCAGCACAATTCGATGAAGTGCGCGGCCTTCAGCGCGCTCTCCGAGAACAAAATGCCGTTGTTGCCGAGGATGCCGACCGGCATGCCGTGGATATGCGCGAAGCCGGTGACGAGCGTCGTGCCGTAGAGCGCCTTGAACTCATCGAACTCGCTGGCGTCGACGAGGCGCGCGATCACCTCGCGGACGTCGTACTGCTTCTTCAAGTCGGCCGGCACGAGGCCGTCGAGCTCGGCGATGTCGTAGGCGGGGTCGCGGGGGCTCGCGAGCGGAATGTCGACCGTCTTCTTCACGTTGAGATGCGCGACGATGCGGCGCGCGATGCTCAAGGCGTGGTGGTCGTCCTGCGCGTAATGGTCGGCGACGCCGGACTTGCGCGCGTGCACGTCGGCCCCGCCCAGATCCTCCGCGCTCACCACCTCCCCCGTCGCCGCCTTCACCAGCGGCGGGCCGCCGAGGAAGATGGTGCCCTGGTTCCTGACGATCACGGTCTCGTCCGACATCGCCGGCACATAGGCGCCGCCGGCGGTGCACGAGCCCATCACCACGGCGATCTGGGGGATGCCGAGCGACGACAGCGTCGCCTGATTGTAGAAGATGCGGCCGAAGTGCTCGCGGTCGGGGAAGACCTCGGTCTGGTGCGGCAGGTTGGCGCCGCCGGAATCGACGAGGTAGATGCACGGCAATCTGTTCTCGCGCGCGATCTCCTGCGCGCGCAGATGCTTCTTCACCGTCATCGGATAATACGTGCCGCCCTTGATCGTACTGTCGTTGCACACGATCAGGCATTCGCGGCCCTCGACGCGGCCGATGCCGGTGATGAGGCCGGCGCCGTGGATCGCGTCGTCGTAGAGGCCGTTGGCGGCGAGCGGCGACAATTCCAGGAACGGCGAGCCGGGATCGATCAGGTTCATGACGCGGTCGCGCGGCAGCAGCTTGCCGCGGGCGACGTGGCGCTCGCGCGCGCGCGCCGGCCCGCCCTGCGCGGCTTCGGCGCGCTTGTCGCGCAATTCGGCGGTGAGCGCGCGCATGCGCTCGGCATTGGCGCGGAACTCGGGCGCGGCCGGATCGACGGCGGACGGCAGAATCGTCATGGGACTTCCCGTAAAAGGCCGCCCGAAGGTGCCCCGATGGAACCGGGATGGCAATGGCGGGCGGCAGGCCGCAGGAACCTGCCGCCGGAACGGCACGTTCTCTCCGATGCGGCCGCCTTGCGCGGCCGGAAGGAGGCTCGTCATGAGACACGGATCGTGGCTGATCGCGGCCGCGGCAATGGCGCTCGTTGCGCTGCCGGCCGCGGCGCAGACCCTGGCGCCGGAACCGGCGCCGCCGGCGCAGCAGGCCGCGCCGCCCGACAAGATCGGCGCGCCGCTGCACGCCAGGGAGATCCCCGCCGCCAAGGTGCGCGGCGCGGAGACCACCGGCGCGGCGCCGAAGGAACTCAAGCCGGACGACGGCAAGACGGCAAACCCGGGTAAGCCGGACAAGGACGCGCCGTCGCGCTGAGCCGCGCGCGGTTCCCGGAACCCGGTTCCGCGATGCCCGTTGAGGCGATGCCGCGTGACGCGGCGGAAACGCAACGCCTGAGGAGGCATCGCATGAAGACACTCACCACGTTCGCCGCGGTCGCGGCGCTCATCGCCGGCATCGGCGTCGCCAGCGCGCAGAATTCGCAGGGCACCGCGGCGGCCAAGCCCGCGGCGGCCGGCACCGGCAAGTTCTGCCTGACCGGGAAGGACGGCCCGAAGAACTGCTCGTTCATGACCATGGCGGCCTGCCAGACGGCGGCCAAGGGCAAGAAGGGCACCTGCGCCGCCAATCCGCAGGACGCGACGACCGGCTCGAAGTGATCGCTTCGCACGGGACAAGCGCCTCGCGCCACGGCGGCGCGGGGCGTTTTCTTTTGTGAGCACGGCCCCGAGGAACGCCCGCCGCCGGCGCACGTTGTCCCCGCGACTCCACCACAAACAGAAAGAGGACAGCGATGGACAAGGATCGCATCGAAGGCAGCGTCGAGCAGGCCAAGGGCAAGGTGAAGGAAGTCGCCGGCAAGGTGACCGGGGACTCCAAGACCGAGGCCGAGGGCAAGGCGCAGCAGGCGGCCGGCAAGGTGCAGAACGCCGTCGGCGGCCTGAAGGACACGGCGCGCGAGGCGTTGAAGCAGGACTGAGGCGATCGCCCGCCAATTGACAAAGCCCGGCGCGGCGACGCGCCGGGTTTTTTGTTGTGCGCGCCTACTCCGCCGGGTTCGGCGCTCCCGCAAACCGTACGCCGCGCGCCTCGACGCCGAACCAGGCGAGCAGCGCCACTGCGACCGCCACCACCGCGGCGACGACGGTCAACGCCAGCGCGTAGTCGTTGCCGTAGGATGACGCGATCGCCGCCTGCATCGTGGCGTTGCCGGAGGCGAGAAGGTTGCCGAGCTGGTAGGTGAAGCCCGGGAACGTGCCGCGCACTTCTTCCGGCGACAGCTCGTTCAAATGCGCCGGCACGATGCCCCAGGCGCCCTGCACCGAAATCTGCATCAGGAAGGCGCCCACCGCGAGCCACACCGCGTTCGGCCCGTAGGCCCACAGCGGGATGACCGGCAGCGCGATCAGCGCGGCGATGACGATGCCGCGGCGGCGGCCGATGCGCTCGGATAGCGCGCCGAAGCCGATGCCGCCGATGATCGCGCCGATATTATAGACGACGGCGATGATGCCGACCTCGCGCGGGGACATGTGCCGCTGCACTTCGAGGAACGTCGGGTAGAGGTCCTGCGTGCCGTGGCTGAGGAAATTGAACGCCGTCATCAAGACGATCGAGAAGACGAACAGGCCGAGATTGTTGCGGATGGTCTGCCAGAGGCTGGTGCCGGACAGCTTCGCGCGCCGTGCCTGGAACGACGGCGACTCGTCGACCCGGCTGCGGATGTAGAGCACGAGCAGCGCCGGAGCCGCGCCGACCATGAACATGCCGCGCCAGCCGATGGTGGTGAACAACAGGCCGTAGACGACGGAGGCGATGAGATAGCCGGACGGATAGCCGGCCTGCAGAATGCCGGAGACGACGCCCCGCGTCTTCGGCGGGATCGTCTCCATGGTGAGCGAGGCGCCGACGCCCCACTCGCCGCCCATCGCGACGCCGTAGAGCGTGCGCAGGATCAGGAGGGCCGTCAGGCTCGGCGCGAAGCCCGAGGCAAATTCGATGGCCGAATAGCAGACGATGTCGACCATCAAAGTCGGCCGCCGGCCCCAGCGGTCGGCAGCGAGCCCGAACAGCAGCGCGCCGACCGGCCGCGCCGCCAGCGTCAGCACGATGGCGACGGAGACGCCGGTGACGTCGGTGTGGAATTCGGCGGCGATGTCCTTGAGCACGAACACGAGCAGGAAGAAATCGAAGGCGTCGAGCGTCCAGCCGAGATAGCTCGCGACGATGGCGTTGCGCTGGCGCGCATTGAGCGCGCGGAGGTCGGCGAAGGCGCCGGACCAGGTGTCGAGCAGGGCCATGCGATCGTGTTCCGGCCGCGGCATGCGGCGTATGGCAAAGCCGCCCGCGCTGGCGGAAGTTCCCGCGCCGCATGGCCGCCTTCACAACTTTGCGTGTGGCCCGTTCCGGCGGCGCATGCTTTGCTTGCCCGGCTTTTGTTCAGCAAGCACCCTGCCCGCCCCGTGTCCCGCCGCACCGAAGTCTCAGCCGGCATCCTCGCCTTCCGCCGCAAGGCGCGGCGGCTCGACGTGCTGCTCGCCCATCCCGGCGGGCCCTATTGGCGCAAGCGCGACGACGGCGCCTGGTCGATCCCCAAGGGCGTCGTGATCTCCGGCGACCTGCTCGCCTGCGCGCGGCGCGAATTCAACGAGGAGACGGGGCTGACGGCCGAGGGCGAATTCGTGGCCCTGACGCCGGCGCGCCAGAAGAGCGGCAAGACCGTGCACGCCTTCGCGCTCGAGGCCGACTACGACCTCGCACGCGTGTCGAGCAATTCCTTCGAGATGGAGTGGCCGCCGCGCTCGGGGCGGATGCAGAGTTTCCCCGAGGTCGACCGCGTCGCCTGGTTCGACCTCGCCACCGCGCGGCGGAAGATTTTGCCCGGGCAACGGCCATTCATCGAGGAGCTGGTGGAGAGGCTTAAGGGGAATGCGGAGTGAGCGCTCTTATCCCTCCCCCGCTTGCGGGGGAGGGTGGCGCGCACCAGCGCGCCGGGTGGAGGCTCTATTCCGATTGCTACGCGACCCCACCCCCGGCGCTAACGCGCCGGACCCTCCCCTTCCCGGGGAGGGATAAGCAAGCCGCGCGATGCGCTTCTCGTCCTCGGCGGCTTCCTTGAGCAGCCAGTCGCGGAAGATCGCAATCTTCGGCAGCGACGCGGTCGGTTTCGGACAGACGATCCAGTACCCGTAAGGCAGTTTGAGCGCCGGCGCGAACGGCCGCACCAGCCGCCCGGCGCCGAGGTCCCACGCCGCAAGCGCGCTTCGCGCCAGGGCGACGCCCTGCCCGTCGACCGCGGCGTCGATCGCCATGCTCGCCTGGTTGAACACCGGTCCGCGCGCGTAATCGACGCCGGTCACCTTCGCCACCTCGAGCCAGGCGCCCCAGTCGCGCCGCTCGTCGATATGCAACAAAGTCTGCCTGTTCAAATCCTCCGGCTTGAGCAAGCTGCGCGCCAGCGCGGGGCTGCACACCGGAAACAGCTCCTCGACG
Source organism: Pseudolabrys sp. (assembly GCA_035571935.1). Lineage (GTDB taxonomy): Bacteria > Pseudomonadota > Alphaproteobacteria > Rhizobiales > Xanthobacteraceae > Pseudolabrys. Next base: position 7,056 of record DATNBL010000099.1, read on the forward strand.
CACAGCCGCGCCGCAGCGAGCCCCGGCCACTGGCCGTCGCCGTGGCGGATGGCGATGTCGAAATCCTCGCGCGCGAAGTCGACGTGCTGGAGCGAGGCGGACAGCTTGAGCACGATCGAGGGATGCTGCTCGGCGAAGCGGCCGAGCCGGTGCACCAGCCATTTGGTGGCGAAGTTCGGCGAAGTGCTAACCGAGAGCGCGCCGGTCGTGTGCTGCTGCAACAGGGCCTCGGTGCCGAGCGCGAGCTGGTCGAAGGCGTCGCGCACGACGCTCAAATAACTGCGCCCGGCGGTGGTGATGACGAGGCGGCGGTGCTCGCGGTTGAACAGGCGGCAGCCGAGTTCGGCCTCGAGCGCCTTGACCTGCTGGCTGACCGCGCCCTGCGTGACGCACAATTCCTGCGCGGCCTGGGTGAAGCTCTCGTGCCGCGCCGCGGCCTCGAAGGCCTTCAGCGCATTGAGCGGCGGCAGGCGGCGGATCACGGCAGCCCCCTTTGCATGAGATAATCTAGGCCAAGGTCGAGAAACGATGGTTTGTGCCTGACGCATTTTGCCAGCAAACATCGTGCTCAACAACACCGTTCGGAGGCACGACACCATGCCGACGACCATAGCCAAGTTAATGCGAAGGGAGCCCCGGGACGCACACGGCAACGACGCCTATGCGCAGCTGGCCCACGACTATCCGGCGCTCGTCCTCATCGTCGATGCCGGCTTCGCCGCCTGCTCGGCCATCGCCCATGCCTGGCGGCTCCGGCGCACGCGGCGGATCCTCGCAGGCCTCGACCGCGACCTGCTGCGCGACGCCGGCTTCACGCCGGAAGACCTCGGCAACGGCCGCCTCGACCGGGTGCTGAAGACGCAGCATGCTGAGGCGCGGCCGGGTTCGTGGCTGCGGGCGTGGCGCCGCGCGCTCGAAGTCGACCGCAGCCGCAAGGCGCTCGCCGCGCTCGGCCACGACCAGCTACACGCCTTGAGCGAACAGGGCCTCAAGTCGCGGCGCGAGGCACTGCACGATCACAGCGGCTGCACCTGCCGCACGAGGGGAGCACACCCATGAAATGGATCACCCGCGAGCGCGTGAAGGTCGACCGGGTCGCCTGCCCGTGGCTCATCAAGAAATTCGTCGACAAGGACGCCGAGTTCCTCTTCGTGCCCGGCGACAAGGTGATGAGCGAGGCGCAGCGCCTCGGCGCGACGCCGTATGACGTCAAGGACGTCGAGCTCGGCCATCACGGCCAGGAATGCTCGTTCGAGGCGATCCTGAAGAAATACGGCCTGACGAAGGACCCCGCGCTCGTCCTGCTCGGCAGGATCGTCAACGGCGCCGACACCGACAACACGCTCTACCGCCAGCCGGAAGGACCCGGGCTGGAAGCCATCGCCGAAGGCTTCCGCCATCTCGGCTACGCCGACGACCACAAGCTCAACGCGGCGGAGTGGATCGTCTACGATGCCCTCTACGCCTATGCGCAGGAGATGGTGCGGCAGGGAAAACCGGATGGTGATTTCAAGTAGGCGACGCATTCGTCATGGCCTGGCTTGTCCCGGCCATCCACGCCTTTCTTTCTGGAGGCGCTTGAAGGCGTGGATGCCCGGCACAAGGCCGGGCATGACGCGTTTGGGGCAATCCTGACAACGAAACAGACGCATGCCGCCTTCTGACTCCCATTCGGAACCGTCCGACCGCGCGCTGCTCTATGTGGCGCGCGCGTTGCGCGGCCTAGGCGACGGCTTCGCCATCATCGTGCTGCCCGCCTATCTCTCGGCCCTCGACATGACGACTGGCGAGATCGGCATCGTCGTCAGCGCCTCGCTGCTCGGCACCGCGCTCTTCACCTTGGCGATCGGGTTCGTCGCGCCGCGCCACGATTTGCGCACTCTGCTGCTCGCCGGCGCGGCGCTGATGGCGGCGACCGGGCTCGCCTTCCCGAATGTCGCGTGGCTCGCGCCGATCGCGATCGTCGCCTTCATCGGCACCATCAACCCCTCGACCGGCGACCTCGGCGTGCTGGTGCCGCTCGAGCACGCGATGCTGGCGCGCGGCGCGTCCGACGAGGAGCGCACCCACGTCTTCGCCCGCTACAGCCTGATCGGCGCGCTGTCGATGGCGGCAGGATCGCTGGCCGCGGCGCTGCCCGACGTGCTGGTGCGCGCGGGATACGGCAACGTCGCCGCGCTGAAGGTCATGTTCTACGTCTACGCCGCGCTCGGCATTGCCGCCTTTCTGCTCTACCGCCGCCTGCCGCATGCGCAAGCCGACGCGCCGCGCGCGACCGCGCCGCTCGGGCCGTCGCGCGGCATCGTCTACAGACTGGCGGCCTTGTTCAGCCTCGACGCCTTTGCCGGCGGCTTCGTCGTGCAGTCGCTGCTGGCGCTGTGGCTGTTCGAGCGCTTCGACATGACGCTCTCGGGCGCGAGCCTGTTCTTCTTCTGGGCAAGCACACTCAGCGCCTTCTCCTATCCGGTCGCGGCGTGGCTGTCGAAACGTATCGGCCTCGTCAACACGATGGTGTTCACGCATATCCCGTCGAGCCTGTTTCTGATCGTCGCGGCCTTCGCGCCGAACCTGACGCTGGCGCTCGTCTGCCTGTCGTTCCGCGCGGCGCTGTCGCAGATGGACGTGCCGACGCGCACCTCCTACGTGATGGCGGTGGTGACACCGGAGGAGCGGCCGGCGGCGGCGAGCGTGACCGCGGTGCCGCGCAGCCTTGCCTCGTCGGTGAGCCCGGCGCTCACCGGCGCGCTGCTGGCGACGCCGTTCGCGGGATTGCCGCTGATCGCCTGCGGCGTCCTGAAGATCGTCTACGACCTGGCGCTGCTCTATTCGTTCCGGCACACCAAGCCGCCGGAGGAAAAAGCGTAGCCGTCACCCTGAGGAGCGAGCGAAGCGAGCCTCGAAGAGTCTCTGAGTCAGAGGTCCTTCGAGGCCCGTGCGCGGTCGCCCACGGGCTCCTCAGGACGACGGGAGACGCTACGCCCTCACCTCTTGTCGTTGGAACGCCACATACCCGCCGACGAACAGCACGATCGTCGACGCGATCAGTCCGACGAACTGCGGCCACGCCACCATCAGGCTGTCCCAGAACGGCAGCGGCGAGCCCATCACCGCGCCCTGGAGCTGGCTCAGATACACCGGCCCGAGCGTGCGCGTGGTCGGATGCAGGATCGCCATCACGCATTCGCCGAACAAAGTCGACGGCGACAGCCGCGCCAGCATCTGCGCGGTGATGACGAGCGCCGCCTGGTCGTCGACCGGCACGACGGCTTCTGCAATCGCCGGCGACAAAGCCGGCCAGATAATGGTCAGGAATAGCCATAGGCCGAGCGTCACCAGTGCGGCGGTCGCCGCCGAGCGGAAGATCGTCGAGAACAGCATCGCCAGCGCCAGCCAGACACCGGCATAGAAGATGGTCACGACCAGCAGCAGGAAGGCGCGCGCCATCTCCTCGCCGCCCGGCGGCACGCCGAGCATGATCAGACCGAGCCCAATCACCAGCAGCCACAGCGCGATCAGCGAGATCGAGAGCGTCGTCAGCGCGGCGATGAACTTCCCGAACAACAGCGCGTCGCGGTAGATCGGCTTCGACAGGATACGCGACAGCGTGCGGCGGTTATGCTCGCCGTTGACCGCGTCGAAGCCGAGGCCGATCGCCATCAGCGGCACGAGGAAGCCGAGGAACGAGACGAAGGACGGCAACGGCTCGCGCGCGGTGGTGAAGAGATGCAGGAACAGGAACGGGTCCTCCGCCGTCACCGCGCGGATGTCCTGGATGGCGCCATAGACCGCGGCGAGCGCGGTCAGCACGACGAGCCATTCCAGCACGCGCATGCGCACGCTGCCGAGATGGTCGGACAGTTCTTTCAGGATGACGACGCCGAGGCCCTGCCAGGGCGAACCTTCACGCCGCATGGGCCACCTCCTGCGACTGGAAGTAGCGCGTGTAGATGGTCTCGAGGCTCGGGCGGTCGAGCGACAATTGATGCAGCCGCCCGCC
>DATNBL010000100.1:0-27924 GCA_035571935.1 Pseudolabrys sp.
GACGGCTATACGTTCTGCGTCATCGAGGGCGATGCGTTGTTTTACAACCAGTACCTCTACAAGAACCTCACCTACGATCCGAACCACGCGCTCGAGCCGGTCGTGAACCTGTTCAGCATCATCCAGGCGCTGGTGGTGAACTCCGACCTGAAGGTGCAGTCGGTCGGCGATCTGGTGGCGCTGTCGAAGGCGAAGAAAGGCACGCTCAGCTATCTCACCGCGTCGCTGCCGCTGGTCGTCTACATGGAGCACCTGAAGAAGGCGGACGGCGCCGACTGGGTGCGCGTGCCGTTCCGCGGCGGCGGCGAGGCGACCAACGCCGTGCTGTCCGGCTCGACGCCGATCGCGCTGATCGGCATCGGCAACGTCGTCGGCCACATCAAGGCCGGCAAGATGACGCCGCTGGTGCTCGGCAACAATATCCGCTCGCCGCAGCTGCCGAACGTGCCGACGCTCGCGGACCTGGGCTACAAGGGCCCGCCGTCGCGCAGCTGGTACGGGCTGTTCGCGCCGGGCGGAACGCCGCGCGCGATCGTCGACAAGATCAACGGCGAAGTGCGCGCGATCGCGAGCGACAAGGAATTCCAGGAGAAATATCTGTTCAGCCGCGGCCTCGTGCCGGCGCTCAACACGCCGGACCAGTTCGCCGCCGAGATCGAGGCGGGGCGCGCGACCGCGCACGGGATCGTCAAGGACGCCGGCATGCAGGCGCAGTAGCGGCCGCCGTCACAAGCAAAAACCCCGGGCGCGAGGCCCGGGGTTTGATTGTTGCGCAGCGCGCGCCGCTCAGAAGCGGTAGTTCAGGCCCGCGCGGACGATGTTGGCGTTGAAGCTGACGTTGTCCGTCGTGCCGGCGACGCCGGAGCAGGACACGCCGCAGTCGAACTTGCCGAGGTCGACGTAGAGGTATTCGAGCTTGACGCTCCAGTTCGACCACATCGCGTATTCGACGCCGGCGCCGAGCGTCCAGCCGATCTGCGTCTTGGAGGCGTCGCCCACCGGCGAGGTCGCCTTGATGTTGCCGATGGCCGCGCCGCCGGTCAGGTAGGGCAGCCAGTTGTTCCAGCCGGCATAGCCGAGACGGCCGCGCGCCGTCGCCAGCCAATTGAGCTTGGTCTCGCACGAGCCGCCGGTGCAATCGGCCGAGCCCTTGACGCTCGCCCAGTCGATGTCGCCTTCGAGGCCCCAGACCCACGTGCCGGTCTGGAAGTTATAGCCGAGCGTCAGGCCACCCAGGAAACCCTTCGGGCTCGGGCTCACCGCCGGGGCGTCCCAGTTGGACTTGCCGAAGGCGTAGCCGGCGTTCACACCCGCGTAGAAGCCGGTCCAGTTGGCATAGGCAGGCGCGACATAGGCCGGCGCCTTGTAGGGTCGCGGCAGGTCGGCCGCGTGCGCGGCGAACGACACCGTGAGCAGTGCCGCGGCGGCGACGCCGGCGCGGAGAACGGAATTGATCTTCATAAGTCGGCCCCTTGACTGGTCCTGATCGGTTGCAAGCGGGCGAACACGCTCACCCGTCGGTGTCGCACTCGCCGCGCCCCCCGACGGGACGTACCGCGCATGCACACGCGTACAGGAATGCCGCCGAACCCGTTAAAGGCCGGTTAACCTTAACGCCCCGTTGGGCGCGCGCGCGCAATCGCGCGAGACTGTGACCGGAATGCCACACTAAAGCGCGAGCTTCATGCCCTCGTGGCTGGCGGTGAAGCCGAGCGATTCATAGAAGCGCCGGGCCTCAGCGCGCGACTTGTCGGTGGTGAGCTGCACGATCTCGCAGCCGCGCTTGCGGCACTCTTCGATCGCCCATTTGAACATGCGCCGGCCGAGGCCGCCGCCGCGGCGCGAAGAGGCGATGCGCACGCTCTCGATCTGGCCGCGCCAGAGGCCCTTGCGCGACAGCCCCGGGATGAACGTCAGCTGCAGGCAGCCGGCGATGGCGCCGCCCTCCTCCACGACCGCAAGAACCTGGTTCGGATCGGCGTCGATGGCGGCGAAGGCCTGCGCGTAGCGCGGATTGAGGGGCGGGCCCGGATCCTCGCGCGTCGCACCAAGCGCGTCGTCGGCGAGCAGCGCCACGATGGCCTCGATATCGGCGGCGGTCGCGCGGCGGAAGGTCAGGTCACTCATGGTGCGGAGCTACCCCCGCGCCCGCAGCACCGCCTCGATCGACACGCGCGACCACGGCGCGGTGCGGCCGCGGAAGGCGAGGTACGACTTGTGCACCTTGCCCGACACCGCATCGCGCGAGGCGATCTCGCCGAGCACGTCGTTCGCCTGATTGCGCGCGGCGGCGACGAAGTCCTCCGGAAACGCGGCGAGCTTGACCTTGTGCTCGCCGGTGAGCGAGCCGAGCGCCTCGGCGTTGAGCCGCTCCATCTCGGCGAGCGCATAGGTCGCCTCCGTGGCGCAGGCGTGCGCGACGATGGCTTTCAGGTCGTCCGGCAGCGCGGTCCACGCCTTCGCCGACACGATGCATTCGCCGGTGCCGTTCGGCTTGTTGAAGCCGGGGTAATAATAAAACGGCGCGACGCGATAGAGGCCGAGCGCGATGTCGGTGCCGGGGCCGACGAATTCGGCGGCGTCGAGCACGCCGGATTGCAGGCTGACGAGGATTTCCGCCGGCGGCGTCGTCTGCGGCGTGGCGCCGAGGCGGTGATAGATCTCGCCGCCGAGGCCGAGCGAGCGGATCTTCACGCCCTTCAGGTCCGCAAGGCTTTTCAATTCGCGGCGGAACCAGCCGCCCATGCAGACGCCGGTGTTGCCGCCCATGAACGGCTTGACGCCGAACGGCGCGTAGAGCTCGTCCCACAGCGCCTGGCCGCCGCCGGCGTCGATCCAGGCGACATGCTCGGCCGGCGTCAGGCCGAACGGCACGGTGGTGAAGAAATTCGCCGCCGGCATCTTGCCCTGCCAGTAGAACGAGGCGGTGTGGCCGATGTCGGCGACGCCGTTGCCGACGGCGTCGAGCACGCCGAAGGCCGGCACGATCTCGCCGGCGGCATGCACCGAAATGTCGATGCGGCCGTTTGACAACGTCTTGATCCGCGTGGCGATGCGCTCGGCCGACATGCCCGGGCCCGGCAGGCGCTTCGGCCATGACGTGACCATGCGCCATTTCAGCGTGTCGGCGCGGGCGATCGCGGGCGCGGCGAGAACGCCGGCGGCGGCGGTGCCGAGGAACAGGCGGCGTGTGGTCATGACGAACTCCATTGCCTGACGAAATGATTGAGCGGGCCGTGGCCGTGGCCGACGTCGAGCGTGTCGGCGCCGGCGATGGCGTCGGTGACGTAGTCCTTGGCCTGCTGCACGGCGGCCTTCAGATCGAGCCCCTTGGCGAAGCCCGCAGCGACGGCCGAGGATAAGGTACAGCCGGTGCCGTGCGTGTTCTGCGTAACGATGCGGCGGGCGGCAAAGCGCGTGACGCCGTCCGCATCGGCCAGAAGATCGACGCTCTCGCTGGTGTTACCGTGGCCGCCCTTGATCAGCACCGCGTGCGCGCCGAATTGCAGCAGCGCGCGCGCCTGCGCCGCCATCTCGTTTTCGTCGCGCGCGGCGGAGGCGCCGAGCAGCGCCGCCGCTTCCGGCAGGTTCGGCGTGACGAGGCGCGCGCGCGGCATGAGCCGCGTGCGCAAGTGCTCGACCGCGCCATCGGCGATCAGCCGCCCGCCCGAGGTCGCGACCATCACCGGATCGACGACGACGTTCTGCGCGGCGTGGCGGTCGAGCGCCTCGGCGACGGCATCGACGGTCGCCGCCTGCGACAGCATGCCGATCTTGACCGTGCGCACATCGAGGTCGGCGAACACAGCGTCGATCTGCCGCGCGACGAAATCGGCCGGCACGTCGTGGACGGCGGCGACGCCGCGGGTGTTCTGCGCGGTCAGCGCGGTGACGACGCTGGCGCCGTAGACGCCGAGCGCGGCGAACGTCTTCAGGTCCGCCTGGATGCCGGCGCCGCCGGAGGAATCGGACCCGGCGATGGTGAGCGCGATGGGGGTCATCCCGCCACCCTCGCTCGCTTCGCCAGCGTATCGGCCTCGAGCGCGGCGAGCGCGTCGATGATGTGGATGGCGAAGCTGCCCGGGCCGGACGCCGTTTCAGCGGCGATCTCGCCGGCGACGCCGAGCATCACCAGCGCGGCGGCGCTGGCGGCGAGCGCGTCCGGCTCCACCGCAAGGCAGGCCGCGAGCAGCGCCGAGCCGGCGCAGCCCATCGCCGTGACCTTGGCCATCAGCGGATGTCCGTTGGCGATCGCGACGGCGCGCGTGCCGTCGGTGACGAGGTCGTCGGCGCCCGAGAGGGCAACGACGACGCCGGTCGCCCGCGCATAGGCCATCGCGCCGGCGCGGGTCGCCTCCGCGCCCGACAGCGCCGCGAACTCCGCGTGATTGAGCCGCACCACGCGCGGCCGGCGCGCGGCCAGCTCGCGCGCGAAGGCCAACCGCGGCAGGCTGCGGTCGACGAAAACGGGGTCGAGCACCCAAGGCAGCGCGCGCTTCTCGGCAGCCTCGAGCGCGATCAGCGTCGCCTCGCGCCGTTCGGGATCGAAGGTGCCGAGATTGACAAGCATCGCGTCGGCGGATGCCACGAAGCCGCCGATCTCGCCGGCCGACAGGGTCATCGACGGCACGCAGCCGGCGGCCAGCAGCATGTTGGCGGTGTAGGCCTGCGCCACCGCGTTGGTGATGCAGTGGACGCGGGGGGCCCTTGCGCGCAGCTGGGCGATCAGCCCGGCTACGGCCTGCGGCAGGCGCTCGGCCTCAATGTGTCCGGAATGGCGCATCTCTCATCCCTCCGCCGGCATGACCCGGATCAGGTTCGTTGGGTTGGCCTGCGGATAAGGCCTCTCAGCCCGGCTGATGCCGGACACCCCACGAGATTGCTGGCAAAGTCCTAGGCCCCGCGGCGGGGGATGGCAAGGGCGGCTTCCGGGCAGAACGGCGCAACTGCTTGCCAGAGAGGGCGGTTTTTGCTGTCTAGGGCGCTCGGAGGCTGCCCATGACCCCCTTCTTCGTCCAGATCAAATGCGCCCTCGGCAAGTCCTACGAGGTCGCCAATGCGCTCGCCGAAGCCGAGATCGCCTCCGAGATCTACTCGACCGCCGGCGACTACGACCTGCTGGTGAAGTTCTACGTCGACGCCGGCACCGACATCGGCCACTTCGTCAACGAGAAGGTGCAGGTCATTGCGGGGATCAAGGACACCCACACGATCATCACCTTCAAGGCGTTCCAGGCCTGACGATCACCTCTCGCGCGCCTTCTCCTTTGCGGCGCGCAGCATGAAGCGGTAGGTGCCGTCGAACACGGTGTCGGTCGACGAGGTCCAGGTCGACTGCTTGCCGAGCGTCTCGCGGCTGGCATGGATACGCCGCGCCCTCACCTCGCGCTGCGCCTGCTCGTCGGGGCTTTGCTCGACCAAGCTGAATTGCGGATCGGACGGCAGGATCAGTATCTGCAACATCGGCTCGCCGGGGCGGAAGATGTGGACCGTGCCTTCCGGCGGCGCCTTGAACACGATGAACGAGATCATCGGCCACCATTCGCTGCGCAGCAGCGCCGGCACCGCGACCGGCACGGTGTCGGTCGTGTCGGCATAGAAACGCGGGTGCGGCTCGGTGCGCACGGCAAAGCCCGGGCCGGGGTCGAGGTCGAGCAGGAGCTGGTAGGTGTAGAAATTCGCGCCGAAGGGCCGGAACGGCGGCCATTGCAGGCCGGGGTCGGGCGACGGGCCGAAGTCGCCATCGAGGCGCACCTTGCCTTCCACCTTGGTCACGCGCAGCTCGTTCGCGTACGGGTAGAAGACCTCGACCCCGTACTGCGCGCCTTCGGTGAAGGGCATGCAGTGCCAAACCTGCTCGTGCGAGCCGTCGACGCGCGGCTGCGGCGTGCCGCCCCAGCCGGGCATTTCGAGCTTCGTCCGGCGCGGCTTCAGACCCGCATTGGCCAGCCGGTACTTTATCGTCTGCATCGACGCCCCCCTCGATCCTCAAATTCGGCAGTGCGTGCGCAATCTAGCCGACCTGCCGGAACTCGAAACCCGCGCCGCGGGTTCCAACCGCTACGGCGGACTGGGGCCAACCGGCCTCGCGCACGTCAGGGAGATACTTATGGACAAGAAGATCGCGGGACTTCTCGGCGCCGTTGCCGGGCTTGCGACGATGGGATCGGCCAACGCCGCGGTGCAGGACACGCCGGCATCGCCATTGCCGGCCGCCACGTCCTACGCCGAGTTGCTCGGGCCGGTCGACAATGCCCCGGCGCTGCTGGTCGCCGACGACGATGCCCGGATGCAGCAGAGCGATGTGCGTGTGCGGTTGGCGCAATACCACGACCATCACCACCACCATCACCACACGAAGATCATCATCCGCCGGCACCACCACCATCATCATCGCAAGATCATCATCCGCCACCGGCACCACCACCACCACCATCATCACCACCACAGCATGTACATGCAGGACGCCCCGAAGAAGGCGTAGCGGCGGCGTTCGGCAAGACCCGGCGGGAGCCGCGCAGGCGCGCGGCTCCCTGCCAGGCCGGGGGAAGAACGGACGGCGGCAATTTCCGACGGTATTCGAAAACCGGCCATGCCCGTTAAAATCATCTGAACAATTAGCAGCCATGCGCCGTTGACACCGCGGCGCAATGCATTTCGCTCGGGCCGCCTGGCCGCGTTCAAGATTGCGCCTTGGAGATGAACCGCCGTTGAATGCGGGTGTAACGCCCGCTTCAGAGGTCATGGGCGATCATTCGAGAACGGGCGATACGCCACCAGGGAGAATTCTGATGAGACCATACGCGACATTCCTTCTCAGCACGGTCGCCGGACTGTGCGCCATGGGTGCGGCGCAGGCTGCGCCCGCCCAGAGCCCGCTGCCGGCGGCGCAGTCCTACGCCGACCTGCTCGCGCCCGTGCAGAACGCCGATGCGGTGCTGCTGGCCGACGACATGGCGCAGGCGCAGCAGAAGCCGCTGCTGCAACTCGCGCAGTATCACCATCACCACCACCATCATCACCATCACCACGGCGGCTTCACCTTCGGCTTCGGCATCGCGCCGCCGGTCTATTACGGCCGCGACTGCTATATCCGCCGCGAGGTGCATTACAACCGTTACGGCGAGCGCGTGGTGCGCCGCGTGCGCGTCTGCGACTGACGCTGACGCCGGAAACGACAAAGGCCGCTCCTCGCGAGCGGCCTTTGATTTTTTTGCGCCGGTCCGCGGCGCTCAGAAGTCGTCGGACGCAGCCTGCTTGACGATGGAATCCCGGAACTGGTGCAGATCCGCCATGCATTTCGTGTACTGGCGCGTGCCCGGCGCCATGCCCCAGCGCGAGCAATAGAACGAGCATTCGTGCTCGAAGGCGGCGAGCTGCTCGGCGGCGTTGCGCTGCTGCGCCGCCGGGACGCCCGGCGCGACGAAAGCGACGAACACGATCAGGCCCGCGACGAGCATCGCCCAAAGGCCGAGCTCGACGTTGTCGTAGACCCGGCCGATCAGCGTTGTCCTGCCGCTCCTCGCCATGATCCGGATCGCTGCTATTTACCGGATAACTTCGCGTCGATGCTGTAGCGGCCGGCGCCGGTCAGGAACAGCAGCAGGACGCCGCCGGTGATGGCGATGTCCTTGCTGAGGAACACCCACTGCAAGGTCTGCTGCTGCGCCGGATATTGCCAGTAGAGATGCGCCGTCAGCACGGCGACGACCAGGAATGCGAGCGCGACGAGCGCGCCGGCGCGCGTGGCGAAGCCGAGGATCAGCGTCACGACGATGATCCATTCGGCGATATGGGCGAGCGGCGCCATCAGCTCCGGCGCAGGGTAGTGCAGCGACTTCAGATAGAAGTCGGCCGGGCCGCCGGTCGACACGGTCATCAGGAACACGATCGCGATGAAGACGCGGCCGACAAGCAGCAGCACGTCGCGCAGGCTTTCGGCGACGCCGTCGAAGCAGCTCAGGTGACGGACCATTCCTTGCATGATCTCCCCCAGATTTCTTGTCGGCGCGGCGCGCAGCCACGCAGAACCGGCGCGCGTTACGGCGCGCCTGCTGACGATATGATGAAACAAACGAGGCCGTGCGCCCGCCGATGGCACCCTCACCGCCCCTTTTCCCCGAATGGGACTCGGCACGTCCCAAGGCCCGGCGGCTGGTAAAATTGTAGCATCGTGACCGGCCGCCGCAACAAAGCGACCTAGCTTCTCCGCATCAAATTGACATCAATCCGCGGATCTATGCGTGATGCCGTTCACACAGGCCATTTCGGATCGTGAAATGGCCGCCGCTCAGGCCGCCTCGGCCATTTCTGGCTCAACAGGTCGCTCCAGGCCGAGCTGACGCTCGCGCCAGATCACGAACAGCCCCGCCGCGGCGACGATCGCCCCGCCGGCATAGACCAGCGGCGCCGGCAATTCGCCGAACATCCACCAGCCGATGATCAGCGCCCACAGCATCGAGGTGTAGTCGAACGGCGCGACCACGGAGGCCGAGGCATGACGATAGCTTTCGGTCAGGATGATGTGCGCCAGGCCGCCGAGGAAGCCCATCGAGATCAACTTGGCGAGTTCGCCCGTGGTCGGCGTGTGCCAGGCAAACGGCAGCGTCAGCGCGCCGGCGATGGCGCAGATCAGCGAGAAATAGAACACGATGCAGGGCGTCGTCTCGCTCTGCGTCAGCCGCCGCGTTTGGATCACCGTGCCGGCGTTGCACACCGCCGAGATCACCGCCAGCAGCGAGCCGGCCGCGGCGATGCCGGCGCCGATCGCGGCGTAGTGGCCGACGTCGAATTGCGGGATCAGCATGACGATCACGCCCACGAAGCCGACCGCCACCGCCGACCAGCGATAGATGCGCACGCGCTCCTTCAGGATCAGCGCCGCGAGCGCAACCGTGATCAGCGGCGAGGCAAACGAGATGGCGGCCACGTCGGCGAGCGGCAGCCGCGTCAGCGCGCCGAAATTCGAGAACATGCCACAGGTCGACAGTGTGCCGCGGCCGAGCTGGCCGAGCGGCCTCTTGGTGCGCACCGCGCTCATCAGCTCGCCGCGGATGGCATAGATCAAGACCACCGGCACGATGGCGAAAGCCGAGCGGAAGAACACCATCTGCCCGACCGGCGCGACGGGACCGAGATCCCGCACCAGGGCCGACATGACGGCGAAGAGAACCGCGGAAATGAGCTTGAAGACGATTCCCTTCACCACCGGCATGCGGTTGTCATAGCCGCTTCCACCCGCCCCTGTCTCGGTTCCGGCCACCGCCGTGCACAGGACCGGCGCGTATGGATCGGCCTCGCGCTCCTACTTCGCGAGCGGCGGCAGCGACTTGATGTAGACCGCCATTGCGTGACGGTCGGCCTCCGACAGCTGCGAGATGTTGCGGATGACGTCGACCATCGGGCCGCCGACGCGGTCGGAGTCGGGCGTGTCGCCGTTCGTGAGCGTGCCGACGATGTCGGTAACCGTCCAGGCGCCGAGCTTGTCCTGGCGGAGGCTCGGCACACCTCCCTGATCGGTCGGGCTCGGCCCGCCGCCGAAGCGCTTGCGCACGACGACGGCTCCAAGCAGGTTGCGCGGCGAATGACATTCGGCGCAGTGGCCGGGGCCGTTGACGAGATACGCGCCCCGATTCCACTCCGGCGTCTCCTTCGAGTGCGGCGCGAACGGCCGGTCGTCAAAGAACAGCAATTTCCAGGCGCCGACCGTGCGGCGGATGCTGAACGGGAATTTCAGTGCGTGCGGCGGCGCGCGGCCGGCGACGGGCGGCAGGGTCTTGAGATACGCGAACAGGTCGCGCACGTCGTCGATGCGCATGCGCGCGTAGGAGGAATAGGGAAACGCCGGATAGAGATGCTCGCCGTCCGGCGCGGTGCCGCGCGTCATCGCCGTGACGAAATCGGCCTCGCTCCAGGCGCCGATGCCGTCCTTGCGGTCGGGGGAGATGTTGGGCGCGTAGAAGTCGCCGAACGCCGTGTGCAATTTCAGCCCGCCGCCGAGGCGGGTCGCATCCTTCTGCTCGGGATTCATGTGGCAGGACGAGCAGCCGCCGGCGAGGAACATCGTGTGGCCGTTGCCGAGGTCGGGCGTGTGCGCGGGCAGCGTCGCCGCCGCGATCGTCTCCGGCGCGGTCAGAATCCAGAACGCCGCCGCGGCGAACCCCGACGCGACGACCGCCGCTATGACGAATTGACGAAACAGACGGCCCTACTCCCCGCTAGCGCTGCGACAGACGGTAGTCCTTGTGGCAATTATCGCAAGCGTCGTTGACGGGCGCGAAGGCGGCCTTCAGGTCGTCCAGCGACTTCCGTGCCCTGGGGCGGTTTTCGGCCACGGCCTTGCCGAAAGCGGCGGCCTTGGCGTCGAAGTCGGCCTTGTGCTCCCAGATCGCCGGGGCGGCGCGGGTCTTCTGGCCGGTTTTGGAGTCCGGGGGGAACTGCGCCGGCAGCTTTTGTGCCGATTCGGCCCATTGCGCGAAGGCGGCGTCGACCTTGGCCACGTCGAACGGCTGCTGGCCGCGGATCATTTGCAGGACGTTGCGCGCGTTGTCGTTATTGCCCTTCATCAGGCCCTTGCGCGTCGCAATCGGGTCGGACTGCGCCAGGACCGACGACGCCGCCGCGGCAGCCAGCATGGCCGCGAGCGCCCACTTCCACGCCATTTCGGATTCCTCCCCGGAACTGACTCCGCAGGAGGTCAAACATTGGCGCGCGCGATTTATTCCGCGGCGACTTGCCGCGCCGCCTGGATCGCCGCCCACACCTTCTGCGGCGTCGCCGGCATGTCGATGGCGCGGATGCCGTAGGCGCGGTCGAGCGCGTCGATGACGGCGTTGATCACCGCCGGGCAGGAGCCGATGGCGCCCGCCTCGCCTGCCCCTTTCACGCCGAGCGGGTTGGTCCTGCACGGCACGTTCGCCGTCTCGAACACGAAGTCCGGCGCGTCGGCCGCGTGCGGCATGGCGTAGTCCATGAACGAGGCCGAGACGAGTTGGCCCGAGGCCGCGTCGTAGACCGTGTCCTCCAGCAGCGCCTGGCCGATGCCCTGGACCGTGCCGCCGTGCACCTGGCCCTCGAGCAGCACCGGGTTGAGGGTGGTGCCGAAGTCATCGACGATGACGTAGGTAATGATGCGGGTCGCGCCGGTGTCGGGGTCGATCTCGACCTCGGCGATGTGCGTGCCGTTCGGATAGGTCGGCACGTCCGGATTGAAGTCGCTGTCGGCCTTGAGCTTCTCCGGCGTCGCGGCCGGATGCGCGGCAAGATCGGCGAACGTGATGGCGCGGTCGGTGCCGGCGACGCGCACGCTCGCGTCCACGATCTCCATGTCGCCGGCCGACGCCTCCAGCGCCTCGGCGGCGAGTTCCTTCAATTTCTCGGCCAGGGTCTTCGAGGCGCGGTCGACCGAGACGCCGCCGACGGGGATCGAGCTCGAGCCGCCGGTGCCGGCGCCGGTCGGGATCCGGTCGGTATCGCCCTGGATGACGCGCACGCGCTCGGGCGCGATGTCGAGCCGCTCGGCGACGAGTTGGGCGTAGGACGTCGCGTGCCCCTGCCCCGACGACTGCGTGCCGATCAGCACGGTGACGCCGCCGTCCTTGTCGAGCATGACATGCGCCGTCTCCGGGCCGTTCCCGCCGCAGGCCTCGACGTAGGTGCCGATGCCGATGCCGCGCAACTTGCCGGCGCGTTTCGCCTCGCGGGCGCGCTTTGCAAAATTCTCCCAGTCGGCGAGCTGCTGCGCGCGGAGAAGCGTCGCGGCGAAGTCGCCGGAGTCGTAGACCTTGCCGGTCGGCGTCGTGTAGGGCAGCGCCTTCGGCTTGATCAGGTTCTTGCGGCGGAAGGCGTCCGGCGCCATGCCGATCTCGCGCGCGGCGCGATCGACGGCGCGCTCGATCAGGTACGACGCCTCGGGGCGTCCGGCGCCGCGATAGGCGTCGACCGGCACGGTGTTGGTGTAGACCGCGCGCAGCCGCCCATGCGCAACCGGAATGTCGTACGGGCCCGTCGCCATACCGAGGCCGAGCCACGGGATGTACGGCGCGTAGCAGGACAGATACGCGCCCATGTCGGCGACGATGTCGAGATCGAGCGCCAGGATGCGGCCCTTGCCGTCGAGCGCGAGCTTCGCCGTGGCGATATTGTCGCGGCCGTGGCTATCGCCGAGGAAGTGCTCGGTGCGGTCGGCAACCCAGCGCACCGGCTTGCGCAGTTTCTCCGCCGCAACGGCGGCCAGCGCGTATTCGCGGTACGGGAACAATTTGGTGCCGAAGCCGCCGCCGACATCGGGCGTAATGACGCGCATCTGGTCGGGCTTGAGCTTCATCACCTCGACGCCGATGATGTCGCGGATGATGTGCGCGCCCTGCGAGCCGAGCGTCAGCGTGTAGCGCCGGCCGTCATATTCGGCGACGACACCGCGCGTGTCCATGTAGTTGGTGACGAGGCGCTGGTTGACGATGGCCGTCTCGACGACGCGCTCGGCCTCGGCGAAGGCCTGCCTGGTCGCGGCCGCGTCTCCCAACGTGGTCTCGAACGACAGGTTGGCGCGGTCGGGCCAGACCCGCGGCGCCTTCCCATCGAGCGCGGCGATGGCGCCGACGACGTGCGGCAGTTCCTGCCAGTCGATCGAGATCGCCTCGGCGGCGTCCCGCGCCTGCGCCAAGGTATCGGCGACGACGAAGGCGACGGCATCGCCGACATGGCGGACCTCGTCGCGGCAGAGGATCGGATAGAACGGGATATCGATCGTCGGCCCGGGGATGACGCCCGGCGTCGGCAGCGGCCCGAGATGCGCCGTGCCCTCGGCCGTGAGCACCAGCCGCACGCCCTTCATGGCGCGCACGCGGGCAAGATCGCGGATCGAGAATTTCGCGTGCGCGTGCGGCGAGCGCAGCACCACCGCCTGCAACGCGCCCTCCGGCATGACGTCGGCGATGTAGCGGCCGGCCCCGCGCAGGAGCGCGTCGTCTTCCTTGCGCTTGAGCGGCTGCCCGAAGCCGAACTTCATCGCCATGTCAGCGCCCCTCTGCTGCGTGCTCCCCCGTCCCATCGGGACGCCGGCGGCGGAAGCGTAGCGCAATCCAGCGCGACACCACATAGAAGACCGGGGTGAAGATCAGGCCGAATATCGTGACGCCGATCATGCCGGAGAACACGGTGGTACCGAGCGTCTGCCTGAGCTCCGCGCCGGCGCCGACCGACCAGGCGAGCGGCGAGACGCCGAGGATGAAGGCCATCGAGGTCATCAGGATCGGCCGCAGGCGCAGATGCGCCGCCTCGATCGCGGCGCCGAAGCGGTCGCGGCCGCCGTCCTCGAGCTGCTTGGCGAATTCGACGATCAAAATGGCGTTCTTGGCCGCAAGGCCGATCAGCACGATAAAGCCGACCTGGGTGAGGATGTTGTTGTCCTGCCCGCGCAGTACCACGCCGACGATCGAGGCGATCAGGCACATCGGCACGATGAGGATGACGGCAAAGGGCAGCGTCAGGCTCTCGAACTGCGCCGCCAGCACCAGGAACACGAACACCACCGCCAGCACGAAGGCGAACACCGCGGTGTTGCCGGCCTTGATCTGCTGGAAAGCGAGCGTCGTCCATTCGTAGGAGAAGCCGTCCGGCAGGACCTGCGCGGCGAGATTCTCCATGATCTTGATCGCCTCGCCCTGGCTGTAGCCGGGCGCGGCGGCGCCATCGAGCTCGGCCGCCGGATAGAGATTGTAGCGCGGCACGCGGTACGGCCCCGTGACCGTGCGCACCGTGGTGAAGGCGCCGAGCGGCACCGTCTCGCCGGTCTTGTTGCGGACGCGGAGGTTCAGCACGTCGCGCGTGTCGGCGCGGTACTGGTCCGCCGCCTGCGCGATGACGCGGTAGGTGCGGCCGAACAGGTTGAAGTCGTTGACGTAGGCCGAGCCGAGGTAGATCTGCAACGCGCCAAACACGTCGGGAATGTTGATACCCAGGAGCTGCGCCTTGGTGCGGTCGATGTCGAGATAGAGCTGCGGCGTCTTGTTCTCAAACAGCGAGAACACCTGCGTCAGGCCGGGAGTCTGCGCGGCGCGGCCCATCATGGCGTAGACGGCGTTCTGCAACGCCTCCGGCCCGCGCCCGGCGCGGTCCTCGACCATCATGCGGAAGCCGCCGGCGTTGCCGATGCCGGATACCGGCGGCGGCGCGGCGACGAAAACCTGCGCGTCCTGGATCACCGACAGCCGCTTGAACAGTTCGGCCTGAAGCCCCGCCGCCGACTGCTCCGGATGCTGCGCCCGCTCCTCGAACGGCGCCAAGGTGACGAATACGGCGCCGGCGTTCGGCGCGTTGGTGAAGGTCGCGCCGGAGAAGCCGACGATGTTCACCGCGTGCGCGATGCCGGGCACCTTGAGCGCGATGTCGACGACGCGCCGGTTGACGTCGTCGGTGCGGGCGAGCGAGGCGGCCGGCGGCAATTGCGTGACGATGATGAGGAAGCCACGGTCGAGCTGCGGAATGAAGCCGACCGGCGTCTTGCGGAATTCGTTGAGGCCGAAGCCGATGACCAGCGCGTAGAGCACGAGCATCATCAGCGATAGCCGCACCGTGCGGCCGGTGAGCCAGCCGTAGCCGCGCGTCAGCGCCGAGAAGCCACGGTTGAAGCCGCCGAAGAAGGTGCGCGTCGGCCAGTTCCACCAGTGCGCGCCGTTCTCCTTCGGCGGCTTCAACAGCAGTGCGCAAAGGGCCGGCGACAACGTGAGCGAGATGGTCAGCGAGATGATGGTCGAGCCGGTGATGGTCAGCGCGAACTGGCGGTAGAACTGCCCGGAAATGCCGGTGATGAAGGCCGACGGCACAAACACCGCGGTCAAGACCAGCGCTATGGCGATCAACGCCGTGCCGACCTCGTCCATGCTGCGCCGCGCCGCCTCACGCGGGGTCAACCCGTGCTCGATGCCGCGCTGCACGTTCTCAACGACGACGATGGCGTCGTCGACGACGATGCCGATGGCGAGCACGAGGCCGAACAGCGACAGATTGTTCAGCGAGAAGCCGAACAGCGCCATGAAGAAGAAGGTGCCGACCAGCGACACCGGGATCGCCACGATCGGGATGACCGCCGCGCGCCAGGTTTGCAGGAACAGCACGATCACCAGCACGACCAGGAGGATCGCCTCGGCGATGGTCGAGCGCACCGCGTCGACCGATTGCTGGATGAACTGGGTCGGGTTGTAGACGATGTCGTATTTGATGCCGGGCGGGAACCGCTTCGAGAGCTCCTGCATCGTCTTCTCGACGCGGTCGGCGGTGGCGAGCGCGTTGGAGCCCGGCCGCTGGAAGATGCCGAGCGCGATCGCCGGCGAGGTGTCGAGGTAGGAGTTGGTAGAATAGTCCTGCGCCGCGAGCTCGACGCGGCCGACGTCCTTGATGCGCACCACCGCGTTCGCGGTCTGCTTGACGACGATATTGCCGAACTCATCCGGATTGGCGAGCCGGCCCTGCGTCGATACTGAAATCTGGAACGCGCCCGGCTTGTCCATCGGCGGCTGGTTGAGCACGCCGGAGGCGACCTGCACGTTCTGCCCTTGAAGCGCCGTAACGACGTCGCTCGCGGTCAGGCCGACCGATTGCAGCCGGTCGGGATCGAGCCAGACGCGCATGGCGTAGTCGCGCGCGCCGAACACGGTGATCGAGCCGACGCCGTCGACACGGGTCAAGGCGTCGGTGATCTCGAGCGTGGCGTAGTTGGAGATGAACAACGTGTCGCGCGAATTGTCGGGCGAAAGGAGATGCACGACCATCATCAGGTCGGGCGAGGCCTTGGTGACGGTGACGCCGATGGCGCGCACGTCGGCCGGCAGGCGCGGCTGCGCGATGGCGACGCGGTTCTGCACCTGCACCTGGGCGATGTCGAGATTGGTGCCGATGTCGAAGGTGACGGCAATGTTGAAGCGGCCGTCGCCGGTCGAGTTCGAGGACATGTAGATCATGTTCTCGACGCCGTTGATCTGCTGCTCGATCGGCGTCACCACCGTCTCGGCGACGACCGAGGCGGACGCGCCCGGATACTGGCCGGTGATGTTGATGGTCGGCGGCGAGATTTCCGGATATTGCGCGATCGGGAGGCGCGTGAACGCGACACCGCCGAGGATCACGAACACGATCGCGACGACGGAGGCGAAGATCGGCCGGTCGATGAAGAAGTGGGAAATGCGCATCGCGGCCGGTTACTTCTTTTCGGGTTCTGGCTTTTTCGCACCCTGCTCCTGCGGCGTCACCTTGATGCCGGGCCGCGCGCGCATGATGCCGTCGACGATGACGCGGTCGTCGGCCGAAACCCCCTCCTTGATGACGCGCAAGCCGCCGTCGACGAGCTGGCCGACGGTGACGTATTTGATCGCCACCGAATTGTCGGCGCCGACGACCAGCACGTAGCGCCGCGCCTGCTCGGTGCCGAGCGCGGTGTCTGGCACCAGCAGCGCCTTGTAGGGCGGCGAGGCCGGCACACGCACGCGCGCGAACATGCCGGGCGTGAACACACGGTTCGGGTTCCTGAACAGTGCACGGCCGCGGATCGTGCCGGTCGAGCGGTCGATGACGTTGTCGACGAAGTCCATGCGGCCCTGATGCGCGAAGTCCTTCTCGTCGATCAATTTGAGCGAGACGTCGACGCCGGGGCCGCGGCTGGCGACGTCCGCGCCCTCCTTGGCCATGCGCTCGTAGCGCAGGTAAGACGCCTCGTCGAAGGTGAATTCGAAATGGATCGGGTCCTGCGACACGATGGTGGCGAGCAGGGTCGTGTTGCCGGAGGTGCCGCCGGTGACGAGGTTGCCGGGCGAGACGCGGCGGTCGCCGATGCGGCCGTCGATCGGCGCGTGCAGTTCGGTGAATTGCAGGTCGAGCTCCGCCTGGCGCACCGCGGCCGTGGCGGCGGCGACCGAGGCCTGCGCGTTGCGGTAGGCCTGCGAGCGCTGCTCGAACACCTGCTCGGTGATGGTCTTTTCCGTGACGAGCTGCTGCGCGCGCTTGAGGTCGGCCTCGGTGTAGGTCAGGTTCGACTGCGCGAGCTGGAGATTGGCGCGCGACTGATCGACGGCGGTCTGGAACGGCCTTTTGTCGATGGTGAACAGCAGGTCGCCCTGCTTGACCATCTGCCCGTCCTTGAAGTCGACGGAATCGAGATAGCCGGAGACCCGCGCGCGGATCTCGACGGAATCGACGGCGGTAAAGCGGCCAACATATTCGTCATAATCAGACAAGGTGCGCTGCGTCGGCTTGGCCACCGTTACCGCCGGCGGCGGCGGCGCGCCCCCCGCCGTCTGCTGCGAAGCATCGCCGCAGCCCGCGACCGAAGCCGCAAGGGCGAGCGCGGCGGCAAGGCCCGCGGCACGCATCAACGAAATCGATGAAAAACACGTTGTGACAGGCATGAATGGTCCCGCGGCGGCACGCGCGAATAGTCCGGCCCGCTGAGATAGCGTCGGCATGGGGCAATGTCCACTTGCCGCCGATCACGAAACACTCAGCCCCGCCGCCGCGCGCGGAAGGCTTTCAGCCAGCCGCGGCCGAACAGGGCCAGCACGATGCCGCCGTAGACGGCCGCGCCGAGAATACCGACGATCGCCAGCGTCAACAGGTCGCGGAAGGCATGGGCGCCGCTCGTGAGGGCGGCAACCGGCGCATGTGCGAGCCACAAGACGAGTGCCATCGCGAGGCCGGCCGCGGCGAGCTTGAGCGCCGATTGCGTCAGCCGCGCGTCGGCGCGCATGTGCCCGGCCCGCACGGCGAAGACCGTGACAAGGCCGAGATTGATCCAGGCGCCGATCGAGGTCGCGAGCGCGAGGCCGACCTGCGCCAGGGACCCCATCAGCAGCACCTTGAAGCCGATATTGACCGCCGCGGCGGCCAGCGCGGCCTTGACCGGCGTCGCGGTGTCGCCGCGCGCGAAGAAGGTTGCGACCGCGCTGCGGATCAAGACGAAAGGCAACAGGCCGAAGGCGTAGGCCGCGAGCGTGTGGCCGGAGGCGAGCGCGTCGGCCTGCGTGAACGCGCCGCGCACGAACAGCGCGCGCATGATGAGGTCGGGGATGGTGAAGAAGGCGGCGATGCAGGGGATGCCGAGCAGCAGCGTGAATTCGATGGCGCGGTTCTGCGCGTGCGCGGCGCCCGCCTCGTCGCCCGCGGCGATGCGCCGCGCCATCTCCGGCAGCACGACCGTGCCGGCGGCGATGCCGATGACGCCGATCGGCAACTGATTGATGCGGTCGGCGTAATAAAGCGCCGACACCGCGCCGGTGGCGAGGAAGCTGGCGATGATGGTGTCGGCGAACAGCGCAAGCTGCACGCCGGCAGAGCCTACGGTGGCGGGCCCGAGCGCGCGGAAGAAGCGCGTCACGTCGGCGTCGAGCCTGAGCGCGCGGAAGGTCGGCAGCGCGCCGGCGCGCCAGCAGTCGCCGCCGACCAGCAGCGCCTGCAAGACGCCAGAGATCAGCACGCCCCAGGCGGCGGCGTGGCCGGCCGTGGGGAAATAGTGCGCCAGCAGGAGCGCGGCGACCATCGACAGGTTGAGCAGGATCGGCGCGGCGGACGCGGCGGCGAAGCGCTCGAGCGAATTGAGGATGCCGCCGTAGAGCGTCACCAAAGTGATGAGCAGCAAATAGGGAAAGGTGACGCGCGTCAGCGAGACCGCGAGATCGAAGCGCGTCGGGTCGGTGCCGAAGCCCGGCGCCAGCACGTCGATGACGGCGGGCGTGAACAACAGTGCGACGCCCAGCAGCACGATTTGGCTGGCGAGCAGCAATGTGAAGATGCGGTCGGCGAACAGGCCGGCGCGGTGCGCGCCGTCCTGCTGGCGGATGCGGGCATAGGCCGGCACGAAGGCGGCGTTGAACGCACCCTCGGCGAAGATGGCGCGGAAGTGGTTCGGCAGCCTGAGCGCCACGAAGAAGGCGTCGGCCGCCGGCCCCGCGCCGAGCACCGCCGCCAGGATGATGTCGCGGATGAACCCGGTCGCGCGCGACAGCAGGGTGTAGCCGCCCACCGTCAGGATGCGTTCGATCATCGAATGCCTTTGCGCGTGCGGAAGCCCGGGTCGGATGCTAGAACGGCACCTGAAAGTGACT
Organism: Pseudolabrys sp.; assembly: GCA_035571935.1. Classification (GTDB taxonomy): domain Bacteria; phylum Pseudomonadota; class Alphaproteobacteria; order Rhizobiales; family Xanthobacteraceae; genus Pseudolabrys. Next base: position 19,092 of record DATNBL010000100.1, read on the forward strand.
TGGGCGCGGCCAAGACCGCAAATTCACGGCCCCACCCCGCCGTTTACGGCGATTCCCCCAACCCAACCTAGAGCAGCCCGCCAGCCCACGCCCGATGAATTCTCCGATCATCCCCGTCCTGCTGGCCGGCGGCGCCGGTACCCGGCTCTGGCCGGTCTCGCGCGACGCCCTGCCGAAACAGTTCCTGCCCCTGGTCGGCGATCGCTCGACCTACCAGGAGACGCTGCTCCGGGTGCAGGGCCCCATGTTCGCCCCGCCCATCGTGATCACCGGTCCCCAGTTCCACTTCTTTGCCCGTAGGCAGGCCGAGGAGGTGGGGGTCGAGGCCACGGTGGTGGTGGAGCCGCTGCGGCGCGATTCCGGCCCGGCCATCGCCGCCGCGGCCGAGGTGGCCCGGCGGCGCGACCCGGAAGCCGTGGTGCTGGCGCTGGCCGCCGACCACGTGATCCTCGATCCGAAGGCCTTCCAGGAGACCTGCCTGGCCGGGCGGGCGGCGGCCGAGAACGGCTCCATCGTCACCTTCGGCATCAAGCCGAGCGAGCCCAAGACCAGCTACGGCTACATCCTGCCCGGGGACCCGGTCGGCAAGACCGCGGCCAAGGCCGTCGCCCGCTTCGTCGAGAAGCCGGACGCCGCCACCGCCGCCCGCTACGTGCTCGACGGGTTCCTCTGGAATTCGGGCAACTTCCTGTTCCGCGCCGACGTGCTGCTCGCCGAGCTCGCCAAATTCGAGCCGGACATGGCGGCGGCCATCGAGGCTGCCGTGACCGGCGCGACCACCGATCTCGGCTTCCTGCGCCTCGACGAGAAAGCCTTCGCCCGCGCCCCTCAGAAGTCGATCGACTATGCGCTGATGGAGCGCACCGACCGCGCCGCCGTCATCGAGGGCACGTTCCGCTGGTCGGACATCGGCAGCTGGGACGCACTGTTCGACATCCAGCCGCGCGACGGCCAGGGCAACGTGCTGCACGGCGACGTCGTCACCATCGACGCGCGGGACTGCGTCGTGCACTCCGAGCAGCAACTGACCGCGCTGATCGGCGTCCGCGACATGGTGGTGGTGTCGACGCCGGACGCGGTGCTGGTGATGCCGCGCTCGCGCGCGCAGGAGGTCAAGGAGCTGGTGGCAAAGCTGAAGGCCGGCGAGCGGCCCGAGGCGACCGTGCATCCGCGCGTGCACCGCCCGTGGGGCTATTACGAGTCGATCGACATGGGCGACCGCTTCCAGGTCAAGCGTATCGTCGTCATCCCCGGCGGCATGCTGTCCTTGCAGAAGCACCGCCACCGCGCCGAGCACTGGGTCGTGGTGCGCGGCACCGCCGAGGTGACGATCGGCGACACGATCCGGCCGGTGCACGAGAACGAGTCGATCTTCATCCCGATCGGCAGCGTGCACCGCCTCGCCAACCAGGGCCGCATCCCGCTCGAGCTGATCGAGGTGCAGACCGGCAGCTATCTCGGCGAGGACGACATCGTCCGCCTCGACGACGTCTACAAGCGGACGTGACCTTGGTCCGCCGATCCGCCGTACATGGAGCAGGCCCCTGCCCGGCTCACCACGAGTAGCGCACGTTCACCGTGCCGGCGTAGGTCCGCGATCCGGATGCCAGCTCGGCATCGAGCTTGGCGCCGAATGAGAAGCCGTTCGCCAGGCGATATTCCGCGCCGGTCGTGAACAGCGCCAGATCGGACGGCGGCGCGGCGCCGTTCACCGTGAAATTCGAGCCGGGCAATGTCTGAAACGCGGCGCTGACGACCTGCCCGCCGGCGTGGTCGTGCGCCCACGCGACGCGGCCGCGCCAGGCGATCGCGTCACCGTTGGCGAGCGCGATGGTCCGATCGAGCCATGTGCCGAGTTCGACGCGGGTGGCCGTCGACGTTTGCGCAGCGTAGCTCAATGCGAAGACGCTCGAGCCCGACACAGCGGTTTCGGAATATGCCGGCGTGCGCGTCGCCTGCGCCTGAAATGCGCCGTAGGGTGTCACCGCAATGACCGGCATGTCGAAGCGATAGCCGGCCTCGATCCGGCCGGCAAAATTCTGCGCCCGGAATTTTGCCTCGAGCTGATCGGTGCCGGAGACCGTGACGTTGCGATCGGTCGTCACATTGTGCCACGCGTAGGACAAGGCGCCCGCGACGTAGGCGGCGCCGAATTGCTTTCTGGCATAGAGCCCGATCTGGAGCGCGTCGCTGCGGCCGCCGCCGAGGCCCTGCGACAGGCTCCAGTTTGTGCCGCCGCCGCCGAGCGCGAAGCCGACGAGAAGATCGGATGCGGCACGGTAGTCGAATCCGGTGACGAGGCCGAAGGCCCGCACGGTCGTCTCGGCTGTACCGGCTGCATTATCGCCGCCGGTCCTGTTGTAGCCGCCGTAGCCTTGCGTCCAGACGCTCCAGCGCCGCTCGAAGCTGTCGTGCCGGCGGTCCTTCGGCGTGACCGCGGCGTAGGCCGCCGCCGCTTGCGGCGACGGCGTGTCCGCGGCGAACGCGCGCGCGTAGCCCAGCGCGCCGGAATTGCCGTCGGGCGCGCCGGCGAACGGGTTGAGCAGCATCGAGAGGAACGACGTCGTCAGCTGGCTGCCGGCCTGGACGATGCCGCCATTGCTCTGGCCCGAGACCTGATCGAGCGCGCCGTCGAGCGCCGGGCCGCTGAGGTTCAACAGCGTTTGAAATCCGGACGGGATCGTGGCTCCGGCGTTCAGCGCATTGTTGATCGCATTGCCGAGTGCGGTCTGGTTGCCGGACTCGCCGCCGACGAGCGCGACGCGCGGGTCGAGCACCAGAAACGCGTCGAAGCCGTCGTAGGTCAGGTGCGGATTGCCGACGCCGGTCGTGGTGCCTTGCGTCGTCAGGCTGGAGAACGTGCCGGAGCGGCCGCTGGTCGCCGTGACGACGGCGTAGGTTCCCGCATGATAGACGCCGCTGCCGAAGCTGACGGTCGCGTTGCCGTTAAGCGTCGCCGTGCCGGTCACGAGGGTGTTGCCGATCGTCCCCGGCGCGGCCTGCACCGCATAGGTCGACCCGCTCGCCAGCACCAGATTGCCGCGGACCGTCAGGGTGCCCGGCGTTCCCGGCAGGCCCGGCGACAGCGTCGCGCCGGCGTTCACGGTGGTTGCCGGCAGGACGCCGGTGCCAAACACCGTGCCGCCGAGCGCGGTCAGTCCGCTGGACGAGGAGATGTCGCCGGTGATGATCAACCGGCCGTCGTTCACGGTGGTCGCGCCGGTGTAGCTGGCGGTGCCGCCGATGGTCAGCGTACCGGCGCCGTACTTGATCAGCGGACGACTGCCGACCGTGCCGTCGGACAGGTAGGACGCGTCCGGCGTGGAATCGTTGTCGGCGAGACCGAATTGCAGGACGCTCGCCTGCGCGAAATAACTGGTGACGTCGTAGAGGATCCAGTTGCCGCGCCCGAACGAGCCGACGGCGAGCACGTCCGCCGCCGGATTGTAGGACAGCGCGCCGATCGGCACGTTCGGCAGCCCCGAGCCGAACAGCCGCCAGTTCGAGAGGTTGCCGCTGGAATCGCTGTCGGCAATGGCGATCGGGCTCTGCGCATTGACCTGGTTGTTGAGGCCGCCGACGAGCAGCGCGTTGACGCCGTTGTTGGAGATGAACTCGAGCGACGTCGGGCGAATGAAGTGCGCCGGCAGATTGGCCGTCAGCGACTGGATCGTCGCGCCCTGATCCTGGGTTCCGTAGAGGTCGCTGTTGTCGGCGACGAAGAAGCGGTTCTGCGAACGCGCATCGAAGACGATGCCGGTCGTCGCGGCGCCGGCATAGGCCGGCAGGTTGACCAGCGAATTGGCCGCCGCCGTGGTGCTCAGCCAGAGCCCGCTTGTCGAGCCGGCGACCAGCACATCCGGATTGTCGACCGTGCCGTAGGCGAGTTTCGTCACCTGCGCGCCCGCGCCGGTGGTGCCGAGCCTGGTCAGGCTGAGGTTGACGGTATCGGCGCTCGGATCGTTGGCGCCGGTCAGCGTGTCCTGCGTGACATAGACGGCCGAGCCGGCCACCGCGATGCGGGTCGGGTCGACCTTGTTGAGAACCAGCGGGCTGGAGAACCACTGACCCACCACGGTGCGATCGAAATTGACGTAGGCGCCGTAGCCGTAGGTGCCGGTCGTGTTCGGGCTGACGATCTGGCCGCTCGAATTGAGGATGATGCGGGAGACGTTGAGCAACTGGTCGGTGACGTAAACCGCGCTGAGGCCCTGCGCGGCGAGCGTCTTGTCGTTGACCGCGACGTTGATGCCGTCGGCGCCGTACACGGCGTTGTAGACGGCGCTTCCCGGCGCCGACTGGATGGTCACGCCGTTGTCCTGCGCGGCGGCGATCAACCGCTTGCTGTTGGCGTCGTAGGCAATGCCGTAGTCCTCGAACACAGCGAGGCCCGTATTGTTCAACTGCTGCCACGCCCCCGCATTCGACTGCGGCTGGGTGCGCAGGTAGATGCCGCCGTCGCTCGACAGCAGCAGGTTGCCCGAGCCGTCGAAGGCGAGCGAGCGCGAGTCCGCGTGCACAGTCGATCCGTTGGCCGTGAATTGCGCGACGCCGTTGGCGACGCCGTTCTCGTCCGTGATCGGCGTCGTGGTGTTGGTGCCGGCATCGATGCGGAACGCCGTCACCGCGAACGGCGAGGTCTGATAGGCGTCGCCCGACACGTAGACGATGTTCTTGTTGTTCGGGTCGATCGCGATCGCAAAGTTCGGAGACGCCTGATTGCCGGGGTTCAAGCTCGGCGTCGGCAGCGCGGCCCACGAGGCGCCCGAATTGCCGGACCAGAACAGGCCGATGACCCGGCTGGTGCTCAAATTGATGACCCCGGCCGCGAGCGAGCCGTTCGGGCCGGCCGCGAGACGGATCGCGGTCTGCGTCGAGGTATTGATCGTGCCTGCGCCTTGCGCCGATCCGAACACCTGCGTCCAGGTCCCGCCGGTGTCGGTGCTGACGTAGATCGCGGTCGAGGTCCGTCCGGCGTTCGTCTGGTCGGGCGCCGTCACCGCGGCGTAGAGTCGGCTGCTGTTCGCCGGGTCGCCGACGATCGAGGTGACCGGGCCGGCCGGCAGGCCCGTTCCCGCCAGGCCCGATTCCAGCGTGAAGGTCGATCCGCCGTCGGTGCTGCGATAAAGGCCGCCGACGGTCTTCTGGATCAGCGAGGGGTAGCCGCTCATCTCATAGGTGCCGGCGACGATGGTCGCGCCGCGGCTGACGACATCGGCGACCGTCTGATTGGCGAAGGTCGCCGCGCCGAGCCGCGTCCACGAAGCGCCGCCATTGGTCGTGTACAGCAAGCCGTCGCGCAATCCGCCGGTGCCGATGAAATTCTGGTCGGGGCCGATCGAGCCGTTCGCAGTCAACCCAGTGCCGGCGATCAGCGTCTGATGGCTGGAGTCGGTTGGATCGAGCGACAGGCTGGAGATCGACAGCGAGGCCTGGTTGTCGCTCAGCGCCGACCAGGACGAGCCGTTGTTACGGCTGACGAAGACGCCGCCGTTCGGCGTGCCGACATAGATCGTGTTGTTCGCGGGGTCGGAGACGATCGGGCCGACAGCGCCGGTGACGGTCCCGTTCGGATAGTTCTCGCCGCTCTGCACGGTCTCCAGCGGGCCCTGGCTCGGCGACGGGCCTTGCGACTGGAAGATCTGGTTGACCTGCGATTGTCCCCATGCCGCGTTCGATGCCAGCAGCATTGCGACGAGCGCCGCACTGCCCGGCGCAGCAACCCGCCCGCGCCTCACCCCGGTCGACACGAGACAAACCCCAGGAACCAAGCCCCTATGACAACTCTAGAGCGAAACCACCCCACTGTCCTGTAAAAAGGGAGGCACCACGGACCACCTTCGGGCCGCTCAAATCCGCCCCTCCTCTACCGCGTGGCAGGCGGCGGCGTGGCCGGCCGCGACCGGCTTCAGCGCCGGCGCCTCGCTGCGGCAGCGGTCGAAGGCGAAGGGACAGCGCGGATGGAAATGACAGCCCGGCGGCGGCGAGATCGGGTTCGGGTTCTCGCCGGCGATCGGCACGCGCTCGCGGCCGGTCATGTCGATGTCGGGCACGGAATCGAGCAGCATGCGCGTGTAGGGATGGCGCGGTTCGGCAAACAGGGCGCGCGCGGGAGCTTCCTCGACCAGACGCCCGAGATAGAGCACGCCGACCCGCGTCGCGACATGCCGCACCACCGCGAGATTGTGGCTGATGAAGAGGTAGGTCAGCCCCAGCCGCTCCTGCAATTCGCGCAGCAAGTTCAGCACCTGCGCCTGCACCGAAACGTCGAGCGCCGAGGTCGGCTCGTCGCAGACGATGAACTCCGGGTTCGAGGCGAGCGCGCGGGCAATGGCGATGCGCTGGCGCTGGCCGCCGGAGAACTCGTGCGGGAATTTGCGCGCGTCGCGCGGATCGAGCCCGACCAGCGACAGGAGCTCGCCGACCCGAGCGTCGCGGCCGGCGCGGTCGGCAATCAAATCGAACGCCTTGATCGGCTCGGCGACGATCGCGCCGACGCGCCAGCGCGGGTTGAGGCTGGCATAAGGGTCCTGGAAGATCATCTGGATGCGCCGGCGCACGCCACGCAGCGTGCCGGCGTCGCGCTCGCGCCAGATGTCGACGCCGCCGATCCTGACGCGGCCCGCGCTCGGCGGCAAAAGTCCGACCACCATCTTGGCGATGGTCGACTTGCCCGAGCCGGATTCGCCGACCAGCGCGAAGGTCTCACCGCGTGGAATGGCGAAGCCGGCGTGATCGACGGCGGTGAGCGTGATGCGGCCGCCGCCCTCGAGCACGCGGTTGAGCCATTTCTTCGACAGGTCGAAGACGCGCGTCAGGCCTTCGACGCGCACCAGCGGCTCGGCCTCGGCCGGGCGATCGGCTTGCGGCGCCGGCGCGGTCACGCTCATGCGGCGCCTCCGGCGGCAGCCTTGGCGCGCGCGGGATCGTGCAGGAAGCAGGCCGCGGCGCTGGTCGCGGTCTGGTAGAGCGGCGGCCGGGCGGCGACGCAGCGCTCGAACGCGTGCGCGCAACGCGGATGAAAGGCGCAGCCCGCGGGGATCGCGTCGAGCCGCGGCATCGTTCCCGGGATCTGCGCCAGCCGCGCGTCGAGATCGTCGGCAAGCGACGGGATCGCGGCCATCAGTCCGGCCGTGTAGGGATGCTGCGGCCTTTTCACCACGTCGCGCACCGTGCCGATCTCGGCGAGACGCCCGGCATAGAGCACGCAGACGCGGTCGGCGGTCTCCGCGATCACGCCCATGTCGTGGGTGATGAGCATCACGGACGCGCCGCGTTCGCGGCAGAGCCGCTTGATCAGCGCGATGATCTGCGCCTGCACCGAGACGTCGAGCGCGGTGGTCGGCTCGTCGGCGATGACCAGCGCCGGATCGGCGGCGAGCGCGAGCGCGATGACGACGCGCTGGCGCATGCCGCCGGAGAACTGGTGCGGATAGGAGGCGAGCCTCTGCCCCGCCGCCGGAATGCCGACCTCGACGAGCAGCCGCTCGGCCTTGTCGCGCGCGGCGGACGGCGAGATGCGCTCATGCGTCAGGATCGTCTCGATCAGCTGGTCGCCGATGCGGTAGAGCGGATCGAGGCTGGTCAGCGGGTCCTGGAAGATCATGCCGATGCGCTTGCCGCGCAGCAGCCGCATCTGCGAGCGCGGCAGGTTGTCGATACGCTCGCCGCCGAGTCTGATCTCGCCGCCGGCGACGCGGCCCGGCGGCTCCAGCAGGCCGATGATCGCCGCTCCGGTGATCGACTTGCCGGCGCCGGATTCGCCGACCACGCCGAGCACCTCGCCGGGCGCGATGTCGAAGGAGAGATCGTCGACGGCGGTCAACACCCGGTGCCGCGTCGGGATCTCGACCTTGAGATTGCGGACGGAGAGCGTGGGCGTCATCGGAGCTTCGGGTTGAGCGCGTCGCGCAGCCAGTCGCCGAGCAGATTGACGGCGAGCACGAGGATGGCGAGCGTGATGCCGGGGAAGATGGTGATCCACCATTCGCCGGAGAACAGGTAATCGTTGCCGATGCGGATCAGCGTGCCGAGCGAGGGCTGCGTCGGCGGCACGCCGACGCCGAGGAACGACAAGGTCGCCTCGGTGATGATGGCGAGCGCGAGGTTGATGGTTGCGATGACCAGCACCGGACCGAGCACGTTCGGCAGGATATGCCGAAATAGGATCGCGATCGGTCGCAGGCCGATCAGCCGGGCCGCCAGCACGTATTCCTTGTTGGCCTCGACCAGCACCGATCCGCGCACGGTGCGCGCATATTGTACCCAGAAGCTCAGCCCGATGGAAATGACCAGCACCGGGAAGACGACGTCGTTATAGGCCTGCGGGCCGGCAATGCCGCGCGCCACCCCGTCGATCAGCAGGGCGGTCAGGATCGCCGGAAAGGTCAATTGCACGTCGGCGACGCGCATGATGATGGCGTCGGCATAGCCGCCGAAATATCCCGCGGCGAGGCCGAGCGGAACGCCGATGGCGATCATGGCGCGGCATGTGCTGCCGAACGTGATGGGGCCGGTGCTCGTCATCGCCACGATCAATCTCGCGGTCGCCATCATCACCGAGGCGACCTTGTCCTTCCTCGGCGTCGGCATGCCGCCGACGCAGCCCTCGCTCGGCACCTTGATCAACATCGGCAACGATTTCCTGATGTCGGGCGAGTGGTGGATCACCATCTTCCCCGGTGGCGCTCTCGTGCTCATGGCGCTTTCGGTCAACCTGCTCGGCGATTGGCTGCGCGACGCGCTCAATCCCAAGCTCCGCTGATGCCGGCACCGCTTCTCGAGGTCGAGCATCTGCGCATCGAGATCCCGACGCGGCGCGAGACGCTGGTGG
>DATNBL010000101.1:0-6488 GCA_035571935.1 Pseudolabrys sp.
GTCGTCGTCGCTCGAGACGATTCTCGCCCACGTCGACCCGGGCAGCCATCTGTCGAACCCGGTGCTCGGCGACATCGCGCTGTTCGTCGCGATCTCGATGGCGACCTTCGCGGTGCTGTTCGGCACGCGCCACATCGACGCGACGGAGCACCAGGACGGCCTGATGCTCGCGGTCGCCTCCGAGTCGATCATCAAGCTGTTCGCTTTCCTCGCGGTCGGCGTCTACGTCACCTTCTGGATGTTCGGCGGGCCCGGCGCCCTGCTCGAGGCGGCAAGCACGCAGGACTGGGCGACCAAGCTGTTCACGCGCGAGCCGCCCTTCGATACGTTCATCGCCACGACCACACTGTCGTTCTTCGCCATCCTGCTCTTGCCGCGGCAGTTCCACGTCGCCGTGGTCGAGAACAACAACGAGAACGAGATCAGGCGCGCCGCCTGGCTGTTCCCGCTCTATCTCCTGCTCATCAACCTGTTCGTGGTGCCGATCGCCTTCGCCGGCCTTCTGACCTTCGCGCCGGGCGAGGTCGACAGCGACATGTTCGTGCTGGCGCTGCCGCTGCTCAACGGCTCGAACGTGATGACCATTGCCGCTTTTGTCGGCGGCCTGTCGGCGGCGACCGCGATGGTGATCGTTGAGTCCGTCGCGCTGTCGATCATGGTGTCGAACGACATCGTTATGCCGCTGGTGTTGCAGCGGCGCGAGAGCCAGCTGCACCGGCGCGACGACCTCGGCTCGATGCTGCTGCGCGTGCGGCGCGTGTCGATCTTCGTGATCCTGCTGCTCGCCTACATGTATTACCGCTCGGCCGGCGACGCGCAGCTCGCTTCGATCGGCCTGCTTGCCTTCGCGGCCGTGGCGCAGCTCGCGCCGGCTTTCTTCGGCGGCCTGGTATGGCGGCGCGCGACCGCGGCCGGCGCCATCGCCGGGATGAGCGCCGGCATCCTGATCTGGGGCTACACGCTGCTGCTGCCCACCTTCGCCGACATCGGCGTGCTCGGCCAGCGTGTCCTGACCGAAGGCCCATTCGGCATCGGCCTGTTCCGACCGCAGCACATGCTTGGCTTCGACCTGTCGCCGCTGGTGCACGGCGTCGTCTGGAGTCTGGGGCTCAACGTGTTGCTCTATGTCGGCGTGTCGCTGTTGCGTCAGCCGACGCCGATCGAGCGGATGCAGGCCAACACGTTCGCGCCCGCCGAGCTGGCGCCGATGGCGCCCGGCTTCCGCCTGTGGCTCTCATCGATCACCGTCGCCGAATTGACCGAAACCGTCGCGCGCTATCTCGGCGAGGACCGCACGCGCTCGGCGCTCGACAGCTTCGCCGCCACGCACCGCATCAGCCTCGATCCCAATGACGAGGCCGACATGCGGCTGGTGCGCTACGCCGAGCACATCCTCGCCTCGGCGATCGGCGCGGCGTCTTCGCGGCTGGTGATGTCGCTCCTGCTGCGCAAGCGCACGGTGTCGACCAAGGCGGCGCTGCGCCTTCTCGACGACGCCAACGCGGCGATCCAGTACAACCGCGAGATCTTGCAGACGGCACTCGACCACGTGCGCCAGGGCATTGCCGTCTTCAACAAGGACCTGCAACTCATCTGCTGGAACCGGCAGTTCGGCGAGATCGTCGATCTTCCGCCGTCGCTGGTGCGGCCGGGCATCGGGCTTACCGACATTCTCCAGTTCAACGCGCGGCGCGGCACAATTCCAGCCGACCGCGTGGAGCCTTTGGTGCAGGAGCAGATCGAGCGCTATGTCAGCGCCGAGGCGCCGTTCCTCGAGCGTTTCGCGGCGAGCGGCACGGTCATCGAGGTGCGCGCCAACCACATGCCGGACGGTGGCCTCGTCACCACCTTCACCGACATCACCGCCAGCGTCGAGGCGGCCGAGGTGCTGGAGCGCTCCAACGAGACGCTGGAGCGGCGCGTGCACGAACGCACCGAGGAACTGACGCGACTCAACGCCGAGCTCGCCCACGCCAAGGGCGAGGCCGACGCCGCAAACATTTCAAAGACGCGCTTCCTCGCGGCGGCGAGCCACGACATCTTGCAGCCGCTCAACGCGGCGCGGCTCTACGTCACCAGCCTGATCGAGCGCGGCCAGAGCGACGACCGGCGCCTGGTCGACAATATCGATGCCTCGCTCGAGGCGGTGGAGGAGATCCTCGGCGCGCTGCTCGATATCTCGCGGCTCGACACCGGCGCGATGCGCGCGGAGCTGTCGGTGTTCCGCATCGACGAGATGATGCGGCAGATCGAGCTCGAATTTGCGCCGATGGCGGCTGCGAAGAGCCTGACGCTGACCTACGTGCCCTCCTCGCTGGTGGTGCGCTCGGACCGGCGGCTGTTGCGCCGGCTGGTGCAGAACCTCGTTTCCAATGCCATCAAATATACGCCGTCGGGCCGCGTGCTGGTCGGCTGCCGCCACCAGGGCGGCGCGCTGCGGATCGACGTCTACGACACCGGCGTCGGCATTCCGCAGAACAAGTTGCGCGACGTGTTCGTCGAATTCCACCGCCTCGACAATGGCGCGCGCATCGCGCGCGGGCTCGGCCTCGGCCTGTCGATCGTCGAGCGCGTGGCGCGTGTCATCGGCAGCGAGATCGCCGTGCGCTCGACCGTCGGCCGCGGCTCGCATTTCTCGGTGACGGTCGCCTGCTCCGACGCCGCGCCGGTCGAGTTGCCGCCGCGCGAGGATCAGCGTGTCGATCACGGCCAGCTCGCCGGCGTCACCGCGCTGTGCATCGACAACGAACCGTCGGTGCTCGACGGTATGGAGACGCTGCTGCGCGGCTGGGGCTGCAACGTGATCAAGGCCTCGAACCTCACCGAGGCGCTGGCGGCGCTCTCCGCAAATCCGGCGCCGCCGAACGGCCTGCTCGTCGACTACCACCTCGATCAGGGCACAGGGCTCGAAGCGATCGCCGCGCTGCGCGCGCAGTATGGCGAGCTGCCGGCGATCCTGATCACCGCCGACCGCACGCCGGCAGTGCGCGAGGCGGCGCGCGCCAAGGGCATCCAGGTGCTGAACAAGCCGCTCAAGCCAGCGGCGCTGCGCGCGCTGCTGGCACAATGGCGCGTGCTGCGGGCAGCGGCGGCGGAGTAGCCAGACTTGGCACGGGCAATTCTTCGCGCGACGGCTGCAGCGCGAAGCGCTCGAAATCAAATCAAGGAAATACGCTTTAGGTAACCGGCGAGTCGGATCGAACCTGACCAGCCTTGGCAGTACTTCGTTTCAACCGGCCTGCTTCTTCTTGGTCCGCCGATTGCGATTATCGACGCCGCACTCGTGCTCGACACGACGCAGATCAGCGGGTGTCAGGCCGTAGTTTTCGGAGGCATGTGCACGTGCGGCCTGCAGGCCGTATTGCGCGACCGCGGCACGCACCTGCTCGCACTGACCGGCATCCGGACCGTCCTGCGCCAGACATGTTGTCGCGAACGCCGCGACCACGACTATGATTGAGAGACCGCGCATGTCTTCAAGACTCCATCGAAAGGAAGCCTCGTCGTCCGCAAGGTCGCAGGCTCGCCCCTCTGCCGGCCGGGCATGCGAATTCCGCTCAAGCTAGCACAGACCCAGATTATGTCGGCTTTTTGCCCAAAGCGTGCGGGCGCGGAAGGCCACATTCCTGCCATCCGCCATCCGAAGCTGCCGATTGAAGAGATTCGGATTTCGCGGTTCCTTCATACCGCGCCCGCAGGGGAAAATTGGTTTCTGGTCGTGCTCGACTTTGACGACAAGAACATAGTCGGACGGACGCCGCATCGACCTCGTCATCGCGGCGGCGCCGGGCACGTCACCCCGCCGCGGCGGCGCCCTGCGGCCACTGGCCGGCTTCGATCTTGGCGGCGGCAATGACCGCCTGCGTGCGGCTCTCGACGCCGAGCTTTTGCAGGATCGCCGAGACGTGCGCCTTCACCGTCGCCTCGGAGACGCCGAGCTGGTAGGCAATCTGCTTGTTGAGCAGGCCCTCCGACAGCATCATCAGCACGCGCACTTGCTGCGGCGTCAAAGTCGCCATGCGCGCCATCAACTCGGCCGCCTCGGCGTCGGAGCCGGAGGAGAGGTCGACGTCCGGTGGCGTCCACACGCCGCCGCCGAGGATGCGCGAGATGGCGTGACGCATGCCGTCGACGCCGAGCGTCTTGGGGATGAAACCGGAGGCGCCGAATTCCATGCAGCGGCGGATGGCGGTCGGATCGTCATTGGCCGAGACCACCGCGACGGGCACGCCGGGATATTGCGCGCGCAGATACATCAGGCCGGAGAAGCCGCGCGCGCCGGGCATCGACAGGTCGAGCAGCACGAGGTCGAACTCGCTGCCCTGTTCCAGGAGCGCCGCGACCTCGTCGAAGCTGCCGGCCTCGGCGCAGTCGGTGTGCTCGGGCAGGCCATTCACCGCCTCGCGCAAGGCGCCGCGGAACAACGGATGATCGTCGGCGATCATCAGCCGATACTGCACATCCTCGCTCACGCACGGACCTCTTCAGCCACGAACGCGCCCCCACCCGGACCGCATGCCGATCCTTATACTATCGTTTGAGAGGCGGTGTCTCGCCCTGCGAAAATGCCGCGGGCGCGGCCTTTCAGCGCCGCTGGCCGAGGAACTGGAGCACGATCTCGCGCTCGTGCGGGCGGCGGCGGTGTTCCACGAGATAGAGCCCCTGCCAGGTGCCGAGCATCATGCGGCCGTCCGCCACCGGCACGCTCAGCGAGATACCGGTGAGCATCGCCTTCACATGCGCCGGCATGTCGTCGGGCCCCTCGGTATCGTGCACCCAGCCGGCGTCCTCGGGCGCGAGGCGCGAAAGCGCCGTCATCAGGTCGCGTTTGACGTCGGGGTCGGCGTTCTCTTGGATGGTGAGCGAGGCCGAGGTGTGGCGCAGGAAGGCGAGCAGCACGCCCTCGCCTGCCCCGGCCTTGCACAGGAACTCGGCGGCGTCGCGGGTGAACTCGACGATGCCGGCGCCGCGCGTGGCGACATGCAGGCTGGCGCGGGCGATGAACTGCGGCGCGCCGGCCGCGATATCGGTGAGGCGCGCGGTCAACTTTTGCGCATCACGTCGTTCTTGATGCCGACGATCGTCGCGACCAGCCGATCCCACACGTCCTGGAGCATGGCCTTGGCGCGGGCGATGTCTTCATGTCCGGAGGGCATGTCTCGGGTGATGTCGCCCTGCGCCGCCGGCGGCGGGATCGGCGCCGGCGGGCGCGGCGGCGGCGGCTCGCGCAGGGTCTCGAGCTCGCGCTTCAACCCGGCAACCTCGTCCTTGAGGCTCTTGACCTCGCGCTCAAGCGTCGAGCGGTTTTCCGGCACCGCCTGGCAACTCCAGCCGTCGGCATGCGCGTTGCAGTAAGCGACCTGGCCGGTCTTCAGATCGAAGCGCAGGAACCCGTCGTCGACGCGCACGAAGCTGAAGCGGCCGCCGACGCCGTCGGGCGAGCGCTCCGGTTCCTTCTGCGTCTTCGCCTGGGTGCTGACCTGCGGCGGCGGCGCGGGAGCCGCCGGCTGCGCCTGGTCGGCTTTCGGGGCGGGAGCCGCGGGTGCGGGCATTGCGGGCGTCGCGTCGATGATCTTCACCGGGCCGCCGGGCGCCGGTGACTGAGCCTCCGGCGCCGCAGGCTGCGGCACGTCGTCGGCGCACGCCGCCGACGTCACTCCGAGCAGCATCGCGATCGCGAGCACCGGCATGCGCATGGCCGAATTCCTCATTGTCGGTGTGCCATCAACGGGCGAACCTTAAACCTGTCTCCCGGTCATGAACATGGATCGCCGGCGGCAATCCCCGGGCCTTTGCCGCAATGCACGCAGAGGCCCTCCGCGGCTCTGAAAAATTTTGCGTTTGTCCCGTCATTCCATGGACTTAGCAACACATGGCCGTTTCTTGACTTGAGGGGACCGCATCAGTATGGTCCGCGCGGCTTTGAGGGGCGGCGGTAGCACACGGGGTCTTGTTCTACGCGGGTCGAAAGCATGGCTGACGACACGCGGGGCAAAGGCGACCGAACAGAACCGCCGGACAACGAGGCCGCCCTCTCCGCGAGGCTCAAGCGTCTCGGCGAACGGCTCGATGAAACGAGCCGGCCCTCCGAAACAGGCTCCGGTCCTCGGCAGACCAACGACACCTCGGCGTTCGCCCGCGGTTTCCGGCTGTCGAGCGAACTGGTCGGCGGTGTGCTCGTCGGAGCGGGGCTCGGCTGGCTGCTCGACCGCTGGCTCGGAACGACGCCGTGGGGACTGATCCTGTTCCTGCTGCTCGGTTTCGCGGCCGGCATTCTGAATGTGATGCGGGCTGCGGGCGTTGCGCCCGACAGGAATTTGAAAGACTAAGACTGCGCCATGGATCCCATCCACCAGTTTACGATCGTCAACCTGTTCCCGATCGCCAAGATCGGGAACCACGAGATCTTCTTCACGAATTCCGCGCTGATGATGCTCATCGCGGTGACGGCGTTGACGGCCTTCCTGGTGATCGGCACCGCCGGCGCC
>DATNBL010000102.1:0-32389 GCA_035571935.1 Pseudolabrys sp.
GTCCTTGTAGCCCTGCTTGGCGAACTGGATGACGCGCTTGATGAAGTTGTCCGGCACCATCGCCTTGCGCGCGAGCTTGATCTCGCGCTTGAGCGCGGGGTTCTTCTCCGGCGAGAAGCAGTCGTCGCCCGAGCCCTCGCAGTTGACGCAGGCCTTCAGCACGGCCTTGAGGTGCCGCTGGCAGGTCTTCGAGCCGGTGACCAGCGCGGCGACCTTCTGCTCCTCGATCACCTTCCAGTCGATGTACTTCTCGATGTCGGGATGGTCGACGTCGACGATGACCATCTTGGCGGCGCGGCGAGTCGTGCCGCCCGACTTGATCGCGCCGGCGGCGCGGTCGCCGATCTTGAGGAAGCTCATCAGGCCGGACGACTTGCCGCCGCCGGAGAGGCGCTCGCCTTCGCCGCGCAGGTTCGAGAAGTTGGTGCCGGTGCCGGAGCCGTATTTGAACAGGCGGGCCTCGCGCACCCACAGGTCCATGATGCCGCCCTCGTTGACGAGGTCGTCATTGATGCTCTGGATGAAGCACGCGTGCGGCTGCGGGTGCTCGTAGGAGGATTTCGAGCGCGTCAGCTTGCCAGTCTGGAAGTCGACGTAATAGTGGCCCTGGCTCGGGCCGTCGATGCCGTAGGCCCAGTGCAGGCCGGTGTTGAACCACTGCGGCGAGTTCGGCGCCACCATCTGCGCGGCGAGCATGTAGCAGTGCTCGTCGTAGAAGGCCTGCGCGTCCTCTTCCGAATCGAAATAGCCGCCCTTCCAGCCCCAATAGGTCCAGGTGCCGGCAAGCCGGTTGAACACCTGCTTGCAGGACTGCTCGCCGATGGTGCGCTCCTTCTCGGAGAGCGCGGCAAGCGCCTCCTCGTCGGCGACCGAGCGCCACAGGAAGGAGGGGACGGAGTTCTCTTCGACCTTCTTGAGCCGGGCGGGGACGCCGGCCTTGCGGAAGTACTTCTGCGCCAGCACGTCGGAGGCGACCTGCGACCAGAAGTCCGGCACCTCGACATTGTCGAGCTTGAACACCACGGAGCCGTCCGGATTCCGGATCTCGCTGGTCGTGAGCCGGAAGTTCAGACCGGCATAGGCGTCCTGGCCCGCCGTGGTGTAGCGCCGTTCAATCCGCATGTGTCTAGCCCCTTCGAAGTGGCCGGGCGGGGGCGTACCACCCACCCGATTATATATGTCCCGCGGCCCTTTATCCGACCGCCTCTCCCTCAAAACCCGGGTTCGGAACCCGGCCTCCGACCCCGTTTTTCCCGTCCGGTCCAACCCCCGAAAGGGCCGGCGCGGGAGACAGACGGTCCCTGTCCCAGAACGCCATTTCCGGCGCGGGCGAGCCTGTCTGATCCGTGATGGAGGTCCGGAAGGAACCGCTTACTCAACCCAACCGAACGAACCGAAAGCTAAGAGGACTCGGCCTACGCGTCAACCAAATCTAGTCACAAAATCTGAATCAACCACTAACTCTTGTGTCCGTTGGGTGACAGGACGCGCGGCGACCTCGGAAAACGGAGCCGAGTATCGAGCCGGGCGGGGGGAGCGCAAAGCGGTTTTCGCGGGCCGGCGGACTAGGCTTTTATCCCGGACCGCGTGACGGAAAAATGACGGAAAATCGGGCTTTCCGGCCGGCCGCCATCGTCCCTCCGGGTTGTGTCGAGCCGGGGAAAAACCGGGGACGGGCTGGGCACAAGGCATTCGCCGCGCGCTGATTCTCGCCGCTTCCTCAGCCGGTTAGGCGGGCCGCCCGGCGCTTGCGCGGCGGGGACGGCGTTGCCAAGCCCTGTGAATCCGCGCTTTTCGCGGCGGCGGTGGCGGGGTGGGGGCGCAGGGGGCGCCGTCACCGCCGCTTCTTCGCCGCCTTGACCGGAAGCTCGACCAGCTTGCGCTTGGCGACGTCGACCTTGTGCAGGCGCCGCGGCGTCAGCGTCCGCGGATCGAAATGCAGCACGGCCGTCTTGCCCTTGGCTCCCGGCCGCGCCGCCGCGTACAGCGCCAGCGCTTCGGCCTCGATGGCCTTGGCGTCCGGGTGCACGCCGCCGCGCACCGTCACCACCTCGTGCCGGTGGACGATGGCGCCGGTCTTGGCGTCGTAGATGACGACGCCGCTCTCATGCGCGACGTCGAGAGTGCCGATCGTGGTCATGGCGATCTCCTGTTGCCGGCTCAGAAGAAAAAGACGCGGAAGATGGTGTCGACCAGGCAGTCGACGGTCTCCATCTTGAACGTCACGCTGGTGCACTTGTTGGCGAAGACGCCGGGCTTGAACGGCCCGGTGTGCGTGCCGCTCGCGTCCTTGAAATGCAGCACGCTGAGATCGACCGCGCCGTCGTCGTCGTTGACGCCGAAGTCCTGCACCCAGGGCGTCGCCAGGATGTTGGACGAGCCGAAATTGATCGTCTTGGTGAAGACGGCGTCGGTGTTGATGGTGCCGAAGAAGTCGCCGATCTCGAGGATGTTGTTGATGGCCATGTCGCCCCTCCCGGCCTGATATCGGAACGGGAGATACTCTACCTTGGAGAGTATAAAATACGGATATATTTTATAAGTTGCAGGTCGCCCGTCTCCCGCCCGACTGCGGCGCGGCGGCCTCTCACCCCCTTGCGATGCGGACGCCGACCGGCGCCGCCGCCTGGTCGACCGCCAATTCCGTGCGCTGGCGCGGCAGCGCCTCGGGGTGCTCCCGCTGCAGGAAGCCGATGAGCTTCTCGCGGATTTCGCAGCGCAGGTCGAATACCTTCCCGGAGTCGCCGGCGGTGGCCAGGATGCGCACCTCCATCGTGTCCGCCTTGAAGTCGGTGACGGCCACGTTGAAGACGCGCCCGTCCCAGAGCCTGGAGGCGCGCACGATCTCCTCCGCCTTCTTGCGGATGACGTCGACCGGCGCGCGGTAGTCGAGATAGATCAGCACCGTGCCGAGCAGGGTCGAGGATTCGCGCGTCCAGTTCTGGAACGGCTTCTCGATGAAATAGGTCAGCGGCACGATCATGCGCCGCAAGTCCCACAGCCGCACCACCACATAGGTCGACGTTATTTCTTCGATATTGCCGTATTCGTTCTCGACGATGACGGCGTCCTCGAGCCTTATCGGCTGCGTCATGGCGAGCTGCACGCCGGCCATCAGGTTCGACAGCACGGGCCGCGCCGCGAGGCCGGCGACGATGCCGGCCACGCCGGCCGAGGCGAACAGGCTGACGCCGTATTGCCGCACGGTCTGGAACGTCATCAGCGCCGCGCCGAGGGTGAACAGCACGAGCAGGGCGTCGACACTGCGCAGCAGCACGCGCACCTGCGTGTTGTGCTTGCGCGCGAGCAGGTTGTCCTCGACGTCGAGCCGGTAGCGGCGGAGATAGATGTCGGCGGTCACGTGCAGCGCCGTGATCGCCGCCCAGCCGGTGAGGGCGATGATCGACATCAGGAGCAGGCGCGCGATGAAATACTTGAGCGCCGGGTCGAGCGGCGCCACCGGCAGGGCGATGAACACCGCGACGATCAAAAGCGCCAGCCGCGTCAGCCCGCGCATGCGGGTGATGACGGCGAGCAGGTTCGGATAGCGGCGGACGAGCAGCCGCCGCGTGAGCCGGCGCAGCATGCCGTGCACCGCCAGCGCCACGGCGACGGCAATGACGATGATCAACACGGCGACGATCGGGTCCGGCAGCCAGCCGAGCCAGTCGCGCACGGTGTCGAGTGCGTTTCTCAGCCGATCCATGGCGCGCGATGCGGTCCCTTGCTGTTGAGGGGCGGCGGCGGCGCGGGCCCGCGCCTTTACACGGTGCAGGCGAGGTGGCAGAACGCCGCCGTCACCAACGGCGTGGTTCCATGAAAAGTTTCCTCCTGAAGCTGTTCACCTGGTGGAACTCGCAGACCCTCGGCACCCAGGTATGGACCTGGTTGTATGGCGAAGCGGTCGGCGAGGATGAATTCGGAAACCGCTATTTCCGCACCAAAGGCGGCAAGGTCGATCCGTCGCTCGGCTTCGAGCGGCGCTGGGTCATCTACCCCGGTTATGCGGAGCCCTCGACCATTCCGCCGTCCTGGCACGGCTGGATGCATCACACCGTCGACGTGCCGCCGACGCAGGAAAGTTACACGCCGCGGGACTGGCAGAAGCCGCACCGTCCGAACCTGACCGGCACGCCGGGCGCCTATCGCCCGCCGGGCTCGACGCTCGCGCAGGGCCGCCGTCCGCACGCCACCGGCGACTACAAGGCCTGGGCGCCGGGCGAGTGATCGCCCTTCCGCCGCCGCATTCCCCATGTTAACCGGGCCCATTCGGGGGCGTCGGGAGGATTCCGCGCCGAGGCCCTGAGCGGCCCAAGGGGACGTCCCGCGTTCATGGCGCGATCGAGGCTCTACCGCTGCATCCTGGCCGGGGCTGCGCTCGTCGCCGCGGCGCCGGCGTTCGCGCAGTTCGGCTCCATCTTTCGTGACGACGGCCCGCCGCGGCCGCCGGCCGATGTACCGGACAGCCCGCCTTACTACTCGCCGCAGCGGCAATTGCCGCCGTCGCAGCAGCCTTATTACCCAAGCCAGCGGGACGTGCCGCCGCCGCAGTACCAGCAGCCGCAATACCGGCCGCCGACCTACACGCAGGACCGGGACGATCCGAACGCGCCGCGCCCGCCCGGCAACGTGCAGCGCGGCGACGTGCCGCCGGCGCAGCCGATGCCGCCGCCGATGAGCCTGCCGCCGCAAAACCGCCCGGGCGGCGGATCGATTCAGTCGCAGGATCTGGCGCCGCCGCCGGGCGCGACGCAGGCGCCGGCCGAGCAGCGGCCGCAGCCGCAACAAGGGCCGCAGCAGGCGAACACGCCGCCCGGCCAGCAGCCGGCGCAGCCCGGCGCCCAGCCTGGCGCGCCGCAGGAGGCCAACCAGCCGCCGCCGTCCGAGGAGGTCGTGGTCGAGCCGCCGCCGCAGCGCATCGCCAATCCGACCGCGGTGTTCTCCGGCCTCGACAAGATCACCGGCCGCATCATCTCCTTCGACGTCGCGATCAACGAGACGGTGCAGTTCGGCGCGCTGCAGGTGACGCCGCGGGTGTGCTATTCGCGGCCGCCGACCGAGACGCCGAACACCGATTCCTTCGTCGAGGTCGACGAGGTGACGTTGCAGGGCGAGATCAAGCGCATCTTCACCGGCTGGATGTTCGCCGCTTCGCCGGGCCTGCACGCAGTCGAGCACCCGATCTACGACGTGTGGCTGACCGACTGCAAAGGCGGGCAGAACCCGGCGGTCGCTGAAGTACCGGCGGAAGAACAGCCGAAGCCGGCGGCCAAGCCCGCCGCGCGTCCGGCACAGCCGCGCCGCTCCGCTCCGCCGCAGCAGCCGCGTGCGCAGCAGCCGCGCGCCGGCGCCCTGCCGGCGCTGCGCTGATCGTCGGTTACTCCCCTCGGACGATCGCCAGCGCTTCCTCGCCCGTGACCGGCCGCTCGACCGGCAATGCGGCGAAGTCGCCATGGCCGCCGACCGCCCCTTCCAGAACACGGTGATAACGCCGCTTCGGCACCTCGACGGCGCCGAACGTCTTCAGATGCGCGGTGACGAACTGCGTGTCGAGCAGCCGGTAGCCGCCCGCCTTCAGCCGCGCCACGAGATGCACCAGCGCGATCTTGGAGGCGTCGGTGGCGCGGTGGAACATGCTCTCGCCGAAGAAGGCGCGGCCGAGCGACACGCCGTAGAGGCCGCCGACGAGGTCGCCGCCGTCATAGACCTCCACCGTGTGGCAGTCGCCGCGCGCGAACAGGGCGCGGTAGATGCGGCGGATGCGGGCGTTGATCCAGGTGCGGCCGCGGTCGGGCTTCGGCTCGGCGCAGCCGTCGATCACCGCGTCGAAGTCGCGGTCGACCCACACGGTGTAAGGCGTTACCCGCACCGTGCGCGCGAGCCGCGACGGCACATGGAAGCCGTCGAGCGGGATGATGCCGCGCATCTCCGGCTCGATCCAGTAGAGCGCCGGGTCGTCGGCGCTCTCCGCCATCGGGAAGATGCCGCAGGCATAGGCCTTCAGCAGCACCTCCGGCGTGATCTCGACGAATGCGTTCTCGCGGCTGGCCATCCATGTCACCCGCGCGCAGTCTAGCGCGGCCGGTTCCGTGAGGTTAACGGGAATTTGACCATATTCGATGCAAGTTTTCGAAAGCTCGATCCAATCCGCGGTTCCTGCGTTGAACGACACGATGGAACGGGAGACTAACACCATGTCGTCGAGGTCGGTCCTCCTGGTCGAGGACGAAGCGCTCATCAGCATGATGGTGAGCGACTGGCTGAACGAGCTCGGCTTCCAGGTGCACGAGGCGCGCACGGCCGGCGAGGCGCTCGACTACATCGGCGCCGGCGGCGACGTCGATATCCTGTTCACCGACATCAACCTGCCGGGCGGCATGACCGGCGCGGAACTGGCGCGCAAGGCGCGCGCGCTCAAGCCGGAACTTCCTGTCGTCTATGCCTCGGGCCGTTACCGCGGCGACGACCTCGACGACCTGGTGCCGGACTCCGCTTTCATGCCCAAGCCCTACGATCAGCGCAAGCTCCGCCACGTGCTGGAGCAGATCGCGGTCGGCACCGCGCACTAGGCGCCGTCAGGCCGCGCTGCGCGCCGCGGCGGCAGGCTTGCGCATGTCGAACGACACGACGACACGCGTGCCCTTGTGGGCGCGATCGATCTCGATCGTCGCGCCCAGCTTCTCACCCATGGCGCGGACGATGCGCTGGCCGAGGCCGGTCGACTTCGGCTTCTCGCGCGGCAGGATGCCGACGCCGTCATCCTCAACAGAGAGCACCGCGCGGCCGTGGCCGGTGCCGCGAATGTCGACGCGGATCGGGCCCTTGCCGCCGGGGTAGGCGTATTTGAGCGCGTTCATCACCAGCTCGTTGACGATGACACCGACCGCCACCGCGCGGTCGGGATCGACCGCGACCGGTTCGCTGGTCAAGGTGAGCTGCGCCAATTCGTTGCTCTCGGACGAGCGCCGCAGGTCCTCGATCAATGCGTCGAGATACTGGTCGACCGCGACCGACTGCACGTCGTCCGAGGTGTAGAGCCGACGGTGCACCTGCGCCACCGCAAGGACGCGGCCGGTGGCGTCGGTCAGCGCCTCGCTCACCTCTGGATTGCCGGCAGCGTTGGCGTGCAGCGTTAGCATCGAGGCGATCATCTGCAACGAGTTGCCGACGCGGTGGTTGACCTCGCGCATCAGGAGCGCGCGCTCGGCGGCGAGCGCCTCGAAGCGGTCGCGCGCGGCGCGCACCTCGGCCTCGGCGGCCTCCTTGGCGCGGCGCATGCGCATGGCGCCAACCGCGCCCGACAGCGCCGCCTTCAGGAGGAAGATGAAGTCGCCCTGGACGTCCTTGACGACGTAGTCGAAGGCGCCGGCTTTCAGCGCCGCGACCGCCATGCGGCTGTCCTGCGCGCCGGTGACGACGACGACCGGCGGATGGTTCGCAACCGCGTTGATGCGCTCGAGCGTCTCGATGCCGTTAAGCCCCGGCATATAGAGGTCGAGCGCCACCACGTCGACATCGCCATGGGCGGCGAGCGCCGCGAGTCCGCGCTCGCCGGTCGCTTCGCTCACGACCTCGATGCCCTCGCGGCCGAGGCCGCGCTTGACCAAGGCGCGGAGGCCTTCGTCGTCGTCGATGTAGAGAACCTTGCGTGGCATTGGCTTCAGTTGGGCGAGGGGACCTGGATGACGGAGAAGAACAGGCCGAGCTGGCGGATGGCGTTGGCGAAGTTGTCGTAGTTCACCGGCTTGGTGATGTAGACGTTGCAGCCGAAGTCGTAGCAGCGCTGGATTTCGACGGCGTCGTCGGTGGTGGTCAGCACCACGACCGGCACGCGCTTTAAATGCTCGTTGGTTTTGACCTTTTTGAGGATGTCGATGCCGGTCATGTCCGGCAAATTGAGGTCGAGCAAGACGAGCAGGGGGCGGCCCTTGTTGACGACGCCGGAGCCGTCGGCGCCGAACAGGAAGCGCAGCGCGTCGGTGCCGTTGCCGAACGGCTTGATCGGGTTGTTGACGCCGGCGCGGCGGATGTTCTTCTCGATCAGCCGGGCGTGGCCCTCGTCGTCCTCGATCATGACGATCTCGACCGGCACCTCGGGCACGCGGCTGTTCATGTCCTGCTCCTTGTTCCCGGCGCCCACCGCCGCGGCAATGTGACGGTGAAGGTGCTCCCCTGGCCGAGCGCGGAGCGCAAGGCCATCGTGCCGCCGAGCCGGCGCACCAGCGCCCGCACATGCGCGAGCCCGATGCCCTCGCCGGGCCGGTCTTGCGGGCCGGAGCGGCGGAACAGCTCGAAGACACGGGCGTGATCGGCCGGGTCGATGCCGCGGCCGTTGTCATGCACCTCGTAGGTGGCATGGCTCGCGTTCGCCCGGCCCGCGATTTGGATTTGCAGTGGTTCCCCCTCCCGACCGTACTTCAGGGCATTGTCAACGAGATTGGCGAAGATTTGTTCCACGGCCAGGCGGTCGGTCTCGATGCCGGGCAGGGCGCCCACCTCGATGCTCGCCCCGAGCTCGACCGCGCGATGGGTGACGGTGTCGGCGATCGCCGTCAGCAAGGCATTCATGTCGACGGGCTCGGGCTGGAAGTCGCGCCGTCCCTCGCGCGACAGCCTGAGCACCGCGTTGATCAGCCGGTCCATGTTGCCGATCGAGGTCTTGATGAAGCGGATGGCCTCGTCGAAATCCGATCCCAGCTGTTCGAGTGCGCCGGCGTTCGAGGCTTCCGCGGCCTGCGCATTGAGCGCGGCGAGGTCGGCGGCGAGCTTTGCCACCTGCTCGAAGATGTCCTTGCGCAGCGCCTCGAGCTCGGAGGTGAAGCCCATGATGTTGACCAGCGGCGAGCGCAGGTCGTGGCTGACGATGTAGGCGAAGCGCTGGATCTCCTCGTTCGCCTCGGTCAGGTCGGCGGTGCGGTATTCGACGATACGCTCGAGATTGGCGTTGGTCGTCTCGAGCTCCTTCTGCGCCGTCTCGCGCTGGCGGGCGCTGCGCTGCACCAGCAGGACGGACATCGCGCCGATCAGCACGATCAGCGCGGCGCTGGCGAGCGTCGCGTAGAGCAGCATGCGGCTGGTCTGCCGCGACTGCGCGCCGCGCTCGGCGGCAAGCCGCGCCTCGTCGATGATCGCGGCGTCGACCGTCTTGCGCAGGTCTTCCGTGATCGCCCGGCCGGCGTCGCTCAGCACCAGCCGGCGCGCCGCGTCCGCCTCGCCGCGCTGGTTGAGCGTGACCGTCTCGCTCATCTCCTGGAACTTGGCGTCGAGCTCCTTCGTGACGCGGTCGAGGGTCGCCTGCCGCGCCGGATTGTCGCGCGTCAGCGCGCGCAGCTCTTCGACGATCTGCCGCGCCTCAGGCTCGCCGGCGTAGAATTCCTTGAGGTAATTGCTGTTGTCGGTGAACAGGTAGCCGCGCTGGCTGCTCTCGGCGCGCCGCACCGCGAGCAGCACGTTCGACAGCTTGTCCTCGACGGACAGCGTCTGCGTCAGCTTCTGCGTGTCGGTGGCGGCGCGGTCGACGAGATAGACCGTCGCCGCGCTGATGACGACCAGCAGCGCGAAGCCGACGCCGAGCAATATGGGTTGCAGGTTGGGAAGGGGGGTGCGCTCTTTCGCCATGCGACCTTTCGCGTGTCGCCGCCGCCCTCGATGCGCGAGCCACCCCCCGGAGGCTCGGCGCGGGCGGTCGGCCCGTTACTCCTCCATGCCGCCGCGGGCCAGGAACTGCTCCAGCCAGTGGATATGGTAATTGCCGTCGATGATGTCCTTCTCCCGCACCAGCGCGCGGAACAAGGGCAAGGTCGTTTCGATACCATCCACTACGACCTCGTCCAGCGCCCGCCTCATCCGCATCAGGCACTCCTGCCGCGTCTTGCCGTGCACGATCAATTTGCCGACGAGTGAATCGTAATAGGGCGGGATCGTGTAACCTTGGTAGACCGCGCTGTCGATGCGCACGCCGAGGCCGCCAGGCGGGTGGTAATGCAGGATCTTGCCCGGCGAGGGCCGGAAGGACACCGGGTTCTCCGCATTGATGCGGCACTCGATGGCGTGGCCGTGGAAGCGGATGTCGCTCTGCTTCAATTCGAGCTCGGCGCCGGCGGCGACGCGGATCTGCTCGAAGATCAGGTCGATGTCGGTGATCGCTTCCGTGACGGGATGCTCGACCTGAATGCGGGTGTTCATCTCGATGAAATAGAACTGCCCGTCCTCGTACAGGAACTCGACGGTGCCGACGCCGAGATAGTTGATCTCGCGCATCGCTTTGGCGACCGTCTCGCCGATGTGGTCGCGCTGGCGGGTATTGAGCGCGGGCGAGGGGCTCTCCTCGAGCACCTTCTGGTGGCGGCGCTGCAGCGAGCAGTCGCGCTCGCCGAGATGAATGGCCTTGCCGCGGCCGTCGCCGAGCACCTGGATTTCGATGTGGCGCGGCTTCTCCAGGTATTTCTCGATGTAGACGGCGTCGTCGCCGAAGGCAGCCTTCGCCTCGCTGCGCGCGGTGGAGAGCGCGGTCGAGAGATCGGCCTCGCTGCGCGCGACTTTCATGCCGCGTCCGCCGCCGCCGGCCGACGCCTTGATCAGGACCGGAAAGCCGATGTCCTTCGCGACCCGCGCGGCTTCCGCGTCTGATATCACGGCGCCATCGGAGCCGGGCACGACCGGGATGCCGAGGCGCTTTGCGGTGCGCTTGGCCTCGATCTTGTCGCCCATGATGCGGATGTGCTCGGCCTTGGGGCCAATGAAGCCGACGCCGTGGTCCGAGAGGATTTCCGCGAAGCGCGCGTTCTCAGACAGGAAGCCGTAGCCGGGATGCACCGCGTCGGCGCCGGTGATTTCGCAGGCGGCGAGGATCGCCGGGATGTTGAGGTAGCTGTCTTTGGCGGCCGGCGGACCGATACATACGCTCTCGTCCGCGAAACGCACGTGCATGGCGTCGGCGTCGGCGGTCGAATGCACCGCGACCGTCGGGATGCCGAGCTCCTTGCAGGCGCGCAGCACGCGCAGCGCGATCTCGCCGCGGTTGGCGATGAGGATTTTATCGAACATTATTCGATGATCACCAGCGGCTCGCCGAACTCGACCGGCTGGCCGTCCTCGAACAGGATCTGGATGACGGTGCCGCCGCGCGGGGCCGGGATCTGGTTCATCGTCTTCATCGCCTCGACGATGAGCAGGGTGTCGCCCGCCTTCACCTTCGAGCCGACCTCGATGAAGGGCTTGGCGCCCGGTTCCGGCGCGCCATAGGCGGTGCCGACCATCGGCGAGACGACGACGCCCGGGTGTTTGGCCGGATCGAGTGGCGCGGCCGCCGATTCACCGACCGGCTGCGGCGCGGCGGCGAGCGGCTTGGCCGGCACGACGACGGTCGAGGCGGCGGCGACGCCGCGCGCGACGCGGATGCGGCTGCCGTCCTGCTCGATCTCGATCTCGGTCAGCCCCGTCTCCTCGAGAAGCTTCGAGAGCTCCTGGATCAGCTCGCGGTCGACCAAAGTCTTCGGCGTCTTTGCCATGCCTAGTGCTGTTCCTTTGCGCCGATGATGGCGGCAAGCCCGATGATCGCCAGTGCGTAGCTGGTGACGCCGAAGCCGGCGGCCACGGCCCTCGCGGCCTTCGAGATGTAGGAGTTGTGCCGGTATTCTTCGCGCTGGTGGATGTTGGTGATGTGGCACTCGATCGTCGGCAGGCCGACGGCGAGGATCGCGTCCATGATCGAGATCGAGGTCGTGGTGTAACCGGCCGGGTTGATGACGATGCCGGCGGCGCCCTTGGCCTTGGCCTCCTGGATGAAGCCGACCATCTCGCCTTCGCCGTTGGTCTGCTTGAACACGACCTCGAGGCCGAAGCGCTTGGCGGTGGCGCGGCAGAGCGCCTCGACGTCGGCGAGGGACGAGGTGCCGTACTTCTCCGGCTCGCGTGTGCCGAGCAGGTTCAGGTTCGGTCCGTTGAGGACGTGGATGGTGGTGGCCATTGCTGATCCGGCGGCGCCAAACGGGGGCGCGGAGGGTGAAAAGGTGAGGTTTCTTATAGGTGGGGCGGCGGGCGAGGGGAAGCCCGCAGGAACACTCACCCGGCGAGGCCGCGCGTTTGCGCGGCGGCCCAGTCGATGACCTCCTTTACTGCCGTTAACCTTTGCCGGCCGGCGTCGCGGGCGGCGCGGTAGAGGGCGATCTGACGGTCGGCGCTGGTTCCCTGCGCCAGAATGGCGTCGAGCCCGGCGAGCGTGTCGCCGCAGCCGAGCGCGGCCGCGTCCGGGACGACCAGCCGGCGCACCTCGGCGAGCCATTCGCCGATCGTCAGCGGCTTGCGGCTGAACGGATCGACGAAGGTGGCGGCGATGCCGTGGCGCTGCGCGTGCCACTTGTTCTCGGCGGTGATGGCGCGGCCGACGCGGTCGAAGCCGGCGTTGAGATCGGGATCGCGGTCGAGCGCGCGCACCAGGCAGCGGAAGAGAGCGGCGATGGCGATGGCGTCGTCGAGACGCGTGCAACTGTCTGCGACGCGCAGTTCGATCGTCGGGTGCGACAGCGACGGCCGCACCGCCCACCAGATGTAGCTCGCGTCCGGGATGATGCCGGCGCCGGACAGCGCCCCGACATAGTCGTCGTATTCCGCCTCGGTGCGGAACAGTTCGGGCAGGCCGGTGCGCGGCAGCTCGTCATAGGCGGCGAGGCGGTAGCCGCGCAGGCCGGAGAAATGGCCCTGCCAGAACGGCGAGGACGTCGACAGCGCCAGCAACAAGGGCAGGTATGGGGTCAGCCGCCGGATGATGTCGATGCGGCTTGCACCTTCGTCGACCGCGACGTGCACGTGCATGCCGCAGAGCATGTTGCGTGCACCGATCATCTGCAGGTCGTGCATGATGGCGCCGTACCGCGCCTTCGGCGTCATCTCCTGCTCCGGCCAGAAGGCGAGCGGGAAGGTGCCCATGGCGGCGATGCCGAGGTGGCGGGCATCGGCCGCGTCCGCAAGCGCGCGGCGGTAGCGCGCGAGATGGTCGCGCGCCTCGGCCATGCTCGTGCAGGGCGGCGTCGCCACCTCGATCTGCGACTGCAGCATCTCGGTCATTATCCGCACGCCGAGTGTCGCACGTGCGCGCGCCAGAAATTCACGGTCCATGCGCCTGGCGGCGCGGCGGGTGCGCGCGTCGAAGACGAAGAACTCCTCCTCGATGCCGATCGTGTACATGCGCGCGCAAACGCCCGGGCGCGGAACCCGGTTCCGGCGCGCGCCAAAAACAAAACGGCCGCCGGGAAAAAGCCGCGGCAGCCGTTAGGGTTAGAGGGAGATGCTACGATCGAAGATCAGCAATCCGCCTTGCCGCAGCGGGCGGTGTTGATGTCCTTCTTCAGGGCGGGCAGGCCGACCGCGCCGACAACCACCTGGTCGCCGATAACGTAGCTCGGCGTGCCGTTCAGGCCGAGCGCGTCGGCGAGCTTGAAGTTCTCCTCGAGCGTCGCCTTCACCTCCGGGCTCAGCATGTCCTTCTGAAGCTGCGTCATGTCCACGCCGACCTCCTTGGCGACGGCGAGCGCATGCGCCTTGTCCGCCTGGCCGCGGCCGCCGAGCAGCTTCTGGTGGAAGTCGAGATATTTCTTGCCGCTCTTGTCCTGCATGCGGACCGCGACCGCCACCTGCGCCGCCTCGACCGAGCCCGGCCCGAGCACCGGGAATTCCTTGAGCACGACCTTCAGCTTCGGATCGTCCTTGAGCAGCGTGAGCATGTCGCTCATCGCGTGCTTGCAGTAGGCGCAGTTGTAATCGAAGAACTCGACGAAGGTGACGTCGCCATTGTGGTTGCCGAGCGTCACCTGACGCGGCGAGGTGAACAGCGCCTGCGAGTATTGCTTGACCGCGGCCTTGCCCTTCTCGGCCTGGGCGGCGTTCTGGCGCTTCTCGAGCTCGGCCATCGCGTCCTGCAGCACTTCCGGATGCTGGACGATGTATTCGCGGATGATGGTCTCGATCTCGCTGCGCTGCGGCGCGGAGAACTCGGCGGCGCGGACGGCGAACGGCGCTGCCGCGGTGATGAGCACTGCGCTGGCGAAGGCGAGCAGGCGGGGGGTCATCGGGATGGTCCTTGTTGCCATGATCAGTTGCGGAAGATGGTCGGGCGCGGCGGCTTGAGATTGGTGATGTCGTCGGCGCGCACCCAGGCGGGCGAACCGACGGGCAGGCGGGTCTTGGCGCGCGCGGCGAGCTGGCGCGCGGTCATGATGTCGCCGCGGGCGGCGGCGGCCTGCGCCGAGGCGAGGTCGGCTTCGGCGAGATCGCCCTTGCGGCCATAGGCCATCGCGAGCTGGCCATAGGCATCGGAGATGTCGTCGTCGCGCTGCAGCGCCGACTTCAATAGCGGCACCGCTTCGCTGGCGAGCGTGGTGCTGTTGGTCGCGACCATCGCCTGCGCCAGCAGCGTGTCGATGAGCGGCGCGTTGTGCGAGAGCTGCGCCGCACGCCGCAAAGGCGCGACGGCTTCGGCCGGCCGGCCGCCCTCGAGCAGCGCCTGGCCCTTGAGCTCGTGGAAATACGGATTGTTCGGCTCGCTCTGGATCAGGCCGTCGATCTGGGCGATGGCGTTGCGCAGGTCGGAATGTCGGTAGGCGGAGATGGCGCGGGCGTAGCGCGCGGGCAGGCTGTGGTCGGTCGCGGGAAAGCGCCGCGCGACCGTCTCGGGCCGTTCGAGGAAGCCGGACAGTTTTGCGCGCATCATGTCGTGGCGCAGTTGCAGTTCGGGCGGGTCCTTTTCGTTCCAGTAGGGGCTCGCCTTGGCGATCTGCTCGAGAGTGGCGACGCGATCGGCCGGCATCGGGTGCGTCTGCAAATAGGGGTCGACGAAGCGCGACTGGTACAGGCTCTCATTGGCCAGCCGCTTGAACAGCTCGACCATGCCGCGCGGCGACTGGTGCGTGGCGTTGAGGAACTTGACGCCGGCGTGGTCGGCCTGGTCCTCCTGCGTGCGCACATAGGCGAGCAGCGAGTGCTGGATCGCCGACTGCGGGCCCATGATCGCGGCGCCCGCGATGTCGCCGCCGGCGCCGGACTTCGCGCCGGCAACCGCGGCGCCGACGCCGAGCAGCAGCGCGGCGATCGATGCGGTCTGCGCCCGCGCCAGTTCCTCGCGCATCCGCGACAGATGCCCGCCGGCCAGGTGGCCGGTCTCGTGCGCGAGCACGCCGATCACCTCGTTCGGCGTCTTGGCGTCGAACAGCGCGCCGGCGTTGATGAAGATGTGCCTGCCGTCCATGACGAAGGCGTTGAAGGCGCGGTCGTTGAGGATGACGACGCGCACGTTCTGCTTGGCAAGGCCGGCGGCGCGCAGCACCGGCCGCGCGTAATCCTTCAGCAGGTTCTCGATCTCGGTGTCGCGAATGATGGGCAGCTTGTTGCCCTGCGCGTGCACCGGCACCGCGGCCGGCCCGATGCCGGCGGCGCCCACGGCGATCGCGGTGGCGACCGCGATGTGCCGCATGACCGGCGCCATGCGCCGTCCCGTTGCTGCAATTCCCGTCTTGTTCATTCCAGGCTGTGCCCGCCGCGGATCAGCGCGAACCTAGTGACGCCGCCCGGGTGGGTCAACGCGGGTTGCGGTCACGAGTGAGTCATGACATGCGCTGTGTCTGTGCCGCCCCAAGCAAGCGGCCGAATGCGGCAGGAGCGGGGCGGGTAGCAGGGTAAAATAACGTAAAATCAATGCTGAACGCGGCAAAAAACCTACTCGCACCCTCCCGGCGCAGCGACGTGCCGCCGTTCATCGTCATGGACGTCATGGCGGCGGCGGCGGCGCGCGAGGCGAAGGGCGAACGGGTCGTCCACATGGAGGTCGGCCAGCCGGCGGCGCCCGCGCCGCTCACCGCCCGCCGGGCGGCGGCCGCCGCGCTCGAGGCCGGCCGCATCGGCTACACCGAATCGCTCGGGGTGCCGTCGCTCAGGGCGCGCATCGCCCGACATTATCGCGAGGCGTACGGCTTCGACCTCGACCCGGCGCGGGTGGCCGTGACGACCGGCTCGTCCGGCGCCTTCGTCCTCTCCTTCCTGTCGCTGTTCGAGCCCGGCGACCGCGTCGCGCTCGCCAATCCGGGCTATCCGCCGTACCGGCACATTCTCACCGCGCTCGGATGCGAGCCGGTGCTGATCGGAACGGAGGCCGCGACGCGCTGGGCCTTGTCGCCCGAGGCGCTGATCGCCGCGCACCGCAAGAAGAAGCTTCATGGCGTCATCGTTGCCAGCCCCGCTAACCCGACCGGCACGATGATGGAGGCGCGGGCGCTCGCCGAATTGATCGCGGTCGCCGAGGACGCGGGCATCCGCGTCATCTCCGACGAGATCTATCATGGGCTCGACTACGCCTTCCGCGCCGAGACGGCGGCCAAGCTGTCGCCGCGCGCCCTGGTCATCAATTCGTTCTCGAAATATTTCTGCATGACCGGCTGGCGCATCGGCTGGATGGTGGTGCCGGAGCCACTGGTGCGTACGGTCGACCGCCTGCACGGCAATCTCGCGATCTCGGTGCCGACCTTGGCGCAGATCGCGGCGGAAGCCGCCTTCGACGGCCGCGACGAGATGGAGGCGGTCAAGCACGGCTACGAGGAGAACCGCCGCATCCTGACCGAGGGCCTTCCGCGCGTGGGACTTGATCAATTCCTCCCGGTCGACGGCGCCTTCTATCTCTACGCCAACATCGCGCGTTTCTCCGACGACAGCCTCGAATTCGCCAAGCGCATGCTGAACGAGGCTGGTGTCGCGGCGACGCCGGGCATCGACTTCGACCCGGTCGACGGCCGCCACTTCCTGCGCTTCTGCTATGCTGGCTCCGCCGCCGAGATGCACGAGGCGGTGGAGCGCATCGGGACGTGGCTCGGACGTTGACCAGTTGGGGCGAGGGCGCGGGGCGGTTGAGGCCCGGGTTTGACGTCGAGGCGGACGTTCAATCGAGCAAACGCCACTGTCCGCAGATGTAGGCTGCGATGAATTAGGGCGTCAGGTTCTCCGCGTTGCCATCCACAGATTTGACAATTCTGCCACGTGGCCGACCAGTGGCAATGTTGACAACGGTTACAACATCGCCGCGTTTATCATAGCGACTGCATGGGTTCGGAGGGAGGTCCTTCCATTCCACGCATACCGTGTTGTCTTTGATCGTCCATGTCCCCTGCTGGATTTTTCCGCTAGGAATCCGATTGAGCACCACGCCGCTTGGTGCGAAAAACAATGTGGCCTGGCCTGCGTGCGCCAACGTGCCGCCCGCGGTTACTTCGAGAAAATATGTTCTTCCGACCAAAAACTTCCGCAATTGATCGGATGACATGTCTTCGGCGATTGCAGGTGTCGCCGAAACAAAAATAAATCCAGTTAGTGCCGCGTTGACTAGATTGAATGGACGATTCGACATCGCACCCCACCGGTCTGGCTGCAAACCTCGAATATAGTGCCTGTAAGCCGTCATCGGATCAACTGAGTGTCCATGTCGGTGCCATCCAGAAGCCTCCTTATCTGGGGCAACAGTGGAGCGGGCGGCTAACAACTGCTCCTGGCCCCTAGCCGACCTGGCCGGCGCTGATTTCCGTGCGCTCCATCCGTGCTACACACCCCGGAGGACTCGGGCTATAAGCCGCGGGCGGGGGACGGCTGCGTGAGCGACGACGTGGTGATCATCGCCGGTGGCGGCATCGGCGGGCTGGCGACGGCGCTGACGCTTCATCAGATCGGCGTCCGGTGCGTCGTGCTCGAGGCGGCGCGGGAAATGCGGCCTCTCGGCGTCGGCATCAATCTTCAGCCCAACGCGGTCCGCGAACTCACCGATCTCGGCTTCAGCCAGGCCGATCTCGATCGCGTCGGCCTGCCGGCGAAAGAGTGGGCCCTGGTCGGGCTGAACGGCAACGACGTCTATTCCGAACCGCGCGGCCTGCTCGCCGGCTACCGGTGGCCGCAGTATGCCGTGCACCGCGGCAAATTCCACATGCTGCTGTTCGACAAGCTGGTGGAGCGGGTAGGAGCGGGGGCTGTCCGTCTCGGCAGCCGCGTCACCGGCTACCGGAAAAATTCCGGCGGCGGCGTGACCGCGCTGATCGAGCAAACGGATGGGACACGCTCCGAGGCGAACGGGGCGCTCCTCATCGGCGCCGACGGCATCCACTCGGCGGTTCGCGCGCAGATGCACCCCGGCCAGCCGCCGATCCACTGGGGCGGCGCGATCATGTGGCGCGGCACCACGTGGGGGAAGCCGATCCGCTCGGGCGCCTCTTTCGTCGGCCTCGGCACGCATCGCCAGCGCGTCGTG
This sequence comes from Pseudolabrys sp., assembly GCA_035571935.1. Classification (GTDB taxonomy): domain Bacteria; phylum Pseudomonadota; class Alphaproteobacteria; order Rhizobiales; family Xanthobacteraceae; genus Pseudolabrys. Next base: position 18,275 of record DATNBL010000102.1, read on the forward strand.
TTCTATCCGATCTCGAATGCCGACCCGCGGACCGGACTGTCGGTGATCAACTGGATCGCCGAGGTCACGATGGACAACAGCGAGGGTTGGAAGCAGAGCGGCTGGTTTCGGCAGGTGCCGATTTCGGACTTCGTCCATCATTTCGATAATTGGGTCTGGGACTGGCTCGACGTGCCGGCGATGATCCGTGGCGCCGACTGCGTCTTCGAAAATCCGATGATCGATCGCGATCCGGTCGCGACTTGGCGCGACGGTCCCGTGCTTCTGCTCGGCGATGCCGCGCATGCGATGTACCCGACGGGGTCCAACGGCGGCAGCCAGGCGATCGTCGATGCGCGCGAGCTCGGCGCGGCCATGGTCGCGCGCGGCGTCACGCAGGCGGCGCTTGCGGCTTTCGACGAGAAGCTGTGCGGTCCGATCTCGCAGCTTGTGCTGCGCAACCGCGGCGCCGGTCCGTTCGGACTGCTCAATATCGTCGACGAGCGCTGCGGCGGCACGTTCGACAACATCGACGACGTCATTCCGCCCGGCGAACGCACGGCCTTCATGGCCGGCTACAAGGCGGCGGCAGGCTTCGCCATCGAGAAGCTGAATTCCTTGCCGCCGACTATCGCATCCGGTGCGCGCGTGCGGAGCGGCGCGCCGGCGGCGTGCATCGGCTGAACCGGCCGAAAGGCGAACCCACGATGGCAGGAAGAGAAACGGCGCCGGTCCCTCACTCCTCCGCGGCGCGAGCCGTCGAGGTGCTCAACGTCTCGCTGCGCCTCGGCCTGACCTCGTTCGGCGGGCCGGTCGCGCATCTCGGCTATTTCCGCGACGAATACGTCGTCCGCCGGAAATGGCTGGACGAGAAGACCTATGCCGACCTGGTCGCGCTGTCGCAGTTTCTGCCCGGTCCGGCGAGCAGCAAGGTCGGCATCGCCATCGGCTTCCTGCGCGCGGGCTATGCCGGCGCGCTGCTGTCCTGGGCCGGCTTTACCTTGCCGTCGGCGATCGCGCTGGTGCTGTTCGCCTACGGCGTCGAGGCGCTCGGCGGCACCCTCGGGGGCGGCTGGCTGCACGGCTTGAAAGTCGTGGCGGTGGCGGTGGTCGCGCAGGCCGTGCTCGGCATGATGCGCAATCTCGCGCCCGACCGCGCGCGGGCGACTGTCGCGGTGATCGCCGCGGCCGCCGTGCTGTTCATCCCCAACGCCTGGGGCCAGATCGGGGCGATCCTGTTCGGCTTTGCCGCCGGGTTGACGGTGTTGCGCGCCGAGGCGCCGCACGACCACGTGTCGCTGCCGCTGCGCATCGGCCGCACGGCGGGCGCCGTGCTGCTGACGTTGTTCTTCGTCCTGCTGCTCGGGTTGCCACTCGTTACCGCGGTCTATCCTGCGCATGCGCTCAAAGTGTTCGAGGCGTTCTACCGCGCCGGCTCGCTGGTGTTCGGCGGCGGCCATGTCGTGTTGCCGCTGTTGCAGGCGTCGGTCGTGCCGCCGGGATGGGTGTCGAACGATGCCTTCCTCGCCGGTTACGGCGCGGCGCAGGCGGTGCCGGGGCCGCTGTTCACGTTCTCCGCTTATCTGGGCACGGTAATGGGGCCGCAGCCGAACGGCTGGGCGGGCGCGGCGCTCTGTCTCGTGGCGATGTTCTTGCCGGCGTTCTTCCTGACGCTCGGCGCGCTGCCGTTCTGGGACGACCTGCGGCGGCGGCCGTGGGCGCAATCGGCGCTGCGCGGCGTCAATGCCGCGGTGGTCGGGCTCCTGCTGGCCGCGCTCTACAATCCGGTGTGGACCGCCGGCATCACCTCGCCTTACGACTTTGCGCTCGCGGTGGCGGCCTTCCTGCTGCTGTTCATGTGGCAGACGCCGCCGTGGCTGGTGGTCGTGCTGAGCGCCATCGGCGGCGCGCTGATCGCCGTGGTCTGACGAGCGGCGCCGTCGCGTGCGGCTACTGCTGCTTCTGCGCGTCCGGCTGGGCGGCGGGCGCGGCTGCCGCGGCAGGCTTCTTCTTCATTTTCTTGTCGGTCGCGGCCTTCTTCATGGCGTCCTTGCGCGCCGCCGGCTCGTAATTGCCGCCGGCCATGCACTTCTTCATGAAAGTGTCGCGCTTGGCGCCCTGCAGGTTCTCGCTGTCCGCGCCGAACTTGCAGGTTTCCATCTTCTGCGCCTTGGTCGCGGCAAGGGCAGGCGTCGCCACGACGAGGACGGGCAGGAGGAGGGTGATCGCGAGCAAACGCATGGGTGGCTCCTTCGAAGGGCGTCGTTCGAGTCGCGAGACTAGCACGGTTCGCCCGCGCAATCGTGTCCGGCCGGCGACAGTGCGTTACCGCAATGCGGCGGCGATGTTACCGCCATCGACTGTGGTCACGTTGGCAGTGGTTTTAAGCGCCAGCGCCTGCGCGAGGAAGGCCTGCGCCACGTCCTCGGCGGTGACCTCGCGCCCGAGCAGGTTGCCGCTCATGTAGTCCTTCTCGGTGAGCCCGCGGGCCTTGGCGCGCTCCTTGATGAAGTCCTCGGTCAGAAGGCCGGAGCGAATGCGGTCGGCGTTGACCGCGTTGGCGCGGATGCCGTCAGCGCCGTAATCGAGCGCGTATTGCCGCACGAGGAAGAGCGTCGCCGCCTTTGGCAGGCCGTAGGGGCCGAAGCCGGGGCCGGGGTTCACCGCCTGCTTGGAGACGTTGAACAGGAGGCAGCCGCCGGTGCCCTGCGCGCGCATGATGCGCACGGCGTGCCGCGCCATGGTCTGGTGGGCGAAGAAGTTCAGTTCGAAACTCCGGCGCAGGACGGCGTCGTCGACCTCGCCGATCCTGCCCTGCCAGGCGGCGCCGGCATTGGAGACGAGGATGTCGACGCCGCCGAACGCGCGCACGACTTTTGCGTAGGCGTTCGCGACGGACTGCGCGTCGGTGACGTCGCAGGCGACCGCGAGCGCGCCCGGGATCGCCTTTGCCTGTACCGCAACGGCCTTTTCGTCGATGTCGAGGAGCGCGACGGCCGCGCCCTGCGCCGCGAACAGTTTTGCGGTCGCCGCGCCGATAGCGCCGGCGCCGCCGGTGACGACCGCGATCTGGCCGGCGAGGGGGAGCAGTTTCGCCGCGCCGAGCTTGGCCTGCTCCAGCGGCCAGTACTCGCAGTCGAACATGTCGTCTTCGCCGATCGGGGTGAATCGGCCGGTTGCTTCCGCGTCGGTGATCGTCTCGATCGCCGCCTCGGCGAGGTCGGCGGCGATCTTCGCGTCCTTCTGCGTGCGGCCGAGACCGTAGAGGCCGACGCCCGGAACCAGCGCGACACGCGGCGCCGGATCGAGCATCGTGCGGCCGCCGCCGACACGAGCGTTCTGCCGCGTGAAATAGGATTTGTAGTGCGCGACGAAGTCTGAGATGACCGCGCGCACCGTGTCGTGCCATGCGCCGTCGCGGGGGTCGGCGGGCGGAAGCACCACAGGCCAGTTCTTGGTGCGGATCGTGTGGTCAGGCGTGATGACGCCGCGCCGCGCATAGTCCGATACGTCGCGGCCGTCGACGAAATTCAGGATGGCCGGGTTGGTGCGGAACTCGGCGATGAAGCGCGTGAAGGCGCCTTCCGTCGTCTCGTCGCGCACCGCGCAGGCGCCGCGCACGACCGGGGCGATCTCCTCCGGCGTGAGCACCCGTTGCGGCATCGGCGCGCTCACGAAAACCGACTTGCGGTTCTGCTGCAAGCGCGTCTCGGCCAGTGTGACCATCTCGATCATGCGCTCATAGGCTTCGCGCGCCTCGGCGCCGAAGGTGAAGATGCCGTGCTTCGCAAGGATCAGGCCGACGACCCTCTTGTCCTTGTCGAACTCATCGGCGGCGAGCTTGGCCAGGCCGAAGCCCGGGAGCACGTAGGGCACGTAGCCCATGCGCGCACCGTAGAGGTTGCGCGCGCGCTCCTCGCCGTCCGGCTGGTCGATCAGCGACAGCACGGCGGAGGCGTGCGTGTGGTCGACGAACTTGTGCGGCATGAAGGCATGCAACAGCGTCTCGACCGACGGATTGGGCGCGCCCGGATCGATCAGGTTGGCGCGCTGCACGCGCACCATCTCGTCGTCGGGCATCGCCTTGCGCGCGCGCAGCGTGAGCAGCGCCCTGAGTCGTACCGCGGGCAGGCCGGCGGGCTCGATCGTGCCCATATCCCAGCCGGAGCCCTTGACGCAGAGTACGTCGGTCTCCTCCTCGAGGAGATCGGCCGTACGCAGCTTCACGGACGTATTGCCACCGCCGTGCAGCACCAGCTTCGGGTGGCGGCCGAGTAGTTGCGTCGTGTAGACGCGCAGCGCCAGGTCGGCGGGGATGCCGTCCTTGCCGTAGCGGTCGATCGCCGCCTTCGCGTCGCGCTCAACCCAGGCGGATTTCATCGCAACCCCTCGCTATCGCGGTCAGCGGCCGGGCGGCCAATCGCGCGCGCCGTGGATCACGCGCAGGATCGTGACAGTATCGCTTCTGTCGATTGCATACGCGATGATATAGGGCAATCCGGGAAGCGGCTTTTCGTAGGTGCCGCTCACCCGGCCGGAGCGGCCGGTCTGAAAACGGCCCAGTTCACGCGCGGCACGGTCGATTGCCTTGGTCACGCGATCCGCGGCCGGCGGATTCCGCGCTGCGATAAAAGCAATCGCGTGGTCGAAATCGTCCAGAGCGGCGATCGACCACTGTACTCTCATCGTGCCGGTTTTTTGCCTGAAGCCCGACGGATCGTCTTGCGGATTCGCGCCATCGCTTCTTCATGCGGCACGACGCGCGCGGCCTTCATGTCCGCAAGGCCGCGTTCGATCCCGTCGACGACGTCTAGCTCGTGCTCGACGAAGGCCGCAATCGCTTCGCCGGCAAGGAAGGACCGCGTCCTCTTCGTGCGCTGAGCCAGCCGCCCAAGCCGCTGCTTGGTGCGGGATGGAAGGCGGACTGTGAGGGTCGTGCTGGCGGCCATCGGCGATCTCGTAGCGTGTGTGCTGATGTACACAACATAACACAACAGCCTCGAGTAGCCACTCCCCTGCGGCTACAATGGCCACAGGGGAGAGGCCGATCTGCTGCCCGCTATTTGTCGCCGAGCAAGCGCTTGCCCCACCAGCCGCGCTTGGGCGCGGACGGCTCGTCCGACGTGCTCGAAACGACGGGTTCCGACGCCGATACGGGCGCGGGCTGTGGCGCAGGAGCGGCGGTCTCGGCTGGCGATGACACGGGCGCGGGCTCGCGGATGGTTGAGCGTCGGCGCGGCGCCGGCTCGTGGCTCGGCTCTGCGGCCGGCGGCGGCACCGGCGCTTCGGCATGGACCGGCGAGGGCTGCGGGAAGGGCGGGGCCATCACCGTCGCGTCCTCGTCGCTGAGCACCGGATGCGGCGCGCCTTCCGAGGTCTCGTGCACGCCACCCTCGAAGGAGGCGGGACGATCGTGCTCGCCGTACTCGCCGCCATTGCCCTGATTGTTGTCGCCGTTGCGGTGACGATTGCGGCGTCCACCTCGGCGGCCGCGCCGCCGCCGGCGGCGCCCGTCCTGGTCGTCGCTCTGACCGTTGCCGGTCGCAGCGCCTTCGCGCGGTTCGGTGCCGCCGCCGTCATCTTCCTCCGGCGCGCCGGCATCGTGATCCTCCTGCGCGACGTCGTGCCCGGCTGCATTGTCCTGGGCAAACTGCGCCGGCGCGCCCTCTCTCGGCTCGCGGCCTTCGCCGCCACGCCCGCGGCCACGGCCGCGGCGCCTCCGCCTGCGGCGCGGCTCTCCCTCGCGCTCTCCGGGCGTGGCTTCGCTCTCCTCGGCGTCGGCGCGCTCTTCGCTTGCCTCGGCCGCGGTCTCTTCCACTTCCGGCTCGACGTAATCCGTTTCCTCATCCTCGACGACGGCCGGCGTCGCCGCCTGCGCCTGCGCGACCAGCGCGCGCGCCGCTTCCGGTGTGTGCACCTGCTCGCCGCGGTCGATGACGTAAGACTGCTGGCCGGTGACGGCCGCGTCGGCCGACACCGTGATGGTGATGCGGAAGCGTTCCTCCAGCACGCGCAGATGCGCGCGCTTGTGGTTGAGCACGTAGAGCGCCACCTCGGCGCGGGTGCGGACGGCGAGGTTATGCGTCGCGCCCTTGATCAGCGTCTCCTCGATGGCGCGCAGCAATTGCAGCGCCACCGACGATACCGAGCGCACGTGGCCGAGGCCGCCGCAAACCGGGCACTTCTCGGTCGAGGATTCCAGCACCGAGGAGCGGATGCGCTGCCGCGACATTTCCAGCAGGCCGAAATGCGAGATGCGGCCGACCTGGATGCGGGCGCGGTCGTGCTTGAGCGCGTCCTTCACCCTGCGTTCGACCGTGCGGTTGTTGCGGCCTTCGTCCATATCGATGAAGTCGATGACGATCAGCCCCGCGAGGTCGCGCAGGCGGAGTTGCCGCGCGATCTCCTCCGCCGCCTCGACGTTGGTCTTGAGCGCGGTGTCCTCGATGTGGTGCTCGCGCGTGGCCCGGCCCGAGTTGACGTCGATCGCGACCAGCGCTTCGGCCTGGTTGATGACGATGTAGCCGCCGGATTTCAGTTGCACGACGGGCGAGAACATCGCGTCGAGCTGGCTCTCGATGCCATAGCGCGTGAACAGCGGCTGCGCGTCCTTGTAGAGCTTCACGTTCTTGACGTGGCTCGGCATCAGCATGCGCATGAAGTCGCGCGCTTCCTGGTAGCCGTCCTCGCCGGCGACCATGATCTCGTCGATGTCCTTGTTGTAGAGGTCGCGGATCGAGCGTTTGGTCAGCGAGCCTTCCTCGTAGACGAGCTTCGGCGCGACCGATTTCAGCGTCAGGTCGCGCACCGTCTCCCACAGGCGCAGCAGGTATTCAAAGTCGCGCTTGACCTCGGTTTTGGTGCGGGCGGCGCCAGCGGTGCGCAGGATGACGCCCATGCCCTCCGGCACTTCCAGCTCCTGCGCGATCTCCTTCAGCCGCGTGCGGTCTTCCGACGAGGTGATCTTGCGCGAGATGCCGCCGCCGCGCGCGGTGTTCGGCATCAGCACCGAATAGCGGCCGGCGAGCGAGAGGTAAGTCGTCAGCGCCGCGCCCTTGGTGCCGCGCTCTTCCTTGACGACCTGTACCAGCATGACCTGTCGGCGCTTGATCACCTCTTGAATTTTGTACTGGCGGCGGAAGCGGGGCACGCGTTCCTGCACCTCTTCGAGTGCATCGGCACCGCCGACGGATTCGACGGCCTCTTCTTCCTCGTGCGCCTCGCCATTGTCGTCGCCATCATCCTCGTCGTCGCCCTCATGGGCGGCTTCGGATTGAGCTTCGGATTCGGCGGAGGCCGCCTCGACCGGGATGGCTTCGCCGGAATGGGCGACGTCGAATTCGCTCGCCGGCTCGACCGGCGCGGTCTCGGCGTGGGCAGGGGCCTGTTCGGCGGCCTCGGCATCCGCGGCCGGTGCCTCGGCCGTCACCGGCTCGGCGATCTCGGTTACCGTCTCAACAAGGGGCTCGTCGTGGTGCTCGTGCGCGGACTCGGTCGGCGCAGCAGAGGCCTCCATGTCGGCCGGCGCGCCACCGTTCTCCTCGTGCGGCGTGTCACCCTCCGCGACCGGCTGGCTCTGCACCACCTCGTCGCGGCCGCGGCGATGACGTTCGGCGCCGCGCTGGCGATGACGGCGGCGCCGGCCGCCGCCGCCGCGGCGCTGCTCGTGCTCGTCGTCGGCCTCGCGCTGGTCGCGCGCTTCCTGCTCGAGCAGGGCCTGCCGGTCGGCGACCGGGATTTGATAATAGTCGGGATGGATTTCCGAGAAGGCCAGGAAGCCGTGCCGGTTGCCGCCGTAATCGACGAACGCCGCCTGCAGCGACGGTTCGACGCGCGTCACCTTGGCGAGGTAGATGTTACCGCGCAGCTGCTTGCGGTTGGCGCTCTCGAAGTCGAATTCCTCGACGCGGTTGCCGCGAACGACCACCACCCGGGTTTCCTCCGGGTGGGTCGCATCGATGAGCATTTTGTCGGCCATTGGATGATCTCACTGGACCGCTCACGGTCTGTCGCTCGCGCGGCCATGTTGGCGCAGGCGCAGGCGAGGCGGTCTGATTGGTGTGGAAGGGGCGGGTCCGCGGCGGCCGTCCGAACGGCTCCGCAGCAAAGTGCGCCGTCACGAGGAACTCGCGAGAGCGGTGGAGCTGGAACGGCCTGTGCTGCATCGGCAGCATGAAAAGTGCGACCCGTAGCGCTGCGGTCACGCCCGAACGGGCGGGACCCAGGTTTCTCGTTGCTCACGGTCGGATTGCGGGATGGCCCTGGGGCCGACGCGCTTTTCCGGGTGTCCTTCACAAGGGATCTGGCTTTGCCGCCCGCCGTTCGCCCTGGCTCCTCGAGGGGGGCGATACGGACATTTGGCGCGCCGGAGGCCCGAACGCGGCACAACCGGAACTTTTAACCGTCAGCAGACCCTACATACGGCCTGAATCGGGCGATGGCAAGCAGGGTTCGCAGGCCCGTTCCTGCCCGCCATGGCCCTGCGGGCACAGGCGCCGGCCAAAGCGGGGGCGGCGGTCAAGTTCCGTTAACCTTGGGCGTTCCAAATACGTTAGAAGATGCGGAAAGGGTCGGGATTCGTGACACTCCGCGCGCTCCTCTTGGCCGCAGCCCTGGGATTCTCCCCGGCCGCCGGCCTTCCTGCCGTGTCTGCCGCCGCCGCGGCCGGCACCGCCTCTGCCGTGCCTAGCGTGACCGCGGTTCGGGTCGGTGGCGACGACAAGCAGACCCGCTTCGTCATGGACCTCGACCACAAGGTCGACCTCGCCACCTTCACGCTCGCCGACCCGTACCGGGTCGTCATCGACCTGCCGCAGGTCGTTTTCAGCCTGCCTGAGAAGGCCGGCGAGCACGGCCGCGGCCTGATCAAGGCGTTCCGCTACGGCCTCATCATGCAGGGCGGCTCGCGCATCGTCATGGACGTCAAGGGGCCGGTGAAGGTCGACAAGGCCTTCGTCATGGCCGCTGCCGACGGCCAGCCGGCGCGCCTCGTCGTCGACCTCTCGGTGACCGACCGCGACAGCTTCCTGCGCAACATCGCGCTCGAGAACCGTCCGGCCAAGGCCGCAAAACAGCCTGCGGTGGCGGTCAAGCCCGACGGCGATCCGCGGCCGCTGATCGTGCTCGATCCCGGCCACGGCGGCATCGACACCGGCACGCACGGTCTCGACGGCGAACTGGAGAAGGACGTCGTGCTGTCCTTCGCCACGGAATTGCGCGACCGGCTGGAGAAGAACGGCAAATACCGTGTGCTGATGACGCGCAGCGACGACACCTTCATCCCGCTGAACGAGCGCGTGCGCTTCGCCCGCGGCCACAATGCCTCGCTCTTCATCTCCATCCACGCCGACGCGCTGCCGAAGAAGGAAGGGCAGGCGGAGGGCGCGACGATCTATACGCTCTCCGAGCACGCCTCCGACGCGGAAGCCGCGCGGCTCGCCGACGACGAGAACAAGGCCGACGTCATCGCCGGTGTCGACCTGACCTCCGAGCCCGACGACGTCGCCAACATCCTGGTTGACCTGGCGCAGCGCGAGACCAAGACGTTCTCGCTGCAATTCGCGCACGCGACGGTGAAGGAGTTCAAGTCGATCGCGCGGCTGCACAAGCGGCCGCTGAAGTCGGCCGGCTTCGTCGTGCTCAAGGCGCCGGACGTGCCCTCCGTGCTGATCGAGCTCGGCTACATGTCGAACCGCTCCGACCTCAACCACCTGGTCAATGCCGACTGGCGGGGGAAAACGGCGGGCGCGCTCATGCAGGCGGTGGACGACTTCTTCGCGCCGCGGCTCGCCGGCGCAGCGGCTATGGGCGCGCGCCGATGACCGCGTGGAACCGGCCTCAGTTTCAACATAAAACCGGGCGATCACAGGTGTCTGCCGCAGGATCGGGTAAGGGCGGCAAGCCGGCGGCGGCCGGCGCGCCGAGGCCGCCGAGCCGCGGGCAGGACCGCCTCGCGCAGCCCGGCTTTCCGGAATACGGGACACTTCGCTCATGAGGCTGATGCTGCGCTTCCTCGGCTTCCTGTTCGCTGCCGGAACGATCCTGTTTGTGGTCGGCGTCGGCGCGGCGTCCGGCCTGCTGTGGCATTTCTCCAAGGACCTCCCGGACTACTCGCAGCTCCAGGATTACGAGCCGCCGGTGATGACGCGCGTGCACGCCGCCGACGGCTCGCTGGTCGCCGAATACGCCCGCGAGCGCCGCCTCTACATCCCGATCCAGGGCGTGCCGAAGCTCGTCATCAATTCCTTCCTCGCCGCTGAGGACCGCAACTTCTACCAGCACGGCGGCCTCGACTTCACCGGCATCGCCCGCGCCGCCGTCTCCTTTGTGCAGAACTACGGCTCCGGCCGCCGGCCGCAGGGCGCCTCGACGATCACGCAGCAGGTCGCCAAGAACTTTCTGTTGACCAACGAGGTGTCGCTGACGCGCAAGATCAAGGAGGCGCTGCTGGCGCTGAAGATCGAGCGCACCTATTCGAAGGACAAGATCCTCGAATTGTATCTCAACGAGATTTATCTCGGCCTCGGCGCCTACGGCATCGCCGCCGCCTCGCTCACCTATTTCGACAAGTCGGTGAATGAGCTGACCATCCCGGAGGCGGCGTATCTGGCGACGCTGCCGAAGGCGCCGAATAATTACAATCCGTTCCGCCAGCGCGAGCGCGCGCTCGAGCGCCGCAACTGGGTCATCGACCGCATGGCGGAGGCCGGCTTCATCAAGCAGGCCGACGCCGACAAGGCGAAGAAGACGCCGCTCGGCGTCACGACGAAAGCCTCGACCGGCGCGCATGTCGTCGCCGCCGAGTATTTCGCCGAGGAGGTCCGCCGCGAGCTCTACGAGAAGTACGGCGAGAAGAAGCTGTACGAAGGCGGCCTGTCGGTACGCACGACGCTCGACCCGAAATACCAGGCGATCGCGCGCAGGACGCTGCAGGCCGGCCTCGAGCATTACGACGAGTCGCACGGCTTCCGCGGCCCGGTGACCAAGATCGATCTCGCCGGCGACTGGGGCGTCAAGCTCGCCGGCGTCAAGGCGCTCGACGACGTGCAGCCGTGGCGGCTCGCGGTCGTGCTCGAGGTCAGCGATCATTCCGCGCGCATCGGCCTGCAGCCCGGCCGCGATCCAGGCGGGCAGGTGAGCAAGGAGCGCGCCATCGGCATCCTGCCGCTCGACGGCGTGAAGTGGGCCAAGATCAAGGGCCGCGCGCCGTCGAAGGTGAGCCAGGTGGTCGATCCCGGCGACGTCATCTACGTCGCGCCGGAGAAAGCCGACGGGCAGTACCGCCTGCAGCAGGTGCCGGAAGTCTCCGGCGCGATGGTGGTCGAGGACCCGCAGACCGGCCGCGTGCTGGCGATGGTCGGCGGCTTCTCCTACGACCAGAGCCAATTCAACCGCGCCACGCAGGCGTTGCGCCAGCCCGGCTCCTCGTTCAAGCCGATCGTCTATTCGGCCGCGCTCGACAACGGCTACACGCCGTCCTCGCTGGTGCTCGACGCGCCGCTCGAGATCGACCAGGGCCCCGGCCTCGGTGTGTGGAAGCCTGAGAACTACGAGGGCGACTTCTTCGGGCCGTCGACGCTGCGCTTCGGCATCGAGCATTCGCGCAACGTCATGACCGTGCGCCTAGCGCAGGACATCGGCATGCCGCTGATCGCTGACTACGCCAAGCGCTTCGGCGTCTACGACAACCTGCCACCGTATCTCTCCTTCACGCTCGGCGCCGGCGAGACGACATTGCTGCGCATGGTCACCGCCTACGGCATGATCGACAATGGCGGGCGCAAGATCACGCCGACGCTGATCGACCGCATCCAGGACCGCTACGGCCACACCGTCTACCGCCACGACAAGCGCGAGTGCATCGGCTGCGACGCGCAGAAGTGGGACAACCAGCCTGAGCCGTCGCTGATTGACCGGCGCGAGCAGGTCATCGATCCGATGACCGCCTACCAGATCACCTCGATGATGGAGGGCGTCGTGCAGCGCGGCACCGCCGGCGGCGTCGGCTTCCAGAAGGAAGTGGGCAAGCCGGTGGCCGGCAAGACCGGCACCACCAACGAGTACAAGGACGCCTGGTTCATCGGCTTCACGCCCGACATCGTCGTCGGCGTCTATGTCGGCTACGACAAGCCGAAGACACTCGGCCGCGGCATGACCGGCGGCCGCGTTGCCGCGCCGATCGTCAAGGACTTCATGAAGGTGGCGCTTGCCGACAAGCCGGCGGTGCCGTTCCGCGTGCCGCCGGGCATTAAGCTGGTGCGTGTCGACTTGAAGACCGGCGCGCGCGCCGCCCCCGGCGACCAGAAGGTGATCCTGGAGGCGTTCAAGCCCGGCACCGCGCCGCCCGACAGCTATTCCGTGGTCGGCTACAGCGGCCCGTCCGACGGTGGCGGCAGCCCCGGCATCATTCCGGGCCAGCAGCAGGGCGGCGGGCGCGCGTGGGGCGTGGGCGTCTCGCCCGACGCCGACCGCGCCGTGCGCTCGGGCACCGGCGGGCTGTACTGAACCCCGCCACGTCCTCCGCTCATTCCCGCGCAGGCGGGAATCCAGCCCCCAGTCAAAGGCTGAACCGCCATGCTGGATCCCCGCTTTCGCGGGGACGAACGGTTCTTGGCTTGCATGCGCGGGGCCGCGACGTTAAATCCCGCGTTCGATCGTGACTCGAAATCGGCCGTCGTGACGGCCCCGGACAATAAGACATGCGCGCGGAAACACAGGCCCTCGTCGAAGAGATCAAGCAGTCGGTGCGGCTGCTGAGGAGGCATCTTTGACGTCGATGCCGCGCAGCAACGTCTCGCCGAGTTGAACAAGGAGTCCGAGAGCCCCGACTTCTGGAACGACTCGCAGCGCGCGCAGCGCATGATGCGCGAGCGCGACGCGCTCGAGGACCAGCTCGGCGCCTTGAAGCGCATGGAGCAGGCGCTCGAGGACAATCTCACCCTCATCGAGCTCGGCGAGGCCGAAAAGGACGAGGGCACGATCGGCGAGGCGGAAGCCGAGCTCAAAAAGCTCAAGGCCGAGGTGGCGCGGCGCGAGCTCGAGGCGCTGCTGTCCGGCGAGGCCGACGGCAACGACTGCTATCTCGAGGTCCACGCCGGCGCCGGCGGCACCGAGAGCCAGGACTGGGCCAACATGCTCATGCGCATGTATGTGCGCTGGGCCGAGCAGCACGGCTACAAGGTCGACTGGCTGGAAGAGAGCGAAGGCGAGGGCGCCGGCATCAAGTCGGCGACCGTGCAGGTCAAGGGTCGCAACGCCTATGGCTGGCTGAAGAGCGAGAACGGCGTGCACCGGCTCGTACGCATCTCGCCGTTCGACTCCAACGCGCGGCGGCACACTTCATTCGCCAGCGTCGTCGTCTTCCCGGTGGTCGACGACCGCATCAAAATCGAGATCAACGAGAGCGACGTGCGCATGGAAGTGATGCGCTCCGGCGGCGCTGGCGGCCAGCACGTCAACAAGACCGAATCCGCGGTGCGGCTGATCCACGAGCCGACCGGCATCGTCGTGAAGTGCCAGCAGGACCGCTCGCAGCACCGCAATCGTGCCATGGCCTGGGACATGCTGCGTGCCAAGATGTTCGAGATCGAGGTCAAGAAGCGCGAGGCGAAGGCAGCCGCCGATCAGGCCGCCAAGACCGACATCGGCTGGGGCCACCAGATCCGCTCCTACGTGTTGCAGCCCTACCAGATGGTCAAGGACCTGCGCACTGGCGTCTCCACCTCCAACACCGGCGCGGTGCTCGACGGCGATCTCGACGAGTTCATGCAGGCAGCGCTGGCGCAGAAGGCGTTCGGCGGCGGACCGGAGCAGGTCGAGGACGTGGAGTAGGGGCGGCGGCGGCGGTGGAACTCCGAGGCGGGTTCCCGGTTTTTAATTCCGGACGCAAGCCGTGAATGAGCCTGCGCCCTCCTGCCAAGAGGCGCCCCATGTCCACCACCGCCGTCGCCAGCACGCTGTCGCAAGCCGAGCACGATGCCCAGTTGCGGCGCGCCGTCATAGCCTCGACCATCGGCACCTCGATCGAGTGGTACGACTTCTTCCTCTACGGCACCGCCGCCGGCCTGGTGTTCGACAAGCTGTTCTTCAACGGCCTGGACGGGCCGGCCGCGCAGTTCGCCGCGTTCGGCACCTTCG
>DATNBL010000103.1:0-49980 GCA_035571935.1 Pseudolabrys sp.
TGGCGAGCATGTTGCGCAGTGTGGTGCCGCCGCCCTTGCCGGAAATGATCTTGTCGATGTTTATGCCTTCATCCCGGAAATACCCCATCTTTAGAGCTACGGCCCAGGGCAACGTCGCGGTCACTCGGCCATATTGGCTAACCGCAAACTCCGATGCCGACGATTGTCGGCATGAAATCTGGAGCGCCAAAAGTGCCAGACCGACGACAGCAGAATGTCTCCACCGCATGATTGTTTCCCTCCCCCGAAACGTTTCAATAAGTATGGCACATTCGAAGAGAACAGCGAAGGTGGCGACACCAGCCCCGGGCGCGGTGTAGCGCGACTGACATGGATTGGGAGGCGTCCCACCAGAAGGAATTTCTGTCGCGTAGCGAGCGAATGGCGTCTTAAATGCAGGCCCGGGCTCCATTCGGCTGACAAGCGCGTGAGGTGCAAATCTCCGTCTGGTCCTTGATAAAGCGCCTCCTGAATGGTTGTCCTCTGAGGCGACAGCGAGTCAGTTGTCCTAACGCGGACCTGGTCTGGGGCGCCTAAGTTCTGCGCCTGGCCCAAAGCGGACGCAGGAAAGCGATTGCTTTAGACGGGTCGGCTGACGGGCGGGCGCCGCAGGTCGTCTCATTTTTGGTCTAGTGCGCCAGAATTTTCGAAAGAAACTCGGCAGCTCGCTGCGTTCTTGGGGTTGTAAAGAATGCATCGCTCGATGCGTCCTCGACGATCTCGCCGGCGTCCATGAACACGATGCGGTCGGCGACGCGCCGGGCAAAGCCCATTTCGTGCGTCACGACGACCATCGTCATGCCGCTCGCGGCGAGCTCGGTCATCACTTGCAGCACCTCGTGGATCATCTCGGGATCCAGCGCCGAGGTCGGCTCGTCGAACAAAATCGCCTGCGGATCGAGCGCCAGCGCCCGTGCGATCGCGACGCGCTGCTGCTGCCCGCCTGACAGGTCGGCCGGCATCGCGTCGGCCTTGTCCTGCAAACCGACGCGGGTGAGCAGTTCGCGGGCGCGCTCGCGCGCCGCCGTGCGGCCGCGCTTCAAGACATGCACCTGCGCCAGCGCGATGTTGTCCACGACCGACATATGCGGGTAGAGCTCGAAATGCTGGAACACCATGCCGACGCGGGCGCGCAGCTTCGGCAGGTTCGTGCCCTTGGCGCCGACCTCGATGCCTTCGACGCGGATGCTACCGGACTGGTAGCCTTCCAGCCCGTTGATGCACTTGATCAGCGTGCTCTTGCCCGAGCCGGACGGGCCGCAGACCACGACGACCTCGCCGCGCTTGACCGAAAGGCTGCAGCCGCGCAGCACCGGCGTCGCGCCGTAGCTCTTGTGCAGGTCGCGGATGGCGATGGTCGGTTCGTCGGTCATGCCCGTTACGTCCTCACGGCGAAATGCGCGTAGAGCGCGCGGCCGGCCATCGACAGCGCGATGCACAGCACGAGGTAGACGATGGCGATCGTCGCCAGGATCGTCACCGGGTGGAAGTCGCGCGCGTTGACCAGCAGCCCGGCGCCGGTCAGTTCGGTGACGCCGATCACCGAGGCGACGGAGGTGAACTTGATGAGCCGCACATATTGGTTGAACAGCGAGGGCAGCACGCGACGGACTGCCTGCGGCAGGATGATGTGGCGCAGCACCTGCCAGCGCGTGAGTCCCGTCGCCAGTCCTGCCTGGATCAGGCCCGGCCGCACGGCGCGCAGCCCGGAGCGGAAGTCCTCGGCCAGATAAGCGCCGATGAACAGCACGAAGCCGGAGATCGCGGCGCGGTAAGCCGTCGTGTGATAGCCGAACAAAGCCGGGAAAGCGAAGTAGGTGATGAACAACACGACGAGCAGCGGCGTGCCGCGAATGAATTCGATATAGACGAGCGCCACCGTATCGAGAACCGGCACGCGCACGAAGCGGACGGTGCCGGCGACGAGGCCGAGCAGGGTGCCGAGCACGATCGACCACATCGAGAGGTCGATCGTCAGCCACAGGCCGTTGAGCAGGAACGGCAGGTTCTTGAGGATGACGTCAGGCATCGGCGAAGCGCCCCGCCGCCGCCTCGTTGCGCGAGCCCGGAATGAGCAGCACGAGCTGGCTCGCCGCCGTCACCAGCACGAGATAGATGAGCGAAATGGTGATGTAGACCTCGAAAGTGCGGAATGTCTGCCCCTCGATGGCGCCGGCCTGATAGGTCAGCTCGGCAACCGCGATCACCGAGGCGAGCGAGGAATCCTTGATCAATTGCGAGAACAGGCTCGCCAGCGACGGTGCGATGATGCGCAACGCCTGCGGATAGACGATGTAGCGCATCGCCTGGAAGCGGGTGAGCCCGGTCGCCAGCGCCGCCTGCATCTGGCCGCGGCCGACGGCGCCGATGCCGGCACGCACCACTTCAGCGACGTAGGCGCCGGAGTAGAGGCTCAATCCCAGCACCGCGCAGGAGAAGGCCGGCAGGCGCAGGAACGCCAGCGCCATGTACCAGATGTACATGTGGATCAGCAGCGGGATGTTGCGCATCGTCTCGGTGAAGGCGAGCGCCAGCGCGCGCGCGGCGCGTGAGCCGGCTGCCGCCGCGCCGCCGACGATGAGGCCGATGACGGTCGAGAAGACGAGCGCCGCCGCCGACAGCGCGACCGTCATCGCCAGGCCTTCGGCAATGAGGCCGCGCGCCGCCCAGATCGGCGTCCAGTCAAAGTGATAGTTCATCGCGCGGCCTTGCCGTTATGCGGCCAGCCTTACGGCCACACCTCGACCGGGATTTCCGGCTCGGCGTGGAACCACTTGCGGTACAGCTCCGCGTACTCGCCGGACTTCCACATGTCGATCAGCGCGAAATTGATCGCGTCGCGCAAACCGGAATCGCCCTGGCGCACGCCGATGCCGAACGGCTCGACGCTGAAGCGGTCGGGCAGGATCACGAAGCTGGCGTTGTCCTTCTGGAAGCCCTGAAGGATGTTCATGCTGCCGGTCAACGCATCGACGCGGCCCTGCACCAGCGCGAGCCACGCGCTGTTGTAGTCCTTGAAGGCGACGACTTTCGCCTGCGGCGCGACCTTGGCGATGTTCTTCTCCAGCGTCGTGCCCTGCTGCACGGACACTTGCTTGCCGGCGAGGTCCTTCAGGCCGTGGATGCTGCTCGCCTTCGGCACGATCAGCGCCTGCGCGCCGGTATAATAGGTGATGCTGAAGTCGATGGTCTTGTCGCGCTCGACCGTGTGCGTCATCGACGCGGCAGAGAGGTCGACATTGCCGCTGACCAGGAGCGGAATGCGGGTCGGCGAGGTCACCTTGACGAACTCCACCGGCACGCCGATGTGCTTGGCGATGCCGCGGACGATGTCGAGGTCGAAGCCGACTGGCTGGTTCTTGTCGTCGAGAAAGCCGAAGGGCGGCGTGTCGAACTTGACGCCGGCGATCAGTTTGCCGCGCGACTTGATCTGCGCCAGCGTGTCCTGGGTCTGCGCCTGCGCGGCGGGCGCCGCGAGCATCGCCGCAGCGGCGAGCGCCGCCGCGGTCAGCATTGAAAGGCGTTTGAGCATGTTGATCCTCCCCTTTGTCATTGTGCGGATGGGCCGAGGCCGGCCTTGGCGATGCGCGCGAGCGCCTCGTCGAGATCGGCATCGGAAAGGCTGAGCGAGAGCCGCAGATGGCCGGCGCCGGCGGGCCCGAAGGCCGAGCCGGGCAGGGCGGCGACGTCGATGGTGTCGAGCCAGTATTTGGCGACGGCCGCGTCGTCGGCCGCGACCTTCGGGAACAGATAGAACGTCGCGTCCGACATCGGGCAGTCGATGCCGTCGATCTTCGATAGCGCCGCCGCAGCGCGCGCGAGGCGCGCGCGGAAGAGCGCGCGGTAGCGCGGCGCGAGCTCGTCGTAGAGCGCGAAGGCGGCGACGCCGGCGGCCTGCACGAAAGGCGGCACGCAGTAGATCGAGTGCTGGAGGAACTTGACGATGGTCCTGGCGGCGCCGGGAGGCGTCGCGAGATAGCCGAGACGCCATCCGGTCATGCCGAAGGTCTTGGACAGGCTGTCGACCACCAAGGTGCGGGCGCGGCCGGCTTCGCTGCTCTGGGCGAACGCCACGGGATTGCCGTAGCTGAGATCGGCATAGACCTGGTCGAAGACGATCCAAAGGTCGTGCTTTTGCGCAATGTCCACGACGGCGGCAAGCTCGTCGGCGGGCAGGATGCGCCCGGTCGGGTTGACCGGCGAATTGAGGATGATCGCGCGCGTCGCCGGCGTGATCTGGGCGGCGATCGCCTGCGCGTCGACGCGGTCGAGCATCGGCAGCGCAACCGGCGTGCCGCCGCACAGGCGCACGCAGGGGCCGTAGCTCACCCAGCCCGGTTCCGGCACCAGCACCTCGTCGCCGGCGCCGATCGTGCCCATCAGCGCGGTGAGCAGCGCGAACTTGCCGCCCGGCGTCACCAGGATGTCGGCGGGATCGTACTGCGCGCCGCTGCGGCGCTTCTCGTGCGCGGCGATCGCCTCGCGCAGCGCCGGTTGTCCGGCGGGGGTCGAATAATGCGTGTCGCCGTCGCGCATGGCCTTCTCGGCGGCGGCGACGATGCGCGGATCGGTCGGCAGCGCCGGGTCGCCGCTCGACAGGCCGAGGATGCGGCGGCCGGCGGCGCGGCTCTGGCGGATGCGCTCGGACATTTCCACGGTCGCCGACGGCTTGAGCGAGCTGACGCGGGCGGCAAGCGCGGGATGGGTTCGCAGCGGGGAGTTCACGCGTTCGTTTCCTTCGATGAGCGTGGCATGCAGGCGGGTGCGCCGAGCGCCGCGGCGAAGGCGCAGACCATGTGGCGGAGCGCCTTCTCCGCGTCGGCGGGATCGCAGAGCCCGCCGGAGAGGTCGGAGATGCGGTTGGGGTTGAGCAGCGTGTAATACTGGGCGCCGAGCAGGAAGTGGAAGCGGAAGTACAATTCCTCCATCCCGATCTGGGGCAGCGCGTTCGCGAGCGCGACGATGAAGCGGCGGCTGGTGTCGTTGAAATGCTGGGCGATGAGGTTGCGCGCAAGCTCCTCGCGCTCGTAGGCGACGCCGGCGCGCAGCCGCATGAAGCGGCGGGTGCCGCTGTCGTCGTCGGGCCAGACGAGCGAGGGGCGCAGGAAGGCGTCGAGGATCTGCTCGAGCAGAGGCGGCCGGCCGGGCCCCGCCTTGCAGGCGGCGAGCAGGCGCAGGCGCTCGCCGTTCATGATGGCGCAGCGGCGCACGAAGATGGCCTCGAGGATCTGCTGCTTGGAGCCGAAGTGGTAATGCGCGGCGGCGATGTTGGCGCCGCATTCGCGCAGGATCGAGCGTAGCGAGACCGCCTTGTAGCCGTGTTCCGCGAACATGGCCTCGGCCACCTCCAGTATGCGGTCGGCGGTGGTAACCCGCTGCTGGTCCAAGACAATCGTTCGATGCAAACAGTCGGTTCAATCAGGTGATTGAACGACTATCGGAGCGCGGCGGCCTTGTCCAGTGAAGCGGTGGAATAGCTTTCAGGATCGGCCCGCATATGTCGGCGGGCCGGCAATGAATGGTGATGCCCGCCGCGCAGGCTAGAACATCTCGCCCGGATCGGGCGACAGGCCGCCCTTGCGGGCGCAGCCGTAGTCCTCGCACAGGTGCGCGAGGAGGCCGCGGCAGAGTTCGCCGGTGATCGGGCAGCGGAGATGGCCGCTGTCGTCCTCGCCGCGCGAGCCGGTGTCGACGAAATGGAGCGTGCGGTCGCGCGGCACCGGCGGACCTCAGCCGGCCTTGGCGGTCGCCGGATCGATCACCGCCGTCGCCTCCGTGATCCGCGTCACCGGAAATCCCGACAGCCGCGCATGCTCGTGCACCAGCGCCTCGCTGGGCGACAGATAGATGCAGAACGTCTTGTTGGCGGTGACGTAGGAGTGGACCCACTGCACCTTGCCGTCGAGCTTGGCCAGCGCGGCGTTCGATGTCGCCGCCGCCTCGCAGAACTGCGCCGGCGTGAAGCCGCCGATGTCGGGGATATCGCGTTCGATGACGTAGCGTCTCATGAGGCTGCTCCTGTCGCGGTCAGACGGATTTCCGCCACGGCACGATCATCGACACGCGCCGGCGGTAGCTCAGGTAGTCGTCGCCGAAGAGATCGATCAGGTCGCCTTCCTCGAGCACGATGCCGACGAAGACGTAGGCCGTCGTCACCGACGCGAAGAGCAGGTGGCCGCAGGTCATCACCGGTGCCGACCAGAAGGCGATGAGGAAACCGAGATAGATCGGGTGGCGCACGAAATTGTAGTAGAGCGGCGTGCGAAAGCGGGGCGCGGCCGGCGGCGCGCCCGACAGGTTGCTCAGCACCTGGCTGACGCCGAACAATTCGAAGTGGTCGATGAGGAAAGAACTGCTCAGCACGATGGCCCAGCCGATGAAGGAAAGCGCCGACAGCGCCGCGGCGAGGTTGGCGTTCTCGACGCGCCACACGACATCCGGCAGCGGCCGCCACTGCCAGCACAGCAGCGCCAGCGCGAGGCTCGCGGCGAGCACGTAGGTGCTGCGCTCGATCGGCTCGGGCACGAGCCGCGTCCACATGGCCTTGAAGCGCCGCCGCGCCATGACGCTGTGTTGAAGGGCGAAGATCGCCATCAGCGCCATGTCGACCGCGATCGCCTGGGGCACCGGGCCGGCGGGGCCGCTGTCGATGGTCTTCGGCACGCCGAAGCCGGACACGAAGCAGATGGCGTAGAGCAGAGTGGCGAATGCGGCGAGATAGGCGGCGAGGCCATAGAACAGTGCAATGACGCGTGTCATGTCCGGTCGTTTCGGCAGGTTGAACCCGGGGGGGGGGTCTAGACCGGCCGGCACGCCGAAACTTGGACGTCAGCGAGGGACACTAGGGCGAGAGCGCAGCGGCCTCACGGGCCGCCATAGAGCCATTCGATGCCGTCGTAGCTCTGCTGCGCCGTGCGGCCGGACAGCGCCATCTCGCGCAGTTCGGCGGCGACGCCGCGCGCGTGATAGAACTCGCCGTAGACGCGCGCCATGATCTGCGTGCGCCCGGTGCGCAGATAGCGCGCCTGCTGATAGGCCTTGAACGCGGCCGGCAGGTCGTCGGGCGAGGCCGCGACCTTGTCGGCGAGGACGACGGCATCCTCAGTCGCCATGCAGGCGCCCTGCGCCAGGTATTGCAGCATCGGATGCGCGGCGTCGCCGAGCAGCGTGACGTTGCCCTTGGTCCAGTCCTTCACCGGCTCGCGGTCGCACAGCACCCACATGCGCCAGGTCTCGATGCGCTCGAGCATGCGCGTGACCTGCGGCACCTGCATCTTGAAGTGCTGCCACATCACGTCCTTGGCGCCCTCGGCGTTCCAGCCTTCCTCGTAATGGTCGGAGTGGAACACGGCGACGAGATTGTAGAGCTCGCCGCGGCGCAGGGGGTAATGGACGAAATGCGTGCGCGGGCCGGCCCACAGGACGACGTCCGGCCGCCACAGATCGGCCGGCACGTCTTCCTTCTTCAGCACGCCGCGATAGGCGATGTGGCCGGAGACGCGCGGCTTGCCGTCGCCGACGATGCGCTCGCGGATGGCCGACCACATGCCGTCGCAGCCGATCAGGGCGCGGCCGCGCGCGGTCTCACCGTTATTGAGCGTGACGGTGACGTGGTCGCCGTGGTCGGCGAAATCGTCGACGCGGCGGCTGGTCTCGAGCTGAATGAGGTCGCTGCCCTCGCACGCCTTCAGGAATGTGGCATGGATGTCGGCGCGGTGCGTCACCGCGTATGGCTGGCCGAAGCGCTTCGCGAACTCCTCGCCGAGAGGGATGCCGGTGATGAGCTTGCCGGAGAGCGCGTCGCGCATCTCCTGCGCCGGCGGGCGGTGGGCGTCGGCGAGCACGGCATCCTTCAGCCCGACCTTGTCGAGCATCTTGAAGATGTTCGGGCCGAGCTGGATGCCGGCGCCGACCTCCTTGAACTCCGCCGACTGCTCGAACAGCCGCACCGGAAAGCCGTGGTGCGCGAGGCAGAAGGCGGTGATCAGCCCGCCGATGCCGCCGCCGGAGATGAGGATGGGTTCGGAGCCGCGCGCCATGGCTTTCAAGCCTCTTGTTCTTGGGGAGGTTGGTTTCGCGGGCAACCATAAGGGCAGGGCCCGCCCGACGCAAAGCGACCCAAACGCGAAGCGGCCCGCCTGGTGGGGCGGGCCGCAAAAGTGTTCAGGACGTCCGGGGTCGGGTTACTTGGCGACCTGGCCGCGGATCTCGCCGGCCTTGTTGGTGGCGGTGTGGATGTTCACGTACCACTCGCCGGCCATCAGCTCCTTGGCCTGCGCGTCGGTCAACGTCGCCGAACCCTCGAACGGGCTCTTGGCGGCCGCGCCGGCGAAGATCGGGATGGCGACGCCGGCGTTCTTGCCCGAGCCCGCGGGCCCGTGGAAATGCGCGGCGGTGGCCGGTCCGGACAGGCCGGAATAGGTGCCCTTCCAGCTGAGCTTCTTGGACGCGGTGTCGTAGGTGGCGGTGACTTCGCCCTTGCCAGACCCTTGCGTCGGCGGGACTTCCTGGGCGGTGGTCATCGCCGCCTTGAGGTTGACGGTCTCGGCGAAGGCAGGCGCGGCAATCGAGAACGCGGCGGCGCAGGCGATCAAAAGCGCCGGCCGCACGAACGGCATCGTCATGGTGGCTCCTCCTCACGGTGAAAACAGCAGGTCAGTCTACCACCGGCTAACACCGGTGTCCGGGCCGCTATTCCGCCTCAGGCGGCCACCGCCGGACTGTCCAGGTCGATCACCGTCGAGGAGATTTCGCCGCAGGCCTCGCACTCCCAGGTGTGGCGGATCTCGCCGCCCTCGACGAATTCCGAGGACACGGGCGCGACCATCCAGTCGTCGCAATGGGGGCAGCGGGCGGGCGCGGCAAAGGCGCGAAGGGCGGCAAGCTTGGCAACATCAACGACGAACTGCATCGGGTGGCCTCCTCTTGTCGTCTCAGGGTCCAGCGATGTCCCCAACATCCCTGCGTGCGCCATCAGGAGTAGAGGCGCATTTTGGCGGCTCCGAGACGGCGGGATGAAACCTTGGTGGCCGGACGGCAAAGCTTCGATGACACGGCGCGCCGGCATGTGCACTGCAACATCATCCAGCGTGCAGCGACGCCTCAGTCATTTCATCGCGTTAGCGCGAGCGGGCGCGTGCGCCGCGGCATGCGTCCCTTGGCAAAGCGCAAGAAACATCAAGGCAGGATCGGGGCGGTGCCTGCGCCCGCTCACGACGAATTGAGTCGCGCGGCCGCTGCGGCGGCCGTCAGCCGGCGAGGATCAGGACGGTATGGAGTGCGGAGACGACGAAGTTCGCGGCGGCGAGAAACGCCATCACGTGGTTGACCCAGCCCAGGTCGAGATCCATGGCCGCCCGTCTCCGCCGCATCGAGTAGACGATCCGGCGTCAACGTGGGCCCCGGGCCCCGGGTTCGTCCGGCCGTCGCGCCGCTTCCGGAGGCGCGAGGCCAGAGTGCACGATGTGTCTGAACGAAGCGTAAGCCGTCAGTGGCAGCTGACGTTTACCATCACGATGACGTTGAGCCCGCGCTCGCGCCCCGGCACCGCCTTGCGGCACTTGTCGCCGATCTGGACGACCTCGCCGAGGGCGATCACCTGATGCGCGTGGTGGCTTGCGGGCGCGGGACGGGGCGCGTCGGCCTCGTCGTCCTCCTCGGCGTGCTGATGGTGCGGCGCCGGCGCCTTCGGCGGCGGCACTTTCACCCACACTTCCTTGGTGATCGTGATGTGCTTGACGATCTTCTTGTAGCAGCACGTGCTCGAGTACCAGGCGTCGCGCACCGGCTTGTATTTGCCGGCGCCGTCGCGCTCGTAATAATCGCCCGCATGCGCGGCGCCGGCGCTGAGCGCGGCCACCGACACCAGCGGGATGAGGATGGAAGCAAGACGGTTCATGACACACTCCTTAACAAACATGGTTAACGATCACTGAACCGGGTCTGCCTTGCAACGGCTTTGACGTAGATCAGGATTTTAAAATGCGGGCGGAGACGCAGAAGTGGTGTTGTCATACGACCCGCGGCTGCAACACCCGACAAATGTCACGAAGCAAGTATTGATACGGAGAATTTGAACGATTTTCGGTTGACGTGGATCACAAGAAACAAGCAGTGCGCGTGCGGAATGGACGCAACAAGACTTCAATTGTTTCGAAGACAGGAGCAGCGTCCATGTCAAAGAAAGTTGCAAAAACGCTGATCGCGCTCGGACTGCTTGCTGTCACGGCGGCGGCTTTCGCTCGTGACGACAACTGGCGGCCAGCGACGCATTCATCGTCATCGCCCGAGTATCTGGCGCAGACGCAGCAGCAGTTCACGCCGGCTACGAACGCGGCCCGCGCCTGCACGATGGGAAGCTACATTCGCTGGTCCTGCCGCGGCGATCAGGTCTGCGGCAATACCGCGGGATCGTGCCGATGATATCCGCCCCTCAGGGAAGCACATTCGCCGGTTCGTGGATCTCGCCGCGATCCGCCGAATGTGCTTCCGCCCGCGCGGCCCGCGCCGCGGCACGTTGATGCCGTTTCCGATGCGGCTTTTTGGCCTGCGCGCGCACATTCGGTGACAACTCGACCCGTGAATTGCTGCGCACGCGCGGCGGCGCCGCGCGGCGCTCCGGTGGCGCAGCTGCCGTCTGGGGCGGCGCGGCCGTGGGCCGCTCCGCCGCGACGGGCGTGCGGCGAATGCCGGTGTGCTCGGCCACCCACGGCTCGATCAGCGACACGCGGGTGTACACGCCGAACTTCAATGGCCGGCCGCAGCCTTCGCCCCAGCTGACGATGCCGATCTGCACGAATCCATCCCGGTCGCGAACGACCAGCGGGCCACCGCTGTCGCCCTGGCACGAATCCTTGCCGCCTTCGGGGAAGCCGGCGCACATCATCGTGCCGGTGATCGCGCCGGCATAGGATGCGACGCTGTTGCAGACCTTGTTGTTGACGACCTGCACGGTGACGCGGCGGAGAATGTTCGACACCGCTCCGTTTTCCGTGGTCAGGCCCCAGCCGAGCGCGATCGCCAGCGCGGCGACGCCGCCGTCGCGCTGCGCGTCGCGCGCCGTGGCCAGATGGACGGTCGGGCCGGCGTAGCGCCGGGCGAGGTGAACCAGCGCGACGTCGTTGTCCTGCGTGCCGTCGTCGTATTTCTCGTTCACCAGAACGCGGTCGACCTCGTAGATATTGCCGCCACTGTCCAGCTCGGAGCCGGAATGGACCTGAATCTTGTCGGCGGAATCCGGCTTGATGCAGTGCGCCGCGGTGATCACCCAGTCGGGAGCCATGAAGGCGCCGCCGCAGAAGTGGCCGTCGCGCGGCGGCACGCCCTTGAGCTCGATCGAGGCGACCCACGGATATTCGCCGGTCGGCGCCGGCTCGCCGCCGATGATGCGCGGCTTCACGGCGATCAGCCGCGAGCCCGAGGTGATGTGCTGCACGGCGTCGCGGATGGCGAGCGGCACTTCAGGATGGGTGGCCTGCAACGGGTCGGTCGGGTAGAGCGCGCGCGGCCCGATCTGCACGCCTTGCGCCAGGGCCTGCCCGAGTGGACAGGCCAGAGCCGCTGCCAGCAGCGCCGCCGCCGTAAGGCCGGCGCTATTTGCCGCCGATCGTGCCATTGATCCACTCGCGATAGGCGGCGACGTTGACGTAGACGCCCGGATATTTCTGCTGGGTGCAGCCGGCGCCCCAACTGGTGATGCCGACGAGCACCATGCGGTCGTCGTCGTTGTAGCTGACGGCAGGGCCGCCGCTGTCGCCCTGGCAGGCGTCGGCGAGGCCGCGGCCGGCGCAGAACATGCGCTCGGTGACGGCGCCGTCATAGGCTTTGTTGCAGGCGCCGCGGTCGACGGTTTCGACGAAGGCATAAAGCAGCGTCGTGGAAATCGGGCTCTCCTCGGCAAAGCGCGCCGCGCCCCATCCGAGCACGGCGATGCGCTCGCCGCCGCGCGCGGCGATTTGGGCCAGTTCGTCCGAGGCGAGGGGGATCGGCCGTCCCGGCAACGGTTCGGCAAATTGCAGCAGCGCGAGATCGTTTTCGGGTACGCCGGCGGCGCTGAACCTGAAATCGGGGTGCAGAACCGTTCGCGTGACCGGCTTGGTCTGGCCGCCCTGGAACAGGATCGTGCTGCCGGACAGGACCTGAAGCTGGCCCGGCTCCAGCGCGCGCGCCGCCGAGCGTCCGCCACCCGGCGCGTGCGAGACGCAGTGCGCCGCGGTCAGCACCCAGTGCGGATCGACGATGACGCCGCCGCAGAAATGGCCGCGCGGCTGCGGGAAACCGGGCAGGCCGAGAGAGACGGAGAAGGTCTGCGCGCGTGTCGGCACGACGCTGGCGCTGCCTTGATACACAGGCGGCAGGTTGCCGGACCGCGCGTTCTCGAGACGCCGCTCGTAGAGCCCGGCCGCCTTCGGCATGGCGCGCAGCACGGCGTCGTCGGCGAGCGCGGGAAGGGCGGCGATCGACCAAGCGGCGGCGAGAGCGATGCGGTGAGGCAGGCGGATCATGGTTTCCTCTCCGGCGCCGTCTTGATGACCGAGCGGATCCACGGCACGAATTTCTGCACGTCGAGATAAGCATTCATCTTGTCGACGTCGGGCGGGCAGCTCGCCGGCCACGAGACGATGCCGCCGAGATATTGCGTGCCGTCGGCGTTGCGCATGACGATTGGCCCGCCCCCGAAGCGCGAGCAGGTATCGTGATAGCGCAGCAGCGAGCTGGCGCAGAACGCCGCGCTGCCGCGCAGTTGCGGGTAGGTCAGGTTGGAAAAGCAGATGTCGTCGCGCACGACGGCTTGCAGCAATTGCAAGGTTTCGCTCTTGGTGCGGGCGTCGAGGCTGCGGTTTGTGACGCCCCAGCCGATGATGTTGGCGATATCGCCGACCTGCTCGGTGACCGGCGGGCCGTCGAGCGACAAGGGCAGCGCCAGCCGCTTGCCGCCGGTTTCCACCTGCAACAGCGCCAGATCGTTGCGCCGCGTGGCCGGGTCGTATTCGGGATGGACGACGATCCGTTTGATCGGATGCGACGGGCCCGGCTTCGACAGCGTTTCGGTCGCCGTCAGCACATACGGCCGCAGGTCGAGTGGCCAGCGGCGCGCCCAGCTGAACGTGCAGTGCGCGGCGGTCAGCACCCAGTCCGGCGCGATCACCGTCCCGGCGCAGACGAAGCTGCGCTGCGCCCGATCCTTGTCGTCGACAAGCGCCACGATCCAGGGGAAGCCGCGGATCGGCACGAGTTCCGGCCGCTCGTCGGCGCCCGCGCCGGCGTCGGGCGCCTGCGGGCCAGGCTCGACGGTCGAGTTGGGGCGGAAGGCGTTGTTTGGCAGCACCGTCGACGGCGACCGAAAGGTCTGCGTGACGTCGAGGATCGTGTCCTCAAGCCGCGAGATCGCATGTGCCGGCAGCGCCAACGCAACGGCGAGCAGTGCGGCGGAGAGGCAAACGGCGGCGGCGCGTCTCATCGCCTTCGCGCCTCCGCATCCTCGCGGATGCCGCGAAACCGCAGCAGCCGGTAACCGCTCAATTCGCTCGGACGATAGCTCGCCTCGCAGACGCCTTCGCACGGATAACGCGTCGTCGACTCGATGACGTTGAACGCCGTCTCCGCGCCGCCCGCCATGCCGACGAACAGACGCACATGGTGCCCGGGCCAGTCGATGGCGTCGCCGGGCCGCAGTTCGGACAGGTCGCGCAGGTCGTCGGCGACGTCGAGCAGGCCCGACGTGCCGCGCTTGGAGATGCCCCAGGCGCTCGAGATGAAGCCGGAACAGTCGGTGCCTGCCGAGTCCGCGAAGATGCAGTAATTCAGCGTCGGGTCGCGGCAGGTGCAGATGTTGCCGGCGAGCGCGCCCCATTCGACGCGCAGCAGGAAGGTCTGCGGCGTGTCGCCGCCGCCCCAGCGGTAGGGCATCGGCCCGATGGTCTGGCCGACGGTCTCACGGCCGAAATGGCGCGGCCGCAGCCAGATCTGTCCCTGCCGCGGTTGGCAGACGTTGCTGACGCCGGGGCGGGCATAATTCTCCTCGCCCATCGGCCAGTTCACGGTGAGGAAGCCGCGCGCATTGGCGAGGATCGCGGCGCGCGTGATCGGCGGCGGCGGCGGCAGCACCACCTCGACCGGCACCGGGTTCGCGGCCGGCATCTGTTCGGACGGCTCGGCCGGGTCGCTCTGCGACACCTGCGTCTCGACATTGACCTGGCGGATGCTGCGGCCGAGGCCGCGCAAATCCTGACCGCCGAAACGCCTGCCGTCGCCGCCGCGGGGCGGCGCGGTGAACTCGTACTGGCGGATGGTCACGCCGGTTTTGGTCGGGGCCAGCACGCGCACGACGCCGTCGGCGCCGACGGTAATGAAGTCGTGCGGCACCACCTCGAAACCGTCGAGCGGCACGTGCACGATGCCGGTGACCTCGCCGGAGCGCGCGTAGCGGCGTACGAAGACGCGCACCGCGATCGCCGGCGCGACCGCGGCAATCTCCTCGCTGACGATGTAGCGCTGGCCGTTCGAGGCCGGCGCGATCTCGTAGGCCTGCGCCAGCCGGGCGCCGGTGACCGAGCGCACGTCGAGCGGTTTCGCCCGGGTGTCGCCTTCCTCGCGCAACTGGATGAAATCGGGGCCGCGGCGGCTGGCGAGGGTGGCGCGCGCCGTGCCGTCCGGCATGATCGGCACCGCTTGCAGCGCGCGGGTCGCGGACGCGTCGATGTTGCGAGCGATCGTCATCTGGCGGCGGCCGGACTTGTCGATCAGCCGCACCGCGCTAGCGCCGCCGGCGACCTCGCCGATGGAAAAGTCGGCCGGCAGCGTGCCGCGGCCGACGACGCGGCCGTCGTCGTTCATGAACACGATAAGTCGTGGGGATGGGAATGAAGGGTCAGATTTGGCCCATGGTCTCAGACGACCATTGGCTTGAGAGGGGCAGGCCGGTGACGATCAAGGATCCAAGACGCAGCAATCGGCGGAACGCGCCTGAGCTGTCCGTCTCCTCCGCGCCGGACCGTGCGGAGGCAGGCGCCGGCGGTCATCTGCGCTCGCAGGTGACGAAGCGCTCGCTGGTCGTCGGCGGCCACAAGACCAGCGTCAGCCTGGAGGACGCGTTCTGGGTTGAACTGCGCTCCATTGCCCATAATCTCGGCGTCCACCTCTCACAACTCGTCGGCAGCATCGACAGCGAGCGGCAGCACAGCAACCTCTCCTCCGCCATTCGCCTCTTTGTATTCGAGTACCGCAGTCACGCGGTCAACGGCGAGGCCCTGAGCGAGCAGGCGCAGGCGGTCCTCGCCGGCGCCAAGCGCCACACCGCGGCGCATTAGCTGCCCCTGCGGGCATTTCGTCCTTCCTTCTGCCGGTCTTGACGGAGGTGGCGTCGTCCCCGACGCTCGCCGGTTCACCCCCATTCAGGACCGAACCGACAATGCCGATCAATGCCGAACGCCTCCTTGGCGACCTGCGCGCGCTTGCCCAAATCGGGAAATTCGAAACCGGCGTCAACCGGCCGGCCCTGAGCCGCGACGACATGGCGGCCCGCGCCTGGACGCGCGACCGTCTGCGCGAAATCGGCCACGAGGCCGACATCGATGGCATCGGCAACGTCTACGGCCGCATGAAGGGCGTCGACCGCGCGGTGCTGGTCGGCTCGCACACCGACACGGTGCCGCGCGGCGGCTGGCTCGACGGCGCCCTCGGCGTCGTCTACGCCAT
Organism: Pseudolabrys sp.; assembly: GCA_035571935.1. GTDB lineage: Bacteria > Pseudomonadota > Alphaproteobacteria > Rhizobiales > Xanthobacteraceae > Pseudolabrys. Next base: position 15,697 of record DATNBL010000103.1, read on the forward strand.
CGAGATCGCGCGCTGCATCGCTGAAAGCGGCGTGAAGGGTACGGGCGTCGACGTCGTCAATTTCCAGGACGAGGAGGGTACGTTCCTCGGCTTCGTCGGCTCCTGCCTCTTCTGCGGCGAGGACGTCAGCCGCGAGATCGCGGCCGCCAGGAACAAGGATGGCACGGCGCTGACGCGGGCGATCGCCGACGCGGGGCTTTCGGGCCGCGTCACGCCCCAATTCGATCCGAAGCGGCACCGCGCCTATTTCGAGGCGCATATCGAGCAGGGGCCGCGGCTGGAGAAGTCGCGCGTCGACATCGGCGCGGTGACGGCGATCGTCGGCATCAAGACCTTCCGGCTCAAGTTCCGCGGCGAGTCCAACCACGCCGGCACGACGCCGATGGACATGCGCCGCGACGCCGGCGCCGCTGCCATGCGCTTCGGCGTCGAGGCGGGCGAGCGCATCCGCGCGCAAGGTAGCGCCGAGCTCGTCTGGAACATCGGCAGCCTGCGGCTCGAGCCGGGCGTCGCCAACATCGTGCCGAGCCTCGCCGAGCTCGTGGTGCAGGTGCGCGATGTCTCCGCCGACGTGCTCGCCAAGATGGAGCCGATCATCCGCGACACCGCGCGCGAATGCGCCGAGCGCTACAAGGCGGCGGTCGACATCGAGCCGATGCTGGACATGAAGCCGGCGGTGATGGCGCCGGCGCTGGTCGACTTGATCCGCAAGTCGGCGGACGACCTCGGGGCCTCAAGCGTCGCGCTGCCGAGCGGCGCCGGCCACGACGCGCAGGTGATGTCGCGCCACGTGCCCTCGGTGATGCTGTTCGTGCCGAGCATCGGTGGCCGCAGCCATCACATCTCGGAGAACACCAGCGACGCCGACATCGTGCGCGGCGCGCAGGTGCTCTTGCGCACCGTGGAGCGCTTCATCGCGCAGGGATGAGCGGCGTCAATTCCGGTAGACGACCGGCTTGTCGCTCTTGACCGATCCGGTGGCGAAGAAGCGGTCGACCGCTTCGGCGCAGGCCGCCGTCAATTCGTTGCGCTTCTCGCGCATGCACTGCGCGACCTTGTCGACGTTCGGGATCTGCTTCGAGCAGAGCTTGAACGCGTCGCTCATGCAGTTCTTCGCTTCGGCGGCGGTGTAGGCGGAGGCGGGATTGGACGCGACGGTTACGAGAGCGAGGGCGGCGAGAGACGCGAGGCGCATCGTCTATTCCAATGTCAGGCGGCGGGCCGTCCGCATTGTCGATGCGCGGCCGCGGATTCGCCAAGCGCGGCGCAAAAGTTCCCTCGTGTTTTCAACCGAATAGTTGGCAGTGGTCAGCGGCGCGGCAGGAGCCGCCCGGCGAAGCTGCGCATGTGGCGGAAGGCGTCCCACAACGCCGGGTTCTGCTTGATGACGCGCTTCACCCGCGCCTTGACCGCCATCGGCGCGCACAGCACGGCGCCGCGCCAGGTCGCCGCCGCGAAGTGGTCGTAGAGCGGGATGACGCCGTCGCACCAGTCGCGCTTGTAGGGCTCGTCACCGATGGTGAAGTCGTAGGTCTTGTAGCCGCGTTCGATGGCCGTGCGCAGCAGGTCGTGCAGGTGCGCCATGCCGGGGCCGAAGCGCGAGGCCTCGCCGTCGTCGTGACTCGCCTGCAGATGATAATAGGTGCCGCGGAAGGTCAGCCCGAGATTGACCGCGGCAGGCTGGCCGCCGCAGTCGAGCCGGCTCAGATGCGTCAGGTGACGCGCCTTCGGGTCGGTGAACAGCGCGCGGTAGAAGTCGCGATGGCCCGGGCGTGCGAAGATGTTCGACACGCCCATGCGCGCGAAGGAGCGGGACTTCTGCGCGACCAGCGCATCGAGGGTGGCGACAATGTCGGTTTCGGCCTGCGGCTCGACGAAGGCGAGCGCGCCGTGCTCGGCGAGCTTCTTGCGCTTGCCGCGATCGCGGCTGCGGGTCGAGGACGAGCGCTTGGCGGCATAGAATTCGTCCCACGACGCGCCAAGTGGCGTCGCATAGGCGCCGCTCGGATTGAGCGTGACGCCGAGCGCCAACATCGGATTGTCCTGGCCCCCGAGCTTTGCCGGCATCTTCACGAGATGAATGACGTCGAAGGCGGCGTGCGCGCGGACGGCGGCCGCGATGCGCGGCCACAGCGCCGCGAAGTCGGGCACGACCGCCGCGAAGCCGGGCGCCAGCAGCGGGCCGTTGTAGTCGCACAATTCGGTGCCGAGGAAGACCAGCTCGCGGCCGAACGGCATCGGTCGGGTCGCCAGCGGCAGGATGAAGAGGATGGCGCCGTCGCCGCCGCGCCCGACGACGATGGCCGGCCGCACGCCGGTGCGCGCGCCGACGAGGCGCTGCCAGGTGTCGAGCCATTCGAAGGTCTGGAACGCGGTGCAGTCCGCGATCGTCTCAAGGTCGCGCCATTCGCGCTCGATCCCGGCGAGGTCGTCGTGCACCGACAGGGCCACCGGCGGGCCTGAGGTTGCGGCGTCAGCCGGGCGCGCCGCCGCGGCGGCGAGAAACGTCTCGCCGTGGGCGTTCAGGTCCGCTGTGATCGCCGGAGGCATCGGCTGGCCTTGCAAGGGAGTGAAGGACTTGGCGGCAATCTAGGCGACAGATTGCCACAGCCCCGTAAATGCGGCCGCCGAAAGCCGTTTACGCGGCCGTTTGGGTTGACGCATCGTTAACGCGCTGCCGCGCTGGTGCCGGCACCAAGGTTACATCGTGCTCGGAGACGACCGAGGTCGCGGCCACCGGCGCATTTTGTTCACCGAACAGGCGGCGCAGCGTACCGACGCCGCCCTGCATCAGGAACTTGGCGAGCCGCCGCGCGCGCCACTGCGGCGCGTTGCTGGTCGAGAAGGCTTTGAGGCTATAGGCCTTGTCGCGCGCGAAATCATCGACCGCCTGCTTCTGCGGGTCGTCGTAGAAGGCGGAGATCTTGTCCGCGCTCATGCCCGGAGTCTTGAGCCACTGCGGGATGTGCACGTTGCACAGACGCTCGACGTCGTTGAGCACCTTGCGCGCGCCGGTGCCGGCGGCGGGGCAGGAGGTGGCGAAGGCGTCGCCGACCAGCACCACGCCGCCCTGGCGATGGCCGTCGGTGACGTAGAGGTCAATCGGCCGGATCTGCACCGGGCCGTCGGCCGTGAAGTCGCCCATGATCTTGCGCAGGCCCGGCCACAGCGCGAACAGCGTCTCCTGCGGGTGGCTGCGCATCTTCTTCAGCCATGGGTCGGCCATGTCGCAATAGACGAACAGATTGGCGCGCATTTTCGCGCCGATCGGGAACAGCGTGATGAGCGCGGCGCGGTCGCTGGTGCGCTCGGCATAATAAGTCAGCGCCGGGAAGTCGAAGGCGGGGCGGCCGGCCGGCACGGCATCGAAGCCGATGGTGATCGAATGGCAGGGGCTCACCGTGGTGCGCGTGAGGCCGAGATTGTGGCGCAGCGCGACGCTCAGGCCGTTGGCGAGCACGATGAGGCGGGCGGAAATCTCCTCGCCGGTCGACAGCGCGACGAGCTGGCGCTCGCCGCTCGCCGCAAGCGCCGTCGCCTTGGCGGCGAGGGTGCGCACATTGCCGGGGATCAGCGCGCGCGCGGCGTTGACCAGCGGCGCGTAATAGATGCCCTGCTGGTCGCCGGGGCGCTTCTCGATGACGCGGCCGAAGCGGGCGACCCAGGTCGCGCGGTCGGGCGTGGTGGAACGGAGGATGTCGGCGGCGAGCCCCGTGCGCTCGAGGATCGCGACCTGCGTGCTGTCGAGTTTCTCGCAGCGGAAGTCGGGCGGATAGACGGTGTGCGGATCGACGAGGATGGCGTCGATGCCGGCGCGCCCGAGCATCGCCGCGGCCATCGAGCCGGCCAGTCCGCCGCCGATTATGACAACATCCGTATTCTGCATCGGTCGATCTCTGCGCACCCAGGGTGTGTGTCGAGAGCTAGGGCAGTTTCCGCGTCGTCACCAGTAAATGCGTGTTTCGTGTTTAACCCGCGGCGGTATTGCGCGGGCCTCGTGGTTAATCAGCGTCCCGTTTTGCGGACGTGGCGGCGATAGAGCGCTTTCGCGTGCGCGCGCAGCCCAAGATAGAGGCCGTAGAGGCGCGCGAGCAGCGGGAAGAGAAGCGAGCCGCCGGCGCGGGCGTCGAGCCAGAGGCTCGCGATGTCGCCGCGCTCGCGCCAGGACGCCATGTAGCCGCTGTCGTCGAAGGAGCAGGAGTCGACCGCGTCGACATTGTCGTCCGCCAGCAGCCGCGCGCTGTAGTCCTCGAACAGCAGCGTGCCGGGCGAATAATCGTGCAGCGCCTCGTCGTAGCAGGTCTTCCAGGTGAATGCGGTGCGGCCCGCGCGCAGCACGACCTGCATGCTGACCGGACGGCCGTCGAGGGTGAGCGAATGGATCTCGGCTTCGCCGCGCGCGGCCAGCGCCGCGATCATGGCGCGGGTAAACTGCGCGTCGGCGGCGTCACTCGCCAGCGCCGTGCCCTGGCGGCCCTTCCAGCCGGAGGCTTCGAGCGCGAGGAAATCCTCGTAGGCGCGCACGACCGCGTCGGGCGCGGTCACCAGCACGGACTCCAGCGCGCCTTTTTCGCCGAGGCGGCGGCGGTGCTGGCGCAATTTCTTGCGGCTCGAGGCCGACATCGCCTGCTCGAAATAGGCCTTGGCGTCGAGGTCCGACGCCAGCATCGGCCGCTGCGACCGGCCGAACACGCTCAGCGCGCCGCGGCGGGCGGCGATGACGCGCGCCAGCGCCGCATAGGTCGCGGTGCCGGCGCCCATGGCGTCGAGCGCGACGATATTCGGCAAGGCGGGATCGGCATCGATATAAGAGAGGAGGGCGTCGATGACCGGCTCGAGGCAATCGCGGTCGATCGCCGGCGTCGCGAGATAAGCGTTCGGCATCGCCGGAGCCGACAGCCGCATGCGGCCTTGGGCGAAAGCCCAGACGCCGGCAAGGCGTGCGTCCTGCCAGGCGAGCAGGACGACGATGTTGCGTTCCGGGTAGGCGGCGATGGCCGCGGCGAGCAAAGCGGGATTGAGGAAGACATTGGCGGCGTCGGCGCGCGAAGCGAGATCGCGCCAGTCGTCGCCGAGGCCGGCGAGCCGCGCCGCGGAGGCGCGTTCGATGGCGATGCCGGATGCGCGCGCGGCCGGCGCGGCGTCACCACCGCGCGCGGCCACAGGCGCGTGGCCCACGAGCGCGTGCACGCCGTTCCATGCGATTTCTTGCGACACCACGCCTCCCAGGCCGCGACGGCCCCCAGCCGGGACTTCGTGTATACCGAAACCCTTTCAAAACCCGTTACAATCATTGGCGAAAACCGCGTGCGCATTCGCAGTTCGTTAAGGCTAACGCCGCGCGCCTTCTCCCTCTCCCCGCTTGCGGGGAGAGGGTCGGGGTGAGGGGCCGCTTCAGCGATCCTGCGCGCGCAAACTCGCGGCTATACCCCCTCACCCGACACGCCTTCGCTGACGCTTCGGCGTGTCGACCTCTCCCCGCCCGGCGGGGAGAGGTGAGCGCTGCGGGGGAGGGATAAAAAGCGCCCGCATTGACACCGCCGCATCTCTCTGACCAAAGTCAGAGATCATGCCGCAAGACCCGCAAGACCCCATCGCCCGCGTCCGCCGCTTCAACCGCGCCGTCACCTCCGAGGTCGGCGCGCTCGACACCTCCTTTCTCGGCCGCGGCCGGCCGCTCGGCGCCGCGCGCGTCTTGAACGCCATCGGCCACGGCTACTCCGACGTCGCCGCGCTGCGCGACTATCTCGGCCTCGATTCCGGGCTGATGAGCCGGCTGTTGCGCGGGCTCGAGGAGGAGGGGCTGGCCGAGACCGTCGCGCACAAGGATGACGCCCGCCGCCGCATCGCGCGGCTGACGAAGCGCGGCCGCCGCGAGTTCGACGCCTACGAGAAACTGTCCGATGCGCAGGCCAAGGCGATGATCGCGCGCCATCCGCGCCGCGACGATTTGCTCGCCGCCATGGATCTCGTCGCGATCGCGCTCGGCCGCGCGCGCATCGTCATCGAAGAGACCGACCCGCGCGGCGAGCCGGCGCGTTATTGCCTCGGCGAATATTACGCGGAACTGGCGCGCCGCTTCGAGGAGGGCTTCGAGGTCGGGCGCTCGCGCGACCCGGACGCCAAAGACATGATCCGCCCGCGCGGCGCGTTCCTCATCGCGCTGTCGGACGGTTTGGCCATCGGCTGCGTCGGCCTCAAAGGCACCGGCGGCGACATGGCCGAGGTGAAGCGGCTGTGGGTCGCGCCGGCGGCGCGAGGGTTGGGGCTGGCCAAGCGGCTGATGGCGGCGACCGAGGCCACCGCGCGCGAACTCCGCATCAAGGTCTTGCGCCTCGACACCAACCGCGCGCTGCCCGAGGCCATCGCGCTCTACCGCAATTCGGGATGGACGGAGATCGAGCGGTTCAACGACGATCCCTATCCGGATTATTTTTTTGAGAAGGGGGTGTGAGGGGGGCAGAAACATAGTTTGCCCCTCGCTAGTATAGGCAGCAAGCAAAGGCCTTAGGTCCGCCTTCCGAGTTGACAAAGAGGGACCTCGTCTCCAGCTCTTTTGGAGATATCCGGTTTTGTTTTTTCAATGTCAGCGCGCTCGCTAAACAAAAAGGATACAAGCGCAGCCGCGGGAGGAGAGATTTCTCGAATTTTTTCGCTGCTCATGCGACAATAGAATACATTTGGGGCGTACTCGTAGTTCCATATTACACACACATTCGCACTCATTGAAAACGCAATGAGCACAAATCCAATCACTGAGAGCGATGTTATCCATTTTTCCCTCAGCTTCCATGCCTTCCAGCCTACGTATTCAAAATAAAATAGATAATAAAGAAAGAATGCGACCACTAAAAGCGAGGCGATGAACCAATTGGTCAAGGACAGTACGACAGTGAGCATCAAAAACTGGGAGACCGCGATAACCCACTCAACGGCGATGGTTGTCAAAATCATGATGAATTTGATGAACATGCTCCGCCAAGGGCCGGACCCGCTCAATGGGCCTTCAATAGTTAGAAACTCCGCGTGATTGACCACCTTCGGCGCATAGAGAAATACAACGATCGTTTGAACGATATAGTTCGACCGGCACGTCTGCGTCAGCGCCTCGCGCAGGGGGTTTGGCTCTGCATTATACGGTAGCACCGTATCAATAATATCATGTGTGCTCGCGACCTCTTTGACCGTTTGCAAATATAAATATCCAAATCGAACAAAATAGAAAAACACAACGAGTGTTGGCGGCACGAATTCGCTCCGCGTCAACGGATCGAAGTGGTGAGCCGATTGGGTCCGAGTAACTTGACATCAATCGCGATCAAGCCAGTCTTTTGACGTTGAAATTTTGTCAGTATTTCGCAAAGGACGGGTTCATCGCAGGTCCAATAAGACGTCGCGAACTTGGTGAGCGCGCTGGGACTCGAACCCAGGACCTACTGATTAAAAGTCAGTTGCTCTACCGCCTGAGCTACGCGCTCTAACCGAGACCGGAAGCGCCTCCAATAAATCCTCATCCGGCGGATGGCCTATCGAAGGCCCGGATGCGGCCGGGTTCGCCCGGCCTTTTCGCGCTTCCCGGGCTGTGTAGGGGTGCCCCCCGGCGCGGTCAATAGGCGGTTTTCCGCTGTGGCTGGCCTCGCGGGCGTCATTTGCTACAGTATCCACCGCGCAGCCAGAAATCGGGTTGCGCGAGAGCCGGAATGCCGCCCGCCGGGCGCCGTTCGCCTTCAGGAGGGACCATTGCCGATCGTCAACCGCGTCGCGGACCTGCATGCCGATATTACCGCCTGGCGGCGCGACCTGCATGCCAACCCGGAAATCCTCTACGAGGTGCACCGCACCGCGGCGACCGTCGCCGACAAGCTGAAAGCCTTCGGCTGCGACGAGGTCGTCACCGGCCTCGGCCGCACCGGCGTCGTCGGAGTCATCCGCGGCCGCAAGGGAAAGTCCGAGCGGACAATCGGCCTGCGCGCCGACATGGACGCGCTGCCGATCACGGAAGCCACCGGCCTGCCGTACAAGTCGACCGCGCCGGGCAAGATGCACGCCTGCGGCCATGACGGGCATACCGCGATGCTGCTTGGCGCCGCGCGCTATCTCGCCGAGACGCGCAATTTCAACGGCACCGCGGTGGTCATCTTCCAGCCGGCCGAGGAGGGCGGCGCCGGCGGCAAGGCCATGTGCGACGACGGGCTGATGACCCGCTTCGGCATCGACGAGGTCTACGGCATGCACAATTCGCCGAACATGCCGATCGGCTCGTTCGGCCTGCGCCCCGGCCCGATCATGGCGGCGGCCGACTACATCACCGTGGTCATCGAGGGCCACGGCGGCCACGCGGCGCGGCCGCATCTGACCATCGATCCGGTGGTCATCGGCTGCCACACCATCATCGCCATGCAGTCGGTGGTGTCGCGCAACACCGACCCGTTGAAGTCGGCGGTGGTCTCGGTGACGATGTTCGAGGCCGGCACCGCCGACAACGTCATCCCGCAGCGGGTGCAGCTCGACGGCACCGTGCGCACGCTCGACGAAGACGTGCGGGTGATGGTCGAGCAGCGGCTCGGCGCGATCGTCGAGCACACCGCGGCGGCGTTCGGGGCGAAGGCGAAATTCACGTACCGGCGCAATTACCCGGTGCTGGTCAACCACGAGAAGCAGACGGCGTTCGCCGCCGACGTCGCCAGCGAAGTGGCGGGCGAGAAGCAGGTCAATCGCGAGCTGGTGCCGATGATGGGCGCGGAGGACTTCTCCTTCATGCTCAACGAGCGGCCGGGCGCCTTCATCTGGGTCGGCAACGGCCCGAGCGCAGGGCTCCATCACCCCGAGTACAATTTCAACGACGAGGCGATCCCGTTCGGCACGTCGTACTGGGTGCGGCTGGTGGAAACGGCGCTCAGGGGCTAGGCGTCATCCTGAGGAGCCCGGACGGAACGCGCGGGCCTCGAAGGATCTCTGCCGTTTCATTCCGCTCATTCCCGCGAAAGCGGGAATCCAGCGCTGATCCTCCCGGCTGGACCCCCGCTTTCGCGGGGGTGAGCGGGAGAGGTGCGGATGACGGGAGAGCTTGCTACCTCGCCACTTCGCGCTTTTCGGACGCCACCTGCGTCACCTTGGCGAGCGTCGTGCGGCGCGGCAGCAGCGCCAAAGTACGCGCCTCGATCGCGTGCCAGACCGCGAAGTCGTTGAGCGCCGTCCGCTCGATCACGGCCAGCACCACCGCGGCGAGGAACGGCACGCTCTGGATCACCAGGATGCCGGCGAAGATGTTGATCTCGCGCACATTGTTGTAGTTGGTCTCGACCAAAGTCACCGAGCCGATGAGCAGCAGGCCGGCGATCACCGCCTCCCAGAACGCCGGGAACTCGGTCTTGCGCTTGGTGCCGCCCTTGTCGGTGCGCACGAACGGCAGGTGGTCTTTCACGAGGCCGGTGCCGACCGCGCGCGCCACGGTCAACTGCACCGACATCGCGGCGATCATCGAGGCGAACAATTGGCGGCGGCCGATCCGGACGCGAAGTCTGTATAGCGTCACGCCGTGCAGCACCGAGACGAGGAAGCTCGCGACGATCGGCACGGTCAGGATGCGGTCCGGCACGGCGATGTCGAGGAAGGCGACGACCGGCACCCACAGGATGTTGAGCACCGCCACCACGACGCCGACGGTCTCGGCGCCGAGCCAGTTGAGCCAGCCGAGCGCGAATTCGCGCTTCTGCTCGCGGCTGAGCAGGCTCGCGCCGGGCAGGAAGCGGCGCCAGTGCTTCTTCAGGATCTGGAACCCGCCATAGGCCCAGCGGTCGCGCTGCTTCTTGTAGGCCTCGAACGTGTCGGGCAGCAGGCCGTGGCCGTAGCGCTTGTTGGTGTAGTGCGCGTGCCAGCCGAGCTCGAGAATGGTCAAGCCGAGATCGGTGTCCTCGCAGATCGTGTCGCTCGACCAGCCGCCGGCGGCCTCGAGCGCCGTGCGCCGGATCAGGCACATCGTGCCGTGCACGATGATGGCGTTGACCTCGTTCCGCTGCACCATGCCGATGTCGAAGAAGCCGGCATATTCGGCGTTCATCGCGTAATGCAGGACGCTGCGGCTCTCGTCGCGGTGGTCCTGCGGCGCCTGGATCAGGCCGACCGACGGATCGCCGAACACCGGCACGAGGTCCTTCAGCCAGTCCGGCTGCACGACATAGTCGGCGTCGATGACGCCGATCATCTCGGCGTCAGCCGCGGTGTGGACGATGGCGAGGCGCAGCGCGCCCGCCTTGAAGCCCTGAAGATCGTCGGCGCGCACAAACTTGAAGCGTTCGCCGAGCAGCGCGCAGTGCTCCTCGACCGGCCGCCACATCGCCGGGTCGGGCGTGTTGTTCACGACGACGACGCATTCGAAGTTCGGGTAGTCGATCCGCGCAACCGCATCGAGCGTCTGCTTCAGCATCTCCGGCGGCTCGCGATAGGCCGGGATGTGAATCGACACTTTCGGCGCAGAACCTTCCGGCACCAGCGGCGGCGCGGTGACGAGGCGCAGCGGCCGGCGGCCGAAGGCGATGGCCGCAAGCTCCTCCACGCGCGCCAGCGCGATGACGATGAGCGGTACCAAAAGCAGCGTGCCGAGACCGAGCGCGAAGGCGGCGCCGGGGACGAAATAATGGCCGTTCCAGTAGGCGAACACCGCCGCCGACCAGGCGCCGACGACGTTGGCGGCGCCGGCGAGCAGGGTCGCCTGTCCGGCGGTGACCGCGGCCATGGCCAGGATCGGCAGCGACAGCAGCAGGCTCACGAGGATCGCGATGGCCGCCAGCCGCCAGTGGTCGGGGTCGCCGATCGGCCCGGTCCAGTCGAATTTCGGCTGACGGTAAGCGTTGAAGATACCCCAGTAAGGTCCTACGCCGCCTTCGAAAGTCTTCCACGGCTGGTCGATGGCTTCGACGATGTTGTAGTCGATGCCGTAGGCGTCGGCGCGGGTGACGAAGTCGCGCAGCAGCACGGCCTGATCGATCGGGCTCGGCTCGGCGGCGCGGTAGTTGTAGCCGGAGGACGGCCAGCCGAACTCGGCGATGACGATGCGCTTGCCGGGATAGGCCTGGCGCAGCTTGTCGTAGATCTCGATCGCCCGGTCGACGGTCTGGGGCGCGGGGGTGCCTTCCCAGTAGGGCAGGATGTGCGCGGCGATGAAGTCGACCGAGGAGACGAGCTCGGGGTGTTCGAGCCACACGTTCCAGATTTCGCCGGTGCTGACCGGCACCGTCGTGTGCCTCTTCACTCTCTGGATGAGCTTGATGAGGTCGGAGACCTTCAACTCGCCGCGGTAGATGGTCTCGTTGCCGACGAAGATGCCGTTGACGTTGCTGTGGCGCTTGGTGAGGTCGATCGCCGCGGCGAGCTCGCGCTCGTTGCGGTCCTGATGCTTGTCGATCCAGGCGCCGACCGTCACTTTGAGCCCGTATTCCGCGGCGATTCCGGGCACCATCTCCTGGCCGCCGGTCGACGAGTAGAGGCGGATGGCGCGCGTCAGTGGCGCCAGCAGCTTCATGTCGGCGCGGATCTGCTCGGGTTTCGGACGGCCGCCGGCATTCGGGTCGGTCGAGGCGTCATAGGGAGCGTAGGACACGCTCGCTAACTGACCGTCGAAGTCGGGAGCGGTGGCGTGCTCGCGCGTAATCGCCCACAAGCCCGCTTGCACGCACGCCACAAGGGCGATCACGGCAGCCACGGTGCGCATTGACTCGATACCGTACGGGGCTGGATGGCAGACCCTCTGAACCCGTCCCCTGGGTTCAAAGCCGGAGCATCGTCTGCGTTGAAACAAACTAGCTCGGCATCGGGTTCCACTGCAAGTAACGACCGGGCGTGGCAAATCCTAGGCAGCCACATGTCGTCCAGATGAAAATTTGAGAGAGGTCAGCGCGCCGGCTGGGGCGCGGCGGCAGGAGCCTGAGCCGGAGCCGGGTGGGCCGGGGCGGCAGCCGCCGGCTCTGGCTCCATGGCCGGGTTCAGCCAGCAGGAATGCACCCGGCCGTTGAGCGTCTCCTGGGCCTTCGGGTCGATATTTCCCTGACGGATCAGGCACCGGAACGTCGCCTGGATATGGGCGCCGGGGCAGCCGAAGCGGTCGTAGAGGTCGAGATGGCGGAAGGCGGTGTCGAGGTCGTCCCGCCACAGGAGCGCCACCACCCGGCGGCCGAGCCAGACGCATTCCGGGTTACCGGCGGCGCCGGTCAGGACGCGCGAGGCTTCCGCGATCTCGTCGATCTTCTTCTGGTTGTCCTTCGCCGCCGTTTCCGCCGCCGGTTTCTGCGGCTCGGCGGGCTTACCGCCGCTCTGGGCATAGGCGGTGGCGGACGTCGCCACGAAAGCAGCCGCCGAGAGCACGGCAAGGAGGGTACGCGTCTTGGTATGCAACGGCATTGTTCCGCCGACTCGTGTTGAATTCTGGAAGCAGCCCGCCCGCTGCAATCGATGCATGTCGATTGGGACGCCAATACGGCGCTGGCGCCGGCCGGTCCGGCGCATCGTTCGCCCCATGTTATGGCCGTCGAAAGCGGCCAATCCCCATGCCGTCCGACCGGTTCGAACGGCGGCAAACCTTGGCCCCAGGGCCAGAACTTTGTCCAGCACTTCGACGCCACGTCCTTAAGACCGGCGGGCGTCCGGGCGGAATGCCGCGCTTGGCAGGGGCGGGCCCGCGCGATAAGCCGGAAGGCCACCGGTCGCTCCGATCATCGGACTGAATATGCGCACAGGTTTGGTTGGCCTTGCCTTCGCGGCGGCGGTGATCGTGGCGGCCTGGGCCTGGCTCGGGGCGCCGGTCGCGATGCCCAACGCGCCGTTGGCGGCGGGGGAGAAGCTGTGGTGCATCTCCTACGCGCCCTATCGCGGCGACCAGACTCCCTACGACCTCGCGACCCGCATCCCGGCGGCGCAGCTGGACGAGGACCTCGGCCGGTTGTCTCCTATCACCGGCTGCGTCCGCACCTATTCCGACACGCAGGGCCTCGAGCAGATCCCGGCGCTTGCGGCCAAGCACGGCATGAAGGTGCTGCAAGGCATCTGGCTCGCCGGCATTCCCGCCCTTGACGAAGTGCAGATCACGAACGGCGTCGCGCTCGCCAAGGCGCATCCGGACACGATCCGCGCGCTCGTCGTCGGCAACGAGGTGCTGCTGCGCGGTGAGAAGACCGGCACCGATCTCGCGAACATCATTCGCTCGGTGAAGGCCGAGGTGTCCGTGCCCGTCACCTATGCCGACGTCTGGGAGTTCTGGCTGCGCAATCCGGAGGTCGCGGCCGCGGTCGACTTCATCACCATTCACATCCTGCCTTACTGGGAGGACTTCCCGATTCCGGCCGAGCAGGCGGCGGCGCATGTCGAGGCGATCCGGCGCAAGGTTGCGGCGGCCTTTCCCGGCAAGGAGATCGTCATCGGCGAGGTCGGCTGGCCGAGCGCCGGGCGCATGCGCGAGGGCGCGCTGCCGTCGCCGGCCAACCAGGCGCGCGTCATCCAGGACGTGCTGGCATTGGCCAAGCGCGAGAACTTCAAGGTCAACGTCATCGAGTCCTTCGACGCGTCGTGGAAGCGGGCGCAGGAAGGCACGGTCGGCGCCCACTGGGGGCTGTTCGACGGTGCGACGCGCAAGCCCAAATTTCACTGGGGCGAGGCGGTGTCGAACCATCCGCGCTGGCGCTGGCAGGCGGCGGGAGGCGTCGCGTACGCCGTGCTCGTCTTTGCCGCCGCCTTAGCCGCCGCGCGCGGGCGTAAGCATCGCGCCCCGGTGTGGCTGGCGGTGACCGCGAATGCGATCGCCGGCGGCATCCTGATCGGCTGGACGATCGAGAACGTTCCGCTCGAAAGCCTCGGGGCGGGCGCATGGACCCGCTCGCTGGCGCTGGCTGCGGCGGCCTTCGCAAGCCCGATCCTCGCCAGCCTCGCGGTGGTGACTGAGACGCCGGCGCCGCCGATGGCGTCGGTGCTGGCAATCGAGCCGCTGCGCAAGAGCGACCGGCTCGCGTCCGCGCTTGGTCTGCTGCTCGTCGTGACGTTGCTGCTGTCGGTGCAGGTCGCGCTCGGGCTGGTGTTCGATCCGCGCTACAAGGATTTCCCGTTCGCGCCGCTGACGGCGGCCATCGTGCCGCTGCTCGTGCACGGTTTGACGGTCGGCCAATTCGGCAAACGCGGCGCGGCGGAGACTGCCGGCGCGGGACTGCTCCTGCTCGCGGCGATCTACATCGTGCCGAACGAGACGCTGGCGAATTGGCAATCGTTGTGGCTGTGCGCGGCCTTTGCCGCTCTCGCGCTCACACTGCTTCGGGTGCGCGGCGCGCGAAGCTGAGAACGAGCAGCGCGGCGGCGACCGAGGCAAGCCCGGCATTGTAAAGCACGACGCCGAGGCAGGTCAGCGCCAGCGCGACGGCGAAGACGACGAGCGTCGGGCGCAGGAAATTCACCGCCGCGACGGCGAGGGCGGCACCGCCGAACGCCGAATGCGCATAGAGCGTGATGACGATCGCGCGCGAGCGGCACAGCCAGCTGTCGAGCCCGGCGGCGCAGGCAAGCCCGGCCTGCGTGTTCTCGATGCCGAGATAGCGCATGTAGAAGGCGTAGCCGAGCGCGCAAAAACCGACGATCAGAAGCCAGTTGGTAGCGCGGGCGCTGGGCAGAAACAATCGCATGCGCGCGACTATGCCGTGACCGGCCGCGGGCGACAATCGCGCTCAGCGCTGGATGACGTCGGCGGGGTTGATGCGCGCCGGCCAACAGTCGCCGTTGAGTCTGGCAAAGCGGGCGCAGAGCTGGCGCGCGGCGGTCAGGCTCGGCAGTGGCCCGGCAACCAGACGCACATTGGTGCTGCCGGGATGCTGGTCGCGGACGGCGACGGGGCTGAGGCCAAGGAGGAGGGGGCCGTAGTTCGCCTTCACGCCGGACCAGCGCTTGCGCAGGGACTCCAGATTGGCCTCGGTCGCGAGCTCGACGCCGAACTCGGGCCGCACGTGAACGGGCGCGGCGGGCTTTGCGGCCTCAGCCGGTCTGGCCGCTTCAGCCGGTTCAGCCGACGCGACGGCGCGCTCCGGCGGCAGCGGCACCTCGTTCGCCGGTGCGGTTTCAGGCGCAGAGGCTTCGGGCGCGGCAGTCTCCGCCGCGGCCGGCTGCGGCTCGGACTTGGGCGTCTCGGGGAGGATCGAGGCGATGCCGGCGGGAGGCGTGGCCAGCGGGTTGATCAGCGGCGGGGCCACGGCGACCACCATCGCCACCGGCTCGCTGCGTTCGCCAGCGGGCGCCGGCGGCGCGGAGCCCTGTTTGCCGACCGATCCGGTCAGGTCGTCGAAGCCGTTTTCGAGGGCGGCAACCCTTTTAGCGAGGCGATCGCGGTCGCCGGTGAGCGTAGCGACGCGGGCCTCGAGAGAGCGCACAACCAGGTCGGCGTCGGCGGATGCGGCCACGGGCTGAACGGGGTCGTCGAGCCCTGCCAGGGCCAGCTTGATCCGCTCGCCGCCCGCAGGCGTCTGCGCGACAAACACCAGGAGTGCGGTAGACAGGGTCGCGCACATGCCCCATGCGGCAATGCGCATCAGGGTGCCCTCGCGCGGCTTGGGGCGGGCAAACAAGGTCGCGGTGCGCTCCTGCGGCCTGATATCCATTCCTGAAAATCCGAATTCGCGAATCAGATCGTTGAAAATGCTAGCAGAATCCGGCAAGCCTCGCTTGTTCCTCGCGCTGTTGCGCAAGCTCGGCTATGCGGTGGCCTCGCGCACATCACAACGGGTACCGGACCGCATGACGCATCGCTCCTGCCTCGCCATCGTGCTCGCCGCCGGTGAAGGGACCCGCATGCGCTCGCGCACCGCGAAAGTGCAGCACCGCATCGGGAACCGGACGCTGATCGACCACGTGCTGAGCACGGCGATGGCGGCCGGCGGGGCGGAGCTCGCGGTAGTGATCGGGCCTGACCACGACGCCGTCGCGGCCGAGGCGAAACGCATCGCGCCGGGCGTTGCAATCTTCAAGCAGACGCAGCGGCTCGGCACCGCGCACGCGGTGCTGTCGGCGCGCGCGGCGCTGGCGAAGCAGCCCGACGACATCCTCGTAATGTTTGGCGACACGCCGCTGATCCGCGTCGAGACGTTGAAGCAGCTTCGCGCCGCTCTGGCCGCAGGCGCCGCGGTGGCCGTGCTCGGCTTCACGCCCGCCGACCCGGCCGGCTACGGCCGCCTGGTGACGGACAAGACGGGGCTTGTCGCCATCCGCGAGCACAAGGACGCGAACGAAGCCGAGCGTGCGATCGGCCTGTGCAATGGCGGGCTGATGGCGCTCGCAGGCTCGCACGCGCTCGCCATCCTCGAGCGCATCGGCAATGACAATGCCAATCGTGAATTCTATCTGACCGACGCCGTCGCCATCGCCCGCGATATGGGCCTTTCGGCGGTGGCAATCGAAACCTCGGAGGACGACGTGCGCGGCATCAACACCAAGGCGCAGCTCGCCGAAGCCGAAGCCGTGTTGCAGAAGCGCCTGCGCGCGGCGGCGATGGAGGCCGGCGTGACACTCGTCGCGCCCGACACCGTATTCCTCGCGACCGACACCAAGTTCGGAAAAGACGTCACCGTCGAGCCGAACGTCGTGTTTGGCCCCGGCGTGACGGTGGAGGATGGCGCGGTGATCCGCTCGTTCTCGCACATCGAGGGCGCGCACGTAGGGAATGGTGCGCGTGTCGGTCCGTTCGCGCGCCTGCGGCCGGGTGCGCAACTCGGCGCCGACGTCCACATCGGCAACTTCGTCGAGGTCAAGGCGGCGACGATCGAGGACGGCGCCAAGGCCAACCATCTGGCTTACATCGGCGACGCGCGCGTCGGCGCGGGTGCGAACATCGGGGCGGGGACCATCACCTGCAATTACGACGGCTTCGCCAAGCACAAAACCGACATCGGCGCCGGCGCCTTCATCGGCACGAATTCGTCGCTGGTGGCGCCCGTCACGATCGGCGCCGGTGCCTATATCGGCTCGGGGTCGGTGATTACCAAGAATGTGCCCGCCGACGCCCTGGCCATCGAGCGGGCGCAACAGACCGTCAAGGACGGTTGGGCAAAACGCTTGCGGGAGGCGCGGCTTCTGAGCAAGAAGGGCGCTGCCGACGCGAAAAAGCCTTGAGAGTCGGGCCGCTTGGTTAATGGCGGCAACCGATACACGACGAAATGTGAAGTGATTTCAGGAATCTCGTGTCCGGCGGCTACAGCTAAAGCGGAACTTGAACGGGGGCATCCTTTCGGATGTGCGGGATCGTCGGAATTCTCGGGACCGAGCCGGTCGCGAGCCACCTGGTCGATGCGCTCAAGCGCCTCGAATACCGCGGCTATGACTCCGCCGGCATCGCCACACTCGACAAGGGCGCGCTCGGCCGCCGCCGCGCCGAGGGCAAGCTCAAGCAGCTCGAGAAGCGGCTCGACAAGGAGCCGCTCGGCGGCCTGATCGGCATCGGCCACACCCGCTGGGCGACGCACGGCCGGCCGACGGAAAGCAACGCCCACCCGCACGCGACCGACAAGGTGGCGGTGGTGCACAACGGCATCATCGAGAACTTCCGCGACCTGCGCGAGGGCCTGATCAAGGCCGGCGCCAGGTTCTCCAGCGAGACCGACACCGAGGTCGTCGCGCATCTCGTCACGCGCGAGATGAAGGCCGGCAAGACGCCGGTCGAGGCGGTCGCGGCCACGCTCAAACAGCTAAACGGCGCCTTCGCGCTCGCCTTCCTGTTCAGCGGCGAGGACGACCTGATGATCGGCGCGCGTAAGGGCTCGCCGCTCGCGGTCGGCTACGGCGACGGCGAGATGTTCCTCGGCTCCGACGCCATCGCGCTGGCGCCGTTCACCGACACGCTCAGCTACCTCGAAGAGGGCGACTGGGTCGTGCTCACGCGGACGAGCGCGAAGATCTACGACGCCAACGACAGGCCGGTCGAACGGCCCATCATCAAGTCGACCGCCTCGGCCATGCTGGTGGACAAGGGCAACCACAAACACTTCATGGCCAAGGAGATCCACGAGCAGCCGGAGGTCGTCGGGCACACGCTCGCGCACTACATCGACATGGTGCAGGAACGGGTCGCGCTGCCGGGCGAATTGCCGTTCGATTGGAAGAAGCTCAAGCGCCTGTCCATCTCGGCCTGCGGCACGGCCTTCTATGCCGGGCTGGTCGCCAAATACTGGTTCGAGCGCTTCGCCAGGATGCCGGTGGAGATCGATATCGCCTCCGAATTCCGCTACCGCGAGGCGCCGCTGGAAGAGGGCGATCTGATGATCGTCATCTCGCAGTCGGGCGAGACGGCGGACACGCTGGCGACCTTGCGCTACGCCAAGGAACACAAGCAGCACGTGCTCGCGGTCGTGAACGTGCCGACCTCGACCATCGCGCGCGAGAGCGACGTGGTGATGCCGACCCTGGCGGGGCCGGAGATCGGCGTCGCCTCGACCAAGGCCTTCACCTGCCAGCTCGCCGTGCTCGCCTGCCTCGCGATTGCCGCCGGCTGCGCCCGCGGCGAGTTGAAGCGCGAAGACGAGCAGAGGCTGGTGCACGCGCTGATCGAGGTGCCGCGCCTGATGGCGCAGGCGCTCAAGATCGAGCCGCAGATCGAGGCCTTGGCGCACGAACTCGCCAAGGCGCGTGACGTGCTCTATCTCGGCCGCGGCACAAGCTTTCCCATCGCGCTCGAGGGCGCGCTGAAGCTCAAGGAAATCTCCTACATCCACGCCGAGGGCTACGCCGCAGGCGAGCTCAAGCACGGGCCGATCGCGCTGATCGACGAAACCATGCCGGTCATCGTCATCGCGCCGCATGACCGCGTGTTCGAGAAGACGGTTTCCAACATGCAGGAGGTCGCCGCGCGCGGCGGCCACATCGTGCTGGTGACGGACGCGAAAGGCGCCAGGGAGGCGACGGTCGACGCCCCGCACACGCTGGTGCTGCCGGACATGGCGGCGACGGTGACCCCGCTCGTCTACGCGCTGCCGGTGCAGCTGATGGCTTACCACACGGCGTCCGCCATCGGCACCGACGTCGACCAGCCGCGCAATCTCGCGAAATCCGTGACGGTGGAATAGACTGCGCATGATGCCGAAAATTGGGCACCGGTTTTCGGATAAGATCATGCGCAAGAGAAAAACCTGCTGACATGGCCGACCTCGACCACACGCCACACGACGAACTGACGGCCGACCTCGGCAAGGTGACGGCGTCGCAGGCCGGCCTCATGGCGCGGCTGCGCAATTACTTCCTCACCGGGCTCGTGGTCGCCGGACCGCTGGCGGTCACCGTCTGGCTGGTCTGGTCCTTCGTGACCTGGGTAGACGGCTTCATCCGCCCGATCATCCCGCCGGCCTACCGTCCGGAAACCTATCTGCCCTGGCCGATCCCGGGCACCGGGCTGGTGGTCGCCATCGTCGGCCTGACGCTGCTCGGCTTCCTCACCGCCAACCTCGTCGGGCGCAGCCTGGTCGAGCTCGGCGAGGGGCTGCTCAATCGCATGCCGATCGTGCGGCCGATCTACAAGACGATGAAGCAGATCTTCGAGACGCTGTTCTCGAAGTCTGGCTCGAGCTTCCGCAAGGTGGCGCTGGTGGAATTCCCGGCGCCCGGCATGTGGTCGCTGGTGTTCATCTCGCTGCCGCCGGGTGGCGACGTCGCGACCAAGCTGCCCGAAAAGGACGGCGACTATGTTTCGGTGTTCCTGGCCTGCACACCGAACCCGACGACCGGCTTTTTCTTCTTCGTGCGGCGCAAGGACCTGATCGAGCTCGACATCAGCGTCGAGAACGCGATGACGCTGCTGATTTCCGCCGGCATGGTGCAGCCGGGCGCCGACAAGGATAGCCAGAAGCGGCTGGCGGCGATGGCGGCGACCGCCCGGGCGGCGCAGGTAGTGAAGCCTGCGGCGGCGGAGTAGACCCGAGGCGCCGCCAGGGCGTCTGTCAAACAGGTCCGCGTCCTGATACCCTTCGCCGGCATCCATGGGGGGTATGACGATGCAATTCCAGGACGCGATCCGTTCAGGTTTCCGCAACTACGTCACGTTCTCCGGCCGCGCCGCGCGCTCGGAGTACTGGTACTGGGTGCTCTTCGCGTTTCTGGTGGCGATCGCGAGCAGCATCATCGACAGCACGATGTTTCCGTTCGCCGGGACCGGGCCGATCGAGGCGCTGACCTCGCTTCTGCTGTTCCTGCCGGGACTGGCGGTGTCGATGCGCCGGCTGCACGACATCGACCGCACCGGCTGGTGGTGGCTAATCGCCTTCACGGTGATCGGGATCATCCTGCTGATCGTCTGGGCGTGCACGCGCGGCACCGCGGGGCCGAACCGGTATGGACCCGATCCGTTGGCGGGCGTTGCGGCCAACCAGCGCGCGGCGGCTTAAGTCGGTCGTCCTCGCTGAGTGCCGCGAGGGAGCACTCGGCTATTCCTCTCCTTATCCCTCCCCCGCTTGCGGGGGAGGGTGGCCGCCGAAGGCGGTTGGGTGGGGGAATTTGCCCCAACTGTCAAATCTGCAATTATTTGATAGTCGCTATCCACATGGGCACTATCAGATGGCGAATGGCATTGCGCGCCGCCTGCGCAAGGAGATGACACCGCAGGAGGTAAAGCTCTGGGTTCACCTCAGGTCTTGGCGCGGACGCGGCTATCATTTCCGCCGTCAGGTGCCGCAAGGTCGGGCGATTGTCGATTTCGCCTGTTTAAGACACCGACTGATTGTCGAGGTCGATGGGGGGCAGCACAACGCGGACGATCACGCGTTGCGCGATCATGTGCGTGATGCGCGTTTGAACCAGGCGGGATTCACCGTCCTGCGCTTCTGGAACAACGAAGTCGACGACAATCTTGGTGGCGTGCTGGAGGCGATTGACAGCGTGCTGCGCGATCGGCCCCCACCCGGCGGACCTTCGGCCCGCCACCCTCCCCCGCAAGCGGGGGAGGGATAAGAAGACATCAACCCGCCCGTATCAGCGTGATCGCTTCGTCCTTGCCGAAGAGATAGAGCAATTGCCGCAAGGCCTGGCCGCGCTCGGTCGTGAGTGACGGATCGCGCGACAGGATCAGCCGCGCGTCGTCGCGCGCGGCGCCGAGATATTTGCCGTGAAATTCGGGCCGGGCGATGCGGAAGCCGGGCATGCCGCTCTGGCGCGTGCCGAGCACGTCGCCTTCGCCGCGCAGGCGCAGGTCTTTCTCGGCGATGCGAAAGCCGTCTTCGGTCTCGCGCAGGATCGCGAGCCGCGCCTTGGCCGTCTCGCCGAGCGGCGCCTTGTACAGCAGCAGGCAGGTCGATTTGCCGGCGCCGCGGCCGACGCGGCCGCGCAACTGGTGGATCTGCGCCAGCCCGAAACGCTCGGCGTGCTCGATCACCATGATCGTCGCCTCCGGCACATCGACGCCGACCTCGATCACGGTGGTTGCGACGAGCAGGCGGGTCTCGCCGGCGGCAAAGCGCGCCATCGCCGCGTCCTTGTCGGCCCCCTTCATCTTGCCGTGCACGAGATCGATGGCATCGCCGAACTTGCGGCGCAGTTCTTCATGGCGCTCCTCCGCCGCCGCGAGGTCGGTCTTCTCGGACTCCTCGACCAGCGGGCAGACCCAGTAAGCGCGCTTGCCCTCGGCGAGGGCGCGGCCGATCGCGTCCTCGACCTCGTCGAGCCGGTCGAGCGGAACGGTCCGCGTGTCGATCGGCTGCCGCCCGGCCGGCTTCTCGCGCAATTCCGAGATATCCATGTCGCCGAAAAACGTCAGCACGAGCGTGCGCGGGATCGGCGTCGCGGTCAGCACCAGCACGTCGACGGCCTCGCCCTTCTGCGTCAGCGCGAGGCGTTGATGCACGCCGAAGCGGTGCTGCTCGTCGACGATGGCGAGCGCGAGATCGCGGAAGGCGACATCGTCCTGGAACAGGGCGTGCGTGCCGACGAGAAGATGGATGTCGCCGAGTGCGAGGCGGTCGAGGATCGCCTGCCGTTCCTTGCCGCGCTCGCGGCCGGTGAGGATCGCGACCTCGATGCCGGCGGCTTCGGCGAGCGGCGCGATGGTCTTCAAATGCTGGCGCGCGAGGATTTCCGTGGGCGCCATGAAGGCGGCCTGCCGTCCGGCTTCGATGACGGCGGCCGCGGCGGCCAGCGCGACGACCGTCTTGCCGGAGCCGACGTCGCCCTGAAGCAGGCGCAGCATGCGCTCGGGCTTGGCGAGATCGGCGACGATGTCGTCGACCGCCTTCTGCTGGGAATGGGTGAGCGCATAGGGCAGGGCCTTGAGTACTTTCGCGCGCAGATGCCCGTCGCCGGCATGGGCGTGACCGGCCTGCCGGCGCATATGCGCGCGCATCAGCGCCAGCGCGAGCTGGCCGGCGAGCAGCTCGTCATAGGCGAGCCGCGTCCACGCCGGGTTTTCCGGCGCGATGTCGTGCGGTTCGTGCGGCCGGTGCAGCGCGCGTAGTGCTTCGGCGAAAGCGGGCAGGCGCTCGCGCGCGACCCAGGCTTCGTCCTGCCACTCGGGCAGGTCCGGCAGTTTCGTCAGCGCGCCGTCGACCGCGCGGCGGACATTGCCGAGCGCCAAACCTTCGGTCAGCGGATAGACCGGTTCGACCAGCGGCAGCGCGGCAAAACCCTTCTCGTCGACGACGCGATCGGGGTGCACCATCTGGAGCATACCGTCGTAGAACTCGGCGGTGCCGGAGACGTAGCGCGTCTCGCCGGGCGGCAGGAGCTTCTCGAGGTAATCCGGCCGGGCGCTGAAATATGTGAGCGTCAGCGTGCCGGTGTCGTCGCTCACCAGGATGCGGTAGGGCGCGCGCGGCCGGTGCCGCGGTGCCGGGCGGTGCTCCTCCACTGTGACCATGACGGTAACGACCTGCCCCGGCTCGACCTCGTTGAGCTTCGGCCGCGCGCGGCGGTCGATGGTGCCCGACGGCAGGTGGAGGAGCAGGTCGACGAGCCGCGGCGTCTCGCGGTCCAGGAGGCGCGCATAGAGCGCCTCCAGCTTCGGCCCGACGCCGGAGAGGCTGGTCAGCGCGGCAAACAGTGGATTGAGGACCGGCGGGCGCATCGCTCTCCAGTGTAGTGGATTGCCCGCGCCCGATCTCTCCCGTCATGCCCGGCCTTGTGCCGGGCATCCACGTCTTTCTTCACGCGCCAAAGGAAGGCGTGGATGGCCGCGACAAGCGCGGCCATGACGGTGCCCTTGGTCATGACATCCCCGACCGACGCGCCTATATAACCCCCGCCCGGCCCCGTCCGGGTTTTTGGCGTTGGAGAACCGAGTGACCGAACTGTCGAGTGAGGGCCTGGACGCGCGCCGGCGGCGCCTCTTGTTCCGCTGCCGCCATCGCGGCATCCGGGAGATGGACTTCGTGCTCGGGCGCTTCGCCGACGCCGAACTCGAGCGCCTGACCGAGGGTGAGATGGACGTGCTGGAAAGCTGGCTCGACATTCCCGACCAGCAGATGTTTGCGTGGGTGAACGGTTCCGAGCCGACGCCGGCCGAGATCGACACGCCGATGTTCCGCCGTCTCCGCGCCTTCCACCACGCGAGCGGCGCGCATAAGTGATGAATGTAATGGCCGTTTCTCCCGCGAACTCCCTTCAGCCCGGAAAAGTCCTGACGCTGGCGCAAGTCGCCGACGGCGCCGAGGGCCTGGTGCTCGCCGACCTCGCGCGTTCGATCGCGGTCAAGCCCGACGCACCGGCGATCTCGCTCGCGGTGATCTGCCGCGACGGCCAGCGCATGCAGGCGTTGTCGCGAGCGCTCGCTTTCTTCGGCCCCGACCTCGAGATCATGGAATTCCCGGCCTGGGACTGCCTGCCGTACGACCGCGTCTCGCCGCATGCCGGCGTCGTGGCGCAGCGCATGACCGCGCTGTCGCGGCTGGTGCGCACAAAAGGCCGCGAGAAGCCTTCGGTGCTGCTGACGACGATCAACGCCGCGACGCAGCGCGTGCCCTCGCGCGAATTCGTCGCGACGCATGCGCTCTCGGTCGCGCCCGGCAACGTCATCGGCATGGCCTCGATCGTCGAGTGGCTGGAGCTGACCGGCTACATGCGCGCCTCGACCGTGCGCGAGCCCGGCGAATATGCCGTGCGCGGCGGCATCCTCGACCTGTTCCCGCCGGGCATGGACATGCCGGTCAGGCTCGATTTCTTCGGCGACGCGCTGGAGACGATCAAGACATTCGACGCGCAAACGCAACGTAGTGAGTTGGCGATGCGCGGCCTCGACCTCGTGCCGGTCGCCGAATTCCGCCTCGTCACCGAGACCATCCGCCGCTTCCGCACCGGCTACGTCGCCGAATTCGGCGCCGCCGGCCCCGACGATCTGCTCTACGCGGCGGTGAGCGAAGGCCGCCGTCATCCGGGCATGGAGCACTGGCTGCCGCTGTTCCACACCCAGATGGAGACGTTGTTCGACTACCTGCCGGGCACGCCGCTGGCGCTCGAGCATCTCGACGAAGATGCCGCGCATGAGCGGCTGAGCCAGATCGCGGATTATCACGAGGCGCGGCGCGAGGCGCTGAAGCAGGGGGTGACGCCGCCGTACAAGCCGCTGCCGCCGGACCGGCTTTATCTGTCCGAAGACGAGTGGAAGACGCGGCTTGCGGCCGCGGCGCGGGCGCGGCTGTCGCCGTTCGCCGTGCCGGAGGCGCGCGACGTCATCGACATCGGCGCGCATGCCGGGCGCAACTTCGCCGCCGAACGCAACGAGCCCGGCGCCAATGTGTTCGAGGCGGTGAGCCAACACGTGTCGGCGCGGATGGCGGCGGGCAAGCGCGTCGTCGTCGCGCTGTGGAGCGAGGGCGCGCGCGACCGCATGAGCCACGTGCTCGCGGACCACAAGCTCGTCAACCTCACGCCGGTGCGCTCGTGGCCGGATGTGGTGGCGCTGCCGAAGCACGCCATCGCGCTCGCCGTGCTCGGCATCGAGGCCGGCTTCGAGACCGCGGACGCCGCCGTCATCGCCGAGCAGGACATCCTCGGCGATCGGCTGGTGCGCCCGCGCCGGGCGCAGCGCCGCGCCGACAATTTCATCGCCGAGGCGACCAGCCTCGCACCCGGCGATCTCGTCGTGCACGTCGACCACGGCATCGGCCGCTTCGTCGGATTGCAGGCGATCGAGGCGGTCGGCGCGCCGCACGACTGCCTCGAGATCCATTACGCCGAGAGCGCCAAGCTCTATCTGCCGGTCGAGAACGTCGAACTGTTGTCGCGCTACGGGTCCGAGGACAGCCACGTCGAACTCGACCGCCTTGGCACCGGCGGCTGGCAGACGCGCAAGGCGAAGATGAAGGCGCGCGTCCTCGCCATCGCCGGCGACCTCATCAAGATCGCCGCCGAGCGGCAGCTGCGCGAGGCGCCGAAACTCACCGTCACGCCCGGCGCCTATGACGAGTTCTGCGCCGGCTTCCCCTACGAGGAAACGGAAGACCAGCTCACCGCGATCGGCGCCGCGCTCGACGATCTCGCCAAAGGGCGGCCGATGGACCGGCTGGTGTGCGGCGACGTCGGCTTCGGCAAGACGGAAGTGGCGCTGCGCGCGGCCTTCGACACCGCGATCAACGGCAAGCAGGTGGCGGTCGTGGTGCCGACCACGCTGCTTGCGCGCCAGCACTTCAAGACCTTTACCGAGCGTTTCCGCGGCTTCCCGATCAACGTCGCGCAGGCTTCCCGGCTGGTGCCCGCGGCGGAGCTGAAGGACGTGAAGGCCGGGCTTGCCGACGGCCAGGTCGACATCGTCATCGGCACGCACGCGCTGCTCGGCAAGGGCATCAAGTTCAAGGACCTCGGCCTTGTCGTGGTCGACGAGGAACAGCACTTCGGCGTCGCCCATAAGGAGCGGCTCAAATCGCTGCGCAGCGAGGTGCATGTGCTGACGCTGTCGGCGACGCCGATCCCGCGCACGCTGCAGCTCGCGCTCACCGGCGTGCGCGACCTCTCGATCATCGCATCGCCGCCGGTCGACCGGCTCGCGGTGCGCACCTTCGTCACGCCGTTCGACCCCGTGACCATCCGCGAGGCGCTGCTGCGCGAGAAATACCGCGGCGGGCAGTCCTTCTACGTCTGCCCGCGCATCGAGGACCTCGCCGGCGCCAAGGACTTCCTCGACAAGCACATCCCCGAGGTGCGCGTCGCCGTCGCGCACGGGCAGATGCCGCCGACCGTGCTCGACGACATCATGTCGGCCTTCTACGACGGCAAATACGACGTGCTGCTCTCGACCACGATCATCGAATCCGGCCTCGACATCCCGACCGCCAACACCTTGATCGTGCACCGCGCCGACCGTTTCGGCCTGTCGCAGCTCTATCAGCTGCGCGGGCGCGTCGGCCGCTCGAAGCTGCGCGCCTATGCGCTGTTCACGCTGCCGGCGGAGAAGCCGATCACGCCGCAGGCCGAGCGGCGGCTTAAAGTACTGCAATCGCTCGACACGTTAGGGGCCGGCTTCCAGGTCGCGAGCCACGATCTCGACATCCGCGGCGCCGGCAACCTGCTCGGCGAGGAGCAGTCCGGTCACATCAAGGAGGTCGGCTTCGAGCTCTATCAGCAGATGCTGGAGGAGGCGGTGGTCAGCCTGAAGGCCGGCATCACCGCGCCGGTCGAGGACCGCTGGTCGCCGCAGATCACCATCGGCACGCCTGTGCTGATCCCGGAGGATTACGTCGCCGACCTTTCGGTCCGCCTCGCGCTCTACCGGCGGCTGGCCGATCTCGAGGACGAGCGCGAGATCGAGGCTTTCGCGGCCGAACTGGTCGACCGCTTCGGCCCGCTGCCGAAGGAGGTCGAGCACCTGTTGCAGGTGGTGGCGATCAAGGCTTTGTGCCGCCGCGCCAATGTCGAGAAGGTCGACGCCGGACCGAAGGGCCTGGTGCTCTCGTTCCGC
Organism: Pseudolabrys sp.; assembly: GCA_035571935.1. Lineage (GTDB taxonomy): Bacteria > Pseudomonadota > Alphaproteobacteria > Rhizobiales > Xanthobacteraceae > Pseudolabrys. The sequence continues at coordinate 42,575 of DATNBL010000103.1, forward strand.
GACAACGTGTTCGCCAATCCGGCCGGGCTCCTGCAATTCATCCAGGCGCAGGGGCCGAACGCGCGCATCCGCAACGAGAAGGCGGGGCAGAAGCTCGTCCTGCTCGGCGACTGGGAAGCGCCGTCGCAGCGGCTGAAGGGCACGACCACGCTGCTGCGGCAGCTGGCGGGCATTGCGGAGAAGAAGGCGGCATAACTTTCACGGCGGGAGTCCGTAGGGTGCGCAAAGCGAAGCGTGCGCACCGTCGGATGTCCGGCGTGGGCAGGGCGCGCGGACTGCGCGCCTTTGCCCACCCTACAGCGCGAGCTACTCCGCCGCCTGCGCGCTGATCTGCTGGATCGCCTCGGCCAGCGCCTCCGGCTCCTGCGCGCCGGAGATGGCGTATTTGCCGTCGAGGATGAAGCAGGGGACGCCCTGGATGCCGGCCTCCTTGGCCGCCTCGACCTCGGCGTCGATCTCGGCGACGTCCTTGTCGCTGTCGAGCGCGGTGCGAATGTCTTCCGGGTCGAGCCCGATATCGGCGGCAGCCTGCACCAGCACGGCCTCGTTGGAGAGGTCGGCGCCCTCGGTGAAATAGAGATCCATCAGCCGCTGCTTCATCGCGGCGGCCTTGCCGATGCCATCGGCCCAGCGGATCAGGCGGTGGGCGTCGCGCGTGTTCGGCTGGCGGCTGATCCGGTCCATGGCGTAGTCGAGCCCTTCCGCCGCCGCGGCGGCTCGGACGCGCTGGGCGATGCCATTGTAGCGCTCGGGCGAGCCGAACTTGGTCGTAAGGTACTGCTCGCGGGCGATGCCCTCGGGCGGTATCCAGTCGTTGAGGAAGTAGGGGCGCCAGTGAACCTCCACTGGAACATCGGACGCTAGCGCCAAGGCCTTCTCCAGACGCCGTTTTCCGATGAAGCACCACGGGCAGACGACGTCGGAGACGACGTCGATGCGGACGGGACGGCGGTCAGGCATTGGGAGGCTCCCTGCGCGGCTGGAGCCCGGAAGGTAGGCGTCCGCCTACTCGGCGGCAACCATGCGGCTGCCCATGACGCGCTGCATGAGCGTATCGACCGTATCGCCGGCCTTCAGGCTCGCCAAAGTGACGTTGGCGGTGACCTTCTGATGCGCGCGGTGCGGCGCCAGCATCGTGGTCTTGAGCAGTCCGGCGATGCGGCGGGCGACCACGTGGGCGCTCTTGAGATCGGTCTGGGTGAAGGCGATCAGGATCGCGCCGTCCTCCTCGCGCGCGCCGAAATCGACGGCGCGGGTCAGGCGCGTGACGAGGCGGGCGCCGTCAAGCGCGGCGCGTGCGTCGAGCGGCCCTTCGAACGAGAAGCGGGCGAGCGACAGCGGCTGGCTGCGGTCGGCGGCCTCCGCGACGGCTTTGCCGAGGTCGCGCCAGAAAGCATCGCGGGTGAAGAGGCCGGTGTCCGGATCGAAAAGGCCGCCGGCGTCCAGCGACGCGAGGACGCGCTTCAGGCGCGCCTCGAAGGCGTGCAGGCGGATGAGCGGCACCATGCGCGAGACGATGCGGCGCGGATCGGGGTCGAGGTGGTCGACGTTCGGCAGCACCTCGGCGAAATCGTCCGAGGTCTCGCCGATGACGGCGACCGGCAGGTCGCGGAAGCGCGTGTCCTGCGCCAGCGCCGAGAGGAAGGCGTCCGTCGTCACGGCCGGGAAGCCGTCGCCGACCACGATGCCGTCGATGTCGCGGGCGTTGAGATAGCGCGCGGCGTTCTCGACACTGAGCGCGCCGATCATCTTGACGCGCTCGCCCATGGCGACGCTGAGCGCCGGGTAGAGCGGGCCGCGGCCGACGATGAGCACGGTCGCCTCGTCGAGCGCGTCGGCTGTGGGCATCGGCGGCAAAGTGCCGGACTGCGCTGCCGCGTCGTCGTAGCGGCGCAGCACCGTTGCATGGAGGGCGCGCACGCGCAGCGCCGATTGCAGGCGAGCGACAACGCGGGCGACGGGCAGCGAGGCGTCGGCCGGCAGCGCGACGGGCAGCGCCGCGTCGAGGTCGCCATAGGCCAGCGCGATCGTCGGAACGATCGGGCCGTTCGATGTGGCGATCTGGAGACACAGCATCCGCGCAGCGGATTCGCTCGGCGGCGGGCCCGGCTCGGCGATGACCACGGCGGCGGGCTTGACCGCAACGAAGGCGGTCGGCGCATCGGCCCATGTGGCCTCGACGATGGGGAAGGCGCCGGCGGCGCTCAAGGCGCCCGTGAGTTCGGCCGCCGGCTTTTCGGCGACCACGATCAGCGGACCTTGCAGCGACATGGCACGCACGCGGGTTACAAAATGGACCGCGGCACTCTACGGGCGGGCTGTTAATAGCGCGTTGACGGCAAGGATCGCAGGGCGCGTTAGCCGCAGGCGTAACGCGCCGCGATGCCAGTCACGCGGCGGATTACGCTGCGCTAATCCGCCCTATGGACTTGAACGCCCCGGCCACAAGTGCATTCGCGCCGCGCGTGGCAAGCGTGGCGGCGACGCGGGCGGCGTCGGGCGCATGGCCGGCGAGGCGGTTGCCGAGCAGGCCGTCGGGCAAAGCCGCGATCATCGCCGCCGGATCGGCGGCGGCAATGGCCGCGTCGAGCGCCGCCTGGCGGAATTGATAGGCGCCGACGCCGATCATGCCGGGCGCGGGCGGGTTATCCGCAGCCGCGATGACGGCGGGATCGGGCAGGCCGTCGCTGTCGCGGGCGGCGGCGGTGATCGCGGCTTCGTCGCGGCAGACGGCGTCGACGGCATTCAGCACCGGAATTTCGGCGGCGAGGCCCAGCGGCGCGCGCCAGAGCGCGACAATTTTGCGCGATGGCGAGACAGTGAGCGCAGGCAGCGCGGGCCCCGGCAGCACCACGGCCGCGTTCTCGAGAGCGGCCGTCTGCGTCGCGAACGCCTCGGCATCGAAGCCGTGATGCCAATGAAGCGCGCCGCCGGCGATCAGCCACGGCATCAAGGTCACCGCGAGCCCGGCAAAGGTGGCGGGCGGAATGGTCGAGAGGATCGGCATTTCCGCCGTGAAGCCGCCGGCGAGCGCGAGCGAGGCCCCCGCCGCGAGGAGGTGCGCGTGGTCATGCAGGACTGGCAGGTATCCGTCGGCGCTGCATTCAAACGTGATGGCGACGGTCGACGCGGCATCGCCGTTCCGGTGTGGCGGCGGCTCGCTTGCGGCGTTTGCGAAGATGCCGTCGAGCGGCACGACGCCGTCGGGCAGGTTGCCGCCGAAGGCGCAGATCTGCCGGATCGGGAACAGCTCGGCCGCGACCTCCATCGCCAGTTCGGCGTGGGCGAAGGCGCCGATGCGCCCAGCCGTGACGATGGCCTTGGCGCCGGCGCGGCCCAGCGCCTCGGTCATATCCTGCCGCCGCCACAGCAGCGGCAGCGGCGCCGCCACCATGCCGGCGCGCAAGGCGCCGAGGAGTGCCACGGCGTTCTCGACGGTGTTCGGCAATTGCAGGCCGACGACGGTGCCGGCGTGCAGGCCGAGCCCGCGCAAGGTCGCGGCGAAGGCGGAGATGGCGCGGTCGGCCTCGGCGTAAGTGAGCGTGCGCGGCGCGCCATCGGTGAAGGCCGCGCGGTTCGGCGGATCGGCCAGGGCCAGCGCCTGTGCATTGCGCACGCCGGCGCGGCGGAACAGCGCATCGAGCGTCAAGGCGTGCGGCGCGCTCATGCCTTGCCGTCCTTCACCCACCAGGTCTCGGGCAGGTAGCCGTAGAGCGAGGTGCGTTGCGGGTGCGCGATACGCGTCCAGCGCGCGATCCATTGCACCGGCGGGTAGTAGAGCGGAATGACGTAGAAGCCAGACAGCAGCACGCGGTCGAGCGCGCGCGTCGCGGCGACGAAATCCTCCTGCTTCGTGGCCGCGAGCAGCGCCGCGATCATGGCGTCGATGGCTTTCGACTTGACGCCCATGTAGTTGCGGCTGCCGTTCTGGCCGGCGGCTTCCGAGCTGAAATAGAAAAGCTGCTCGTTGCCGGGCGACAGCGACTGCTCCCAGCGGTACTGCATCATGTCGAAATCGAAACCGATGCGGCGGTGTTCGAACTGCGTCGGATCGACGTTGCGCACATGCGCCTCGATGCCGGCGCGCTTGAGGCTGCGCGCATAGGCAAGCGCGAGGCGCTCCTGGTCGCGGGTGTTGGTGAGGATCTCGAAGGTGAAGGACCGGCCGCTCGGCACATGAATGAGCTCGGTGCCCTTGAGCTCGTAGCCGGCCTCCTTGAACAGCGCGAATGCCTTGCGCAGGCCGTTGCGGTCGCGGCCGGTGCCGTCGGTCTTCGGCGGCTCCCAGCGGCCTTCCATGATGTCGGGGCGCACCGCGCCGGGGAAGGGCTTGAGCAGCGCCTGCTCCTGCGCGCTCGCGGGCACGCCATGCGCCGAGAGTTCGCAGCCGTCGAAATAGCTGGCGGTGCGCTTGTAGAGATCGAAGAAGTAGGTGTGGTTGGTCCACTCGAAGTCGAACAGGTTCAGCAGCGCCTCACGCACGCGGATGTCGGCGAAGATCGGGCGCCGCGTATTGAAGCACAGTCCCTCCATGCCCTTCGGCAGTCCGTAGGGGAAGGTCTCCTTGGCAACGCGGCCGTCGCGCAATGCCGGAAAATCGTAGGCCGTCTGCCAGCGCCCCGGATCGGTTTCGAGGCGGACGTCGTAGAGGCCCTTCTTGAACGCCTCGAAATGCGTATTGCCGTCGCGGTAGTAGTCGTAGCGGACGGTGTCGAAATTCCACGTGCCGCGGTTGATCGGCAGATCGCGGCCCCAATAGTTCGGATCGCGCGTGAAGGTCACGCTCTCGCCGGGCCTGACCGCGGTGATTTTATAAGGGCCGCTGCCGAGGAGCGGCGTGAAGGTCGTGTCCTCGAAGGTCGCGACGTCGACCGCGTGCTTCGCCAGGATCGGCATCAGCCCGAGGATCAGCGGCAGTTCGCGGTCGCCGGCGCCGGTGAGGTCGAAGCGCACGGTGCGCGCGTCTGGCGCGTCGGCCGATTTGACTTTGGCGTAGTAGATCTGGAAATTCGGCCGGCCGTGGTCGCGCAGCAATTGCCAGGAGAAGATCACGTCCTCGGCGGTGACGGGCTTGCCGTCGGCGAAGCGCGCCTTCGGATTGATGGTGAAGGTGACGTGGCTGCGCGCGTCGTCGGTTTCCACGCCGTCGGCGAGCAGCGCGTAGAGCGTGAACGGCTCGTCATAGCCGCGCGCCAGCAGGCTCTCGATCAGGTAGCCGCGGATGTTCGCCGCCGGGATGCCCTTGACGATGAAGGGATTGACGCTGTCGAAGGCGCCGAGCACGCCCTGCACCAGCTGCCCGCCCTTCGGCGCGTTCGCGTTGGCGTAGACCGGCGCGGTGAAGTCGCCCGGCCAGGCCGGATCGCCGTGCATGGCGATGGCATGGCGCGCGGCATCGGCGCGTGCCGGCAGGGCGGGCCAGGGGAGCGAGGCCGCCAGCGCGCCGATCAACACGTCGCGGCGCGACGGCGGGCCTGCGTGCGCGGCGTTTCGGCGGGACGGCGGAATGGGCACGGGGCGGATGCGATTCGGTTCCGGATTCGCGGGAATTTACCACGGCGGAGCGATGCGGCCCGCAGCGCATTTTCTAAGGCTTCGTGGCTTTATTGCAGGCGTGAATTCGGCTATCAGGCACCGGTCCGGGTCACGCTCCCGCCGTATTTCGCACCGACAGAGCCGGACGGGCGACCGTCCGGGCTCGTCACGCGAGCCGCCGGACGGTTGGAAAGCAAGGGATTTATCGCAATGGATCATCGGATCGCATCGGCCCGGCCGTGGGGCCGCGCGCTGGCCGCAACGTGCAGCGCCGCCGCGCTCGCCGCCGTATTGTCGGTGCCGGCGACCGCCCAGCCGAAGAAGCCGGCCGCCAAGCCGGCCGCGCCCGCGGCGCAGCCCGCCCAGCCCGCTCCGGCGGCGCCCGGCCAGCAGGGCCAGGGCGAACCGCAGCTCATGTATTCGCCGTGGATGAAGGTCTGCGGCAAGGGCCCCGACACCAACAACAAGCAGGTCTGCGTCGTCACCAAGGACGGCCGCCTCGAGAACGGCATGCCGGTCGCGATCGTGCAGCTGTTCGAGCCGGAGGGCGAGCAGAAGGTGCTGCGCGTCACCGTCCCGCTCGGCATGCAGCTGCAACACGGCACGCGCGTCATCGTCGACCAGAATCAGCCGATGCAGGCGCCGTACAAGATCTGCTTCCCGGTCGGCTGCATGGCCGACTATCCGGTCACCGACGATCTCATCGCGAAGATGAAGAAGGGCCAGCAGATCACCGTGCAGGCGATCAATTTGCAGGGCACCGCGATCTCGCTGCCGCTGCCGCTCGCCGACTTCGCCAAGGCCTATGACGGCCCGCCGACCGATCCGAAGGCGTTCGAGGAGCAGCAGCGCAAATTGCAGGAAGAGCTGCAGAAGAAGGCGGAAGAGGCGCGCAAGAAGCTCGAGGGCCAGCAGGGTGCCGCTCCGGCCGCGCCGGCTGCTCCCGCCGCGCCGGCGAAGAAGTAAGCGCCAGGCGCTTTGTCAATTGCGAAAGGCGCGGGCTTCGGCCCGCGCCTTTTTGTTTTGAAATTGCCCGTCGTCCTTCTGTGCGCGCCGCAGGCGCGCCTCGAAGGGTGACGCCTCAATGCATCCGGCTGTCACGCGGGCGGTAGCTGCCGTTCTTCCATTCGAACACTTCGGCGACGTCCGGATGGCGGATCGGCGTGCCGGTGGTGTCGGGCAGCAGGTTCTGCTCGGAGACGTAGGCGACGTACTCGGTCTCGTCGTTCTCGGCGAACAGGTGGTAGAACGGCTGGTCCTTCGACGGCCGGATCTCGGCCGGGATCGACTGCCACCATTCCTCGGTATTGGCGAATTCCGGGTCGATGTCGAACACCACCCCGCGGAACGAGAACAGGCGGTGCTTGACCACCTGGCCGATCTTGAATTTCGCCTGACGCATCTTGTTCATGGTACCCATCAGATAGTGGAACCCGGGCGTTTGCGCCAGACCGCCTCAAAGTCCATAGCGCGCGGCCATGTCCGGGTCCTTGGCGGCGACGAGACGGGCGAGATCGAGGAGCACCCGCGCCTGCTTCCAGGTGGCGTCGTCCTGCATCTTGCCGTCGATCATGACCGCGCCGGCGCCGTCCGGCATGGCCTCGACGATTTTGCGGGCGAAGGCGACTTCGGCCGGATCGGGCGAGTAGACGCGCTTGGCAATCGCGATCTGCGAGGGGTGCAGCGACCAGGCGCCGAGGCACCCCATCAGGAAGGCGTTGCGGAACTGCGCCTCGCAGGCGGCGGGATCCGAGAAGTCGCCGAACGGACCGTAGAACGCCTTGATGCCGGCGCTCGCGCAGGCGTCGACCATCTTCGCGATCGTGTAGTGCCAGAGGTCCTGCTGGAACGCCGCGCGCGGGCCGTCACCG
>DATNBL010000104.1:0-11622 GCA_035571935.1 Pseudolabrys sp.
GAATACGTCGGCAACGACAAGGCGACCTATATCGCGGCGCTGAAGAACACGCTCGCGATGTATTCGAACGACGGCAAGATGGACCCGAAGGGCGCGCAGGCCGTGCTTGCCGTCTTCAGCCAGTCCAATCCGGCCATCGCCAAGGCCAATATCGACCTGTCGAAGACCTACACCAACGCCTTCGTCGAGAAGGCGGGGAAGTAAGGTTTCCGTCTCCGCCTCATCCTGAGGAGCGGTCCGACGGACCGCGTCTCGAAGGATGAGGCGGCCTATGGTTCGAGACGCGCCGCTCGCGCGGCGCTCCTCACCATGAGGCCGCGCATGAACCTCATCTCCATCCAGTCGCACGTCGCCTACGGCCATGTCGGCAATTCCGCCGCCGTGTTTGCGCTCCAGCGCCTCGGCGTCGAGGTCTGGCCGATCCACACCGTGCAGTTCTCCAACCACACCGGCTATGGCCACTGGCAGGGCCGCGTCTTCGACGCCGGCTTGATCCGGGACCTCGCGGCGGGGCTCGAGGCGCGGGGCGTGCTCGCCACTTGCGACGGCGTGTTGTCGGGCTATATCGGCTCGCCGGAGATCGGCGAGGCGATCCTCGATTGCGTGGCGACGGTGCGGCGGGCCAATCCGGCGGCGCATTACTGCTGCGATCCCGTCATCGGCGACGTCGGCAAGGGCGTGTTTGTGCGCGAGGGCGTCGCCGAATTCATGCGCGAGAAAGCGATGCGCGCAGCGGACATCGTCACGCCGAACCATTTCGAGCTCGCCCGTCTGACTGGCCGGGAGAGCCAAACGCTGGAGCAGGCGCGCGGGTCGGTGAAGGCTTTGCACGATCTTGGGCCGCGCGCCGTGCTGGTGACCTCGCTCGTGCTCGACGACACGCCCGCGAATGCCGTCGATCTGCTCGCCTCGGACGCCACCGGCCACTTCCGCCTGCGTACGCCGAAGCTCGACGTCGCGGCGAACGGCGCCGGCGACGCCATCGCCGCGATGTTCTGCGCGCACTACCTGCGAACGGGGCGCATCGGCGAGGCGCTCTCGCGCGCGGCCTCGAGCATGTTCGGCGTTCTCAGCCGGACGGCCGAGGCGGGCGCGCCTGAAATCCAGATTGTCGCGGCGCAAGACGAGATCGTCGCGCCGCGCCGCGTGTTCACGGTGGAAGCGATATGAATGCCAGCCATCGCATAATTTGATGATGCGGCGCGCGGCCGTCGGGGTAGATTGCCGCGCTCTTTCAGGGGACGACGACATGAAGCGCCGCTATGTCACGCTCGACGTGTTCACCGACCGCCGGTTTGCCGGCAACCCGCTCGCCGTCGTTCTCGAGGCCGAGGGGCTCGCCACCGAACAGATGCAGGCGGTCGCCAACGAGTTCAACCTTCCCGAGACCGTCTTCGTGCTGCCGGCCGAGGACACGAAGCACCGCGCGCGCTGCCGCATCTTCACGCCGAAGCGCGAACTGCCCTTCGCCGGCCATCCCACCGTCGGCACCGCGGTGCTGCTCGCCACGCTCGACGGCGGCAAGACGCCGGACTTCGTGCTGGAGGAGAAGGTCGGGCTGATCCGCTGCCGCGTGACCGCCGGCAAAGGCGGCGGCGAAGCCTCGTTCGCGCTGCCGGTGCTGCCGACGGAGGTCACCGCGCCGCCGCCGAACGCGACCATCGCCGCCGCGCTCGGCCTCGACGCCGCCGACATTGGCGCCGGCGATCTCAGCCCAAGCTGCTGGAGCGCCGGCAATCCGTTCCTGTTCGTGCCGGTCGGGAGCCTCGACGCGGTACGCCGCGCGGCGCCCGATCTTGCCGCGTTCCGCGCGCTGGCGCCCGCCTTCCCGGGGCTGTTCGTGTTCTCACGCCAGACGGCGGAGAAGGGCAACGACTTCCACGCCCGCATGTTCGCGCCGGCAATGGGCATCATCGAGGACCCGGCGACCGGCTCGGCGGTCGCGGCCTTTGCCGGCCTGCTCGGCCGCTTCGGCAAATACGGCGACGGCGAGCACAGGGTTGCGATCGAGCAGGGCTACGAGATGGGGCGGCCGAGCCTGATGCGGCTCGGCATGACCATCGTCGCCGGCCAGTTCACCGCGGTGACCGTCGGCGGCAACGCCGTCATCGTCGCCGAGGGCGCGATCGAGGCTTGACGCGAGCCGCGCCGTCGCGTCGATTGCGGCGATGCCCGAGATTTTTCCGGTCGAGCGTCTCGATCTCACCTTTACGCCGCGCGCCTGGCCGTTCGCCGACGCGCGCCGCGCCGAGATCGAGACCTACTTTGCCGAGTTACAACGGCAAAAGCCGGCGATCTGGAACGGCCGCGTCCTGTTGCTGCATAAGCAGGTCGTCCGCGACGGCGTTTTCCACGGCGACTATTTCGAAACCGATTTCGCCAGCTTCACCGCCTGGCATCATTGGGACCGGCCGCCGGCCGGCGCGCGCGACTGCTTCGGTGCCGGTGCCATCGTGTCCGCCGACGGCGCCGTGCTGCTCGGCGTCATGGGCGCGCACACCGCCAATGCCGGGCAAATCTATTTTCCCTGCGGCACGCCCGACCCGAGCGACGTCGTCTCCGGCCGTGTCGATCTCGATTACAGCGTCGCGCGTGAGCTCAAGGAAGAGACCGGTCTCGACGCCGCGGATTTCTCGGCGGCGCCGGGCTGGGCCACGGTGGTCGACGGCGCGCTGATCGCTCAGGTCAAGACGCTGCGCAGTCCGCTTGCCGCGAGCGAACTGCGTGCACAGATGTTGAGGCATCTCGCCGCCGAGGCGCAGCCGGAACTTGCCGATATCCGCATCGTGCGCGGACCGGGCGATGTCGTCGCGGCGATGCCGCGCTACGTGATCGCCTGGCTCGAGGCGCTGTTCGACGGCCGGCTTGCCAATCCGGCGGAGACGGCGTGAACTGACGGCATGGACCTCGACCATATCGCCAAACGCTTCCGCATCGACAAGCACAAGCATTTCAAGCTGTCCGATCACGACCCGGCGGACTGCTGCGGCCTGACCGTCGACAAGGCGGAAGCCAAGGTGCTGCTTGACGACGGCATCGCACGGCTTTCCGAATTGCAGCAGCGGCTTTACGCCAGCAACACGTGGTCGGTGCTGATCGTGCTGCAGGGCATGGATGCCGCGGGCAAGGATTCACTGATCAAGCACGTGCTGAGCGGCGTCAATCCGCAGGGTGTGGAAGTGCATCCGTTCAAGCAGCCGAGCGCCGAGGAGCTGGACCACGATTTTCTCTGGCGCATCGGCAAGCGCCTGCCGTCGCGCGGCCGCATCGGCATCTTCAACCGCTCGCATTATGAGGAGGTGCTGGTGGCGCGGGTGCACCGCGATCTGCTCGCCGGCGAGCGGCTGCCCGATCCGCTCGACCACAAGAAAGTGTGGAAGCACCGCTTCGACGACATCCGCGCCTTCGAGCAGCATCTCGCGCGCAACGGCACACTGGTGCTCAAGTTCTTCCTCAACGTCTCGCGCGAAGAGCAGCGCCGGCGCTTCCTCGCGCGGCTCGACGAGCCGGACAAGCGCTGGAAGTTCTCGATGGGCGACGTCGAGGAGCGCAGGCTGTGGCCGAAATACATGGACGCCTACGAGGACGCGATCCGCGAGACCAGCCGTGACGGTGCGCCGTGGTACGTCGTGCCGGCCGACCACAAATGGTTCACGCGCATGGTCGTCGCGGCGGCTTTGGTCACGGCGCTCGACCGGCTGAAGCTCGATTATCCGAAGGTCACGGGCAAGGCACTCAAGGACCTCGCCAAGGCGCGAAGGGCGCTGACGCGCAAAGGCGCGTGAGCATTCACCAGATTCCCGGCACCAGCCGCCAGCGCACGCGCGCGCAGTAGGCGGCATAGCCGGGCAGGTCGCGCCGCAGCACGCGCTCCTCGTCGAGGAGACGCCAAGCGAGCACCGGCAACAGCGGGATGACGAGCAGCAGCGCCCAATACGAGCCGAGCGCGAGCGGCATCGCGATCATCAGCGGCAGCGTGCCCGCATACATCGGATGGCGCACGACGCCGTAGAGCCCGGTCGAGATCACCGTCTGCGCGCCTTCGACGCGCACGGTCGCGGCCGCGTAGCTGTTCTGCTTCATCACATAGAAGAAGATCACGAAGCTGCCGACGATGCCGAGGTCGGCAACGATGGTCAGCCAGGCCGGTACGTCCGACCAAAGCCAGCGCCGGTCGAGCGCGGAGACGACGAGCATCGCCAGCAGCCCGGCGAGCAGCAGGGCGATGATGATGCGCTGCGCCGGCTCGCGTTCGGCGCCGGGGCCGGCCTGCATGCGCCGCTCGATCAGCGCCGGATCGGTGCGCACGAAATAGAGGCCGAGCCCGACCGAGCAGCCGATGAACACGGCGAGAAAGAGCCACGCCTGCCAGTACGCAAGAGTGCCGGCCGGGCCGAACAGCACCACGAGCAGGAAGACCAGGAAGGCGATCTGGCGCGGCCAGGCCTGACGGACGAGTGCGGCGGTGCGCTGATCCATGCTTCCTCGCTTTCCGCGCGGATGGACAGCACTGCTGACCTATCCTCGCGCTTGCTTTCGCCAACCCCGATCCGCTAGAAGCGGTGCGTCCATGCGGTTAACGCGGGCTTTACCGGGCTTGCGTCACTCTAGCCGCCGAAGCAACTGAGGGTTTTCACAAAGGCCATGTCGACGCTGCAGACCATCTGCGCGATCGAGCGGACGGCTCCCCGAGCCGGCGCCGCGGCCTCCCTCATTCTGGGCACGCTCCTTCTCCTTATCCGCCCCTGAGGGCCGGCAGGGCATTCACGCCTGGGCACTCGGGGGATTGGCGGAGACACCCCTTGGAGCGCCTGCAACGGCGCATGAGCGAATAGAAGGATCATCGACATGAGCACGACCGGCAAGTCCGAGAAGGACCGCGTCGTCATCTTCGACACCACCTTGCGCGACGGCGAGCAGTGCCCGGGCGCCACCATGACGCACGAGGAGAAGATCGAGGTCGCCGAACTCCTCGACACGATGGGCGTCGACATCATCGAGGCCGGGTTCCCGATCGCCTCGGAAGGCGACTTCGCCGCCGTCAACGAGATCGCCAAGCGCGCCAAGAATTCGGTGATCTGCGGCCTGTCGCGCGCCAGCTTCAACGACATCGACCGCTGCGCCGAGGCGATCAAGCCGGCCAAGCGCAAGCGCATCCACACCTTCCTCTCCACCTCGCCCGTGCACATGAAATACAAGCTCCAGAAGGAGCCGCACGAGGTCTACGAGATGGTGATCGCGCAGGTGACACGCGCGCGCAGCCATACCGATGACGTCGAGTGGTCGAGCGAGGACGGCACGCGCACCGAGCTCGACTTCCTCTGCCGTTGCGTCGAGGCGGCGATCAAGGCCGGCGCGACGACGATCAACATCCCGGACACCGTCGGTTACACCGTGCCGGAGGAATATTTCGAGCTGTTCCGCACGGTGCGCGAGCGCGTGCCGAATTCCGATCTCGCGGTGTTCTCGACGCACTGCCACAACGATCTCGGCATGGCGGTGGCGAACTCGCTCGCCGGCGTGAAGGCGGGCGCGCGGCAGATCGAGTGCACCATCAACGGCATCGGCGAGCGCGCCGGCAACGCCGCGCTGGAAGAAGTCGTGATGGCGATGAAGGTCAGGAACGACGTGCTGCCGTTCTGGACCGATATCGACGCGACGATGCTGACGCGCGCGTCGAAGCTCGTGTCGGCCGCGACCTCGTTCCCGGTGCAGTACAACAAGGCCATCGTCGGGCGGAACGCCTTCGCGCACGAGAGCGGCATCCACCAGGACGGCATGCTCAAGAACGCGCAGACCTACGAGATCATGACGCCGGAGTCGGTCGGCGTGAAACAGACCTCGCTGGTCATGGGCAAGCATTCGGGCCGCCACGCCTTCCAGCACAAGCTGGAGGAACTGGGCTACAAGCTCGGCGGCAACCAACTCGACGACGCCTTCGTGCGCTTCAAGGCGCTGGCCGACCGCAAGAAGCAGATCTACGACGAGGACATCGAGGCGCTGGTCGACGAGGAGATCGCCACCGCGCACGACCGCGTCAAGATCGTGTCGCTGACCGTGATCGCCGGCACCATGGGGCCGCAGACGGCGACGCTGACGCTCGACGTCGACGGCACGCAAGAGACGACGCAGTCGACCGGCAACGGCCCGGTGGACGCGATCTTCAACGCCATCCACGCGCTGGTGCCGCACGAGGCCAAGCTCGAGCTCTACCAGGTGCACGCGGTGACCGAAGGCACCGACGCGCAGGCGGAAGTCTCGGTGCGGCTGGCAAATGACGGCCGCTCGTTCACCTCGCGCGGCGCCGATCCGGATACTTTGGTCGCGTCGGCGAAGGCCTATCTCGGCGCGCTCAACAAGATGACGAGCAAGCGCAACAAGACGCCGGCGGTCGAGCGGCGGATCCACTCGCAGGACGTCGGCTAGGGCAGGGCTGCGGAATCCACGGGGCGGCCGCGTGAAAGCGCGGCCGCTTTTTGCTGTCATTCGTTAATTTGCGCGCGAATAGCCGCCGCAAGCGTCAATTTGGTTCCTTGGAACCCCAAAAATCACAATTTGCCCGCATTTCGCACGTCTTGGCGGCGAATTGTCACGGTACCTGCGTGACCAGCGGCCCGGGCTTGGCTGCCGGCCGCGGCTTACTGGATAACACGGGGAAATCTACAGGATGAAGAATGCTCTTTGCGCGGGCGCCCTGGCGCTCGCGATGACCGGTCTGTTGCCGATGCTCCCGGCCACCGCAAGCGACTACGGAACCTATGCCGCACAGGGCATGGCGACCTCGGTCAATGTCGCCCGCATCAAGAGCGCGCTGCACCTGCGCCCGGACCAGGAGCGCTACTGGCCCGCCGTCGAGGCGGCGCTGCACTCGGTCGCCAGGCATCAGCAGGCCTCGAACGAGCAGGCGGGCTTCGTCCGCCGCATCAGCAGCCGCGTCGTGTCGATTGTCCTCGACAACGCCGCGATCGCGCGGCTGGCCGCGGCGGCGCGTCCGCTGATCGCCGTGCTCGACCAGGAGCAGATGCAGGCGGCCTCGGGCCTCGCCAACGAAATGGGGCTCGGTCCGGTCGTCGCCGCATTGCGGTAATCGACTGTTCGGATGCTGATATGACGCGGACGGCAGCCTCCGCTGCCGTCCTTTTTGGCTTGCTCCGCTGGGCCATTTGTGGGCAATTGCCCCGCTTGCCGGTATCCCGGTTTAGTGCCAATTTTGCCGGCACAAAGCTCAGATCCCCCGCCCTGGGGGGCGTATGCGGAGGAAAAAGAATGCGCAAGTTGATCGTAGCAGCCGCAGTCGCGGCCGCCGTGATGGCGTCCGGCTCGGCGATGGCCCAGAGCCCGATTATCATCAAGTTCAGCCACGTCGTGGCGAACGACACGCCGAAAGGCAAGGGCGCGCTGAAGTTCAAGGAGCTCGCCGAGAAGTACACGAACGGCAAGGTCAAGGTCGAAGTTTACCCGAACTCCACGCTCTACAAGGACAAGGAAGAGATCGAGGCGCTGCAGCTCGGCTCGGTGCAGATGCTGGCGCCGTCGACCGCCAAGTTCGCGCCGCTCGGCGCCAAGGAATTCGAGGCGCTCGACCTGCCGTGGCTGTTCAAGGACGAAGCGACCTACGACAAGGCGATGAAGGGCGAGATCGGCAAGTGGCTGTTCAAGAAGCTGGAGCCGAAGGGCATCACCGGCCTCGCGTACTGGGACAACGGCTTCCACATGGTCTCGGCGAACAAGCCGCTGATCCATCCGTCTGACTTCAAGGGCCTGAAATTCCGCATCTCCGGCTCGAAGATCGCCGACCGCTACTTCCGCGATCTCGGCTCGATCCCGCAGATCATGGCCTTCTCGGAAGTCTACCAGGCGCTGCAGACGGGCGTCGTCGACGGCTGCGAGAACACGCCGTCGAACTACCTGACGCAGAAGTTCCACGAAGTGCAGAAGGACATCACCGTGTCCTATCACGCCCATCTCCAGTACGCGGTGATCGTGAACTCGAAGTTCTGGAACGGCCTGCCGCCGGACATCCGCCAGCAGCTGACGAAGGCGATGGACGACGCGACCGACTACACGAACTCGATCGCCACGAAGGAGAACGAGGACGCGCTGAAGGCCATCAAGGCGTCCGGCAAGACCACTCTGCATTACCTCACGGACGCGGAGAAGGTCGAGTGGCAGAAGGCGATGCAGCCGACCTACAAGTGGGCCAAGGGCCGCGTCGGTCAGGAAGTCCTCGACCTGCTGGCGAAGGAACTGCACCTGCAGATGTAACCGGCCGGCCCGAGAGCTCGCCGTGAACGATCGGACCGGGAGTGCCGCCACTCCCGGTCCCCAACGTTTTGTGGGGGAAACGTTCCGTGGGGAAAGTGCTGTC
Source organism: Pseudolabrys sp. (assembly GCA_035571935.1). Taxonomy (GTDB): domain Bacteria; phylum Pseudomonadota; class Alphaproteobacteria; order Rhizobiales; family Xanthobacteraceae; genus Pseudolabrys. The sequence continues at coordinate 8,369 of DATNBL010000104.1, forward strand.
TCGCGCGCTTGATCATCTCGAGGAGTGGCTGATCGCCACCCTGATCGCCGCCGCGACCTTGCTGATCTTCTTCGCCGTCCTGCACCGCTACGGCACCGGGCTTTCGATCGATTTCGCGCGATGGACCGCGGCGCGCGGCGTGCCGCTGATCCCGGCAATCATGAACGCCATCTATTCCTGGCTCGCCGACATGGACGTGTCGTGGGCGCAGGAACTCTGCATCTTCATGTTCATCTGGATGGCGAAGTTCGGCGCCGCCTACGGCGTGCGCACCGGCATCCATGTCGGCGTCGACGTGCTGGTGAACCTGCTGCCGCGCACCAATCGCAAGAACGTCATCCTGTTCGCGATCGGCTGCGGCGCGCTGTTCACCGGCCTGATCGCCGCGTTCGGCATCACCTTCGTCATCAAGATGCACGCGACCGGCCAGCAGTCCTACGACCTCGAATGGCCGATGTGGATGATCTATCTGGCTATCCCGCTCGGCTCCGGCCTGATGTGCTTCCGCTTCCTTCAGGTCGCCGTGACCTATTACCGGACCGGCGATCTGCCGCACCACAACGAGGCGCATGTCGAGGGCATCGCGGCATCCGAAGCGCTCGTCCCGGCGACCGACGCGCACGGCGAGGTGCCGTCGCGCTGGTCCGGGCCGCTGGCGATCACGCTGATCTGCGCGCCGATCCTGATCATCGGCATTTGTCTGGCGCAGCGCACCGGCATCATCATGATGCCGCAGGGCCTGCGCGCGCTGACGCTCTTCATCCTGCTGATCGCCTTCATGATCACGGGCATGCCGGTGTCGATCGCGCTCGGCCTGACCGTCATGGCGTTCATGTTCATCCTGACCGACGTGCCGATCGAGTCGGTGTCGATGAAGCTGTTCACCGGTCTCGAGAGCTTCGAGATCATGGCGATCCCGTTCTTCATCCTTGCCGGCAACTTCCTCAGTCACGGCGGCGTCGCCCGCCGCATGATCAACTTCGCGGTGTCGCTGATCGGCCACTACCACGGCGGCCTCGGGCTGGCCGGCATCGTCGCCTGCGCCATGTTCGCGCTGGTTTGCGGCTCGAGCGTCGCCACCGTCGCGGCGATCGGCGCCATCGTGCTGCCGGAGATGGTGCGCCACGGCTACCCGATGCGATTCGGCGCCGGCATCATCACGGTGGCCGGTTCGCTCGGCATCCTCATGCTGCCGTCGATCCCGAAGATCGTCTACGCGGTCTCGACCAACGTCTCGATCGGCGCGCTGTTCGTGGCCGGCCTGCTGCCGGGCATCATGCTCACCATCATGCTGTGCCTGGTGACCTGGTTCCTCGCCAAGAAGCGCGACTATCCGCGCATGAAGAAGGCGACCTGGGGCGAGACCTGGACGGCGTTCCGCGAGAGCATCTGGGGCCTGATGCTCGTCGTCATCATCATCGGCGGCATCTACAGCGGCATCTTCACCGCCACCGAGGCGGCGGCGATGGCCGCGGTCTACTCGTTCTTCATCGCGGTGTTCGTCTACAAGGCGATCAAGATCAAGGACGTGCCGCGCGTGCTGCTGCGCGCCGCAAACACCAGCGCGATGCTGCTCTACATCATCACCAACGCGGTGCTGTTCTCCTTCGTGCTGACCAACGAGAACATCCCCTCGGCGCTGGCCGACTGGATCCTGGCGCAGCATCTCGGCTGGTTCGGCTTCCTGCTCCTGGTCAACGTGCTCCTGCTGATGGCCGGCAACTTCATGGAGCCGAACTCGATCATCCTGATCATGGCGCCGATCCTGGCGCCGGCCGCGAAAAAGCTCGGCATCGACCTCGTGCATTTCGGCATCGTCATCGACGTCAACATGGAGGTCGGGCTGTGCCATCCGCCGGTCGGCCTGAATTTGTACGTGGCGTCGATGATTGCCGGCATGCGCATCACCGACCTCGCGGTGGCGGTGTGGCCGTGGCTCGTCACGATGCTGGTCTTCCTGGCGATCGTGACCTACTGGCCGGAGCTCACGCTGTTCCTGCCGCGGCTGCTCGGGATGATGTAAAGCGCGGTGCGCATCCACAATCGTTAATTGTTGTATGTAGATGTACCGGCGTTCGATGAACGCCGGTACATCTACATTGCGGACCGGTAATCTCTGTCCAAACTTTAACTTGATAAGGCAGAGGCGCGGTCCTCTGCTTGAGCCACATTCAATTCGCCATTGGAGGTGGCACATGTGGAAGACAATTCTGGCAGGCACGACCGCGCTCGCGATCGCCGGCGGCACGCTGGCCTACGCGCAGGCGCCGGATCACGGGCCGCGCGGCCCGCACTGGCGCCCGAGCGCCGCTGACATCGGCGCCTTCGCCGACGCGCGCGTGGCCGCGCTGCACGCGGGCCTCAAGCTGACGCCCGACCAGGAGAAGAACTGGCCGGCGGTGGAGACCGCGCTGCGCGATCTCGCCAAGGTCCGGTCCGACCGTCTCGCCGCGCGCGCCAGCGCCGACAAGCCGAAGGACCCGGTCGAGCGCATGAAGGCACGCGCCGAGGCGATGGAGAGCCGCGGCGCGGCGATGAAGAAGCTCGCCGACGCGGCCGGGCCGCTCTATGCGAGCCTCGACGACGCGCAGAAGCACCGCTTCATGGTGCTGGCGCGGCTCGAACACCCGTTCGCGCGCGGTTGGCGCCACGGCCATCACGGCGCGCGCGGCGAGGGCATGCGGATGCACCGTGGTTTCGGCCCCGGCCCGATGGGTCCCGACACCGCCCCGCGTCCTCAGTAAGGTGGATGCCGAACAGCAGGCGGCGGCGTGCGCGGGCCATCGATCGGCGGCGCTCGCCACCGGCCTAAGGAGCCGCCGGGTTCGCCCCGGCGGCTTTTCCTTTGTTCGCCGGTACTTGCGGGCCGTTCCAGCGGCCTGCGGTGCTGGACACGGCACCCCGCCTTTGCTACACGAGCCGCGTCCGACCGGCGCCCAAGCGTTTTTCGGACATCCGGGCTTCACGCTCGGGGCGCATAGCTCAGTTGGTAGAGCAGCTGACTCTTAATCAGCGGGTCCAAGGTTCGAATCCTTGTGCGCCCACCAATCTTTCCAAGCACTTAGCAGACCTTCGGCAAGTCATTCCGACATGCCGCCGTCTGCCTATTCCGACAAATCTCCCTTTTTTGTTCTTGCGTCTCGTCGCATACGGGCGCCGATGCGGCGCTGAGTGTGAGTTGTCTGAGCGTACCGAAGTAGGGCGGCTGTCGTTCGATGCCCGCTCAGTGCTCTAAGCTGCGCGTCACTAAGCCC
>DATNBL010000105.1:0-4570 GCA_035571935.1 Pseudolabrys sp.
CCCGGGCACTAAGACCCGGCGCCAGGAGCTGGCTGACGGGCGTGGCTGGTCCACGTACCGGAAGCGTGGCCCGTACGCCGTGCAACGACACCGCTGTGGCGCGCCGAGAGGCGCCCGCATGTTTCGAGAGGAACATGCGGCTTACGGAAAGAGTGTCGCGCCTCATCGGCGCGCCACGCCCTCGGCATTCTTGCCGGGGAAGGACTCCCCGAAGCCCCTGTGGGCTGGGGGCACAAAGGGAAGGCCGGCTCACCCGGGGCCGTTCAAACAACACGGGCGCTGACGCATGTCCGGAACGACAACACGGCGCTTGTCGCTGTCGCCCCGCCCCTCTAGCCTCGCGCATCATGTTGCCAGCCGCCTCCACCTACGACGAGCTCACGCGAAAATTCCGCTGGCAGATTCCGCCGCGCTACAACATCGGCGTCGACGTGTGCGACAAATGGGCGGCGCGCGATCCTTCGCGCCTCGCCATTCTCGACGTCCGCGCCGACGGCCGCGAGCAGCGCATCACCTTCGGTGCGCTGCGCGACATGTCGAACCGGCTCGCCAACGTGCTGCGCGCGCACGGCATCGCGCGCGGCGACCGCGTCGCCGTGTTCATGCCGCAGGCCCCGGAAGTCGCCGCCGCGCATGTCGCGATCTACAAGCTCGGCGCCGTGGCACTGCCGATCGCCATCTTGTTCGGGCCCGACGCGCTGGCCTACCGGCTCCAGAATTCCGGCGCGCGCGGCCTCATCACCAACGCGCAGGGACTGGCCAAGCTCGAGCAGATTCGCCACGAGGTCGATCTCGCCTGCGTGCTGTCGGTCGAGGACAAAAGCTTCGCCGACCTCCTGTCGCGCGCCTCGTCCGATTTCACGCCGGAGGACACCTCGCCCGACGATCCGGGGCTGATGATCTACACCTCCGGCACCACCGGCCAGCCGAAGGGCGCGCTGCACGGCCATCGCGTCGTGCTCGGCCATCTGCCCGGGGCCGAATTGCCGCACTACCCGTTTCCTTCGGAGGGCGACCGCTTCTGGACGCCGGCCGACTGGGCCTGGGCCGGCGGCCTGCTCGACGTGCTCTTGCCGAGCCTGCATCACGGCACCGCCGTGGTGTCGCGCAAGCTCGACAAGTTCGATCCGGACGAAGCCTTCGCGCTGATGGCGAAGACGGGCGTGCGCAACACCTTCATCCCGCCGACGGCGCTGCGGATGATGCGCGCGGCGCCATCACCGAGGGGCCGCTACGATTTCAAATTGCGCAGCATCGGCTCCGGCGGCGAGTCGCTCGGCATTGAGGCGCTGGAATGGGGCCGCGAGGCCTTCGGCGTCACCATCAATGAGTTCTACGGGCAGACCGAATGCAATCTGGTGATCGGCGCCTGCGCGCAGCTTGGCCAGTTCAAGGCCGGCGCGATGGGCAAGCCGGTGCCGGGGCACACAGTCGCGGTGATCGATGTGCAGGGCAACACGATGAAGCCCGGCGAGGTCGGACAGATCGCGGTGAAGCGTCCCGACCCCGTGATGTTCCTCGAATACTGGGGGCGGCCGGAGGCGACCCGCGACAAGTTCGTCGGCGACTGGATGACGACCGGAGACCAGGGCACGGTCGACGAGGAAGGCTACATCACCTTCGTCGGCCGCGACGACGACGTCATTACGTCGGCCGGCTTCCGCATCGGCCCCGGCGAGATCGAGGATTGCCTCATCCGCCATCCGGCGGTGGCGCTCGCCGCCGCGGTCGGCAAGCCGGACAAGGTGCGCACCGAGATCGTGAAAGCCTTCATCGTGCTGAAGCAGGGTTATGCGGCGTCCGATACGCTCGCCGGCGAGATCCAGGCCTTCGTCAGGACGCGGCTGTCCGCGCACGAGTATCCGCGCGAGGTCGCGTTTATCGACCAGATGCCGATGACGACGACGGGGAAGGTGATCCGCAGGATGCTGCGCGATAAGGCCTAAGCCTTTTTGCCCTGTTTCATCAGGAACAGATGGTGGCCTAGCCGCTTCTTGGCCATGCGGTAGAGCAAAATCGACTCGACGACCAAAGCCGCCGACGTCGCGGTCGCCGCGCCTTCGATGCCGATGTGCGGAATGAGCAGCAGGCACAGCGCCAGGTTGACCGCGAAGGCGACGGCGTAGACCGCAGCGCACTGCGTGCGGTCGCCAAGCATGTTGAGCAGCCGCTCCGCCGGCCCGACGGCGGCGCGCGCCAGCATGCCGACGGCGAGGATGAACATCACCTGATAGCCGCTGCCGAAGTTCGGCCCGAACAGCGACAAGAGCGGCTTGCCAAAGGCGAGGATCGCGACGCAAACGGCAAGCGACGGCCAGAACGTCCAGCGCGTCGTTTCGGCGAAGAACGCCTTCAGCTTCTCGGCGTCGCCGGCGACGTGGTACTTGGTGAACTTGTGCGTGGTCGCGCCGGCGATGGCGAAATAGACGAAGGCGACGATCGCGAGCAGCCGCGCGCCTGCGTAGTAAACCGCGACTTCGTCGGGCGAGCGCAGGTGCTCGAGCGCGAGGATGTCGACGTAAGTCAGCAGCAGGTAGAAGCTCTCGACGATGAAGATCGGCAGCGACGTGCCGAGCCATGTCTTCACGTCGTATCGCTTCGGGCCGGCGGTCAGTTTTTCGTAGAGGCGCTTGTCGAGCATGCGCGCCTGAGCCAGCGTCACCATCCACGTCGTGACCACCGCGACCAGCATCGCGGTGACGGCGCCGGTCGGCGCGCCGAAGAACCACGCGGCGCCCATGAACACGACCATCGCGAACTGCCGCCAGATGAAGAACGGCATCAGCGCCAGATTCGGCCAGTCGTAGCTTTGCGAGATGCCGGCCTGCGTCTGGCCGAGGCCGTAGACGGGAATCGTCGCGCAGGCGAGGTAGAGCGGCACCACGAGATAGATGTCGAGATGCGGTTGCAGCAGCGACACGACGATAGCGCCGATGGCGCCGATAGCGGTGGCGATGACGAAGGCGAGCTGGCGCGAGCCGGCGAGGAAGCCGCGCAGGAGTTCCGGCGATTTCAGTTCCGTGTATTCGGGGATGAAGCGCCGCGCCGCCGACGACAGGCCGAGGTCGGACAGCGCGCCGATCATCAGCACCCAGGTCCAGACGTAGATGAAGACGCCGTATTCGAAGCTGCCCATCCAGCGCGCCAGCAGCACCTGCGAGCCGAGCGCCAAGAGTGCCGAGAACACGCGGACGAGGAACACCTTGCCGGCGACGAGTTGCGCCAGCCGGTTCTCGCTGCGGTCGGCGAGGATGGCGCGCACACGCGCGATCATGCGTGCCGCCGCCGATGGCGCGTGGTCGCCGTCGGGCGCGGCGGAAGGCTCCGGCGCCGGCTCAAGCCGGGATGCGGACGAGGGCAGGGCCATCCGCAAGGCCCTAGCAAGGATTCGTTAAGATTGGCTTTTCCGTCGTCCTGAGGTGCGAGCGCAGCGAGCCTCGAAGGACCTCTGATTCAGAGACCCTTCGAGGGCCGCTGCGCGGCCTCCTCAGGGTGATGGGGAGGCTTAGAGGCCCCCTAAAATCCGCGCCACCACCTCCCGCTCGGCCGCGGTCAGCGGCGGCTGCGGCGGCACCGGATCGCCGACGGCGTAGCCCTGGATCTGCAATCCAGCCTTGATGCAGGCGGCGAGGTTGAAGCGCGCGAAGGCCTCGTTCACCTGCCACAGCTCGCGCTGCAACGTCATCGCTTCGTCCCACTTCTGCGCGCGGCAGAGATCGTAGAGCTTGACGCTCTGCTTCGGCACGATGCAGGCCGGTCCCGCCATCCAGCCGACGCCGCCAATCAGCATCACCGCCGCCGGAATGTGCGCCGAGGCGGAGAACACCTTCATCGCCGGCGCGCGATGCATGATCGACAAGAGCCGCCCGGTGTTCGACGAGGCGTCCTTGATGTAGCGGATGCGCGGATGCTGCGCGAGCCGCGCGATGACGTCGAGCGTCAGGTCGCTGCGCTGGAAATTGGGATTGGTGTAGAGCACGACCGGAATGTCGACCGCGTCGGCGATGGCGTGGAAGTAATGCTCGACCTGCGCGTCCTTGAGCGGGAAGTAGGCTTCGCAGATGGCGAGGATGCCGGCGGCGCCGAGCTTCTGGTACGTCTTCGCCTGCTTCACCGCGTCGGCGGTCGCGGTCGAGGCGACGCCGGCGATCACCGGCACGCGCTTTCCCGCCGCCTCGATGGTTGCGCGCACGACCGCCTCGCGCTGCGCGGCATCGAGATAGGCGAACTCGCCGGTCGAGCCGAGCGGCGTCAGCCCGTGCACGCCGGCGTCGATCAGGTCCGACGCGAGCCGCCCGAGCACCTCGGTCTTGATGCGCCCGCGCGCGTCGATCGGCGACACGAGATACGGAAAGACGCCGTGAAAATTGCCGGTGGCCATGCCGGAGTCTTATCCGGCAAACCCGCCCTCGTCGAGGAAGGCCTGCTCCTGCGGCGTCGTCGCGCGGCCGAGCGCGGCGTTGCGATGCGGGAAGCGGCCGAAGCGGCGGATGATGTCGGCGTGGATCTGCGCCCATTTCAGGCCGTCGTCGTCGCCCGCCGCCTTGTACAGCGCCAGCCCGCGCTCCTG
>DATNBL010000106.1:0-8892 GCA_035571935.1 Pseudolabrys sp.
TTCGCGCTTCGGCGTGAAGATGCGGCAGCGCGCGCGATGCTTCGGCTCGTCCGGCGGCAGCACGAACACCGTCTCCGGCAGGTTGAACTCGTTGGCGACCGCCTGCATCTCCTCCGTGCCGAGGCCGTCCGCCTCGAGCACGACGGCGAGCGGATTGCCGGCAAAGCGGCGGTCGGTGAACACATCGAGCGTGACGTAGCGGCGTTTCATCGGTCGTCCCCGTGACAGCGCGCGCAATCTACTCCGCCGCCGCGCGGCACAGTCATCAATTTATCCGATGGCTCGCATTCACAGGGCTTCCGCCTCGAACAGGCGGCTGGGGTTCACGATCTCGTCCTGCGCCACGACAAGCTGGATTTCCGGCGCGCCCAGCGCGGCGGTCCTGGCCAGGATGCCGAACATGGCGGAAGCCGCGCGCGACAGCGCCTCGCCGCATTGGCCGCCGCGCAGGTAGTGCGCGCAGAACAGCGCCGCGATGGCGTCGCCAGCACCGTTCGCCGCCACGTCGAGCTTCGGTGTGCGCAGCCGGAACTGGCCGGTCGCGTCCGACACCAGCATGTCGATGGCGTCGCCCGGCGTGTCGTCGACCGTGAGCGAGGTGACGAGCACCGTGCGCGGCCCGCGGTCGTGCAACGCTTTCACCGCGTCGCGCGCCTGCGCCAGCGTGCGGCTGTCGCGGCCGGTCAATTGATCGAGCTCGAAATGATTCGGCGTGACGATGTCGGCTGCGCGCACGGCCTTCTCGCGCATGAACGCCGCCACGCCGTCGCGCACGAACACGCCCTTGCCGGCGTCGCCGATCACCGGATCGCAGCAGTAACGCGCCGCCGGATTGGCGCGGCGCACGGCGGCGACCGCGTCGAGGATGGCCTCGCCGGTCTCCGGCGATCCGATGTAGCCGGACAGCACGCCGTCGCATGTGGCGAGCACGCCGCGCGCCGCGAGCCCCGCGACGAGATCGCGGATCAGGCCGGCGTCGAACACGCGGCCCTGCCACGCGCCGTAGCCGGTGTGGTTGGAGAACTGCACGGTGTGCACTGGCCATGCCTCGACGCCGAGGCGCTGCAACACGAACACCGCGGCCGAGTTGCCGACATGGCCGTAGACGACATGCGACTGGATCGAGAGGAGGTTCATCGTTCGCGACATCCTCGTGCCGCCCATCCTCTCGCGGCCTCATGGTGAGGAGCGCCGCGCAAGCGGCGCGTCTCGAACCATAGGCCGCCTCATCCTTCGAGACGCAGTCCTTCGGACCGCTCCTCAGGATGAGGCGGACAGAGATCGCCTACTTCCCCGCCTTCTCGACGAAGGCGTTGGTGTAGGTCTTCGACAGGTCGATATGCGCCTTGGCGACGTCGGGCGAGGACTGGCTGAACACCGCGAGCACGGCCTGCGCGCCCTTCGGGTCCATCTTGCCGTCGTTCGAATACATCGCGAGCGTGTTCTTCAGCGCCGCGATATAGGTCGCCTTGTCGTTGCCGACGTATTCCGCCGGCATCTTGTCGGCGATCTCCTCGGCCGAGTGCGAGTGGATCCACTTCAGCGTATTGAGGATCGCGGTGGTCATCCCCTGCACTTCCTTGGGATGCTTCTCGATCCACTCCGCCTTGGTGTAGAGCGCGCCGCCCGGATACTCGCCGCCGAACACCGCCAGCGTGTCCTTCTGCGAGCGCGTGTCGCTGAGGATCTGCAGGTCCTTGTACTTGGTCTTGAGGATCGTCACCGCCGGATCGAGCATGACGGCCGCGTCGATCTGGCCCTGCTCCATCGCCGCCACCGCGCTGCCGCCGAGGCCGACGCCGATGACGCCGACCGAGTTCGGGTCGACGCCATTCTTGCTCAGCAGATATTTGAGGAAGAAGTCGGTCGAGGAGCCCGGCGCCGAGACGCCGACCTTCTTGTTGGCGAGGTCCTTCACCGACTTGATCTCGGCATTGTGCTTCGGCGACACGACCAGCACGAGGCCGGGGAAGCGGTCATAGACGACGAAGGACTGGAGATGCTGGCCCTTGGCCGCGAGATTGACGCAGTGGTCGAAATAGCCGGAGACGACGTCGGCCGAGCCGCCGATCACCGCCTTGAGCGAGTCCGAGCCGCCTTTGAAGGCGACCATCTCGACGTCGACGCCGGCCTTCTTGTACTCGCCGAGCTGGTTGGCGAGCACGGTCGGCAGATAGCACAGGCACGACGCGCCACCGATGGCGAGCGTCACCTTGTCGGCCATCGCCATGCCCGTCGACAGCGCCAGCGCCACCGCGGCGGCTGCAACGCGCCCGATCATGCGTGAAGACATCGTATTCCTCCCCTTTTCGCTGCCGGCCCTTGTGCCGGGGCCGCTTCGGCGCAGACGATAGTCCAGCGGCGGTGGCCCTGCCTAGGGCTTCGCCTCGGCCGGCGCCGGGCGCCAGACCAGCAGGCGCTTCTCGACCATGCTGACGAGCACGTCGATGACGATGACGAAGGCGGCCAGCACGAACATGCCGGCGAACACGCCGGCGACATCGAACACGCCCTCCGCCTGCTGGATCAGATAGCCGAGCCCCGCCGCGGCGCCGAGATATTCGCCCACCACCGCGCCCACCACGGCAAAGCCCACCGAGGTGTGCAGCGAGGAGAACATCCACGACAGCGCCGACGGCCAGTAGACGTGCCGCACCAGTTGCCGCTCGTTCATGCCGAGAATGCGCGCATTGGCGAGCACGGTCGGCGAGACTTCCTTGATGCCCTGGTAGACGTTGAAGAAGACGATGAAGAACACCAGCGTGATGCCGAGCGCGACCTTCGACCAGATGCCGAGGCCGAACCACAGCGTGAAGATCGGCGCCAGCACGACGCGCGGCAGAGCGTTGGCCATCTTGACGTAGGGGTCGAACACCGCCGCCGTCAGCGGCTGCCGCGCGAACCAGAAGCCGACGGCGACGCCGCCGATCGAGCCGATGACGAAGGCGTAGATCGATTCCTCGAGCGTCACCCACAGGTGCTTCCAGATCACGCCGCTGGCGAACCACGCGACGATCTGGCGGCCGACGTCGACCGGATTGGAAAAGAAGAACGGCGGCATGATCATGTGCCCGGCGATCGGATAGGTCGAGAGCACGTACCAGGCGCCGACGCACACGACGGCGACGAGAACTTGCAGCGCGAGGAGCGTTAAGCGGGACATGTCACGCGCCCTCCGCCTGCGCGTAGCCCTTGACCACCTCGGCCTTGAGCTTCTGCCAGATGTCGCGGTGCAGCGCGTGGAACGCCGGATCGAGCTTCACCTCCGAAATGTCGCGCGGCCGGGGAAGCTCGACGCGCCAGTCGCCGATGATGCGCGCCGCCGGGCCCGCCGACATGATGACGACGCGGTCGGACAGCGCGATCGCCTCTTCCAAGTCGTGGGTGACGAACAGCACCGCCTTGCGGTCGGCGCTCCACAAATCGAGCAGCAAATTGCCCATGATCTGCCGCGTCTGCGCGTCGAGCGGGCCGAACGGCTCGTCCATCAGCAAAATCTTCGGATCGCGGATCAGCACCTGCGCCAGGCCGACGCGCTTGCGCTGGCCGCCGGAGAGCATGTGCGGATAACGGTCGGCGAAGGCGGCCAGGCCCACGCGCTTGAGCCAGTCCTGCGCGCGCGGCCGCGCCTCGGAGGCCGGCGTGCCCGCCGTCTCGAGCCCGATGGCGACGTTCTCGAGCGCCGTCTTCCACGGAAACAGCGCGTCGGCCTGGAAGAGATAACCGGCCTGGCGATTGAGCCCGGCGAGCCGCGCGCCGAAGATCTCCGCGTGCCCGCCCGCCGGCGCGATGAGGCCGGCGGTAATGTTGAGCAAGGTCGATTTGCCGCAGCCGGTCGGGCCGACGATGGAGACGAACTCGCCGTCGGCGACGTGCAGCGTCGCGCGCTCGACCGCGGTGAAGTCGCCGCCACGCGCCACGCGGAACGCCACCGTCACATCGTTGAGCGCGACCGCGCTCGCCGGACTCCCGGCCGCTTGAGGCAACCGCTCCTCCCCTTCTCGTTGGCGGCAAACTAGCGGCTTGCCCCGCCGATGCAAAGGCAGCCACAGTGGCAAAATGAGCCTCGACGCCCGCCTCGCCGAAGCCTTCGCGCACCTGCCCGATTACCTCGGCGGCCACGTGCTGGTGAGCCTCACCGCGCTGGCGCTCGGGCTCGGTATCAGCCTGCCGGTGGCGATCGTCTCGGTGCGGAAACCGTGGCTGCGCGGCGCCCTGCTCGCCGCGGCGAGCATCGTGCAGACGATCCCCGGCCTCGCGCTGCTGGCGCTGTTCTATCCGCTGCTGCTCGCGCTCTCGGCGCTGACCGAGCGCCTGTTCGGCGCCGGCTTCCCGGCACTTGGCTTCCTGCCCTCGGTACTGGCGCTGGCGCTCTACGCGATGCTGCCGGTGATGCGCAACACGGTAACCGGCATCGACGGCCTCGACCCGCGTCTCGTTGGCGCCGCGCGCGTCCACGGCGCGACACCGTGGAAGGCGCTGCGCTACGTCGAATTGCCGCTGGCGCTGCCGGTGATCATGGCCGGCATCCGCACCAGCGCGGTGTGGGTGATCGGCACCGCGACGCTGTCGACGCCGATCGGTCAGACCAGCCTCGGCAATTACATCTTCACCGGCCTGCAAACGCAGAACTGGGTGTTCGTCGTGTTCGGCTGCGTCGCCGCCGCGGCGCTGGCGCTGATCGTCGACCAGTTGCTGGCGCTGATGCAAAGCGGGCTGGCGCTGCGCAGCCGCCCGCGCGCCGCCCTCGCCGCCGCCGGCCTCGCCGCGCTAATCGTCGCCTCGCTGGCGCCCGGGTTTGCGCAGCAGCGCGCGACATACGTCATCGGCGCCAAGACCTTCACCGAGCAATACGTGCTGGCCGCGTTGATCGACCAGCGCCTCGCCGCCGCCGGGCTGTCGGCGTCGCGCCGCACCGGGCTCGGCTCCAACGTGCTGTTCGACGCGCTGGCCAACAACGAGGTCGACGTCGCGGTCGATTATTCCGGCACGTTGTGGGCGAACCGCATGCACCGCACCGACGCGCCGGGCCGCGAGGCGGTGCTCAACGAGCTCGGCGCGTGGCTCGACAAGACGCACGGCATCCGCCTGCTCGGCTCGCTCGGCTTCGAGAACGCCTACACGCTGGCGATGTCGCGCAGACAAGCCGACGCGCTCGGCATCCATTCGCTCGCCGACCTCGCGGCCAAAGGTGGCGGCCTCACCATCGCCAGCGACTACGAGTTCTTCGCGCGGCCGGAATGGAAGGCGGTGCGCGACGCCTACGGCCTGCGCTTCAGGCAGCAGCGCACGATGCAGCCCGACTTCATGTACCGCGCGGTCGCCGCCGGCGAGATCGACGTCATCTCCGCCTACTCGAGCGACGGCCAGATCGCGCAATATGATTTGGTGACGCTCGACGATCCGAAGCACGTCTTCCCGCCTTACGACGCCATCCTGCTGGTCGCGCCGAAACGCGTGCATGACGACAAGCTGATCGCGGCCTTGAAGCCGCTCGTCGGCGCCATCGGCGTCGAGGTCATGCGCGAGGCCAATTTGCGTGGCGCGCAGGGCGACACGACGCCGGACGCGGTGGCGCAGTGGCTGGCGGGAAAGATCGCGAAATAGAAACGGCCGCCCGTTGGGGCGGCCGTCGTAACGCCTACGCGGCGCAGCGTCAGTTCTTGCTCTTGTCGACCAGCGCGCGCTGCTTGATCCACGGCATCATCTCGCGCAGCTTGGCGCCGACCTGCTCGGCCTGGTGCTCGGCGAGCTTGGCGCGCGTCGCCTTGAACGAGGTCTGGTTGACCTTGTTCTCCAGCATCCAGTCGCGCGTAAAGCGGCCCGACTGGATGTCGTCGAGGATGCGCTTCATCTCGGCGCGCGTCTCCTGCGTGATGACGCGCGGGCCGGAGACGTACTCGCCGTACTCCGCGGTGTTCGACACCGAGTAGTTCATGTTGGCGATGCCGCCTTCGTAGATCAGGTCGACGATCAGCTTCATCTCGTGGATGCACTCGAAGTAGGCCATCTCCGGCGCGTAGCCGGCATTGCACAAAGTGTCGAAGCCGGCCTTCATCAGTTCGACGACGCCGCCGCACAGCACGGCCTGCTCGCCGAACAGGTCGGTCTCGCACTCTTCCTTGAACGTGGTCTCGATGATGCCGGCGCGGCCGCCGCCGATCGCCGAGGCATAGGAGAGGCCGAGGTCGTGCGCGTTGCCGGAAGCGTCCTTGTGGATCGCGATCAGGCACGGCACGCCGGCGCCGCGCTGGTACTCGGAGCGCACGGTGTGGCCCGGGCCCTTCGGCGCCACCATCAGCACGTCGAGATCGGCGCGCGGCTCGATCAGGTTGAAGTGCACGTTGAGGCCGTGCGCGAACAGGAGCGCCGCGCCCTGCTTCATGTTGCCGGCGAGGTGCTCGCGGTAGATGTCGCCCTGCAATTCGTCGGGCGTCAGCATCATCATCACGTCGGCCCACTTGGCGGCCTCGGTGACGTCCATGACCTTGAACTTCTCGCCTTCGGCCTTCTTCACGCCCGCGGAGGATTTGCGCAGCGCGACCGCGACCTCCTTCACGCCGGAGTCGCGCAAATTGAGCGCGTGGGCGTGGCCCTGGCTGCCGTAGCCGATGATGGCGACCTTCTTGCCCTTGATCAGGTTCAGGTCGGCGTCGCGATCGTAATAGACACGCATGATGATCCTCTGAATTACCCCGTAAAGTCGGCCTTGCTTCTAGGACGCCCGGGCACCGCCGACAAGGCCCGGACGCCGCCTAAAAATGCCGATCAGCTCACCATCGGCACGATCGAAGCGACCAGCAGGAGCGCCATCGAGACGTTGAAAACGCGCGCGTAGAGCGGGTTTCGCAGGAGCCGCCGCAGCGCCACACCGAAGCCGGTCCAGGTCGCAACCGCGCCGACGGTGCAGACGGTCAGGATCGCCAGCATGACCGGGAAGTCGCGGCCGAACTGGCCCGGCCGCACATAGAGCGTGATGGCGCTGAGCGCGGCGATGACCGCCTTCGGATTGATCCACTGGAACGCGGCCGCCTGCATGAAGGTGAAGGGCCGCGCCGGGCCCCTGCCCTCGTCGGCGGTGGCGTGTGCGGTAGCGACCTTGAAGGCAAGCCAGAGCATGTAGAGCGCGCCGCCGATCTTCAGCACGAGATGCAGTTCGGGCACCGCGGCGAAGATGAGGCCGAGGCCGGCGGCGCAGGCGATCAGCAGCACGCCGAAGCCGATCGTCACGCCGAGCATGTGCGGGATCGTGTGCGCGAAGCCGAAATTCACGCCGGACGCCGCCAGCATGATGTTGTTCGGCCCCGGCGTGAACGCCATGACGGTTGAGAACACCGTCAGCGCGATCAGAAGATCGAGTGGCATTTACAGGCCTTCCGGACCCCTCCGGATAGCGGCGATGCCGGTGCGCGCAACCTCGACCAGGCCAAGCGGCAGCATCAGCGCGACGAACTGCTCGATCTTGCCCGACGCTCCGGTGATCTCGAACACGAAGCTCTCGGTGGTGGCATCGATGACGCGGGCGCGGAAGGCGTCCGCCAGCCGCAGTGCCTCGACGCGCTGCTCGCCCTTGCCGCGCACCTTGACCATGGCGAGCTCGCGCTCGATCGAGTTGCCGGCGAGCGTCATGTCGACGACGCGGTGGATCGGCACCAGGCGGTCGAGCTGGTTCTTGATCTGCTCGATCACCATCGGCGTGCCGGTGGTGACGATGGTAATAAGCGACTGGTGCTTGGCGTGCTCGGTCTCCGACACCGTCAGCGACTCGATGTTGTAGCCGCGGCCGGAGAACAGGCCGATGACCCGCGCGAGAACGCCGGGCTCGTTGTCGACCAGCACCGAGAGCGTGTGCGTCTCGGCGCGCTGCGCGGTCGGCGCGGATGGATAGTGCGAGGTCGTCGGTGCGTTCATTGCTATCGTCCGGTTTCCAGAGCCTGTCATTGCCGGGCCTTACACCAGCATCTTGCCTTCTTCGGTGATCGCGTCTTCCAGCTTCTCGGCGGCGTCGCCGAGCAGCATCTCGTTGTGCGCGCGGCCCGACGGAATCATCGGGAAGCAGTTCTCCGCCGGATCGACGACGCAGTCGAACAGCACCGGCTTGTCGACGTCGATCATCTCCTTGATCGCATGGTCGAGATCGCCCGGCTTCTCGCAGCGGATGCCGTAGGCGTGCATCGCTTCCGCGAGCTTGACGAAATCCGGCAGCGCCTCCGAATAGCTTTCCGAATAGCGGCCGCCGTGCAGCAGCTCCTGCCACTGCCGCACCATGCCCATGTACTTGTTGTTCAGGATGAACACCTTGATCGGCAGCCGGTACTGCACCGCCGTCGAGAGCTCCTGCATCGTCATCTGCACGCTCGCCTCGCCGGCGATGTCGATGACCAGCGATTTGGGATGCGCGAGCTGCACGCCGACCGAGGCCGGCAGGCCGTAGCCCATGGTGCCGAGGCCGCCGGACGTCATCCAGCGGTTCGGCTCCTGGAAGCCGTAGAACTGCGCCGCCCACATCTGGTGCTGGCCGACTTCGGTGGTGATGTAGACGTCGCGGTCCTTGGTCAATTCATAAAGACGCTGAATCGCGTATTGCGGCTTGATCACCTCGTTCGACGGCCGGTAGGCGAGCGACTTGCGCGCCCGCCATTTGTCGATCTGCGCCCACCACGCTGACATCGTCTTCTTGTCGGGATGATGCGCCTGCGTGCGCCACAGCCGCACCATGTCTTCCAGCACATGCGCGCAGTCGCCGACGATCGGCACGTCGACCTTGACGTTCTTGTTGATCGAGGACGGATCGATGTCGATGTGGATCTTCGTCGAGCCCGGCGAGAAGGCGTCGAGCCGGCCGGTGATGCGGTCGTCGAAGCGCGCGCCGATGCAGACCATGACGTCGCA
>DATNBL010000107.1:0-10662 GCA_035571935.1 Pseudolabrys sp.
AGAAGGGAGGATGTGGCCGAACCGGCAACGAAACGGGTCAGTCACTGTCGGTCATGTCTGGCGAATTTGTTCGCTCATCGTGAGGACCGACACGTCCATGCCGATCAAGATACCCGACAACCTGCCCGCGCGCTCCGTGCTCGAAGCGGAGGGCGTGATGGTCATGCTCGAGAAGGACGCGGTCCGGCAGGACATCCGGCCGATGCGCATCGGCCTGCTCAATCTGATGCCGAACAAGGTCAAGACCGAGACGCAGTTCGCGCGCCTGCTCGGCGCCTCGCCGCTGCAGGTCGAGCTGACGCTCGTGAAGATCACCAATCACACGCCGCGGAACACGCCGACCGAGCACATCGGCTCGTTCTACCGCGACTGGGAGGATGTGCGCGGCGACAAGTTCGACGGCTTCATCATCACCGGCGCGCCGGTCGAGACGCTGCCGTTCGAGGAGGTGACCTACTGGGACGAATTGCGCCGCATCCTCGACTGGACGCTGACCAACGTGCACGGCACGATGAACATCTGCTGGGGCGCGCAGGCCGCCGTGCATCATTTCCACGGCATGGCCAAGTACCCGCTGGCGCAGAAGATGTTCGGCGTCTACCGCCACCGCATCCTGGCGCCGGCCTCGCCCTATCTGCGCGGCTTCTCCGACGACTTCTCGATTCCCGTGTCGCGCTGGACCGAGGTGCGGCGCGCCGACATCCCGGCGGCGAGCGGCATGACGGTGCTGATGGATTCGGACGAGGCGGGACTTTGCCTGGTCGACGACCCGCGCCACCGCGCGCTGCACATGTTCAACCACATCGAATACGATTCCAATTCGCTCGGTGACGAATATTTCCGCGACGTCTCGGCCAAGGTGCCGATCGCCGTGCCGAAGAACTATTTCCCCGACGACGACCCGAAGAAGCCGCCGCTCAACCGCTGGAAGAGCCACGCGCATCTTCTGTTCGGCAACTGGATCAACGAGATCTACCAGACGACGCCGTTCGACGTGCGCGCGATCGGGCGCGCGACGGCGGACCGGCGTACGCGGGTCGACGCCGAGGCGGCGGAGTAGGGTGTCGTTCCCGCCCTCGCTCGCGCCCGGCCGGGACGACAAAACACTATTTCTCCGGCAGCGGAATGAACTCGATCTCGTCGCCCGGCACCGTGCCGAAATGGCCGGCCTTCCAGTCGGCCTTGGCCGCCTCGATGCGGTCCTTCCGCGACGACACGAAATTCCACCAGATGTGCCGCGGCCCATCCATCGGCGCGCCGCCGTGGATGACGAAGTGCGTGTCGGTCGCGGCCGTGACGGTGATGCGGTCGCCGGCCTTGAACACCAGCAGCTGGCCGGCCTCGAAGCGGTCGCCTGAAACATCGACCGTGCCGTCGACGACATAGAGCGCGCGCTCCTCGTGATCGGGATCGAACGGCAGGCTCGCGCCCGCCGTCAGGTGCACGTCACCGAAGAAGGTTTCGTGCACGACCGGCACCGGCGAGGCCGCGCCGTAGAGCGAGCCGACGACGACGCGCACGTTCTTTCCGGCGTCGGACACGACCGGGAATTCGGCGACCGCGTGATGCGCAAAGCCCGCGTCCATTTCCTCTTTCGCCGCCGGCAGCGCGACCCACATCTGCAAGCCATGGATCGGCTCGTGGTCGAGGCGATGCGATTGCGGCGTGCGCTCGGAATGCACGATGCCGCGCCCCGCCGTCATCCAGTTCACCTCGCCGGGGCGGATCGCAACGGCGGTGCCGAGCGAATCGCGGTGCATGATCTCGCCGTCGAACAGGTAGCTGACGGTGGCCAGCCCGATATGCGGATGCGGCCGCACGTCCAGACCCTTGCCGCCGCGGAATTCGGTCGGCCCGAAATGGTCGAAGAAGATGAAGGGCCCGACCATGCGCGTGCGCGCGGAGGGCAGGGCCCGGCGCACCGTGAAGCCGTCGCCGAGATCGGCCGTGCGCGGCACGACGACGTCCTCGAGCGCGTCGCAGGCATAGGCGTCGCCCGCCGCGGGGTCCTTGCCGGGGAAAAAGCTCATGGGGATCCTCCATTCACACGCGGGCTTTGGGGAATGTGGCGGCGGCAGGGGCGGCGCGCAATGGTGGGGCAGGCGCCTAGCGCCGGTCCGCGCGGCCCGGGCCGCCGGCCAAATGGGTCAATAGCCTCGCTTTTAAGCTTAACGCCGCCTTTACGCGGCCATGGCTCTATATCCGGCGGACCGCTGGGAAGACTGATCCAGGAGCAGGATGGGACCGGCCGTGCGCGCGATGTCGCGCCACAATCTGATTGCGATTGCCGTCGGGGTATTCCTCGCCGGGGCGCCTCTGCTCGTCTTCAATCTCTGGTTCGGCAATCTGCTCGACCGGCAGAGCCAGCGTGAGATCGATAACACGGCGCAGCGGGCCGTCTCGGTCGCCAATGCGCGCCTGTCGCAGGCGCTCGCCGCGCTCGACGACCTTTCGGGGCAGGGGGTGGCCTCCTGCGCCGGGGACGCCGTCGAGACGATGCGGGTCGCGTCCTTCCTGGCCGCGCCGGTCAAGCAGATCGCGGTCATGTCGCCGGACGGCGAGACCTTGTGCAGCGACGTTGCCCGGCCACCAGGATCGCAGACCCTGCTCACCACGCAGGCCGCGCCGTCGAAGCCCGGCGTCTTCCTCGATTTCGTGCGTGTCGGCGAGGTCGAGACCATGGTGCGGCTGCGGCGGACCGCCGGGGCGGGCCCGAACCAGCTCGCGGCCCTGGTGCCGCTGCCACTCCTCTTGCCGCAGGCGTCCACCGACGGCGGCCCGCTAAAGGCCTTCGCGGGCATCATCGGCCGCGACGGCGCACGGCTCGGGGGGACGGGCGCGCGGCCGGATGCCGTCGACGGCTCGATCGTGCAGGCGCGGAGCTCGTCGCGGTTGTTCGGCTTCGACATCGAGATCGTCGCGCCGCGCGACCTGATGCTTGGCGAGCATGCGAGCCTGCGCTGGATCGGCATCCTGATCTCGGCGCTGATCATCGTCGCCGTCGCCGGCTTCCTGCTGCTGGTGCCGCGGCGCAACCCGAACGATCCGGTGACGCAGCTCGCCGAGGCGCTCGATGCCGGCGAGTTCGTGCCCTACTACCAGCCGGTTGTCGACATCCGCTCGGGCCAACTGCGTGGCGCCGAGGTGCTGGTGCGCTGGAAGAAGCCGGACGGCAGCCTCGTCCTGCCCGGCGCCTTCATCCCGCTCGCGGAATCCAGCGGCCTCATCCAGGAGATGACGCGGCACCTGATGCGACAGGTCTGCGCCGAGGCGGGACCGGCGCTCGGCCGCCGCCCGGCGCTGAAGATCTCGTTCAACTTCGCCGGCAAGCTGTTCGCCGACGACTCGATCGTCAAGGACGTGCGCAAGATCTTCTCGGCCTCGCCGATCAAGCTGACGCAGGTCGTGCTCGAGGTGACCGAGCGCGACCCGATCGAGAACCTGACGCAGGCGCGGCAAATCATCGCGGCCTTGCAGGGGCTCGGCGTCCGCATCGCCATCGACGACGTCGGCACCGGCCACTCGGGCCTCTCCTACATGCTCAAGCTCGGCGTCGACATCATCAAGATCGACAAGATGTTCGTCGACGCCATCGGCTCCGACCGAAACTCCAACACCATCGTCGAGACGCTGGTCGACCTCGCGCACAACATGCGCATGGATGTCGTCGCCGAAGGCGTCGAGAATTTCGAGCAGGTCATGCACCTGCGCGAGCTCGGGATACGCTCGGCGCAAGGCTACGTGTTCGCCCCACCTCTGCCGGGCAGCGCCTTCCTGGAGCTGGTGGAAGCGATCGACCCGGTCGGC
Organism: Pseudolabrys sp.; assembly: GCA_035571935.1. Taxonomy (GTDB): domain Bacteria; phylum Pseudomonadota; class Alphaproteobacteria; order Rhizobiales; family Xanthobacteraceae; genus Pseudolabrys. The sequence goes on from DATNBL010000107.1 coordinate 3,808, forward strand.
GCGGGTAAGGACAAGGATACGGACGATAAGGAGAAGTCCGGCCAGGCAGCGGCGTGAGGCCTTGACCCGCTTTGACCGCGGTCAATGGCGCGGCCGCGGGCCCGGCGGTAGCATGCGATGCAAACGGAGGGCGATTTCATGCGACGGATTGTGGCGGCGGCCGCTTTGGCGGCGACGATCGGGCTGATGCCGGCGGCGCCGGCAGCGGCTCAGGACAACACCATCGGCGGCGCCATCATCGGCGGCGGCATCGGCGCGATTGTCGGCGGCGCGGCGACCAACAGCGCCGGCGGCGCTATTGCCGGGGGCATTATCGGCGCCGCGGCCGGCGCCATGCTCGGTTCAGAGCTCGAGCCGCGGCGCGGCGGCTACTACTGGTATCACGACGGCTGCTGGCGGCGCTGGCGTGACGGCAGCTATCACCGGGTGCATCGCCGCTACTGTTACTGATCGGCCGCGCCGGTCCGGAATGAAAATGGGCGGCCTCGCGGCCGCCCAAGTCTTAACGCCACGCGGGAGGAACCTCGCATCGGGTCGGCAACCCGGCCGGCCCACGTGACCAAATGTCCTTGACAATGCGCCACGGACATTCCGATTCGTCAATGTGAATTTGAGGGTGGATTGAGGTTCTGCCCGTTTGTCACAGGCATTTTTGCGGGCGCCGCGGAGGCGCCGTGGAATACCAGCGGTGGGGACGGTTCAGGGCCCGGCCAGCGCAGCCTGGGCGCCGCTGCATGTCCTCCATGAGCGAGGGCGCGTGCGCCCCTGGCCGGACCCTGAATCTCCTAGGCCGCGGTCTCAATCTCGATCGCGTAGTGCACCGTGGTCTCGAAAGCGTAGCCGCAGCCGCTGCACGTCCACAGGTGCCGCACGCGCGCCGAGTCGAGCCATTCCGACCACTCGGGCATATACAGTTCCTCGCCGCATTGGGCGCAGGCGATCGATGCCCTTCGCCGCCGCGCCGTGTGCCTGTCGCGAAGCAGTTCCATGGGGGCGCCTCCTCCTTCGTCGATGCGCGTCCCCGACCCCTCTCGTCTCCACCCGCGAGGCTATCGAGGCTGTCGGCGGATTGAAGCAGGAGGGCTGACATAACGGGCTTGCGAGTTGCCGCACCCGCGTTGGAACATGACGGGCGGGACCGGGACATGCGATGACCAACATCACCGTCAAGCCGCGCACCAAGACCAGGACGAAGACCGAGCGGCCGAAGCTCTACAAGGTCATCCTGCTGAACGACGACTTCACGCCGCGCGAATTCGTCGTGCTGATGCTGAAGGCGGTCTTCCGCATGAACGAGACGACGGCCTATCGCGTGATGATCACCGCGCACAAGAAAGGCGCCTGCGTCATCGCGGTGTTCACCCGCGACGTCGCCGAGACCAAGGCGAAGGAGGCGACTGAGCTCGGCAAGGCCAAGGGCTATCCGCTCTATTTCACCACCGAGCCGGAAGAATAGGCGCCCATTGATCCAGATCAGCGCCTGTGACGGCCGCATTGTCCACATTCACGCCGAATTGAGTTCCTTACCGGGCGCGGTTCGCTAGAGGGGGGCGGTCCTGCATGGAGACGATCTTGGCTGCCGATTCCCTTCCCGCGCGGCTGGCGCCGCAGGTCCTGAGCGTCCTGCGCATCGTCACCGCGCTGCTCTTTTTCGAGCACGGCCTGTCGCGCCTGTTCGGCTTCCCGTCGCCGCTGACGGCGCCGCCCGTGTTCACGATGTACTGGTTCGCCGGCGCAATCGAGCTCGCCGGCGGCGCGCTGCTCGCGCTCGGCCTGTTCTCGCGCTTTGCCGCGCTGATCATGGCGGGCGAGATGGCCTTCGCCTATTTCCTCAGCCATGCGCCGCACGGCTTCTTCCCGATCGTCAACCGCGGCGACTCGGCGATCCTGTTCTGCTTCGTGTTCTTCTATATCGCCTTCGCCGGGCCAGGGCCGTGGAGCCTCGACGCCCATCTCGGCGCGGCGCCTGAGCGCAAGGCGCAGCCGGCCGAGTAGCCCTCAGCCGCGCGTGAGCCGCGCCGCGATGTCCTTCTCCCCCCAGCCCATCACCACGCCGTGGTTCCAGGCGAACACCGGCCTGAGCAGCGGCGCGCCGATGCGCATCCACGGTTTCGTGACGGCGACGCGCCAGTCGTAGCGCAGCAGCGTGCCGCCGTCCGACGCCGTGAAGGTCCAGAGCCCCGTACCGTCGAGCTCGCCCTCGGCACGGCCCTCGATGAAGCGCATCGGCTCGGCCTGCGTCGTGCGCACGACGAAGGTGAGGGAGTAGGGCAGGGCGGTGCGCCAGGTGATGCGGCGCACGGCGCCGACGCCACGGGCGTCGCCCGGCTCGAGCGTCTCCACCGCCTTGACCGCGCGCCACCAGGACGGCCAGTCCGCCGGCGCGGCGATCAGCGCCCAGACGGTCTCGACCGGCGCGGCAAGCCGCCACTCGGTGACGAGATGCAGGTCCTTCGCGGCCATGCGGCGCCTGTCCCCAATCTGGCCTGCGAAGTCTAGGCGCGCGGATCGACATTGGCGAGCCGGCTCGGCATTCTCCGCTGCACAACAAGGATCGGGAGAAACGAATGTCCCAGCGCGTTCTGATTACCGCCGGCGCCGCCGGCATCGGCCGTGAGATCGCACGAGCCTTTGCCGCCACCGGCGCCAGGGTCTTCACCTGCGACGTCGACGAGAAGGGGCTCGAGGCGCTGGCGAAGGAGATCCCGGGGCTCGTCGCGCAGCGCTGCGACATGGGCAAACGCACCGAGATCGAGCGCATGGTGCCGGCCGCGCTCGACGCGCTCGGCGGCCTCGACGTGCTGGTCAACAATGCCGGCATCGCCGGGCTGACGCTGCCGGTCGACCAGTATCCGGCGGACGACTGGGACAAGGTGATCGCCGTCAATCTCACGGCGATGTTCGACGTCTGCCGCCTCGCCATCCCGGCGCTGAAAGAGTCGAAGGCCGGCGTCATCGTCAACCTGTCGTCGGTCGCCGGCCGCTTCGGCTTCGCCAATCGCAGCCCCTACGCGGCGACCAAATGGGGCGTGATCGGCCTGACCAAGACGCTTGCCATCGAGCTCGGCCAATGGGGCATCCGCGCCAACGCCATCGCGCCGGGCGCGGTCGAGGGCGACCGGATCGTGCGCGTGTTCCAGGGCCGCTCGCAGATCAGCGGCAAGTCGCTGGCGCAGGTGAAAGAGGACGCGATGGCCGAGCAGTCGATCAAGGCGATGATCGACCCGAAGGACATCGCGCAGCTCGCGGTGTTTTTGGCCTCGCCCGCGGCGAAGACGATCTCCGGCCAGGTGATCCCGATCGACGCCGACCGTCAGCGCGCCTAATCTTTGTCGCCGATGCGCTCGGCCAGCGCGATGAACGCCTGCGTGCGCTCGCGTGCGGTGCCGGCGAGCATCGGCGTCAACCGCTGCTGCCACAGCACGAAGCGCAGGGTCTGCATCAGCCCGACCGCTTCGAGCGTCGATGTCACGATGACGTCGCTGCCGGCCTTCTCCGGCACGATGCGGTATTCGGTCGTGGCGCGATAGGCCGGATCGTCGATCGCCAGCACCAGCCGGTGCGGCGCCTCGGCGGCGACGACTTCGTAGGAAAGGTCGGCGCTGCGGCTCTCCGCCGTGGCGCGGGTGACGATGCGCTGCCCCGCGGCGAGCGGGCCGGGCGGCTCGAGCCTTGCGGTGAGCAGCGCCGGCAGCGCCGTCGGCCACAGGTCGACGCGTTCGAAGGCGCGCCACATCGCCGTCGGCGAAGCGGCAGTGGTCAATGTCTGCGTCGAGGTGAGCGGGAAGGCCACGGTCTAGCCGGGCTTGAGGCGCGCCAGCCGGTGCGCCGCCTCGGCATTGGCCGCGCCGGGCGGCATGTGGCCGGCGATGAGCTCCGCCACCTGCTTGACGGTGTCGAAGGCCTGATGCTCGGCCGCCTCCGGCGTGAGGCCCGCCGTGTGCGGCGTGGCGATGACGTCGGGACGCCTGGCCAGAAACAGCGACGGCTTCTGGTCTGGCGCTCGGCCGACGTCCAAAGCCGCGCCGGCGATCTGCTTTGCGTCGAGCGCGGCCTCGAGCGCCTTCTCGTCGACCAGATTGCCGCGCGAGAGATTGATGAAGTAGGCGGTCTTCTTCATGCGCGCGAAATTGGCGGCGTTCATCAGGTTCTCGGTCTGCTCGTTGGCGACGACGAGGCAGACGACGTAGTCGGACCGCGCCAGCAGGTCCGGCAGGTCCGCCTGCGTCACGCCCGGCGCGGAGACTTTTTTGAACGGGTCGTAGACCAATACGTTCATGCCGAGCGCGACGCTTAAGCGTGCGAGATATTCGCCGATGGCGCCGTAGCCCATGACGCCGAGCGTCGCGCCCTTCAACTGCCGGCCCATGCGCGGCTCGGCTTCCTCGCCGGCGCGATACGTGATCGTCGACGCGGTAATCAGGCGGCCGCAGTCGATCATCATGCCGATGGCCATCTCGGCGACCGAGGCGATGAATCCCGCCGTTGCGTGCGTGACCAGCACGCCATGCGCGCTGGCGGCGGCGACGTCGATGTTGCGGATGTCGATGGCGACGCGCAGGAACGCCACGAGATCCGGCGCCAGCGGGAACAGCGCCGCCGGGCCCGGCGTCTGCCGGTCGGAGACGACGATCTCGCAGCCGCGCGCGGCCTCGGCCAGCGCCCTGGCATCGAGCACGCGGCCGGTCTCGTTGAGCTTCACCGGCGCGAGCTTGCGCAGGGCGGTGAGCGCGCGCTCGCCATAGTAGTTGGCGAGCATGTCGGGCGTGTGGGTCAGGAAGACGGTGGGCATGGCGGGGTCCGGGCTCGTGCGCAAAAGCGCGCGACGATAGAGCAGGGCGGGACCCGCGCAAAGCCCGTGCCGCGGCCTCAGTCCGGATGGCGATGGCGCTTGCGCCAGTCGGCCGGGCGCTCGAAGGCGCCGCGCCACAGCCCCAGGCCTTGGTCGCGCGCGGCGCTCTCGTCGGCGAGATAGCGGCCGTCGCGGTCCATGAAGCTGACCGCATAGCCTTCGCGCACCATGACGCGGCCGATGTCGGCGACGCCGCCGGCCGAGCATGTCGCCAGCGTGCGGCCGTAACGGTCGCGGCCGTGCGATGCGCAGGCGACCGGACCTTGCGCCACCAGCGCGGCGAGCCGCTCGCCCGCCGCCAGGCCGCAGGCGTAAGCCTCGCCGCGCGCGTCGCGGCAGCTTTGCGCCTTCTCCGGCGCGTCGATGCCGACAAGGCGGATGCGCTCGGCGCCGGCGCGCAAGGTGTCGCCGTCGATTGCGCGCACGTCGGTGAGCACCGCGGGCGCGGGGCCCTGCTGCGGCGCGGGGACAGGCATGAACAGCCGCCCGCCATAGGCGGCCAGCAGCATGACGAAGCCGATGAGCAGCACCGGCGCCGGCACCCGCGTGCGCCGCCGCGGCGGCGGCGGCACGTAGCGCGCCGCGCGCGGGCGGGCGCCGAATCGATAGGCGTCGGACATGCCGGGAGGCTAGGGGCCCGGCGTTACCAAGGGGTTGCCGCCGGCCGGCCCGGCCGGGCGAGCACAAAAAAGCCCGGCGCGAAGGCCGGGCTTTTTGTCGGTCAGGGATGCGTGCGGCCTCAGGCGCGCCGCGCGGCCTTCTTCTTCGGCTTGGCCGCCGGCGCTTCGGCCGCCGGCTCGGCCGTGGTCTCCTGCGCCTCGTGCGCGAGGCGCAGCGCGCGCAGCTTCTCGGTCTTGGCGCGCGTGGCGGCCTGGTCGGAGATGTATTCGGCCATGGCGATCGCGCCCTCGCGCGCCTGCTGCTCCTTGCGCTTGAAGGTAGCCTCCGCCTTGGCCTTGGCGACGTCGTGGGTCTGCGTATCGGTCATGAAGCTCCGTGGGTTGCAAAGGCGGCGCCGAAGAGGGCGCGCCCGTGGTGGCACGCGGGAATCGGCATGTCAGTTGAGGGCCCCGTCGCGGAGATAACGCGGGGGAAGAGGGTAGGTTCCATATATGCATTAATCCGGCGCGCGCCAGGGGTGGGGGCGTTATTGCGTCACGAGCGGCGGACGCGCGAACGGACCTGACCCGTCCGCGCGGCGCCGGCCGAAGCGGCGCCGCCGGCAAGCGGCCAGTGTTCGTCCTCATAGGACGCGAGTGCGGCGGCAAGCGCGTCGAAGCGCGCCGCCTCGGGCGTTCCCGGCGCCGGCTCGCGGGCGAAATAACGCTCGATCTCGGCGAGTGCCTTTTCGTAATCCGCTTCGCTGCGGATGCGGGTCTCTATCTCGTTCGCCATGACACGGTTTCCGGATCGATGCGATCGTACTCGGCGTGCGTGCCGATGAATTTCACCAGCACACGGCCGTAGGCGTAGGACGCGTGGACGATCAGCCGATAGATCTGAGTGATAATCCGAGTGAATGTTGGTCAGCGATATCGGAATTAGTGATTGCGGTAGTTCGTAGCCAAATATAATTTTGTGATTGACTTCGATATTTTGTGGCAACCGGCGGCTTGCCAGATCGTGTGCCGCACTCATTACTCGGAAGGCGTCAAGTACCGTCGACTTGCCAGCATTGTTAGGTCCCACCAGCACGTTTACCGAGCGCAAGTGGACCGTGAAATCCTTTAGGGACTTAAAATTCTGAAATTTGACCGTCCGGTACATCGCTTACAATTTGAAACACAATGAATGGTTGCGCAAGAAAAAAAGGCGCGGATGTGCCGCGCCCTTTTGTACGTTAGCAATATAGTAGGCCCCTTACGAACACCCCGTCGTGCTGCCGCACGTATCGCACTTCATGCACGTGCCGTTGCGCACCAGCGTGAAGTTGCCGCACTCGCCGCAGGCCTCGCCCTCGTAGCCCTTGGCGCGGGCTTCGGCGCGCTTCTCGCTCGCCGCGG